>JBGSLV010000034.1:0-2929 GCA_041740515.1 Bdellovibrionales bacterium | reverse complement strand
TGGATACAAAAACATGGAGTATTTTAAGCTTAAAATCATGCAGAAAGTGGGCTACTTAAACAGCTGTTTTGCGCTTAAATGGATGTATGAACTCAAATCCAATTAAACCCCCATCCCCACAAAAAAAAGAAAGAGGCCGATCGCCTCCACCATTTCAAGCCCCCCCCAAAAAAAAAATTATCGTAGGTTTTATTGACAGCTGACTAACATTTTTTGTTGGAGGGATTATATTTATAGTTAGTCTCATCTAAAATGCTTAAAGATTTCATAGGCTTAGTGTTTAAATTTCGTTGGCGCTAAATTTGTAATGAATCTCCTAGATAAGGGAGATTTATGTTTAAACTAATTTTAGTATTCATGACAATGGTTTATGCTCGTCCAGAGCTGGATGAAGCTAAAAATACGCAAATTTCTAATCAACAGATGAAAAGGGCCAACGAATACTCAAAAATAATTACGGGGATGAAATTACAGCAGCCCTTAAGTGCTGATCTACATGCTGCCATCCTTCAGATCGAAACCAACCCTTCTTTATTTTTAGAAAAGATGTATCTTGAACCTTCGTTTTTTAACATCCGAGTTGCCAATTTTGTATCTCGATTAAGTAATGAAGAGAGCGAACCTTTTCAATCGATTGATGATTACCAATTATCCTTAGCTCTTGCCATTCGGGATAATCTAGATTTTAGAGCTATTTTTACGAATCCCTATTTTATCTCATTTGCGAGCTCGGAGTTATTTCAAAATGTTGTGGATTGCTAGTTTAAGCGACACCTTGATGTCCTAACTGATCTTTACGTACAGCTACTCCGTCCTTGTATTCAACACCATTTAATAAATTTGTAATTTCTTTGTAGCCTTTGATTTTCTTCCACTTCTTTTCGCACTCCTTTAAAAGCTTAAATGCCATGGCACCTGCCGCATCAACACTTCCAGAGCCACGTTGAGTTTTCATTCTTAACTTCACTGTTGCAAAAGAAGATTCTATAGGATTTGTAGTTCGAAGTGCAGACCAACTTGCCGCTGGCATTAAGTAAAATGTATTTAATGACTCCCAATCCTTTTCAATACAGTTAGTCATCTTCGGGTACTTATCTTGAAATGCTTTTACAAAATTAATTTTGATTTTTGTTGAAGTCTCCTCGTCAGGTGCTTGCATCATTTCATGAAGTTGGCTTTTAACATTTGGCTGAAGGCTTTTTGGACACTTATCTAAAACATTTTTTATCTTGTGCACCCAACAACGCTGCTCCAATGTATCCTTGTAATATTCAAGCTCTCTTAAGGCTTTCCAAAAGCCTGTAGCGCCGTCTGCCACGGCGACTAAGGGTGCTGTCATGCCACGCTCTTGAAGCCGACGAAGAACAACCGTCCAAGACTCAGCCGACTCTCTATAGCCAGGCTCTACAGCTAACACTTTCTTCTTGCCTTCAGCTGTCACTCCAACAACTACAAGCAAAGCCAAACTCTTCTGATCACCCAGTCTGATTTTCAAATGAACTCCATCGGCCCACATGTACACGATGGGATCTACAATCTGTGCGGATCTAAAAAGTTTGAATTCCTCTTCCCACTTGCGCTTGAGTTTAGTTACTGTTCCAGGCGACAATCCACTTTCGAAGTACTCTTTGAAAATATCATCGAACTTTCCCGTAGAAACACCTGATAAATAAAGCGCTGGTATAAGGCTTTCAACTTTGGGTGACCTTCGTAAATATGGTGGTAAAAGCTTCGAGATAAAAGATCGAGTTTTACTCTTGTCATTAACTCTTGGGGATTCAACTTCGATCAACCCTGAAGTTGTTTGTATTTTTCTGGGCTTCGAAAAACCGTTACGAACAACCATCCGTTTGCCGTCATGGTCGACTTCTGATTTATGTCTTTGAATGTATTCTGTGACTTCAGCCTGCAGCGCCTCTTCGATCATTTGTCTTGCCGCAGTTCTTACCAGTGCGTCTAAACTTTCTAATGTACTTTCTTTTCCCTCGTTACTATTTAATACTACTTTTAGCATAGCGGTCTCTCCTTCGGGCGCTAACCCGTCTGTTTTATGGTTAAAACATAAGGCTAGATAGCTATGCTAAACTTTTCAACAATCCACAACTTTCTAAAATAATTCACGGGCTCGGATAATAATAATTCTGATTCTCCTCAAGCCGTTAGTAGTTTCGATATTTCAGACGATTTTAGGACATCGGAACTTCATGATAAATTAAACAATTATACTTTAAGCTTTGATCAACAGGCCATGATAGGTCAAACCGTATCTAATGGTTATATGCATGACGGGTTGATGTCTTCTCAAGGATTTGGCTTAAGGTTTATCAGCAATGGCACCAATCGTCGTCCCATCCGCGCTGTTTACGATATGTATTTGTGCTCCAAAATTGAATCTTATATGGATGGGTCCTTAAACGATATGTTTGTGGGACCAGATATCAGTCGTAACCCTGGGGATAATCCCCATGATTATTTTCAAAATGCAGTAGCTGCCATTCAGTGCTTGATGGGCAACGCGGAGCTTTTGCCAACTATGATCAAGGGGATAACGATAGAATCGAAAAGTACGATGAAATTATCGATGAAAAATATAATCGTAACCAACAGAACAATCCAGAAGGTGATGGCTATATAACTGTGGATACTTATTGGCAAAATCCACTGGAAAGCGAAATGAACAAACAAAAATTTGGCTGGCGACAAAAAAATCTATCCGGATTTGGTGTCTTAAGCTTTGCCAATATGATTGTCGATTCGGAGCAGTTCCAGCGTTGTATGACCAGAAAATTAATCGTTGAATTTTGTGATAAAAACCCAAGATTAATTTTTGACAGAAGTAATGAATTTATTTCGCTTTACGAGTCTATGCGAACCGGCGGTTACAAGATGAAGGACTTAATAACAAAAATAGCAACGAGTTCATACTGTG
>JBGSLV010000033.1:0-43322 GCA_041740515.1 Bdellovibrionales bacterium | reverse complement strand
ACGGCATTTAAACTTAATTAGAGACATAAATCCCCCCTTTATATTTAGATTTTGGACGAGCCTTTATATTATGAGGGGTGTCTCACTTATTTTATCCTAGACTAGGTCAACTAGACCCGACGATGTCATGAAGGTGTAGATCAAAAAGTTTTCAGTTCTAATAAGCGTTATTGAGTCTAGCAATGCTTATTTCAGTTTTTAAATCCGCTCAGTTAAAAGTGCTTTTTGATGTGACAATTTACGCACCCAGATTCGACGGTTTTTTGGTTTTAATGTGTTTTTCAACGAATAAAATCATTCTTAGCATTAGGTTGTTGAAAACGTTTTTTGCAAGGCATTCATTGATGGATTTTAAAAGCTATATAGATAAGTATTTCACAATCATATTAATGGCCACCGTTTCATCGCTTTACAGTTTACCTGTAAATGCTGGAATGAATTGCTCATCTTTTTTGTCGTCGGCAAATTCTTCAGAAAAAGACAGTTTGCTATCGAAACAAATTTCAGAACTCAATAATCTAATAACTAAAATTCGAAAAAAGACCATTGTATTAGGAAAAAACCGATTCAAAATTGCGGATCTTGTCTTTCAAAGATACTTTGAAGCGAACAGTGAGGTTTATGTGCTAAATATGATAAGTCCTAAAGGAGAAAGGATCGGTTATATCATAATTGACCGAGAGGGACCCACTCAAGTAACCGGTGCAGAAAATGGAGTTTATATTAATCTTTTCAATAGACGAAAGGGTCTAGGTAAGCTGCTATATCTTATGGCCGCACATGATTTGTACCTAAGATCTGGTCTGGTGCTGCAGAAAAGTAATAATACGAGTCAAGATGCTGACTTCGTCTGGCGAGCATTGTTTAAAAATGGGTTTGTCGAAATAAAGAAGAACAAGATAATATTTAATGAGGCTTTTTTGAAAAGCGAGCAAGTTAAAGACTGGTTCAGGTCAAATTTAAACGAGATCATTGACGAACCTGCTGCGTAAAGTAACTCCTACGATTAATTATAGTGGTTTAAACGGTGGCATAAATTCGGTGGGTGTCGCCGTGGTCATCCAGTTTATTTAGAAACTCGTAGACTTCTTCTTTTTGCTGATCCGTTAATTCTGTAAGATTTTTAGCTTTAAAAGATAATTCGGCGACCTTAATTACCCATCCCCGTTGAATTAACTGATCACGAACATTTCCCAACTCTTCACGCGCGGTATAGAACGCCGCTTCAGTAGTGGTTTCAGTCTTTTCATTCAGCTCAACATCACTTGCACCGGCTTCAATGGCCTCTTCTTCAATATCTACTGGATTAGGTCGAACCGCTTCAATTAAACCTAAATTATCAAACATCCATGCCACAGCACCTGGAACGCCCATAGTGCCTCCAGCTTTTGTGAATAAAATTCGAAGCTCAGGGGCCGTTCGAGCGCGATTGTCGGTCTGACATTCTACCATCACACCCACTTGATAGGGACCATAACCTTCATACACAACCTCTTCGATCTCTTTACCATCATCAAGTAGTCCGGCCCCTCGCTTGATTGCTTTCTCGATAGTATCTTTAGGACACGAGGCTGCTTTAGCGCTATCAATTGCTAAGCGTAACCGGATATTGGAATCGGGATCTATCCCACCTAGTTTGGACGCGACTTGAATCTCTTTAACAAATTTCGTGAAAATGGCTCCCCTCTTGGACGCCATCTCGGCTTTAAAGCCCTTCTTCCATTGTTTTCCCATGGGGAATATCTCCTTTAGGCTCTATTTAATAAGCTAAACGCTTGAGCATAATATTTGATCTGTTTGATCATACTATTTAAACCATTTGTCCGACTGGCTGACAAATGCTGTGCAAGTTCAATTTTTTCAATAAAATAAGGCGAAGTTGCCAAAATATCTTTGGGCGTCTGATGGCTATAAACTTGGATTAAAAGAGCCACCAAGCCCCGCACAATGACCGCATCACTGTCGCCTTGCAGCTGCACACCACCATCCCCGTCCATTGAAGCTTTTAGCCAAACCTGGGATTGGCAGCCTTTGACTTTAAGCTCGTCGGTTTTATCCACATCATTCATAGATGGCATATCTTTACCTAATTTTATCAAATACTTATATTTTTGCTCCCAAGTGGAAAATTGAGCAAAGTCCTGAATGATTTGATCTTGAAGGGTATTGATGTTTGAAGCCATGATCCAAAATAGATAAAAACTTAAGCTTTTGCAATTTTAGATTGATTTAAGCGATTCCGAGTATTATGCATAGCTTCATCGACAAGTTATTTTTAAAGTTGGTTTTACGTTAGTTTTCGTGTAATTTCATGCCTTTAAAAAGCTTATGTTCGTTATTATAAAAAGGAGATTTTTTAATGTCAAAACAACGGGTTAAACCTAAATATAAAACCCAAAGACGACTTGGTGTAGAACTTCCTGGCTTGGGTAAACCTGGAGCATTGGAAAGAAAACCCTATCCACCAGGCGAGCACGGTTCGAAAAGAAAAAAATTCTCAAACTTTGCTTTACAGCTCGAAGAGAAACAAAAAATTCTTCACAACTATTGTCTTCGTGAAAAGCAACTTCGTCGCTTTATCAGAGACTCAAAAACTGGAACTTCGGCCAACTGGATTGCGTCCCTTGCTGGTCTACTAGAGCGCCGACTTGATAATATTATCTTTAGACTAAACCTAGCACCTAGCATCCGTGCGGCTCGCCAAATGATTGGTCATGGTCATGTTTTGGTTAATGGTAAAAAGTGTGATGTCGGCTCTGCTGTTCTAAAAGTTGGTGATGTTGTATCACTAAAAGATACGTCTTATGAGCACCAATGTTACTTGCGTGCTAAAGATAACCCAAGAATGGATACACCTGACTATTTAGCTAAAGAGACCAAAGACAATAAAGAAATTGGTAAAGTCGTAAATATTCCAGGTTTAGAAGCCATTCCTTTTGCTTTCCAATCTGGTCTATTCACAGAATATTACTCTATCCGAAAAGCTTAATTTTAACTTTTTTAAAATTAATTCAATTCGTTTACACTTTCATACTTTTCTAAAATTAAACAAAGCCCTAAAAGAAATTTTGGGGCTTTTGTTTTAGTCTAAAGCTAAGGCCACCGCATTCATTCGGTATATCTCATCTTGGAATTCATTTTGAAGAGCTTCTGAGCCTCTAAGAACAAGAGTCGCATAAGCTAAATTTGCTGAACCAGATTCTATGGTCGAGACCGTTAGATCTGCACTTGGAATGGTGAATAAATCAAGACTTGATCCCCGTACATTTTTTACCGTAGTTGCTACCGCTCTTCCAATGGGAATTAGTCCTAAAATATTAATCATGAAAACGATTTTTCCTTGGGTATGGTTGCGGGCACTGCTTTCGGGAGACAAAAAACCTTGGCCAAACTCGCCATTAGCGTAAAGCTTTACCCCTGCATAGAGCGATGATTGCGCAATTTTTGCATCTAAATATCCACGTCTTGCACCCCACAAGCCGTCGGCAGCTGCAAAGGAGCATAAAGCTGCGGCTGGCAAAGTACCAACGCCCGACCAAATTCCCACACCGCAGACAACAGCAGTGGCAAAGCCAACACCAATCGAGGCACGAATACGAATTTTTTGCTGAGTTTGCAAATCCTTCCAAGCTGAACATAAAGTTTTTATCTTAGAGTTTGTGTCCCCATTGCTTTTTATCACATTAGCTATAACGGTTGGGAAATTAACTAAACCCATTTCATGATCTGGTAGAGTAATATTTATGTAGCTCCAAAAAGTGCTTTTATGATCTGTTTGCATCCCAGAAACTTGCTTTAAAAAATCCTGATTAAAGTCTATTAATTTTTCGAAAGCTTTCTCGATCTCGGCAATATCTTTGGCTTGATCTTCGTTTAAAAAACCCAACAAAGGATTAATTGCAATCGTATCGTAAGACAGCTGTTTAAAGTATTTATTTGTTAATCCCACAATATGTTTTAGTGATTTTTTAGGTGCTGTATTCACCATGCGCACAAACACATTTGTCCATAATTTTAAAGCATCTTGTTTGTCCTTGTGGTCAAAGCTAAAACCTTCTAATTCAAATTGCGCAATATTTTGTGGTTTAAGACTTCGATCAGAGATCATCTGCAACACTTGCTTAAGGTTAAGTGGTGACCTTGTTCGATGGATTATTGATACCGAGGACTTTTTTAGTATTGCTTTGATAAGCTTAGAGACATAAATCTGCTGCAAGAGTACTTTTTTAAATTCGGCTTGATAATTATCACATTCATAGGACTGACACTGGGTCAAAAAAATTTTCACAGTCGTTAAATTATCAACAGATTCTTTAGCTCCAGAAATCAAAGTCTTCAAAGTGTGGTTTAACAGAAGTTTTCGCTCTTCGTTAGTGCTTTCAATATATTGAATATTTTCACAAATTGAAGGCGAACTGGCATAAACATTTGTTGTCAGTACTAAAATACCAAGGATGATTTTTAAATTTATAATTTTTTTTGTCATAGCTAAGTTCCCCTAAAAAGCTATGACTTTAATTGCACTTCTATGACCAAATATTAGGGAAGATTTTAGTTAATAAAATCAGGAAGTTAAAAATGTCTTATATTAATTACAGACTATTTTTTTCAAGGATAGAAGAGGGAAAGTGACCTAAATATGCCCTTTATGAATTTTAACAAAACAAAACTGGAAAAATTATTTACTTTTAGTGACTAACGATTTGGCGAGTTTTTAATGATATTTTATTATTAAGATCATTAATTGATTTTAAAACTGCCGATTCTTTTTCCAAGTAATCCGTTTTTTCAATATTTAATTGCTCAATTAGCCCTTTGACCAAAAGGCGATTAACACCATTAAAATCATTATTAGCCATTTGTATTTTAGCATCCACTTCGGCAATCTGACCCTTAAGCTCAGAAACATTGGACTCTAAAACCTTTTTTTCCTCTTGAAGAACTTTAATATCCTCAACCAATGAAAACATTTCGGCTTGTTTTGCAGCTGATAGAGCAATGACTTCTTTCCTGTCATTATCATTGTCATTACTATTTCCATTGTTAACAACAGTTACAACTAAATTCTCTGGGCAGTTTGCTGAAGCCTCTGAAGCTATAGCACAGGTGTTAATTTCAACTATATTACTTAAGGAGGCCAATCTTAAATTCATTTCATTAAGAAGTTCTTGTTGAGCTACTAATTGCTCAGATAAAGACGCTTTTTCAGCTATGGCTTCGGGTGTATCAATGAGCTCCAATTCAGATAATCGGATATTAAGCTCTTCGATGGATTGCTCTTGGGTTATAATATTTTCCGCTAAGCTGTCTCTATCGGCTTCATAAATTTTAAGTTTGGCGGCAATTGCAGCTTTAAACTCTTCGGTTTTTTCGCTGGTTTCATATTTAGAAAGCTCAGAGACCATATCCGTAAACATTTTCATCATCTCTTGGTCTTTGGCTAAACGGTCTTGAATATATTCGTTGTAAGTTTGAGTTGTTGTTTCAAGTAAACTCTGAGCCGATTCATTTTCTTGTCTTAAATTTTCTAAAATTTGGTCAGGAGCTATGCCTTGTCCTAAAACACTATTATTCTGTTCGATTGTAGCTTTTAAGTCTTCTATCTCTTTCTGAAAATTTGTAATATTAGCGTCTTTTAAAGCAATATCCTCTTCGATATTTTTAAGTTCACGCAATCTATTTTGAATTTCAGCCATCGCATCTGGAGTTAATACTTCGGTTTGCTTGGTGGCATCTTCTAAGCCAACAGCACCGCTTAGGTTTGCGCCAACAAATCCGTCGGTCTGCTTACAGGCCACTGATCCCATAAGAGTTAAACCAATTAGACTTAGGCGAATACAAATATTAATAAACAGCAATTTCATGGACTGCCTCCGTATATATTAAGGCAAAAATAAGGCCAGTATTGTCCAAAGGATTGCTTCATTTAGATGAACCGTATTGGATTTGAGAATAAAATATTAAGGATTTTAGGTTAAAGTAAGACAGAAAAGGCATCAAGTAAGGCTTACATAAGCCGAAAAATGTCACCCGAAACGTAAAGACTCTTTCATTACACTCAGCCATGAAATGTCTACACCTTCATGACATCGTCGGGTCTAGTTGACCTAGTCTAGGATAAAATAAGTTAATCAAATACCTTAGGTATAAATAATTTTATTTTAAAAAATATTTAGCATTGTAATTTTATTCTCTAAGGTCTGAAAAGGTATAAAATTGTAGAATAGAAGAGAAGAAAAAATCTCCTAAAACATTTATTTACAAATTGTTATAGATCTTAGTCAAAACCCTTACTTTATCTGATTGGGAATTTAGCATAGAAATTTCATTTGCAAGCTCTGATTTTATAACAGAGGAAGGGATTATAAAATTATAGTCTTGCCATATGCGAGAACTCGTTTCATGAACTTGGCGCACAAGATCTTCACTGCTCGTATAGGATTTATTGTGTTTACCACCCCATAATATCCCTACAACTTGAGAAGAGTTCAAAGCAAAAACAGGCGCTCCTGAATCTCCGGGCTTGGCGTCACAACCGACAGGTAAAGACCATGATCTAATTTTAGTTTCATCAGCTTGAGGGAAAGGATCAAAAATCATCCTCACATTTGAGTCCAAAGCCATACAATCTAAGCTTTCATCTAAGACGAGAGCTTTAAGATCATTATCTATGGTTCGTAAAAATAAATTTTGATTTATGAGTATAGGATCAAATGAAAAGGATAGGGCTTTAAATTCGAAGTCCGTGTTCGTGTTAAAAACATGGTCCATACTGATTAAAGTTAAATCTATGTTGGTAAAGGAGTGAATAAATCCAGAGCATCCCAAATAAATCCGACCTTTAACATCAACTAATGACAATTGGCTATCACAGTCATCGGTGTCTTCATTAATAATGTGTCTGTTGGTCAAAAATATTTTTTTTCCATAAAAGTCGCCTAAGTAAATTGCTATACCTTGAGTACCAGTCATTTCAGAGCGTATGGTAAAAATAGACTTATCAAACTTACTATCCTGAGGATCTAATTTCTGATCAAAAAAAGTTCCAATTTGCGAGGGCACTTTTTGTAAATCCGAGCTGTTAGGTATTTCTTTTTCTTGTCTGGAACAAGATACCAAAATACCAGCGATAAATATCAGAGTTAGTAAATTCGAATTAAATGTCATAATACTTTTCACTCTGAGGAAGAATTTCTGAAATTAGGGCTTCACAACCCTGCTCTGAGTCAGCAATCGCACAAACAGCTTCAAGATGTTGCATCTCGGCTTCTGACAAATGACAGCTATGGCTAACTTTTTGTCTTAAGTGATCGGCTTTGTTATTAATTTTACCGTAATAATCTTTGACCCCACCCCCATTGTATTGATTAATAGCATTTTTATAGTTGCCATTTTTAGCTGCTAAATAAATTTTAAATAGTGATGCTCCGGCCGCTAAAGCGTATTCAACACTTTTAACCAAAGTTCTTTTCTTTTGCGTGTTTGATTGCGTTAATACCCAATCAATCCAATCGTTAGTCGAATTTGGTGTGCTAAAATAATTTTGGGATAATTCTGCTAAAATATTCCCAACTTGGCGTTCGTCTTTATTTTTAGATTTAAGCTTTTTATATTGAGCTGAAATTTCGTCTAACCCATCTCCTGTCATTTGACTTAAACCGGTATCACCACCTGGGGCAACGACATCAACATTGAATTGACCTGATTCTTGCCAAATTTTGGCGGCATACAAAATAGGATCAACACCGTAAGCTTTTGAAGAATCAAAGATATTTTGTGCCAATGCTTTGGGGCTTGCTGAGCCCCTTGGGTTAGGATTTACTTTAGTAATTAGTCTTGTAATTTTGTTTACAACTTCATCTTCGCCTAAATTTATTGAATATTGTGTAAATTTATTCTCTGCAAGAATTTTTAATTTACTATCTGCAATTGTAAATCCACCCACATCAAATACTTGAGCCTCCATATTATCGCAGTATTTAGCTTGCAGTAAATTATTGCCCCCTAAAAACACTATCATCAACGTTCCAAAAATTCCTTTAGTCATTGCGACCTCCCAGAATCCTTTAGGCAAAAGGCATTCCAGGCGCCTTAGGTCGTTAGCTTTCAGCACAGTCTTAAATTTTTTATTTTTTTACAATGCGATCGACAGGAATTGTCATTCCATTTTAAGATTATATTTTTTATATACTATATAAAAATCACAAACTAAAATTATATGGCTTAGCTTTTTTTGCAATCGCAGGTGCCGAATAAAATCGATCATTTAGACATGGGACACGATTAAATACTTCACCACCGTGATCCAGAAATTCATTTTTTAATTCCATATCTAGCTCTTCTAATGTTTCAAGGCAGTCGGTCACAAAAGCCAGTGAAAACACAAGTAGTTTTTTTACTCCTTGATGCTCAGCCATTTCAACTGTGATTTTATCCGTATAAGGTCTTATCCACTGCTGAGGTCCTAAGCGGCTCTGAAAAGACATCGACCATTTATGACTTTCAAGATTTAATTTGGCTGCCACTAACTTTGCGGTTTGGTAGCATTGAGCACGGTAACATTTGCTATTACTTTCAGTGATGACATCACAGCATGAGTTGAACTTACAGCTAGAACTAATTTTGGTAAGATGACTTTCGGGTAAACCATGAAAAGAGAACAGAACATGATCAAAGTTTTGGGGGTCAGTGGTTTTGGGGATTTCAAGAATGATGTTATCGATAAACTCTGGGTCCTGGTAAAAATCCGATATCAAACTTAGTTTTGGGGCCCAACCCATAACTTTTAATTTCTCTTCCACGAATTTTAATGTGGATAGCGTCGAAGACGAGGCGTACTGAGGATAAGCGGGAAAGATTATGACTTCTTTAAAACCTTGCTTTTTAATTTCACTTAAAACATCCAAAACTTCTGGAGCAGAATATCTCATCGCATGGAACCATTGATGCTCAGGGTCTGTTAAATTTAAATTTTCCATCAATTTTGCAGTTAAGCTTACCAGTGGTGAACCTTCTTTGGTCCAAACTTTTTTATAAGCTTCGGCAGAGCGAGGAGATCTTCTTGGGATCACAAATTTTTTCATCAATAGCCACCGGATGAAAAAGGGTGCGGTCACAACATAGGGGTCCATCAAAAAACGATTTAAATATTTTTGGACATCTTTAACTTCTGTGGATGAGGGGGACCCAATATTTAAAAACAAAACGGCTTTCTTTTTCATAACAATTGCTTTTTCCAATATTGCTAAAATGTTAAATGTCTTACTTATGCAATTTCACTTTTGACTTGAAGCAAAGTCAGCTGCTTTTTCTAAGATCTTGTTTAGTCCAATATCTCCGGTGTAATTGGCAAGTTTTATATGCTTACGTTGTTCTATTAAAGTTTCAATTTTAAAGTCATTCTGCAAAAACCTTTCATGATCAAGATTATAGTCAGGAATACCATGGGGCCAAGGGTTCACTTTATAGTAAACGGGACGAGCGGAATTATTAAAAGTCTTCTGGCGAAAATTTAAAATCTCATCCACGGTCTCTCGATCGTCTTTAAAGTCTTCAGCCACAATCCAAGTTTCACTAAAAAGGCCGGGAGCCGATCGCCCCTGAAAAATGTCAGTGTTGAAAAGTACACCTAATATCGTTTTTTCACCGGCGAAAAGACATCCAAAACCTGCAAATTGGGGTCGATTCAAAATATCAAAAAACATAGTAACTGATGTTACACTTAAATATTTAACATTTTTATAATCAGGACGAGTATCAATAATTAGCTCAGCATCTATATCTTTAGGCTCATGGGTCGAGTTTAAATGCAGCGTAAAATTGGGTTGGGCTTCAAGATAATTTAAACCTTTCGAGAAAAACTCTTTCATCCCCTGCTCTGGGGCATAAGAGCCTTGGGTTTTTACACGCTTAGGATCAAATAAAGTTTTTAAACTTAAAGAGGCTGATAAAGTTTCGGGTCCTTGAGCGTACACCCCCTGAAGGGCTGGACCAAGAAGACGATCCACAAAGTCCTGGGTGCCAAAGATTCTTAAACCCCAAGCCGATAAGGTCTCTCCTGCTTTAGGTTTTATTTTTGGATTCGCTTTAGCTAATTGATACATTGGTATTAAATTTTTAAGTGTTTGGGTCAAAGTTAAAGGCCACTTACGGGGCTTATCAACATAGATCCATTTATATTTAATAGTTTTTTGGCGATGGGCCCAAGTGATGTCAAAGTCTTTAGCCATCTCGTCGACAACTTTAGATTTTAAAATAGCGTTGGCAGCGCTTTCAATTAATCCATACTCCGTTGACTTGGACTGAAGCAGACCACCAACGACGTTTTGCTTTTCAAAGACTTCGACTTCATAACCTTGGCGCTTAAAAGCCCAAGCTGAGGCCAAACCACTAAATCCAAACCCAATAATGGAGGCTTTTTTAAATCGCGTCTTCATAACACCCTTTCGCCGATCGCTGGAACTTTTCTACTGTCTAGTTCACTCTCGGGCTTAAAGCCCAATCGCTGGAACTTTTCTTTTGTCTAGTTCACTCTCGGGCTCAAAGCCCGATCGCTGGAACTTTTCTTTTATAAAGCTTTGGAGAACACCTGTTGCGTGGGTTTATTCGCTCTAAGTCTTTCATCTAAAGCTAAACAAATATTACGTAAAAACGCTTGGCCATTGGGCGTAACAAAAATCTTTTGATCCTCTACACGAGCTAAGCCATCATGAATTAATTCTTGTAAAAACACTTTCACTTCGGCCTCGTGTTCGGGGCTATCCAACTGGGTTTGCCAAGTTGTCATTAGTTGTAAAATCTGCTCCCGACGCTTTTGATCTAGCGCGGTTAACTTATGGCCACGTAATGTAGCTATTTGCCCTTGTTCAATAAAGCGTTGATAGATTTGATATTTTTTTTCGTTCTGATGAAAACAATCCGGTGTCTCTGAAATCGAACTCACCCCTAAGCCCAACAAAATATCGGAGCGATGATGGGTGTAGCCCATAAAATTACGATGAAGTTTTTTAGCCTTTAAGGCTTGGCTTAAGGTATCGCTGGCTAAAGCAAAGTGATCCATACCGATTTCAACATAACCACCTTCGAGCAAAATTTTTCGAGCGATTTCATACAGCTCGCGTTTGGCAAGACCAAGGGGCAAATCTTCATCTTTATAAAGCCTATGGGAGGGCTTAATCCAAGGAACAAGGGCAAAAGAATATAGCGCAATCCGATCCGGTCGATGTTCTAATGTTTTGGTCGCTAAAATTTTAATACTTTCTTTGGTTTGTTTAGGAAGACCATAGATCAAATCATAATTCACTGAAGTATATCCCATACTTCGCGCTTTTTGAGTCAAAGCCAAAGTCATACTTTCAGGCTGGATTCGGTTGACCAGACGTTGCACTTCGGGATCAAAATCTTGAACTCCCATGCTGACACGACGAAACCCAATATTAAACAAGGCTTGCAACTGCTCGGCTGTTGTTCGGCGGGGATCAACTTCAATAGAGGCTTCAAAATCTGTGGCTTTTTTGATGTCTTTAAAAAGCGTAGTCATTAAATACACTAAATTTTCCGAATTTAAAAAAGTGGGAGTGCCGCCCCCAAGATGAACTTCTTTTAAACTTTTATCGCGGAGGTAAGGCATTTGATTTAAGTATATTTGCCACTCTTGGAGCAGATGATTTACATAAGGGTGCTCTCGTTTATGATCTTTGGTGATGATGGTGTTGCACCCGCAAAAAGTACACAAGGTTTCACAAAAGGGAATATGTAAGTACATCGACCACGTCGTATCAGGTTTAGCAAAATGGGTTTTAAGTGAGTTTAGCCACTCGTCACTGGTTGGACTATCCTGCCAATAAGGCACAGTAGGATAACTTGTATACCTTGGAACAGGGACATCATATTTACTCAGTAAATCGATCATGCGAATACCTCTCGAACTCTTTGGACAAAGTAGCGCACATTAGCTTCAGGTGTTTCAGGCAACACTCCATGACCTAAGCCCGACACCCAACCTGTGCGTTCAGCCAATGATAATGACTTAAAAGTTTGTAAATACTCATCTAAAGAGATTTTAAATGAAGCGGGGTCTTGAAATAATAATAACTGATCAAAATTTCCTTGAATGAAGCCTTTGGTAGTTTTGGTTTTTAAGTACTTCGGCAGATCCCAACGATGATCAAAACCCAAACCAGCCCAAGGGGCTGTCGTAAATGTCTGACTATAATGAGCTTCTGTGGTCCCTTTCGAGTAATACCCCAGTTGACCTTTATAGGTGTAAGCCAGCTTTGTAAGTTCAGGCTCAACAAGATTTTTAAATAAATAAGGACTAATTTCCCCCACAGCCGTGTCAAAAAGCATTACGACTTCAACGCCACCTTCTAACTGCAGCTTAATATTTTCGATCAAGAGAGGCATTAATATATCTAAAAAAGGTTGAAATAAATGCAGTGATTTTTTGGTTTGTTTTAAACCATCTTTATGACTGCCTTCCACCGCATAACTAAATAACGTCCATGGCCCTCCGACAAAACCCACTAAACTTTTATCCGATGGCAGTGCCTTTCGAGTCATAATGACTGCGTCTTTTTGAAACCTAAGCCCATCTATAGCATCGTCGAGATTTTTTAAGTGCTTAAGGTTTGATGAGTTTAAATGCCATCCCAGCACGGGTCCAGGTTTATAGTCTAAGCCCATGCCCATAGCTTCCAGTGGAAATAATAGATCGGAAAATAAAATCGAGACATCAAAATCAAAATCCTGAATGGGTCCTAAGGCCACTTCACAGGCCAGTTCAGGGATTTTACAAAGATCCATAAAGGAGTGCTTAGAGCGTAAATTTTGATAATGTTTATGATAGCGACCAGCTTGGCGCATAAACCAAATGGGAGGACAAGCTTGGGATTGATTTTTTAGGGCGTTTTGAAATTTAATATTCACTTAGAAACTCCTTATTGATAGAGCCATTGATACCCCATGCCTCGAACAGATTTTAAATACACTTGATGCTCTTTCAAAGACTGTCGTAACCGCACGATGCTATTATCTACAGTGCGTTCGCTTGGAAAATCATCCATGCCCCAAACAGTATTTAAAATCTCATCCCGGGAAATCACTTGCGGGGCTTTTTGCATCAAGAGTTTCAAAATCAAAAGATCTTTAGTCTGTGGAAAAACAATTTCACCGGATTGCCATTTAAAAGTCATAGATTCAAAGTCTACGATTAGATCTTTAAATTCAAAGATCAGATTTTTGGCATGATTTTCAAGAACATGATTGATTCTAAGTTCAAGCTCTTTGTACAAGAATGGTTTGGGTATATATTCTTCAGCTCCAAGTTCGTAGCCTTTTAATCGATCTTCAGGACTGCCCATCGCCGTTAAAAAAACTATGGGTTGAGTTAATTTTTTATCTTTAAGCCACTCGGCAAATTCAAAACCAGTGCCGTCAGGAAGTCCCACATCTAGAATAAACAGATCCACATCCACCAATGCCTCACATTTTTTGGCCGAGGCTAAATTCTGAAACCAAAAGGATTTATATCCAGACTCTGTAAATTTTGTCACAAGCGAAGATCCTAATTCTTTATTGTCTTCGACAAGCAAAACCACCGGGTCGGATTTTTTTTTCGCTAACATATTTTAAAACGCTCCTTTTTCAATATCAATGACAGCCGTCAAAGGCCCTTGATTTTTGTGAAAGGATAAGTTGCCATTTATTTTTTGCATTAAATTTTTAGAAATGTATAAACCTAGTCCAGAGCCTCGATACACTCCGCGGTAGTAGTGAGCTCGCCCCAAAGGATTGGTTTCCCCTTCAAAGTCAGCGCCGTTACTTGATATTTCAATCTGCGCTTTATGTTTTTGGGTTTTATGATCGGAAACTACAAGTTGAATGGCATTGGCTTGGGCATGTTGAATGGCGTTCTGAAATAGATTCATTAAAACGCTAGTTAAAAAAACTTTATCTGCGTGTAATACGACATCTTTATTGATTGAAACTTCTAGTTCGGGCCACATGCGTTTAACCGAAGAGACGACTTCGGAAAATTTAAAATGCGTAAAAAAACCAAAGGTTCTTTCACTCTGGGACAACATAAGAGCATTTTCCAATTTTAAGCCTAAGGCTTGGCTTTCCGAAAACATTTTTTTGTATTCACTTGGCGTAATCGCGCGGTGTACTTGAATTGAATTTTCTAGGGACAGCCTGTGGGTGGCAATGGTCGTTTTTAAATCATGGGTAAAGGCTGCAAAAAAAGCTTCTCGCTCTTGCAGCATTTGGGACTCTTTTAAAAAATAGAAAATTAGGGCGCCGCCGCCTAAAATAACCAGTATTAAAAATACTAAACCTTCTTGAACTAACATTTTTTGGTAATTCAAGACATTTTCCGAATTCTCCCAGACCGTCTGACGTAAAGATTCGTACTGTCTATAGCTAAAATACACCCACCAAGTGCCTAAGGCCGTGGTAAATAAAAACCACACGACCGCGATCATGGCTTTTTTATTTTTTAAAGAAGATTTTGCAAATACAAGGCTCATAATTTATTAAAAGTTTTATCTAGGGCTCGCAGGATCTTATCTGCAGCAAGTTCAAGAATTTCAGGTGTATGGGCGTAACCTATAAAACCGACTTCATACCCATTCGGTGCCATAAATATTTTTTCTTGAATCAAATGTTTAAAGAAATGTTTAAAAAATTCTTTATGTTGTCCCGAGATCTTACCAACCGTTCGGACAGGCTCATTGGACTTTTGTACAAACCAAAACAAACTGCCAAATCTTACCATTTGCATTGGCCAAGCATTGTTTTCTAATTCTTGTGTGATATGGGCTTGAAATTTTTGAGCTCGCTCTTCAAGAATGGTGTGAATATTTAAGTCCGCCATTTTTTTAAGTTGAGCGTGCCCAGCCGCCATGCCCAGTGGCGACGCACTTAGAGTTCCTGCTTGATAAACAGGTCCAAGAGGAGCCACAAAATCCATTAAATCTTGACGCCCGCCATAACATCCCACCGGTAACCCGCCACCTAAAACTTTACCATAAGTGACTAAGTCAGGTTTAAGATTAAAAATTTCCGCCATACCCCCAAAAGCCGTTCGAAAGCCCGAGATCACTTCATCAAAAATAACCATTACATTATTTTGTTGGGCATAGGTTGTAACAAATTTTATGTACTCAGGTCTTTGTATTAAAAGACCAAAGTTTGCGGGTAAAGGTTCTAAAATAACGGCAGCGACTTGATCCTTATATTTATCAATACAATCTTTAAAAGCTTGCTCATTATCCAGCGGCAACACAATAGTTTGGGAAGCCAAAAGTGCAGATACACCGGCCGAGTCAGATGCCGATTCGCCCGCTAAGCCACTTCCAGACTTCACAAGTAAAGCATCTACATGACCATGATAGCAACCTTCAAATTTAATGATTTTATCTTTTTGGGTTGCACCTCGAGCGACCCTAATGGCACTCATCACAGCTTCTGTTCCACTGGAGACAAAACGAAGTTTATCCACCGCTGGGGAATAGCACTTCACCCACTCGGCTAACCGAAGGGAATAGGGCTCACATGTTCCCGACGTCCAAAGAGTGTCAATCATTCCTAGTACGGCTTGTTTCACATCAGGGTCTTGGTGACCGAAAATCAGTGGACCAAAACTTTGACAAAAATCAATGTACTCATCCCCTTCCACACTTGTAAGTTTTGCGCCCATACCACTTTTAAAAAAAATGGGAGAACCACCAACGCTTTGAAAACCACGAACAGGAGAATGCACTCCGCCAGGAGCAACTAATAAAGCTCGTTCAAAAAGTTCTGCTGAACTAAGCTTGTCTATAGATTTTGTATACATATTTTATCCTAAAAAATAAGCTACTAATTAGTCCTAATTATTTTTTTATAACATCCAAATAACTTGTTAATTTTTAATAAATTATTCATTTTACAGCAAAGTTTGGTTGATGAAATCTTGCTCGTTCAAACAAAAATAAATTTGCGCTGGACTTAAATGTTTTTGTAATGTTTCAAAGGTTCGGCCCAAACCACAGAAATGAATTTTATGTTTTATTTCCGGATTTGATTTTAAGACGGATTCAAAACCATGTCCACTCATCCAAAAAAAACATTTTTTGGTTTCAATATCTTGCCTTAAATCCTGATCTTGTACGTCATACTTTAAATCATAGGTCGAAAGCGTTTTAAAGTTTCCCGATGTTTCCTCAGGGGAAGAGGAATTAGTTAACCAATATTTCCCATTTGGTTTCAAAAAAGCTAGATCTGGTTTATGCTCTACCCCTAGTCCATCCAGGGAACCATTAATCCAAAAACCCTCTTGAGCCAATTTAGCCCATGTTTTCTGACCTGATACCCAAAGTATGTAATCCTTTGCTTTTAAACTCTCAAGCTTGGCCTCATAACGAGTCACTACAAACTCATCCCCGGGATAAAAACTTAATGGGCCCGAATGGGACTTTGCAAGCTCCTCAAAAGTGTAAATGCTTTTTGAGCGTTCAGACTCTAGCTGACTTTGCGAGAATAAATCCCACTCGTTAAATTTTGTCGTTAACTTTTTGTGCGGCTTAAAGTTTTGGGTGTGAAAATTTTGACCTTCGAAAGTACCTCGAGTGAATAAAACATCACCAAAGGGTAACTTTAGAGCTGAAAATCCCATGGCTTGATGACATCCGCCCCCATAGTTTTTGTGATGCTTTCGTTCGTTCATCACTAGCCCATTTACTTCTTGATTAGACCAGGCTTGCAGTTCAGCGAGCAACGGGTTGGATTTTAAAATCTCTATAGCTAAGGCCCCTTGGGCCGCGGCTGTGGGAAACTCCGAAAGAGGTAAAACCATAAAATGACACTGCTCAAAGACTGCTAATATTTGCTCGCGAATATTTTTAAACTCGGCACTCATGTCAGTGTTTTCGGTCGCCATCAGACGATCAACGGCCGCTTTTGCAACAACAAATCCATCGGCTGTGCTTTCCAAAAACTTATTGAATCGCGTGGGGATATTACCTCTGATGGCTTCAATCTTTAGATGGGATACGGCAAAGGGCAGCAAAGCTGAAAGGGAATTTTGCAGGGCAAACTCACGCCTAGGACTTGAAGTTAGAACTGTTAACTGTTTGTGCCCCAGACTATTTTTTTTTAAAAATAATAGATCACGCTGATCTTCTCGAGGACCTATGCTTAAAAGAGCTGTCGAAGGGTCGTCATCAATAGGCAGATCTTTCCATGAGTGTACCACCAAATCACAGGTTTTATCATGAAGTAAGGATTTAAACTCTTGTGTGAAAACACCCTTAGAATGTGTCTCTTTAAGATTCATATCTAAATTTAAATCCCCAAAGGAAGGACGATTAAAAAATGAGATCTTTAAAGAAGGGATTTTATGTTTTAGGATCTGAGCCACAGACATTGCTTGGATTCTAGCTAGATCACTTTGTCTAGAACCTATTATGATGGAGTCTGATTTGAATTTAGGCACTTAAATCATCCCAACCAAAAGGGCGATGATTCATAGCTGTGATATAAAGTTGTGAAGCCTGTTCAATTGAGATTAAAGCATCATGTTTTTTCTGTTCAGCCAAAAGATTATCTTTAGCAATCTCTTGAAAAACTTCGGTCAAAACTTTGAGATTTGGATGATTGATATCACCCACCAATTCAACATCGCGAAAATCAATGACCAAGTCATAAAGTGACAGATCAAATCCCGTCATATCCATAGGCGCACACACAAATAAAGCTTTTTTATGAGAGGGCTGCTTTGGTGCGAAGGCTTTTATAGGTTGTAAAACCCAAGAGGAACTTGCAAAAAGATTTGCATAATTTTCGGGCGAACGCGTATACACATTGGTGTGGATATCTAATTTTTCGATCCAAGGTTTAAGACTTTGCACAAATTGGCCTGCACCAAGGATATCTAAGTATTTAAAACCTACCAGATGCTTACGAGCCAGGCTGCCATAGCTGCTCGAACCTAAATTTTTTAAATGCTGGGATCTGATATTTTTGGTGTCTGCAACTAAGGAAAAAATGACTTTAAGCAATGGGTTTTTAGCTCCTAAGTTTTTTAAAACTTGGGTTTTAAATTGACCAAAAACTTCAGTCTCCCCAATTAAAGGAGATTTAAGACCACAAATCACTTCTAGTAAAAAACCATAGGCTTCATCTTCTTTTAAAACCTCTAAAGTTTCAAAAACGGTTTTATCTACAACTAGGGATTCAAGGTCTTCGTAAGAGATCCAAATCTTTCTAAGACAAGTCTCAAAAAGCATAACGTGAGGATTAGTATTAGTATCGGCATCATCAAAAGGTAATTTCGGTCCAGGCAGTGCTGAACTTTTAATGTAATGATAGACAAATAAACGACTTTCCACTCTTTAAATTTAAACCAATTGCTCACCAAAAATGTCACAGGAATGTCATAGTCCTTGGAAAAAACCACATCCCTTTGTATCATTTTGTGACAATTTAAAGAATTAATTTAGCAATAGAACCTAGCTATTCATAATGAAACACTCAATCAAGATTTAGGCTTAAATTTAAGACTTACTTTTTGCCCATTGCTCCGCAAAATAAGTAAAAATTAAACTGGCACCCGCACGTCGAATAGCAATTAAGGACTCGTTGATGGCTTTATCCTGGTCGAGCCAACCTTGATGGATGGCAGCCATAAGACAGGAGTACTCGCCGCTGACTTGATAGGCCGCAATCGGAGCTAAATTCATCTGATTTAACCGATAAATAATATCTAAGTACAAACCCGCTGGTTTAACCATTAAATAATCAGCGCCTTCGTCCGCATCTAATAATGCTTCTCGAAGGGCTTCATTGGAATTTGCAAAATCCATTTGATAAGATTTTTTATCGCCTTTTTTGGGGGCAGAGTCTAAAGCCTCGCGAAAAGGTCCATAAAAATTCGAAGCATATTTAGCAGTATAGCTTATAATTCCAGTATTTTTATAAGCGTTCATTTCTAAAGCTTGCCTGATAGTAAAAACTCGCCCATCCATCATATCAGAAGGTGCAATAAAATCAGCGCCGTGTTTAGCATGAAGCAAAGCCATTTGAGCCAAAACTTCTAAGGTTTCATCATTTAAAATTTCCCCTGTGGGCGACACTAAACCATCATGCCCCTCTGAAGAGTAAGGATCTAAAGCCACGTCTGTTATAACTTGTAGTTCCGGGGCTGTGTCTTTAACACAATGAATAGCTTCAAAATAAAGTTCATCTTTTAAAGCCATTGAGGCTTTTGCGTCTTTGTGCTTTTCATGAATATGGGAGAACAGAGCCACACCAAAGAGTCCTAAATCTTTAAGGCTTAAAATCTTTTTTTTAAGATCCGTTAAATTAAGTCGTGTCTGTCCAGGCATAGAAGATATATTTTCTGTGGTGCTAGAGATAAATAAAGGTTGAACCAAATGAGCGGCTGTCAAAAGTGTTTCTTGCACAGACTGTCGGACTGCATGGTTTTTTCTTAGTCTGCGAGGACGAATTAATTTCATGGCATCAATGGGTTGCAAAGGGAGTCTCCTTTTTTTAGATACAAAACATTTCGTCTTTAAATTATACCCCTTATTAAACTTTGACGCCAAGCTATAAAAGTCTTAGAAACTTACTTTCTAAATATAACCAGGAGCCCGTTTAAAATGAATCTTTTTGCAACAATTGCTTTATTTTTTCAAAGCTTAAATAAACTTATATCTTCAAAATCCCGTTGGCAAAATGGCTGTAAAGCTCTTTTAATAACGCTTGCAACCACTATCTCTATGGCCGCAGGAGCTGCTGAAAATTGGACGAGCGAGAGTGAAGTTGGCTTGATTGTAAACGAAGGAAACGCCGAATCCCAAGCCGTGTCTTTAAAAAATTTAACAAAGTATAAACTTACGGAACAAGATACTTTCACTTTTCGTGGTGAGTATTTTCAATCCGAAGGAACTGTGAACACTGTCACCCTAAGAACTTCTGAGAACTCGCTTCTGGAACTCAAATACGAAAAAATGTTCAGCGAAATGTTTGGTGGTTTTGCGACCGTATCATGGGCCAAAGATAATTTTAGAGGTTTTGAAGATCGCTTGGAAGTTGGCCCCGGTGTATCCTATTATTTTATAAAATCCGATGATCAAAACTTTTTAACAGAACATGGTTATCTGTTTCGTCAAGAAACAGCGTATTTGGAAGGTCCTCAATCCGGCCCCACCGACAACATCAGCTTTTATCGTGCGTATGTCGAAGCTAATGCTAAGTTTAGTCCCACTTTAAGCGGTAAATTTTGGGTGGAAAGCAAACTGAATTTAAAAGACACTGAAGATGTCGAGGTTCGGCTTGAACCTTCGTTAAGTGTCATGCTTTACGGCAATTTTTCCTTAGGCTTAGCTTATCGATATAGTTTTGATAATGTTCCGCCCAAAGCCGGATTACTTCGTGTCGACACTATGTATATGACCACCCTTAAAGCCAAGTTTTAAACCACCGCATGTGAGGGTGCTGCTAAGCCTGACTGAAGGAAAAGTTCCAGCGATTGGGCGTAAGCCCAAGAGTGAACTAGACAGACCACCTGAGGTAAGGGTGCTGCTCGGGACAGCATCAAGGGCTGACTAGACAGATTGAGCAAAGATAAAGTACATTAGCAGTACATTTAGAACCTACAACAAGGACACTCAATGGGATTATTCAGTTCAGTGGTTGGATTTTTAATTGGTAAGCCACCTAAAATTTTTGATAAAGATGGGACGGTTCGCCATCAACACCCCAAAAAAAAATGGGAAGAGTGGCAAGCTCGGTACACCCAAAGTAGCGATTATAATTGGCGTAACCACAGTGGTAAAAAACGCGGAACATTAGGCAAACCCTAGACAAAATCTTCAATCCCAAATTATTAATTGAATTATTGCAATCCTGGATTATGAATATTGGGATTTTAATCCCTTAATCAATTCCGTTAAGTTTAAGTTTTCCTAAAATTTGATCTTTAGTTAGACTTGGATCTTGCAGTTGCATCTCAAAAGCTTGATCCACAAGTCGTCGCAATTCAGGGCCAGGTTTAAATCCTAAAGATATAAGATCCCGACCTGCTATTAAAGTTTGAGGGACAAACTCAAGAGCTTGGATGGAATCAACAATATGTTTGACAACATGGTCTTGAATTTTAAAAAGTTTTAAAAATTCATAGGTAACAAAAAATTTAAGTGAAACTAAATCATAAATTTCAAGTCCAAACCTGATCGTTTTGCCAATATAAGTGCTTGGCTCTAAACGGCTAAGCTCCGGCTTTTGACCTAAAGTGTTTAAATATTTAAACAGATAGATTGAATTCTCAAGCTTTAACTTCTCGGATTTTCTAAATGGCAAAAAATTCAGCCAAGCTTGCACATAACTTACATAGTTTGTGGTTAGCAGTATGGCATACTCAGCAATGAAATCTTCAAAACCATAAATAAAATTAATAGATTCTGTAACATTTTGAAATTCAGGAACGATCGAATCCAAACCAGAAGCTTTAGGATTTTGACTTTTAAGGTTCTGAGTTTTAATGAATTGATTTTCAAGGCTAGGGGTTTTAAGATTTTGGTTTTGAAGTTTAATTCGACTCAGCCTAAGATTAAAGTAGTTTAAAATAAAATCATTATCTCTTGAAGTTTTAGGCCACGATTTGGATTCAACAAAGTATTCCAAAAGTTCATATTTAAGTAAAATAGGTAAAACTTGATCGAAGTAGCTGCCCGCCCCCATTTTTTTTAATTCGACATAAATACGCTCGGAAGATACTTTAGCTAAATTAACCCAATTTTCTATAGCGGCAGCTTCAACCTCTTGGGGCAGGAAAAATCCCAATTGGGCTTTAAACCGAAAGGCTCTTAATACTCTAAGTGCATCTTCGTTAAATCGTTCATCCGCGGGTCCTACAGTTGTTAAAATTTGTTGAGTTAAATCATGAAACCCATTTTGGGGGTCAATGATATTTCCATGGCGATCACAGTACATGGCATTGATGGTGAAATCCCTTCGTGCGGAATCATCAAAAATACTATTAGAAAATTTGATGTGATCAGGATGCCTAGAATTTGTGTAAACATCTTCGGATCGATAGGTGGTAATTTCATAATTTTCATCTGGATTTAAAATCACGGCGATTGTACCAAAGGCTTCCCCACGATTGGTGTACTTAGGAAACAGTCTTTTAATATCTTTCGGTCTGGCATTTGTAGCAATGTCGAAATCAGAGGGCATTTTGTCTAACAGCATATCCCTGACCGCACCACCAGCGATATAAGCTTCAAACCCTGCATCTTCTAAGGTCTTAAGAAGACCTATGACGCTGGTACGAACTGTAAACTTTTGCATATCAAGAATTTGTTTTGGCTTCACCACACTGAAGATTGTAAGCTTAAGGCAATGAAAGAACAAATCTTAAGCGCACTTAAACCTCTGGGTTTTACAAATATTGGACTTACGAGCGTCACCGAACCTTTTAGTTTAAGTTTTTATGAAGATTGGTTGAATGACAATTTACATGCAGAGATGAAGTATCTAGAAGAGCATCGACATTTAAAAAAAACTTTAATGACCTTTTTACCACAAGCTAAATCTGTAATTTGTGTGACTTTAAATTATTTTGATCATCCAAAAGCAAAAAATCTAACACCGTTAAAAATTGCGGCTTATGCTAAAGGTGAAGATTATCATCATTTCTTTAAACAGCAGTTAGATGAAGCCGCTGAAATATTAAAAGCTAAATTCAAAGGCCACGAATTTAAAACGGCTACCGACTCAAAACCTATTTTAGAGAGGGATTTTTCATATCAAGCCGGTCTGGGTTGGATAGGTAAAAACACGATGTTAATCCATCAACAGCAAGGCAGTTATTTTTTGCTAGGTGAAATTGTAACAACAATAGAACTTAACTCCTCTGATATACTTTTAAGCCCTCATCCTGATAGATGTGGAACCTGCACCAAATGCATAGAAGCCTGTCCCACCCAAGCGTTAACTCCCAAAAAACTCGATGCCAACAAGTGCATTTCATACTGGACGATTGAAAGCAAATCCATCCCACCAGTAGCTTTGGCCAAAAAATTTGAATCATGGTTCTTTGGCTGCGATATCTGCCAAGATGTGTGTCCTTGGAATATTAAAGTTTTCTCTGCAGGCTCGATAAATAATAAAAATTTAACATCAAGAGAGAGTATCTTAAAAGAGATTCTTCTTATTTTAAACTCGTCCCATAAAGTTTTAGAAAAAAGATTTATCGGGACGCCATTATCACGAGCTCGCGGATTTGGTTTAAAAAGAAATGCCCTGATCTTGGCTTTAAATACCAAAGCCGTGGAATTGATCCCAGAACTTACTACGATGGATTTAAAGAACCCTCAACTAAATGCTTTTAAAACCCAGATCCTTGATGTGTTGCAATCTCTGGCTTTAAAAGCGGTTGGAGTTTTTCAAGATCAATGATTGTAACCAAAGTTACTTCCAGCTCAATCTAAAAATAGTGTTAAATCTTGGCCTTGGAATTGGTACATTGTTCACATCTTCATGAATAATAGTTTCTCCTTGACGGTACCATCTACCAATAATGGACCCATTGTTTCCAATCTCAAGTATTTGAATGATTTCAGAAGGTTGGATACCCACAGGTATCATCACTTCGGCCTCACCCCTTTCTTGAAAACTAAAAGTTCTAGCAAATGCAGTAACATTTATAGCATTTATCGGAGCCATGAAATGATAGATAAGTCGTCGCCCATTACCTTGTGTCGAAAAATAGTGGGCTACACCGAGATCAAATGTAGCTGAAAGAAATAAAGAATTTTGAATCAAGACACCGCTTGTATGGTCTAGTACATATTCGGCAAGTTTAGAAGTTGGCAGTTTACTGAGATCAGCCAAGTTGTGCTCACTGTTAACTTTAGATTAATCCTCTGCGTTTCTGACCCTTCGAACTGAGTTTCTGCCATATTTTTCTAGCATCAAGTTAGCAATTTGTTCATTCGTAAAGTCCCAATTAACGCCACGGAACACTTCAAACCTACGGTTGATAGCAAATACTTCTCGAGGCAATTCATCCTTAGCATATTGATCTTGCGTCGGGAATACCAGTTCTGGCGTTTTATCATTTAGGAATTTGTAGCACTCAGTCGTACTGGCATAAATATAATTTAATTTTGTAAAATGAATCCCAAGATTACAAATTACAAATACGGAAAATAAAAATTTCATCAAATAATATTAGCAACTATGGTGCCAATTTAAAAAATATTCTTTTTCGTTTTTATTAGGATTAAAATTTATGGTGTCATTTACTTATGAGTTAATACGATTGTACTTATGGTCTGGCGGCTTTATATTGTATTTAGACAAATTAGGCTCAAATTGTGAAAATTATTAGAAGATAATATTTATTAAATTTAATGTGGAAATTACCAAATGACATCACAAACGAAAAATCTTCCTGCAAAATTTTATGTTTCAATCACCGGTTTAAAGCCGAAAAGTTTTTGGTCAACTTTTGTTTTTTGGCGTCATGCTCTACCAAGTAAAATACAAGCTGATTCTGCTCCAGGAATTCTTTATTCTGAAGTTAAACAAATCAACAAATTCCAACACACGTTAACGGCTTGGGAGAGCAAAGCTCATATGTTAAAATATATACATTCTGGAGCGCATTTAAAAGCGATGAAAATTTTTAGAAAGATCGCGATTGGTAAAACTTACGGTTACGAGACAAATCTAATACCTAGTTGGGAAGAGGCTCACGATTTATGGCTTAAGAACGGTAAAGAGTATTAGGCAATGAGTATCAGCGAAACTTGCAATGACCTCGTTTGAAAGGAAAATTTTGTCTAAATAAACTTAGTGATCTTTTAAAAACTAATTCACAATCAAATCATTTAAAGTTTCAGGGCAAGGAGCTTGGATACAAACGGGTCTAGGATTCGTTGGTCGTTCTCGTCTCATGATAAATTTCGGACAAGGGGCTTGAAAGCAAAGTGCATTGACAACTTCCCACTCATCACCATGCTTGATATCTAATCGGCCAAGACCAGTATTCCCATTAAGTTCTAAAAATTCATTCTGACAGAGATATAAATCTGTAGTCACTTCGTCGGCACAAACCTTAAGCTCAGAATTACTAGAGCCTGTCTCGTAGATCTTACTTGTTAAAATTCCAAGACTACACATAGAATCATAATTCCAAGCTCTGTGATTAGAGCCAGAGACATTTGTTTCAATCAATACGTTGTATGTATTGCCAATTGAGCAGCGATATGTGCTGGCACTCAAGTTAGTAAGGTTTAAAGCAAAACTAAAATCCGCCAAAAGAACTATTAAAACGACAGGTGTCAAAGTCTTGAACAATTTCTGCATTATTACCTCACTTGTTAGCTTCTAAGTACGATGTATTGCAGTACTAGTGCCAAACTCTTTTTAAGTTTTAAGGCCCCTAACTACTAAATCTTTTAGGATTTAGACTTAAAAAATATTTAAATTTTACACTTATCTTTAAGCTGAAATTTGCTTTTTATACTTGTTAGATAAATTTTAAAAAAAATTAAATTTTTTATCTTGCATTCATTGTTTAAAGACTTGGCTTAGGATTTGCCTAACCTAATACTTAAATCTCTATTTGTGGAAAGTAGTTTTAAATTTTAAAACGGCGAAAAATATTAAACTTAAGGTAACAAAATGATCCCAAAAACAAAACTAACCAAATCCATGTTTAAATTAGTCTGTGTTGGTGTCATATGTTTTCTATGTCCTAATGTATATGCTGAGGGTCCCGGGCCTATTTTAACTCAAGTTCTAACCAATCCAACCAATCCAGTCCCCGAAGCAGAGAGGACTGAAGGATGGTTTGATCTTATGGTAGATTTTGTTTTTGGCGAAATGAAAGCGACTATTCGAAAAGAACTTAAGGATATGAAAATTTCTGAGGATGCTTTTGAAAGATTTTACTCAGCCTCAATAGCTATGGACCCAAACGCCTTTTCAATTCCAGAAACTTTGAAGAATATAGCTGGTGAGTACAATAGATATGTTTATAAACCTAATGCAGATCAAGCTGTAATTGTGCAAAAACTGATGTTACTGAAAAAGCTCAAAGCCAATCCAAGCTCAAGAGTGTTAATGGCTTCCGAAGCTTACATCGAAAATGCAGTTCAAACCCTTATATATTCTGATACTCGATCTGAAGACATTCCTGAACGTAAATTTATCTCACTTTTTATTGATCTAAATACAGGGCTTAATATTTCCATATCAGAGGATCAAGTTGGCGATCAACAGTTGGTTGTTTTGGACGTTCGTTTATTGCTTCATCAAGACAAAGGCGGTTTCGCACAAAATTATGAACTAGAACCTTCATTTGATGATATTTTAAAACGAGTAAATACTTATTTTTCTGAAATAGAACAGAGCTTAAGCCAACAAGGAATAAATCAGATTTCGCGCCGATTATCAGAGTTTACATTTAATCTTCAGGGTGTTGAGTTCATGCAAAGAGGGGCAGTTGGTAAACAGACTTTTTTTGCCGAAGGCCATGCATTCCTTTTGTTTGAAGCCCCGTCTTTAAGCACCGATTTAGTCTTTATAATTTCAAATTTATTAGCGCTGCCAAATATAAATAGTTTAGTGGCCCCAAAGCCACTGCAGGTGGAAAATATTCCGTTGCAAAATGAATCAAACCCAAACAACTGTTCGGGGTATTTGTCCGCTCAATAAACTTTTTAGCCTTTAAAATTTTTAGCCGCGAAATCCCAATTAACCAGACTCCAAAAAGCTTCCATGTATTTAGGACGAGCGTTACGATAGTCCACATAATAAGCGTGCTCCCAAACATCACAAGTTAATAAGGCCGTTTGTCCTTTTTGGGTTAACGGAGTTTCGGCGTTACTAGTAGTAGTGATTGCTAAGGTTCCATCGGCTTTTTTCACTAACCAGGCCCATCCTGAACCAAATTGTCCTAAAGCTGCGGTTGTAAAAGCCTCTTTGAAAGCTTGATAATTACCCCACTGCTTGGTGATAGCTTGAGCTAATTCCCCTGTGGGCTCGCCCCCACCGTTTGGTGCCAGAGAGTTCCAATAGAAAGTATGATTCCAGACCTGAGCGGCGTTGTTAAAAATACCACCCGATGATGAGCGAATAATATCTTCCAAAGACTTTTCAGCATCAGGAGTTCCCTCAATAGCTGCATTTAATTTATCCACATAAGTTCTATGGTGCTTGCCATAATGATATTCAATGGTCTCGGCTGAGATATGAGGGGCAAGGGCATCTTTAGAGTAATTCAATTCAGGCAAAGCAAAAGGCATAAGAGTTCTCCTTGTAGTTTTAAAATCTAAAATTTAAAAAAATATTTTCTTAAAAAAAATGTATAGAAAAAAAGTTCATTTTAAAAGTGAATTTTTTTAATTTAAATATATGCTAACCTGTGAAATATAACTTTTTGCACAGGGTGTTGTCTACACTAAGGATTTCAAATGGAATTGGCTCTCAAAACATGGACTCAAATTGAGGACTATCTTAAGTCCTGTCAAACTTTAATCATCCCTGTAGGCTCTACCGAGCAGCATGGACCCACAGGATTGATGGGAACGGACTTCATCACAGCCTTTGAAATTAGCAAACTGGTTGGACAACAGGCCCACCGACTTGTCGCACCAAGTCTCAATTATGGCATGGCAAATCACCATTTGGCTTTTGCGGGAAGCGCAAGCTTAAATCCATCCACTTACATTCAAGTGATTAAAGATTTAGTGGAGTCTTGGAAAATGCAAGGTTTTAAAAACTTTTTATTTATCAACGGCCATGGGGGAAATATTGCGCCTTTGACATCTAGCTTTTCTGAAATCAAGCGAGGCGATGAAACGTCCAAATTTTCCCTGATCAATTGGTGGCATTTAAAAGAGGTTCAAGATTATGAAACCGAAGTTTTTAAGGATGAAAATGGCTTTCATGCCACTTGCGGGGAAGTATCTGTGACACAGTATTTTTGTCCCGACGCTTTTAAAAATATCACCAATGTTCAGTTTAAAATTGATCGACCAGTAACCCATTGGCCCTTAAGCGCCACTGAGATGAAACACTTTTATCCTGATGGTCGCATGGCGTCTAACCCCGGAAGGGCCACAAGTGCACACGGTCAAATCATTGCACAATTGGCAGCTGCCAAGATTTGCGACTCGATGAAAAGCTGGGGTTTTTGAGTTATGTTTGAAAAAGTAAATTTAGACACCATTTTAGGCCATGACAAAAAAACTGATCCCAAATTAGCAGATTATCTTTCCCAAAATCTTGATAGCAGTGACTTTGTCGTCCTAGGTTTTCCCGATGATGAAGGGATTGCTATGAATGGTGGAAGGATAGGCGCGGCATTAGCACCTAATCTAATTAGAAAATATTTATACAAAATGCGTCCGCAGTTTTTAAGCACACAAAATCCCCCGACCATTTATGACTATGGGAATTTAAAACTCGAAAAAGATTTAGTGTCTCGACATAAAACCGCCATTACATACTTAGAGCGCCTTATGGATCAGGGCAAAACGATTATAAGTTTGGGTGGTGGCCATGACTACGGTTATGTAGATGGTAAATCATTTTTAAACTTTTGCTCTGACAGCACTAATAAGCCCTTGATCATCAATTTTGATGCGCACTTTGATGTTCGACCTTTGGATAAAGGGATTACTAGTGGCACGCCTTTTTATCGACTTTTAGAAGAAGACGTTTTTGATTTTGTGACTATTGGAATTCAGGAGCAATGTAATACCCAAGTCCATTACGATTACCTGCGCAGTAAAGGTGGGCAGGTTTTATTTCTAGCTGATCTTTTGGAGCATGGAAGCTTTGCATTTGCGAAATTTTTAGATTTTTTCAAAAACTTAAAAATTAAAGACACCACTTGTTTTATAAGTGTAGACATTGATGCTTTTGCAAATGCCTTTGCCCCAGGGGCAAGCCAATCTTTTGCCACGGGTTTAAATCCTGATTGGTTTTTTTGCATGCTTGAATATCTACTTGAAAACTATTATGTGCGAGCTTTAGGTATTTACGAAGTCAGTCCCCCTTTAGATTTTGATGATCACACTTCAAAATTGGCGGCACTGATTGCCTATAGATTTATTAACTTAAAACAAAAACTAAGAACATAAAAAATTGCAAATAAAATTTAAATTTTAATAAAAAAATAAGAATAAAAAATAAAATTTTAAATAGTAAATACTAAATAAAAAAATACTCAAGGACTTGCCATGAAAGCCATCAGTTCAAGAAGTTTAGCCAGTGATAATCATAGTGGAGTACATCCCCATATTTTAGCTTCGTTAAGTCCCGTCAATTTTAATCATATGCATAGCTATGAAGGTGATGAAGTTTCCGAAGAGTTAAAAATCTTAATAAAAGATTTATTTGGTTCATCTTTTGAAAGTTTTTTGGTCTTTAACGGAACTGCGGCCAATGTCCTGGCTTTGCAACATTTTATCAAACCTTGGCAAGCGGTAATTTGCTCTGATTCAAGCCACTTGCATTTAGACGAATGCGGAGCCCCTGAAAAGGCCATTGGTTGTAAACTAAGTCTTATTAAAACCAAAGACGGCAAGATTACAGCCGAAGACATTGAAAAAAGTTTAATTCGCGGGGGCGATCAACATTACAGCCAACCCAAAATGGTTTCAATCACTCAGCCCACTGAATATGGCACTGTTTACAGTTTACAAGAGATTAAAAGCATCTCTGAAGTCTGTCAGAAATATAAACTATTTCTTCATATTGATGGCGCCAGATTTGCTAATGCCGTTGTTCACTTAAAAACCGATTTTAAAACCTTAGCTCAGTATGCTGATACTATTAGTTTTGGGGGCACCAAGAATGGCTTACTTGGTGCTGAGCTTGTGTTAATTAAAAATACCAGTTCACCTAGAACTCAAGACTTTAAATTTGAACGTAAGCAAGCCATGCAGCTGCCCTCAAAAACTAGATTTTTAGCCTCCCAATTTCTTACCTATTTTAAAAATGATCTATGGCGAGATATTGCCACCCACTCTTTAGCTTTGGCCCAAACTCTTGAAAGTCAGCTTAAACCTATTGCCGAAATCAAAGTCTTACTCCCCGTGCAATCTAATGCCGTATTTTGTGAAATTCCTAAAACATGGGTTAAAGAACTTCGATCCCAAATATTTTTTTACATCTGGGATGAAAAACGAACCATTATTCGCCTTATGACCAGCTTTGACTCAACGACAGAGGACCTTGACCTTTTTGTCAAAACAGCTGAAAGGCTATCAATGTCTTATAAACCGGAAGAGCGAGGGTCTAATGTCTAATGTTGATTTTAACTATACATCTTATTTAAAAATCCAAGAGCTTACCAATAAACAAGAATTAATGAGTTTAAAAAATAGCCCAAAACCAGCCCATGACGAGATGCTATTTATTATCGTTCATCAAACTTATGAATTGTGGTTTAAGCAGATTTTATGGGAGGTCGACTCTATTATTTTGCTTTTTGATAAAAATTTTGTTTCAGATTCAGAATTACAATTAGCTAATCATCGTCTACATAGAATCATCGAGATTCAAAGATTATTGATTGCTCAAATTGATGTCTTAGAAACTATGACGCCCTTAGAGTTTTTGGAATTCAGGAACTTATTATTTGCAGCATCAGGATTTCAAAGTGCGCAGTTTCGCTTGATTGAAAACAAAATGGGTTTACGTGCAAAGGACCGAGCTATAATGGGGGGCTGCCCCTATCATCAATTTTTAGAAACTAAAGAGAGCACCCAAGTTCAAGCCGCAGAGACCAGTAGCAGCTTATTTTCTTGTGTTGAAAAATGGCTTGAGCGAACACCTTATCTACAAGCAGAGCAGTATGTGTTTTGGCACGAATATAAATTGGCTGTGGAAAAAATGTTTGAGCAAGAGAAAACTTATATCTTGCAACATGTCGATAACACTGCCAATCAAGAGCTATCTTTAAAAAAACTAGATCAAGAGCGACTAAGTTTTCAGATGATCACTGATGAAACCACTTATAATAGTTATCGCCAAGAGAGCTATTGGAAGTTATCCCATCGAGCCCTTATGGCTGCTTTATTTATTCAAGTGTATCGCTCAAGCCCAAAACTTAATCCAGCCTTTCAATTGATTACATCGCTCATTGATATTGATGAAAAGTGGACCATGTGGCGCTATCGTCATGCGCAAATGGCCGGCCGCATGTTGGGACAAAAAGTAGGCACAGGTGGTTCTTCGGGGTCAGAGTATTTAAAAAGCGCCGCTGAAAAGCATAAAGTTTTTAGCGACTTTTTTAAACTAGCAACATTTTTTATTCCTGAATCTCATTTGCCTAAATGCCCGGACCACTTGTTATAAAATAAATTTGGTGGCTTTAGTCTTTCTGGTTTAAATCTTCATCTTCATCTTCATCTCATCAACTAAACTAAACTAAACTTAACTCTGTAAAATCAGATCTAAATAGCCTTTAGTCTAGGATTTTTATAATTTTAGCTTTGAAAATTGAGCGAGTATTTGTGAGTTTAAGATATTTAGTGTTAGCCTAAAATAGTGAAATACCTTTCCTGTTTACTTGCTGTATTTGTAGTTGTAAGCCAAGCCTCTGGGGCTGAATGCCCAAATGAACTTTCCAAAAGCCAACTTTTAGGAAAGATTTCTAATCCAACTAAATTCTTCACACCCATACGCAGTTACTGCAGTGATGAAATTTTAAATGTCTTTAGCAATTGTATCGAAAGCTCGGAAAGCTCACAGACTTTATTTTTCGGATCAAGAGAAAAGCACTTCGAAGAGCAAAAACAAGCTCAATGCCCATATGGTTATGCAACTGAAGTTCGTGGGGGCTACTTAAAATTTCAAAAGTTAAATGGCAAGCCCGTTTGTCTTGATCCTTGTCAATCCGTTGCGATTGGGAAGTTTTTCCGCGATGAAGAAAAATTTGGACCGAAAAAAGCTTTAAGCGTTGGGGACACCGTCTACATTCCAGAACTTAAGGGCCTTAAATGTGGATCAGAAACACACCAAGGCTGTGTTAAAGTCAGTCATTTTTTAGAATATACCGCAAGCCCCGTTATAGATTTATTTTCTGGCACATGTAAAACCACAATTAACCGCGGGCAATGCAATTCATCTAATGAATTGACACTTCCAGAAGTCGTTTCAATATACAAAGTGAATACCACTGGCATTACAAATTCAACCAAAACTCAGCTGTCTTTTGATACCGAATCTTATTTATTAAATATATTTTAAATAATAAATAAAATTAAAATCTCATACTAAATCGGCTTAATAGAATGTAATATGGTGACTTTTGTTCGTCGTTTGCCACTTTTTATTTTGTTCGGTACCAGCAGTTTTTTTTGCTTAGCTTCAAAATTCTTCTTAATTGTCTCAGTCTCTGAAAGCAAAGCTTCAGATCCGGCTTCGTCGCCTTCAGTTCGTTTTATAAACAAGGCATAATGTTTTCGGGCCGTCACAAAATTTTGTAAGGTATTCCAGCTTTTAAATAAGTCCCAGCTTCGCTCTGCAAGCTCTTTAGCGTGCATAACGACTTCACGAGTCGGCGTCACATTTGCAAAAATATTGATATAAATACCACTTTGTATTTCAAGATCGTCAGAACTCATTAAATCCAAATGGGTTTGTTGTTTTACGATAGCCGCATTGATAAACAATGGAAGCTCTAGTTTGAATTGTTGAGGCTGATTTATTCCCAAATCAGGATCACAGATCGCACTTAGAAATTCATCAGCAGCTAAAGATCCTTCGTCTAAACGCATTCGACTGGTAAGAAAAAACTCGTTGATCGCGTTTTTTAAATAACTTCGTTTAATGTCTTTAGACTTTCGAAGAAGATTAATACATGCAAGCCAGTTCGACCAAATTGCATAATCCTCTGTTGTTAAGGCTGTTGTTTGCAAAAAATCGAACAGCCTATTAAGAGCAACTTCATATTGAAAGCCAAATTCTTTAGCATCTAATACAAGTAGGTGAATCTTATCCAGGACAAAATCTTTATTGTTAGGATCAGATCTGAGTGCCAGTTCAATATTAGTGGATAGTTTTTCTAAACAGTCCCTTCGAGCCTGCCAATTCGACTTCATAGAGTCTCGGTAAAGTGTATTAAAATAGTACTGACTGATCCATCGATAAGGAATAGTCCCTGAAAGAGACTCTAAAATATCGATAGCCTTAAGATAGTCTTCGTGAATGTCCTCAAACATTAAAAACGTGGACTTGTTACGCACAACTTCATAATTCACAAACGCTAATACCGATTCAATGGACTTAATAAGAAATGGGATGTGTTCAGTTGCAAGATTTTTATCTCGACCTGTTTCAATGAGCTGCTGCAATTTAAAATTTTTTACCAACTTAGCGTATGGATTCTTCTTCGGCTTTTCTACCATAATTCAAGTTTAACTTTTACTTTACTTGAGAGCAAGTTTAGGAAATAAGTATCTTTAAATAAAACTTAATTCCTAAAATTGATTTAAATACTTCAAATACTTATAAAAATGTAGAAGCTGTAAATCGAATAAAAATCTTTGTATTTAATTGATACAAGACAAGATATTTTAAATAAAAAATATTAAATCTCCGAAATATTAATTAATATCCAAGGAGATAAAATGTCCGCATTAAAATTAGTAGCAAATGTAAATGAAACCCCAGTACTAGTCACCGTTCCAAATACTAATGACAAAATATCTGCTGTTTCAGATTTAAATAGGACCTTCCTAAGTTCAAAATATCAAATCGTTCAACCGTACTTTCAGGTATTTAAAGAAGGATATACCATTGTATCAGAAGACAATTCTGAAACTTACGCTGCTGAACGACCAAGATCGTGGTTTAAAAGATTTATTTCAAAGTTTGTAGCTTGGACAGCTGGTATAACAACTTTTGTATTTCTATTCGTTTTTTCTTTAAAACTAGCCCCCGGTGAACCCGCCGCTATAATAGCGGCATTATTGCTTGGTATAACGGTAGCCATAATGACAATTAAGTTTACGGCTCCTAAACGAAATGCCACTGTTTCTGGTCTTGAAAAAAACGAATTGTTTTCGATAAAACCTTCCTCAGGACACTTTTTTTTCAATCATGAGTATAATATTCAGTCTAAAAATGGACATGTCATGGCTATATTCAAAAAACGATTTTTAGATAATTTTTTTCGTATTCACTGGCACTGCTATAATCCAAATGGTCAGTATTTATTTTCAGCATCAGAAGATAGCATCATCATGTCTATCATTCGTAGGTATTTTATATTTGGAAAATATATCCCAATACATTTTATCTTTCACAAACAAGGCGGTAAAAAATTTGGCAATTTCACTCGCAGATTTTCCCTTAAAGATAAATATAAAATTGATTACGATACTAATGCTATTGATGGTTGGTTAGTAGTAGCTACCGCCATATTACTAGATACAGGCGAAGAGCGTTAATTCTGCACAAGCTTCTGAAATTCAATCCACGGAAAGTCAAATTTTGCATGGCTGGATTTTGCAGCTGCTTTGGCCATAGCCGCTCTATTTTTTGAAAGTGGATGAGTTGATAACCAACTTAAATTAACTCCAAAATCACCAGCATTTAACTTTTCAAAAAATGTAGCAAATCCAAGGCTTGAGATGTTGGCAGAGTCTAAAATTTTAAGGGCGTATTTATCAGCTCTAGTTTCTTGATCTCGGGAATTTTTTAGATTTGCCAAATCACTAGTGTAGCCACTTAAATTTGATCCTCCGAATAAAATTCCTAACACAAGTTTTGATCCATACAAATGGACCATAGAATTAATACTGTCACGATTTTTTACATGTCCCAGCTCATGAGCTAATACGCCCAGTACTTCTTCTGCAGATTCGGCTTTGGCAATCAAACCCGTATTAATAATTATGATACCACCTGGAAGCGCAAAAGCATTTGGCGTTTCGTCTTTAACGATATAATAAACAACTTTATGAGGGATCTCATGTTTTGATGACATAATCTTGCTGATCATTTTTTGCCAAAGTGCCTCAGCTTCTGGATTCAGATTTACAACCTTAGTACTGAAAGAGGAGCTAAAAGCTTTTTTACCAATGCTGTTTTCTAAATCGAAACTTATAAACTGAATAATGTATCCTGAGGATAATTTAGTTACAAAAGAAATTAGAATACCAAAAAACATTATTCCCAAGAAAACCATTACATAGGTTATACTTTCATTTTTGCGCAAGTAATGCCCAATACTAGAAGTCACATCGATGTCCATCTCTTTACGCAAATGAGCTGCAAACCTTGGATCAAACACGGTAATCTTGATTTTACTATCTAAGGTCGAAGTTATCACAATTTTTTTTTTCGCCACATAGTTTGCAAGTGTGGAGTATTCATCAAAAGTTTGCTGAGCTAAACCATCTTTGCTTAAAAAAACAAGGGTTCTATTAACAAAACTTAATTTACCGTGACTTATTTTTCCATTTAAATCTAATTGAGCCTCAAAGTTCATAAGTTAAATGATGTTGATGAATCGTATAGTTTGTCAAATTTTATTAATTAGTCGAAAATTCACATCCATATTTTAAACATGATAAGTTTAATTAAAATTTAAGTATTTATCTGATTCCTCTTGAATCTAAATCATACGGAGGATAGCCATTGCCATTATTTATGGGCCCGGGCATGCCTTTATCCCATTCAGATCGTTCGCCGTTTTCTGGAGTAAATATCTGCTCCATTAAGCCTCTTGATCGTGGATTGAAGGGCTCGCTAGTTTCATTTGGTTTATCAAAACCTTTGCCAAGACCATCTAAAGGCATTGTTCCCATATTATTTTCCCAAGGAGTTTTTCCTATAGTAGTTATTTTTTTCTGGGATTCATTCAGACGTTTTAGGCTTTTCATCGCTTGCAGTCTTTGCTCTTCCCAGGCCTTCAGTGCGTCCTCTTGACTTAGCTTTTGTCCATCTAGACCGTAAGCATTATTCAAAATATGACTGCAAGGCCAAATACCATTTTTATCCTGCGAGGAGGCTAAAGTTAAATTTTCAACTCCTGCCATATCTTGCCGAATCTGGGCGATCTTAAAAGCGGTGTCTGTCGGAATTCCTAAAAATTTTCTAATTTCTTTTACATTGGAGTTGGTCGAAAGCATAGATAGCTTAGCCATAGCATCTATTTTATCTTTAATAATTGAGGACTCTGCAAGAATAATTTTAGCTGATTTTGATAGATAAGACATTGGTACACTGTTTGGCTCTTGGGTATCTATGCAGTCATTATATTCTTTAAACATGTCACCAAAAACTAAATTTGGGATTAAAATTATTAAACTTAAGGTTAAAAGGACGCATTTAAAAGCTTTCATAATGTTACCTTACTTTGTGAAATGAACCTAAGAGCCAAATAACTTATAGCTCTAAGAGAAAGATACCATTAAATTATCTTAATTATTATTTATTTATAAATCTACCGACTTTGGAATAGGGTTTGGGGTTGGGCATAATTGAAACGATCGACTTCTGGCTGGGCAGGACGGGCCTCGCTTTGTTGAGTCAATGAGTCAGATAAAGATTTTAAAATAATGGACTGAACAAGGGGGGATAAAGTATTTGCTAATACCTCATCAAGAAGCCCATCTACAGTGCCTTGATATGGTGAATTTACACTTCTAGATTGAAACTCGACTTTAATCTCGCCTTCTTGAATTCTGAAGCCCCCACCATATAAACCATTTAAATTAGGAATAGTGTTACCACGGTAAGCTATGGCTAGCTGCACATGCCCACCATTTCTAATTAAAGTTTGATAGGAGAAAGTACTTGTACTCAATGCCCCTGCACCAACACCAAATATTAATTGAGTCGGTTTTGAGGCATCAAATACAAAAGGAAAATAGGATGTCTCAAGTTGATACATTGACAAAAGTTCAACCATTGTTATCTGTCTGGATTCTCTAGTTCTTGAATTAAATGCCCTTACAACTCCGGTTTCAACATCATACACAAAATAAGAGTAACTTGTTTCCAGGATTGGCCTTGTACCCATTGAATTGCTTTGATTTGGGATTGAAGGTTGAGGCGTTAAGTTTGTCGACCTTTGTAAATTTTGTGGAATAGCATTTATTTGTTTAGCAATATTCATATTGATAAAATTTGGAGTCAGTGAAAATAAATTCTGATTCACCAAATTATTTTTAAAGTATAATTTATAGGGATCTTGCTTGGTATATACATTGTATTTTATTTGTGGATCTCCAAAATTCCAAAAGTCCTTTCCTGGTCCAGAACCATTGCCAGAGCCACGATTGGGGTCGAATGTCGAAGATTGGCCTGAAAGATATTTTATACAAATATCATCTGCACTTACTTGGGTATAAATAATTAAAATTATAATGCATAAAAATTGATTTTTCATAATCCTATATCCCTACGTAGAAAACTTTAGCCGTAGTAAATTTAAAATATCCTAAAAAAAACTAAAATCTGAAAAAATAAAATCTTAAAACTATAAAACTTAGATCTTTTAAATAGCTTAAATACATTTAAACTAGATATTTTAAAGCAAATGCAGTGCCATAGAAAACTCACTTGTGATTACAAAAATAAGGATAATTAATGCTTAAAAAGTTGAAACTTTGCATCACAAGAATCGTGTATTTGTATATTTATAAAGTGAGCTGCCAATAAGTTTTACAGCATTAAGTATTTAGGCCCATTTGTAGTTAGACTATTGGTTAGGTTATTTACTATCCGTTTACTTTGGACGTTCAAGTTTTATCCAAGCTGCGAAAACAAAATAAGTTCCCTTTTGTTTAATTATAGTCCTTAAATTAACGACATTACATTAATTAAATATTTATATTTATATTTAATCAAAAGTATTGAGTGTTATTTGTCCCTGTGTAGCTATAAATTACAAAAAAATGATATTAAGGCCTTAAAAAATAATGACCCACATTTAAAACTTGCAAAGAATAGCTCTGACAGGAGATGCGTCGGCGTCTTTTATTTTAAGGGGCAAGGCCATCAACTGATACTCCCCTTCTGCTACCTCATCTAAGACCAATCCTTCCAGCACTGACATATTATTTTCTAATACAGCCTTATGGGATTCGAGGCTTTTGGAGGATGATGGGTCAATCGAAGGTGTGTCAATCCCAACCAAAATGACGCCTACTTTAGCCAAGGCTTGAATCACTTCTGCTGATAAAGCTACAAAATCATCCCGCCATTCATTGGGTTGAAACGATAGGGTTTTAAACAAGACTCTAGGTTTAGTGACTTGATTGATCTCAAAATCAAAAAGTGAGATTCGTTGATTGAAGGCCGTTCGCACTTGTATGACCTGACAACTTCCCATATAAACACGCACATCTTTTTGATCTATACCTTGCTCTCCGGGGCCGTAATGATTTGTAGCATCGGCATGCGCACCTAAGTGAACCGTTGTATGAATACTTGAAAGATCAAGGTGATGACCTTGATCTTGTGACATTAAAACTTGACGCTTAAAAGGAGTGTCGCCAGGAAAGACTGCGATGTTTTCTGAAATTAAAGGCGAAATGTCATAAATTTTTTCAAAACTATCTAAATCAAACATATTTAGCCTCTAATTTAAAAACTTTTACTAGTATCAATAACATTAAATTTAAATTATTTTAATTTACCCAAGACTTCTTTCACGTGACCATCGACTTTGACACCACGCCAAGCATGTTCAAGCACTCCATTAGAATTGATAATAAAAGTACTTCTTTCAATACCTAAATAGGTTCGACCATACATGCTTTTCTCTTTGATTACGCCAAACGCTTGACATAGTTTTTCATTTTCATCACTGATCAAATGGTGTTGATAATTTTGTTTAGTGATAAATTTCTGATGGGAAGATAGATTGTCTTTTGAAACCCCGAATACCAAAGTGTTTTTGTTGGCAAATTCTTTCAAGTGATTTGTAAAGTCGTGGCCCTCAAGAGTACATCCCGGAGTGTGATCTTTAGGGTAGAAAAATAATACAATAGTTTGGCCCTTATGTTTTGCAAAACTAAAACCACCATCTGTGGAGGGCAACTCCATATCAGGGACCACTTGACCAATCTTTAACTCGTGACCCGAAGAACTTTTCAAGGGTGTTGCTACCGTAGATGCTTTTGGGGATTTTACTTTTTCAACAGGAGCCTTCATTTTTGAAGTTTTGTTTTTTACAGACGATATTTTTTTTACGACTTTTTTAATCGGCGTTTTAATGGATTTTTTTTCATTCTTCTTGGCAGATTTTGTTACGATTTTTTTAGTGCTTTTTTTGGTAGCGGACTTAGTTGATGATTTAGCCGTTTTTTTGACTGCCTTTTTACTAACTTTTTTTGAACTTTTTTTAGATGTTTTTTTGGCGGCTTTTTTTGCAGGTTGCTTTGCTACTTTGGTGCTTGGTTTTTTTACTTTTTTAGGCATTACGCCCTCCCTCAAGTTATAGTCTTAAATAATTTTTAAAATATCAGACAGATACATTTAACGATGACATTATACGTATGACTTAAATTGAATGAAAACTTGCCAGACTTGTCAATGATAGACTAATTTAGATTTTGTTAAGGAGCTCACAGCATGAGTAAAATACAATCTCCTCGGGGTTGCCCCGATATTTTCCCAGAAGATGTTATGAAACGACACTTCATTATCAATTCAGCACGTGTGCTCGCTAGAAGTTATGGCTTCAAAGAGCACGAGACTCCCATTTTTGAACACTCGGAAGTATTTGCCAAAAACCTTGGGGAAAATACCGATATTGTCTCCAAAGAAATGTATAGCTTTACTGACAAAGGGGGCGAAGGGTTCACTTTGCGGCCTGAAGCTACGGCCAGTATGGCACGACTATTTATAAGCCATAAATTATTTCGAGAAATCCCTTATAAAGTTTTTTATCAAGGCCCGATGTTCCGGCATGAGCGGCCTCAAATGGGACGGCAACGTCAGTTCACTCAGATAGGTGTCGAGAACCTTGGCTTAAGAGACCCCAAGATTGATGCTGAAACTATTGAGCTAGGTTATAGACTCTTAATGCATTTAAACCCCGACCAAAAATGGCAAGTTCAAATCAACTGCATAGGGACCAACGAGGACCGAGAAAGCTATAAGAAAGTGCTGGTTGAATTTTTACAAGCTCGCGCCGCTGAACTTTCAGAAGAGAGTCAAAAGCGTTTATTAACCAATCCCTTAAGAATTCTAGACAGCAAATCTGAAAGTGATCAGCAAATTTTAAATCAGGCTCCCAGCATTGAAGACTTTATCAATCCTACAAGCCAAAAGGAATTTTCCGAGATCAAAACCTTGCTTGAAGTTCTAAATGTTCCTTTTAAAGTCAACACCCGCTTAGTTCGAGGTTTAGATTATTACAACGACACGGTTTTTGAAATTATCAACACCAGTCTTGGTGCCCAAAACGCTGTGGTTGCCGGAGGTCGCTATGATACTTTAATCAAAAACATGGGAGGCCCCGACTGTCCAAGCTTTGGCTGGGCCGCAGGCGTAGAACGTTTAAGTTTACTTACAACAACACCGGAGCAACATTATCCAAAAATTGGTGTTGTCGACATGGATCATTCCGATGACAAATATCTGATGCAAGTGACCAAAGCTCTTCGAGATCTAGATTCAAGTTTTACGTCCCACTCACCCACAACGGACTTATCCTTGAAGGATGAAGCCTTAGTCCAAAATGAAACTATCGAAATCTTTTGGAGCTCGACTGGAAACTTTTCAAAGCAGATGAAAAAGTGTGAGGCCCATGGTTGCCAGTTCGTAATTATTTATGGACCTAATGAAATCCAAAAAAATGCCGTACAGATTAAAAATATGGGGACTGGTGAACAGGTTGAATCAAATTTATCTAAACTAAATAAATTTAGTTTTAAATGGGTTTAAAACTTTCGAAAATACAAGTTATATATTTTCTCTATGTCCCCAACGCTAAGAACTCTATTGTCCTGAATTAAAGCCTTAGATCCCAAGATTTCAATCGACTTTAGATCAGGTCTAATTACGAAAGCATTCGATGGATAAATAAGGATGGATGCATAATCAATAGTTTTGGATTCATTTCTGTAAATAACTTGATAGCTGTTGGGTAAAATATCGAAATTTATCAACTTATCCTTTTCAATATTTTGGTAATTAATTTTTAGTATGCTATCTCGCCCTTCTCTTTGATGCTCGTGAATAAATCCTAAGGTATGCATAAGCTCATGCATAATTTCTGTTTTAGTGCATTTATTACTTAATAAAATAGGCTGAGGACCACCCACTCGCCCCACAAAACTGGCGCATAGATCAATAGAATTCGTAAAAACCACAAAATCTTTATCTGTTCCCGAGTAAGGAACAAATTGAATCGAAGTCTGTTCAGAAAACTGTGTCAAAGCTTCAAGAATAGCATCTTTAAGCGACGGGGTTATGCTTTTGTCTAAGGCAAAAGGCACTTCCCCATTAAGCCATAATTGCACCTCGTCTTTAAGCAAAGTTTGACGAACAGTTTGATTTGGGTCTTTGGGTTTTCCGAGTAAGATATCTTCAGCCGCAACAGCATACCCTTCTTTAATTTGATAACGCACTTCCTTAGTAGGATCAAAAAGTGTATCGCTTGAAGCTTTTTTGTCTTTTGGTTTAATTTTTGCTTCCTCGGGAGCAACCTCTTTAGGCATCATTTGGGTAGCCGTTGGTTCACCCGAACTTTGGGGCTCTGGCGAAAAATTATTTGCCTTGGGTTCTGTTTTTTTTAACTTTTGAACTGCAATTTGAGCCGTATCTAATTCTTTGAACTTACTGGGATTTGGATTTGGTTTTAGTTCCAAGGCCGGCAAAAAAATATAATAGCCAACTAGTAGTCCTAATATTATCACAAGGGACAATTTGATTTTCATAACCACATTTATATTGCCCAAGAAATAATACATTCACAAGACAACTTCCAAATTTCTGTGGGATTTGAACATGTTAAGGCTTGTTTTTTTATGTTTTTAAGTTAGTTTGTTCAGTTCGTGCCCCGGTGGCGAAATTGGTAGACGCACAGGACTTAAAATCCTGGGCTTCGTTAAAACGGGCGTGCCGGTTCAAGTCCGGCCCGGGGCACCATTAGTCAAGGTTTGCGAACTATTACGGGTTTGCGTCAAATCCCTAAATCCCATTTTAAATTTTTGATCATCCCATTCATTTTTTGAATCACCACTTTTAGGTTCTACTCACTCGATGGTGGAACATTAAAAAAATCCCAAACAGTTCAAAGACTTAAGAGTCGAAGCCTGTAGTTAAAAAAGCTTCTAAATCCAAAAGCCCTTTTCTGCAAGAGCTTTGCGAGGTTGTTATATCCCTCAGTTCTTGCATTTGTGGTTCTACAAATAAAAAAATTTAAAATCTCTTTTCTCCATTTCATAAGTGTTTTCCTTAGTGTTTTAATTTCTTTCAAGCCTGATATGGCCATTTGGTCTGTGAGCTTTGTTAATGCACGAGCTGCTTTATCGTACCCATGGGTACGATAAAGCCTGTGAAGGGCTTCTTTAAACACATAAAGCTCTTTTAGCTTTGGATGATGATCTAGCCACTGCCACAGAACTTTTTTTTCAAAATACTCTAACTTTTTACCGTTTTTTAAAAGTAATTTTCGTGCTGGATGCGTTCTTTTATCGCCCGTGATTTCAGTTCTTGCTTTGTTTAATGCAGGATTAAGTAGACGTACAACGTGAAAATGATCTGCAACGATTCGTGCACTGGGAAACATTTCTCGGGCAAACTTTTTAAAAGGATCACACAGATCAAGGGCAACTTCTTCAACACGTTCTCGTCCTGGAACATGACTTAAATTTTGTGTTAATCCGATGGCTGTTTTACCTTCTACAGCTTCTAAGATTCGCTTACGATCGTAGTCGACGATGATAGAAACAAACGATCGCCCTTGCCTTCCTTTAAGCCAAGCGTGCTCGTCAATACCAATTCTCTTAGGCCATGGATTATCACGACGCTCTCGCAACTTAAGCGCTAATTGTTCATAAAAGATTTTGTAAACAAGACCTGTGGAGCAGCGAAAAGCACGTCTTACGGATTTAAGATCTTTAAAGTTTTCACAAGCCCATTTGATTCCCCGTCGATAGCGTTCGGTGGTTTTAAAACCCTTACGTACTCCTTGGAGGGGTTCTGTGAAGACCTTCTTACACTGCGGGCATCTAAATCTACGCTTTAAGACTTTTAAACAAATGCCACTTCCACGTATAGGTTGGTCTTGGACTTTAACCCAACGCCTATCGTGGACGGAATAGGATTTAACAGCGCATTTA
>JBGSLV010000032.1:0-15352 GCA_041740515.1 Bdellovibrionales bacterium | reverse complement strand
GCGTCCATGCCTGATGCTCCTTTTTGATGTTTTGGTTCTACAAAAATCAAATCAGAATTTCAGGCGGTTGTCTGGGGCTTTTTTTTTAAAGGTCTAGCTAACTTATCCACATTTTTCCCACAAATTCTAGAAAAAACCCAGACTTATTTCTTAGTAACGCTATTAAGTTCTTGTTATGATCCAGGTCCTAAGTCTTTGTAATTCCAAGGATTGTTTTTTGGTAAATAAAATATAAGTTAATTCATGCAATTTCATAACACTTCAAGATTTTAAGTCTTCAAAGGATCTATCTGGCTTAACAAAAAAAATACACCCAAATTGTTTTTGATCTTAATTCACAGAGCTCAGATTGCTCTAAAAATTAATAATTACTAAGTTGTAAATAGTTCGTCATTTGGCAACTTATTTTTCACAAATGATAAATTTTAAGAGATGCAAAGGCAAAAATTATGGTGGTTTTGAAAAAAAATATTTTTATGAATTAATATTTCCAAAGCATAAATACTTAAGTTCAAGATATTCATCTAGCCCTACATCAGAGCCTTCTCGACCCATGCCAGAAGACTTGATACCACCAAAGGGTGCAACTTCTGTTGAGATAAGTCCCTCATTAACTCCAATCATTCCGTACTCTAAAGCTTCGCTGATTTGCCAACATTTTGAAATGCTTTCAGAATATATGTAAGCAGCTAGCCCATATATGGTGTCGTTCGCCATAAGAAGAGCTTCTTGATCATTAGCAAATTTATAAAGAGGTGCAATGGGTCCAAAAATCTCTTCTTGATAAAATGTCATCTTTGAATTGGCGTTGCTAAGAACTGTGGGCTGAAAAAATTGACCTTCAAGCTGTTTGCCCCCTAAGAGAATCTTGCCCCCTTTGTTAACAGCATCCTTGATATACTCCTGCATACGAATACAAGCTTTTTCATTAATAAGTGGGCCAATATCTGAGTCGGCTTGAAAACCATCACCGCATTTTAAAGCTGCGACCGCTTTTACAAACATTTCTGCGAATTGATCATAAATTTTTTCATGCACAAGAATGCGATTCGCTGCCACGCAAGTTTGACCTGCATTTCGAAATTTTGCAGCTACGGCTCCTTGAACGGCAGCTTCAAGGTTCGCATCTTGAAAAACGATAAGTGGGGCATTACCACCTAACTCCAGACTAAGTTTTTTGATCGAAGGAGCACACTGCTTCATTAATATGGCTCCGACTCTTGTTGATCCCGTAAAAGTAATCTTGCGCACGATTTCACTTCGACATAAAGCTTCACCCATCGCCGAAGCTTCTGAACCTACACAGACGTTAAGAACTCCTGCAGGAATTCCAGCTTGACGAGAAAGTTCAGCTAAAGCCAGAGCACTAAGTGGTGTGGCTTCAGAGGGTCTAACCACTGCAGTGCAACCAGCGGCTAATGCGGGGGCAATTTTTCGGGTGATCATTGCCAGAGGAAAATTCCAAGGTGTTATAGCGCCCACAACACCAATGGGTTGTTTAATAGTTAATATTCTTTTAGATTTATGGGGGGTTGGGATAACCGAGCCAAAGGAATGTTTAGCCTCTTCAGCAAACCATTTAATAAACGAAGCCGCATAGACGACTTCAACTTTACTTTCTTTTAAGGGCTTGCCACTTTCTAAAGTCATTATTTCAGCAAGAGTTTTTTGATTCTCTAAAATTAAATCATAAAAATTTTCTAAAATTAAAGATCGATCTTTAACTAACCTTGAGGACCAATGGGGTAGGGCCATGTGTGCGGCCTGAATAGATGCTTCGACAGCATCAAGGCCCCCATCATCCACTGCAATAATTACTTCCTGAGTAGACGGGTTATAAACATCAAATGTTTTTGATGAGGAAGCTTTAAACCAATCTCCATTGATATAAGACGAGTTAAAAAGTAAGTTAGGTTTAAATCCTATGGTCATATTATTGTATTCACGATTTGGACCAAAATTCTTCTATTAAATTGACCAATAGTTTTGGATTTTCGACATTTAACGAATGCCCTTGATTTGGTATTAAGTTTAAAATTGAATTTGGAATCATTTTATGCAATTTCTCAGAGCCCTCTTTAGGTAAAAATAAATCATTTATACCGTGAAGAATTAATGTTGGTAAGGTTAATTTAGACATTTGATCGGTAATATCAATTTGCGTGCATAAAGTTCTAGGAACACCTTGCCAAATAGGTCTATCAACATGGAAAGTCGCTTTAGCTAGAGCTTTGAAAAAATCGGTATGAATATCTACGTTTTGAATGGTGGCCGCGATCGTTGCATTAGAAAGCTCTTCATTTTTGGACATAGCTTCAAAGTGCCCAAGCAATTGGTCTAAAGGTATCGGCGTTTCAATTCCAAGCGGACCGATACTGTCTAATAGAATTAGGCTTGCAAAATGTTGGGGTTGTTTAAGGATAGCAAGCATCGCAATCAAGCCACCTGTCGAGTGACCCATAACCGAAATGTTTTTTAACTTTAAAGCTTCGATTAAATGTAAGTAGTCATCGGCAAAAGTAGTAAAATTGACTTCACTTTCAGATGTTAATCCTTTCGAAAGCCCGCACCCGCGCCAATCAGCAGCCACTAATAAACCTTTTTTAGTTGAACTGTTTTTGGATCTGGACCTAAGCTCATTAACCATAGGGTGCCACCAAAGATTGCAAGCTAGATTACCATGAATCAATAAAGTATCTTGATCCACTATATTTTCAAAGACTTCATAGTGAAAATTAAAGTTGTTGATCTTTAAATATTTAGATTCAGTAGCTAACATTTTAACCTCGTAAAACTAGATTGTAAGTCCACCATCTACACTGATAACAGTGCCATTGATATAAGAAGCTTCGTCGCTTGAAAGAAACAAACAAACTTGGGCAATATCTTGAGTTGTACCCATGCGTTTGACGGCAACTTTATCCACCATAGATTTTAGTACATCTTCGGGCATAGCTTGGGTCATAGGAGTGCTGATAAATCCAGGAGCTACAGCGTTCACGGTAAAACCTTTTCGACCTAGCTCTTTGGCCCATGTTTTAGTCATGCCGATCACACCGGCCTTGGCGGCTGCATAGTTGGATTGACCAAAATTTCCGTACAGACCTACAACGCTTGCCATATTGATGATGCGTTTGTTGCTGGAGGATTCCTTGAAACGATTTTGATCAAGTAAGCTTTTAGTGACATTAAATAAACCCGTTAAATTGGTATTAATGACTTGTGTGAAATCTTCGTAGGTCATTTTTGCTAAACTTTTATCCCGTGTGATGCCAGCGTTGTTGATCAGAATATCAAATTCGCCGCTTTTTGCTGCGGCGTTACAACTCTTTGCGTCAGTCACATCCACTTGGGCGCAGGCTAATTTTTCGGCATAGACACTTAATTCTTTTTTTAAATTGTCCAAGGTTTCTAAGTTGTAATCCCAAACAGTAACATTGGCTCCTGCAGCTAAAAAGGATTTGGTGATTTCAAAGCCTATACCTTGAGCACCGCCTGTAACTAAAATATTTTTTTCCGAAAAATTAAACTTTGAATTCATAATAATCCTCCACACTGAGTTCTGTATGTTAGATATAGAGCTAGAATTTTATTGTCAAATGCTTGTCAAGTTAGTGTCAGGAATACTAATCTCCAAAATTTACCGATTCTTTTATGAATAAAAATTCAGTGGGGCTTATTTATGATTGTTAAAGGTTCAAGATCTTCAGAAATTATTGGTACTGGTTTAGCAACAGGTGCAAGAAAAATTTCTAATGAGTATTTTGATAAACTTTATAACAAAGATGTCAGTACATTTTTGCAAGAGCGACGTAATATTTTTCAACGCTATTTTATGGACGAGTCGCAAACCACTTCCGATATGGCCGTTGAAGCTGCAAAGCAAGCGTTAAGTGTAGCTCAAGTCAAAGTTGAAGACATTGATTTAATTATTGTCGCAACAGATACACCAGATTATATCTCTCCAAGTACAGCCGCAGTGGTGCAATATAAATTGGGTGCTAAGAATGCCGGCGTATTTGATTTAAATACAGCTTGTGCGGGTTTTGTTACAGCTTTAGATGTAGCTCATAAGTATATAGTGGCGGACTCATCCTATGAGAATATTTTAGTCATTGGGGCTTATGGTATGAGTCGTTACTTAAATTGGGATGACTACAAAATAGCTTCCATGTTTGCTGATGGTGCGGGTGCTGTGGTGGTGAAACCTACAGACTCAAGCCCAGGCATAATGGCTACCAAACTTTACGCTGACGGTCAGTATCACGATTACATGGGCATTTATGCCGGTGGCGTAACTTACCCTATCAACAAGGATCGTCTGGAAAATCAAGAGCACTTATTAAACTTTGCTAAAAAAATTCCAGTTGAAACAAACGCAATTCAATGGCCTAGATTGACCCATAATTTGTTAGATCGAATTGGCAAAGCTCCGTCTGATATTCAGCATTTTTTCTTAACACAGCTTAATCTTGACACTATCAATGCGGCTTTAGACAGTTTGAGTATTCCACGGACTAAATCCCATAATGTTATGGATCAATTTGGTTATACAGGAAGTGCTTGTATACCTATGGCGATAGCTGATGCAGCCAACAAAAAACTACTTAAAAAAGGGGACCTTGTGTTTATGCTCGGCTCTGGTGGTGGCATGTCTATGGCGTCCTTAGCTATGACGTGGGGTTATGACACATGAGTTTAAGGGACCATGAAATTGATTGGTTAAAGCGATGGGGTATGTACGCCCCTGAGCGCGTAGCTATTGAGGATTATAAAAATCAAAAAAACTATACCTATCAGGATTTATGGGAAGCTTCGCAAAGGCTTGCCGGCTATTTAAATAAAATGGGTATAGTTTCCGGCGACCGAGTGGCTTCTTTAAGTCATAACCGTGTTGAAACTGTAATATTATTTTTTGCCTTACAAAGGCTTGGAGCAATTTTAGTTCCTATCAACTTTAGACTTTCTCCCTCTGAAATAGAATACATATTACAAGACTGTGAAGCCAAATTTTTATTCTATGAACCGCAATTTAGTGGTGTGGTCAAAAAAGTAATTTCTGATCGACTTCATATTGCAAATCCAAAATCTAATCCTAGTTTGACTTGTATGCCTTATGAGGATCTTTCAACGTCCTTTGCTGAAAGTTTTCTTGGATTTAATGGCCATTTTGAAACCTCAGTTATGATCCTGTACACATCTGGAACAACAGGTTTTCCTAAAGGGGCCGTCCTAACTCATAAAATGTTATTTTGGAATTCTATCAATACTTCGATAAGTTTAAATATCACAGAATATGATGTGACCATAAATTTTGCGCCCTTATTTCATACGGGCGGCTGGAATGTCCTTCTGACTCCTTTTCTACATCGAGGAGCTAAAGTAATTTTCTTTGAAAAATTTGATCCCGATCTTGTGTTACAAGTGGCCAGCGACAAACAAATCACTTTGTTATTTGGTGTTCCCACAATGTTAAATATGATGGCTGAAGCTAAAGCTTTTACAATCATGGATCTTAGCAAACTAAGATCCATGATTGTTGGGGGCGAGCCTATGTCTTTAAGTTTAATCAAAACATGGCACGCCAAAGGTGTTCCCGTGCGCCAAGGCTTTGGTCTGACTGAATTTGGTCCTAACTGCTTTTCACTCTCGGCCTCAGATGCTGAGGTTAAAATGGGCTCGATTGGTCGCCCCAATTTTTATATTCACACCAAAATTGTGGACTCTGAAAATCGTGAAGTGCCCGTCGGAGAAATAGGCGAGTTGTTGTTATCGGGACCAGCTTGTATGCAAGGATATTGGAACAACCCTAAAGCCACAGAACAAGCTTTACAAGACGGGTGGTTGCACACCGGAGATTTAGTTAAGAAAGATTCGGATGATTACTTTTACGTTGTAGGACGAAAAAAGGAAATGTTCATCAGTGGGGGTGAAAATGTTTACCCTGTTGAAGTTGAACGGGTGTTGGCCCAGCACCCATTAATCCGAGAAGTTGCAGTGGTTGGAGTACAAGATGAAAAATGGGGTGAAGTAGGTCACGCTTATGTAGCTTTAAAGTCTAATATAGTATTAGAAAACCAAAGCCACATAACAGATGTTACAAAGTTAACAGCCGATTCTTTGGAACTTACCACTTTCTGTAAAGAGTATTTAGCAAGTTACAAAATTCCAAAATATTTTAGTTTTTGTGAAGATTTACCAAAAGGTGATTCAGGTAAAATTAATAAAAAAGTTTTAAAAAGTACGGCTCTAAATTTTTAGAGTTTAATTTGATTACTTAAGAGGGGAGTTATGAAATTAAAATTAAATACAACTGATAATAAAAAATTAGGGACTACCAAGTGCCAAAGGGTCAGCCAAATTTTGCACCGGTTTTATTATGCGTGTGTATATTCATTGTATTTGGTTGTTGTGTCGTTTGGTTTAATTTCTACGTCTATTCAAGTTCGTGCTGAAGTGATTGAGTCACAAATCGAAAATTCGGCTCAGACAATCGAAGGACATATTCAAATCTCGGATGCAAGAGCTGTGGCTTACGAGTACACCCCAGCTGTCGATGGACGTCCTACAATTGTTTTGTTGAATGGCTTAATTTATCCTTTAAAAAATTGGCATAAGTATGTAGCCGAGTTAACTAAGCAAGGTTACGGCGTTGTTTTAATCGCTTATAGCACCCAATCTGAATCCTTACGAAAAACCCCAGCTGTCCCTTACTTCGCTCGCCTCGAAGCGACCGTCAGTGGTCTTGAGCAAGCTGGTCTTGAGATCTCTGATTTAGCAGCAGATGTTATATCTGTCGTCGATCATCTCGAAATAGATAAATTTCATTTACAAACTTTATCTTTTGGTTCCATCCCAGGTAGCTATATTGCTAATAACTTTCCAGAAAGATTAGAATCTGTGACTTTGATTGCCCCGGCGGTGATGCCGGCTCATCGCTATACACCTTACGGCGAATCAAGACATAATTTTTATGTTTGGCAGAATCAAATCAATTTAAATCCCTTTTATGTACCGGATTACTACTATGATCTAGAGCTTCGTCAGACCATGACTTTGTTGCTGGCTGCACAGTATAGCTCGTTTGATCTTAGGGGTATAAGCTATAATCATTTTTTTGGTGGTGTGTATGAGATGGCACGGTCCACAAAATATTATGATTTAAAAGATCATGCAGATAAGGATTGGCCACCAACTAATGTTATCTTAGCCTCGGATGAAGATCCTAGCCTTAAAAGAGACCAAATGAACTATTGGTATGAAAAATTTCAAAATGCTCCCGACAGTCGACTTGTCGAAATCTTAGATGTACCTCACGAAATCCCTGGATCTAACCCTGAAACTTTAGCCCAAGTGACTCTAGGTCTTTTAGCCAATACCTATGCTCCGGGGGCTCATAAGTTTCAAAGCGAACTTTCACAGACACAGCATTTCGACACTTTAGGATCAATTTCGTCGGCTGGTGCTGTTAGCAGATCTTGCAACTCTTACTTAAAACCTAAAACGACTTTTGGTTCGACTTTTGGAACTTTTTAGAATTTCCTAACTAAAGATTTACATTCATCTCTTTTAGGACTACATCCTTTTAATCTAAATCCCTAGTTATGTGTGGATTTAGATCAATATGAGGTAGTTATGATATTTAAAAATCTAAATCCCATTCTTTCAATACAGATTGTTGGTTTAATTATTTTCAATTTTACATCATTTATATTTTTAGAAAATCTACAGGCCAAAAACTTAGAATCCCAATCCGTGGCTCAAAATGAAAAGTCTAGTTCAAAGTTTTTAAATGGCGATTGGGCCTCAACTTTGGATTATATGTATTTTTCATTTCAAGGCACTAGACCTGCAAATGGCAACATTTATGATTTCGAAGATGTCCAACTGGATCTGCAAATGTTTACCCTTAAATACTCACCTTCACCTCTTGTCAACTATAGTGCAGTTGCAACTTATCAAACGAATTATGCAGAAACGTATTTTTTGGGCGACCTTTATTCAGATCGTACCCATGGAATCAGTGATACACTTCTAAAGCGAACTGAAGTTTTTGTTTTGCCCTCGCAACAGTTATTTATTTTGGATCTGGGGCTGTATCTTCCAACGGGTTCTATTAACGAGAGAAACCAAAACAATTTGGCATTTAATTATCCCTATAATATGCAATTGGGTTCTGGAACTTTTGACCCTATGATAACTACAATTTATATGAAAAATTTTGGTGTTAAACATCAGCTTGGAGCCCTTGGTTTGGCTCGATTAAGAACCGGTGAGACCAACAGAAATGGCTATCATCTTGGTAATGATTGGACAGCTTCCCTTTGGTATTCCTACTTATGGAATGCCTATCTTACTCCCAGCTTAAAATTAAATTACCGAAGTATTGAAGGTTTATCTGGAGTTGATCCTCTAATTACACGAAATATATTTATGGAATTTTATCACAATACGAGAAGTGTGTGGGACATAACACCAACACTAGCTGCTAAATTTCCCATTAATAAAAATATATCAGTCCAAGCTATGGTGGCTCTGCCTGTGTGGCAAAGGTTCAGTAATATAGATGATGTGGAAGTAGAAACTAATTGGTATGGCCAATTAGGTATTACTGTGCAATGACAAAATTTGGCTTACTAGCCTTTTTATTAATTGCAATAGTTGCATTTTCAATTCAAGGAAAAATGAAAGCAGAATTTAATAAAGTCATTCCGTTTAAAAAAGAAATTCCAATTGAATTTTTAAGCTTTTCTCTAGTTTACAAAGGGAATGTAAGAATACCGTTAGATATTGAATCACAGACTAAGTCATCATACATAATCTTTGAAAAATTTGAAGTAATACCTTCTAAAGGATCTAAAATCGATGTCCAATGGAGCAGTGGTCTTGGTGAAATTGGACCTTCAGTGTTTGAAGTGGATTCTATAACTTATTGGTTAGAGCTAAAAACCAGCGAAGTCGTTGGTAACAAATCCGGAGTTATGCAAGACGACGAGCTGGTAGTACTTCGGAAATGATTGATTCTAACAAAGAAGATATCTCTGAAGCTGCAATGCTTTCAGCGATTAAAGTTTTAGAAGCTATAGTCGAAAATACTTTGCTGTTCGGACTTTTATCTAAGGACGATAGAAAAAAATTACTTATCGCAGCTGGTAAACTTTCACGTCCTGATCGTAAAGAGATTGAACGTCGTGGAAAGCTAATTAAAACTCAGCAAAAAAGAACTATCATTGAACACGACAAAGCCGTTCGTGCTAAGACGGGGATAAGATCCGCACGAGAAGCTGACATTTTTTCAGCGCCAGACCCCGTCTCACCACTTCAAAGTACGGCTGGTGAGTTAAAAGCTCCACGATCATGTTATGTTTGTCTGTCTAGGTTTACCGTTCTTCATCATTTTTACGATACGATGTGCAGCTCGTGTGCCGAGTTGAACTATAAAAAAAGATTTCAATCGGCCGATTTAACAGGTCAAGTGGCTTTGATCACTGGTTCACGATTAAAGATTGGTTATCATGCTACATTAATGATGTTAAGAGCGGGTGCTCGGGTCATAGCAACAACACGATTTCCAAAAGATTCTGCCATTCGATTTGCCAAAGAGTCTGACTTTAAAGACTGGGGCGATCGACTTCATATATATGGATTAGATTTACGTCACACTCCAAGTGTAGAGCTATTCGCTAAATATATTGAAAAAAAATATGATCGTTTGGATTTGTTAATTAATAATGCAGCTCAAACTGTACGTCGACCTCCAAGTTTTTATAAACATTTAATGGCTATAGAAAATCAAGATATCTCGTCATTAACTTTAAATCAGCAAATGCTTCTTAGAGATTTCGAGCTTTGTCTTCAAAGCTTAGGTCATGACCCCACTTCATCCTTAAAAAATGTTAATGAAAATTTTGAAAGAGCAGATACAAGTGATGGAAAAACTGTTCCCGAAATTTGGCACGGTCAAGGTCATGGTGTTGGTTTGACTCTGTCTGCCGAATTATCACAAATTTCATACTCGTTTGCCGATAATTTAAATAAACAAGAATTGTTTCCAATAGGCAAGCTTGATGTGGATTTACAACAAGTGGATTTAAGGCCGATTAACAGCTGGCGGCTAAAGATGGGTGAGATTCAAACATCTGAAATGTTAGAAGTGCAACTTGTTAATGCGATTGCCCCATTTGTGCTGTGCAATTCTTTATTGCCATTAATGCAGAGGGATTTTACGGGGAAAAAACATATTGTGAATGTCACAGCCATGGAAGGAAAATTTCAACGTTTTAAAAAAGAACCTAGGCATCCTCATACAAATATGGCTAAAGCCGCGCTTAACATGATGACTAACACAATGGCTGGCGAGCTATCAGGATTTGGTATCTATGTGAACGCCGTCGACACAGGGTGGGTGACAGATGAAGATCCCATACAGCTGGCTCAACTTAAAGAAAAGATTCACGACTTTCAACCGCCCTTGGATATTGTAGATGGAGCCGCCCGAGTGTGTGACCCATTCTTTGATGGTATACTAACTGGTAAGCACTGGTGTGGAAAATTTCTAAAAGACTATCGACCTATTGATTGGTAGCCTAGACCACTAGATCGACAGAAATATATTTTTATTTTTTTTGGGCTTCAGATTTTTCCATAGCCTGATTAGTTTCTGCTTCTTTAGAAGCCACTTGATATGTGACTGTCATCATAAGGCCGATTGCAGTCATTACCACCATAAAAATTCCAAAACCTACAATGAATATGTAACTGTCGTCCATTATTTTTGTGAGTTTTGGTTAATAACTAAAACCCGAAAATATATACCAAGACTAATAATAGAAGGGACCCACAATCCTACAAATACACCTTGATCTTTAGAAGATGTAAACCACAAGAAAATAGAGAAAAGAAAAGAAGCAAAGGCAGCTCCTAGAAATAAGTAATCTGAAGGTATGAAAAATGGTTTTTTATTCATGATGTGTCTCCAACTTTTTTAGGCTTAAGTGATTTGATTCTAAATTTTTATTGGCAAATTTTTTAAAGTTTAAACCACCGATAATGAATCGGTGGTTTAGGACAATTAAACTAATGTTTTGGTAAAATCACAGTGTCGATTACGTGAATCACACCATTAGTGCAACCAATGTCTGCGGTGACCACTTGGGCTCCATTGACTGAAACACCAGAAGTTCCATCTACGTTTAAGCTTTCGCCTTGGACTGAAGAGGGGCTTAATTTTTTTCCAACAACATCAGCGGCCATTACTTTTCCAGACATAACATGAAACTTTAAAATTCCAGCTAACTTTGCTTTGTTTTCTGGTTTCAGTAGCTCTTCAACAGTTCCTGCAGGTAGCTTAGCAAAGGCTGCATCACTGGGAGCGAAAACGGTAAATGGACCGGCACCTTTTAATGTATCTACTAATCCAGCAGCGACAACGGCGGCCACTAACGTTCCAAAAGATCCTGCAGCAGTTGCTGTATCTACGATATCATGCATTTGTTTTGACATTTAAACTCCTAATTTTTAGTTTTGTACGATAACAAAACTTATAAATAAGCTATGCTCTTTGTTCCGTTGTGACCAGTTGTTGTTTTAAACATTAACATAAAATTGATGAAACTATGCTCTAATCCAACTCAATAGATTAGATGTTAAAAAAAGAACCAAACTAAAACCTAATGAAGAAGATGATCAGTATTAATAAAAAAAAATATGTTTAACTTAGTAAATAATTTAAATTAAATTAGTGTTATGAACCCCAATAAAAATCAATTTTTATCTAAATAAATTTTTTTATGTAATTTTAATTTTATGTTCAACAATAAGAGGTTGGTCAAATATGTCTTTTAATAAAAAAAATGTTTTAGGTACAGACCTTAAACTATGCTGTTCCTCGCCAGTGACTGGTTTTAATCGGGATGGCTTCTGTTGCACTGGTCCTGAAGATTTCGGAACTCATGTTGTGTGTGCTCAAGTAACTAAAGAATTTCTTGATTTTACTAAATCTAAGGGTAACGACTTATCTTCTGCCCGACCGGAATATAATTTTCAAGGTTTGGTTCCTGGCGATAAGTGGTGTTTATGTGCTAGCCGATGGATGGAAGCTTATAAAGCAGGTAAGGCCCCAAAAATTGATTTAGAAGCTACCGATGAAAAAATGCTTGAATATATCGATATACAAAAACTTAAAAGAATTCAGATTGAGTTATAAAATTTGAGCAAACGATTTAAATCACACGACTTTGCCTCTGGATCTACTATATCTGCTATATCTGTCTGAAAATAGTTATTTCAAGATTCTTTTTAAAAAATGCAAAAATCCTATATTAAGGATATTAACAACAAGCTTGAATTAAGTCTTGAGATTAAACATTTGAAACTCTTAACAGTTCAAAAAAAGCATAGATCTTGTAACTGTTTTTAAACTGAAATTTTAATATACGTAATTGAGTTCAATTATGAAAAGTAAGCGATTATATATATTTTATTTGGTTACCACGACTTGATCTAACAATTTCCCTGTTTGCTGGTTTAGAAAAACGAATTTATCTAACAGTTGTCTTGCTTATGCTTATATAATTTGTCTCTCAATTTAAGTTATTTATTAAGTTCTTCTCACCTCCGTATTTTTAATCCGTCAACAAAAGTGTTAATCGGTGTTTGGCTATTGCAGATTATTCCTTGGTGAGTTCTTATTATATTTTAGCTTTCACAGTATTCATCTATATCTGTTTGAAGTTCTTCAATAGTTATATAAATGTTTATTATGAACTTGTTCTATTAAAATTTTTGTAGGATTGTTCTACGAAAAAGCCTGAATATTGGATTTAATTTCTTGGATTAATCTAAAATCACAAAATGTTTGAATACAAATCAACACTTTAGCAGATGATCTTTGGCTGATTTTTTTATCTGGCAGAGCCGCAGTTTTAAATCATAAATATATTGTTCTCTTGCAGCATAACCTTGGATTCTTTCAACACGATTGGCGTTAAAGTAACCTTTTAGACCTAAAGCTTCGAATTTTGACAATAGAACACGGGTGTAAACTAAATAGTCCCAAAATTTTCCAAACTTAAATCCCTTTTTAGCTTTTGTGACTAAACGAGCTAACAAAGCAGGAAATGTTCTAAGAAAATTCCTAAAATTTACTAAATTCTTTGATTTTACTTTTAAATGTAAATGGTTTCCCATATTCACAAAATCTAAAATTTCAATTTGATATTTTTTAGCTCTTTCGTGTAATAAGTTTTGCACTTGCAATTTAAACTTATAAAAACTTAAATTATTTTTTGCTTTTGAAGATTTGAAAACCACATGGGTAAGTTTATTTGGGAGCAAAGGGCGCTTCATTTTTCTTTTTCGAAGCGAGATACTGCCGCCATGTTTAAGAGTTGGAAAAGTTTTTAATTCTTTAGATGACAGTAGTGTTAATTGCATGGGGCAATATAATAATATTTGTTTAAATATGCAATAAAAAATAAATATTATAATAGTGAAAAATGGAAAAATATAATTTGATTACTACAATTTTCCATTGCAACTATTCTCCATCATGACCTCAAATGGATTTTTCCAGTCAAGGATTTTCATGGGTCTATTGTTAATTTCAAACTCTATTTTTTTCAGGTATTTATTGGTGATGTTTGAACCTCCCCAAAGTTAGTGGACAGAATTCTCTCTAAGCAATAAACCATAAATAGGAGAGTTAAAGATGTCTAAAGTTAATCAGAAAAAGCCAAAGTATAGTGAAGAGTATAAAATAGAGGCTGTTAAATTAAGTGATAAAGTAGGTGCCAAACAAGCAGCAACTGATCTAGGAATAGGGTTTTCAACTTTAAACAAATGGCGTTCACAACTTAAAGCAACAGGTACTGTTTCTAAAAGTGCTGATGTTAAAAAATCATATTCAGATTTAGAAAAAGAAAATCGCAAGCTAAAAAAAGAGCTCGGATATATGAAAGAAATCAATGATGTTCTAAAAAAAAGCACTGCGATTTTTTCGTCGAACCAGATTGGCGATACCAAGTCATGGAAAGACTAAAATCTAAAGTTTCTATCTCGTTTTTAAGTTCTTATTTTGAAGTTTCCAAAAGTGGATTTTATAAGTGGTTAAATTCATCAGTTTTAAAATCAATAAGTATTAAAAACGACATCTGTGAAAAAATAAGGTCTATTTTTAAGACAAGCAACAACACTTACGGTTCACCAAGGGTTTATGTAGAGCTAAAAAGCCAAGGTTTATTAGCAAGCCAAAACACAGTAGCTAAATACATGAAGGAACTAAGCCTAGATGCACGTCTTAAAAAACGTTTTAGGATTTTAACAACAAACTCAAATCACAACCACCCAATTGCACCAAGACGTTTTAAAACGGAAGACACAAGTACAATGCCAAAAAAACCCTTTGAGGTCTTAGCTGGTGACATAACGTATTTAAAACTTGGTTTTAAGCATTATTATTTGGCTGTAGTGATGGATCTTTACAACCGAGAGGTTGTAGGTTGGTCAATAAGTGAAAGCCTAGATTCAAAAGTGGTTATTGATGCGATGAAGGCTTCATTTTTAAACTGGGACAAAAAAACAAAAATTATTTTTCATTCGGATCGTGGCGCACAGTATGCTTCAAATGCTTTTAGGAACTACATTGAGGAGCATGAAGTGCTTCCGAGCATGTCAAGACGTGGAAACTGTTATGACAATGCCTATGTTGAAAGTTTTTTTGCAAGTTTAAAAAAGGAAAAAATGTACAGAACCAAATACAACACTGAGGATCAACTTAGACAAATGGTCTTTGAATATATTGAAACTTGGTATAACACTAAAAGAAGACACAGTTCGCTGGACTACAAAAGTCCAAGGCAGTTTAAACAATTAATTTCTTAGAGAAAACTGTCCACTTTTTTTGGGGAGGTTCACTACAGCTTCTAAGATTCGCTTACGATCGTAGTCGACGATGATAGAAACAAACGATCTGCCTTGCCTTCCTTTAAGCCAAGCGTGCTCGTCAATACCAATTCTCTTAGGCCATGGATTATCACGACGCTCTCGCAACTTAAGCGCTAATTGTTCATAAAAGATTTTGTAAACAAGACTTGTGGAGCAGCGAAAAGCACGTCTTACGGATTTAAGATCTTTAAAGTTTTCACAAGCCCATTTGATTCCCCGTCGATAGCGTTCGGTGGTTTTAAAACCCTTACGTACTCCTTGGAGGGGCTCTGTGAAGACCTTCTTACACTGCGGGCATCTAAATCTACGCTTTAAGACTTTTAAACAAATGCCACTTCCACGTATAGGTTGGTCTTGGACTTTAACCCAACGCCTATCGTGGACGGAATAGGATTTAACAGCGCATTTA
>JBGSLV010000031.1:0-1544 GCA_041740515.1 Bdellovibrionales bacterium | reverse complement strand
ACTATTGCAGTGGCTTAAAATTATGCCGAATTTATAATGGATAGATAACAAAAATACTTAGTATTTATGAAAGAAATGCAGACCAATTCGGCATAATACTTCGTTCGGGATAATACGTGAAAATTTTGATTCCACAACTGCGGCCGGTGAAATGCTACTTTTTTCTATGGCCAATATGGCGCAGTTTGAACGAAGACAGGTTTCAGAGAGGGTCGTTGCTAACATGAACGCAAGGGCTAAGCGTGGGCTTTATAACGGAGGCTCTGTGCCTTTTGGCTATAAGCTGATTGAAGATAAGCCGGGGTATTTAAATGTTGATGAAGATTCGGCTTTAATAGTTAAGAAAGCCTTTGAGGTTTTTTTAAAAAAAAAAAGTCTTCAGCCCACAGCTCGGTGGCTAAATGAAAATGGGTATAAACTTAAAAAATCCATCAGTGGTGGCGGAAGATTTAAGCGGCTTGGTCAATTCACAGTTGATAATCTTCATCACATTTTAAGAAATAAGTTTTATATTGGAATAAAGTTTTACGAAGAAGCTGGTGAAAAGCTTGAGACTAAAGCTGTGTGGGAGCCAATTATAGACAAAAAGACTTTTAATAAAGTCGGTCAAATTTTATCAAAGAACAACTCCCGAATGAAACCACAAAGCTTTAGAAATCATCCGTACTTAGTCAGTGGTATTACGCACTGTGGGGACTGTGGCGGTTACTTGTCAGGTAAGTCAGCCCATGGAGCTACTAAAAAAATAGCTTACTATGAACACTCATGGGCTACAAAAAGACAGGCCACGCTTTCGAGTCCGCTTTTAGAATGCAGTGGAAGAAAAAGATATTCAGCCCATAAAATCGAAGAGCTTGTTTTAGGTGAAGTTAAAAAATTAATGACAAGCCCTAATTTTTCAAAAAGTCTTTTAGAAAAAGCAAAAAATATTAATGTTCAGTCCTCTGACAATAAGGTTTTAGAGGCTTTGAAACAAAAAGTTTATGGACTAAATTCTCAGCTTGAAGCCCTAGCTGAGAGATTAGCAGAGCTTCCAAAGTCAGTTTCAGCAGCACCCATTTATAAGCAAATGGAATTGATAGAAATAAAAAAAGCAGAAGCTAAAAATGCTTTACAACACATTAAAGACAACGGAGTAGATTCTAAAGATCCACCGATTGAGTTTAAAAAATACAGTACATTTTTAAATTCCATAAAGGATGTTCTGGATCACGGAGATCATGAGCTGAAGTCAAAACTTATAAAGCGACTTGTTCACAAGGTCATACCAAGTGAGACCTCTGTTGAAATACAATTTAAAGTCTGCGAGAGCAGTCTTTTGTGGGAGCCTATGGATTTAGGCTCCCGCCTTTATTTGTGTCCAGAGTCTGCCCAAGTGATTGATATCGGCATTGATAAAAGTGGGTTCATCACGGTTGATGGTGGAATGCTGAGTGTCAAAGTATAAAAAAAGGAATCCAAACAGTTCCAAGAACTTTTTAAGATTTAAGTGTCAAAGCTTTAATTTTAAAAAGGAGAAAATGAAATGGATTCCAAATGGAAAA
>JBGSLV010000030.1:0-20156 GCA_041740515.1 Bdellovibrionales bacterium | reverse complement strand
GAGTGCCTATGAGGGATTTTCGGAGTTAGATCCTGCTGTAAAAGATCAATTGCTCTGCGAGTTTGGAGCGGAAGTGATAGCCAATGGAGCAGTGGGAGCGCTGTTGGGTGCAACAGGAGTCGGAGTAGTTGTTGCTGGAGCTAAAATTTTACGCTTGCTAGCGAAGATGAAGCAGAAGGTGGGTGATATATTACCTGTATTAACGATGCTCTCAAAATCGGATCTAAGTGCCAAAGAGAAAGGGCGATTTGTAAGTGATTTATTAAGTGGAAAGATAAAGTCGGACAAAGCATTGGCACAGTTAGATCCAGAAGGAGCACAGAACAGGAACAGGGCACCGGCTTCAAATGCGACAGAAGGAGATTCTTCCGAGAGCGATGCTCAAACAGCCGCTGTAGAATCAGACTCTGACACAGAAACCGATCCCGACACCAACCCCGAAACAGATTCTGTTGCTGAGCGAAGTCGTGGATCAGAACTAACAAAGGAAGAAAAATTAGCAATCAACGGAGAATTAGATTTAGAAGACAGGCCCGATGCGGCCGCTAGAGCATTAGGGCTTGATCCCGATGATTTGTCTGATGGTCAAAAGGAAGCTGTTAAGGCGGCCCACCTTATTGGTGTTGAAGAAGGTCGAGGCTATGGCACTTACACCCAAGAAGATATTCTAAACAAAGCCAGGATCTTAAAAAATGCAGGGTTTAGCAAAGATCAAACAAGAATTTTGATGGAAGATGGCATAACAGGGCAGCGAGTTGAAGGTGTTTTGAATGTGATCACCGGACAAGATAATACACCCGGCCGACGTGGAAGTAATATACAGAAAACTATGGCAAGGCCTAAAGGGTATAATCCTGACCTTAAAGATCGTGATTTGGAAGCGCATTTGAGCCAATTAAATTTAAGAAAAGAGAAAGTGGATTCGAAACCTAATGATCCCAACAATTCGAAGCTTTATGCGGGAGCATTAGAAGACGATATTTATTTAAGAACAGGAAGAACGCAATTTACAGATGATATTAAGAAGTATTATGCTCAAGAGGCAGAAGTCGTAGAAAGAAGCTTTAATTCTGATACCCCAGGGCAATATAGACCCAAAAAAGAAGACGTAGCTAGAGCGTTTACAGATTATGCTGCCACTTTAGAGCCCGGCAAAAAAAGAGATTCAGCTTTGGCCAAAGCTATAGAATATAGAGATCAGAGCTTTCAGAATCCTAATAATAAACGAGACGAGGCTATTGCTGAAACTTTACGATTACGTGATGAGTTAAGTGATACAACTACTAATCTTGAAACTCAACGTCAGCGTTTAATCGCTGAAAGAGAAGTGCTGCTGCAGATCGCCAGAAAATACAAATGGCATGAAGATCCTTTTAGGTAGTAGCTAAAATCTATCTAAAAAAATAATTAAATAGAAATAGTGTATTTTTTTAAAAAATTAGATATAAATTAAACTACAGAACTAAGAGCACATTCCAGTCAAACATTTCGAAGTCTTTGAGCTGAACAATTTAAGCCAATTGATGTTGGCGGGCTGAAGACCAAATGGGGGTTGGTTCTTTAATACAAACTCAACATCAATCTTTTTTAAATCCGAAACCAAAATTTGACCGTTAGTTAAAAAATTGGTTTGAATGCGACAAGAATTTTCAGTTTTAGTGAGCTGAAGCTGAATTTGTAGTCTCTGCTTCAGAATACTTTCTAATTCGCGAATAGCTTTAAAACTAAAAGTTAAGCTTTGGGCATTGGGGCTATTGATACTTTGGGCTTGGAAGTACTCTTTATTATAACCAGAAAAACCTTTAAGTTTAGCGCCAGTAGATGTTGAAATAAAAAAAACCGAGATAGGATGCTTTGCGGTGATTCGGCAGCTTTGTTCATCATATTCCAATTGGTAAGAGTAAGTTTTTTCCGGAAAATAATTTGTTCTATAAAGGGTAAATAGATTTGTAGTTGCTGCCATACTTGGTGAGTAAAATAAAAAAGTGGCAGTCCCCATTATTATAAAATTTTTTGCAATGTGTTTGAGCTTATGTATTAGGTTAAAAATTTTAGTATTATTTAAAATTAAAAATACATTAGATTTTATTTGTGATCTCATAGGCCCCCCTTAAAGAAAACTGATTTAAATTGTTAGCAAATACGATTTAACTTTGCAAGCCCACATCGAACTAAACCTGAATATAATATCGAGTGGCTTTACCTTGACCTGTTTTAATCGCTAGTCCTTTCGCACACATAGCCGCTAAATCACGAAGTGCGGTCATTCGAGTGACTTGCCAGAGCTGACTGTAATCTGACACACTTAAGGGATTTTCAGGAGGGTTGGCTAAGATCTCGATCTGTCGATAGTTAAGCCCCTCTTTGGCTTCTCCTTGGGTCAATATAATTTCTTTATTTCTAAGATCTTTAGACGAAGAGTTAATTGTTTTTAGCTGGTTTTTTTTGCTTGTGAATTTTAAATCTGTGTCGTCGCTGAGTATGTTGACTTTGGAAGTTGCCTTTAGATTTTTTGTCGATGTAAAAAGGATGTGGACATCCTCTCTGAAAAAGTAACCGTTCTCTTCAGAAAGAAGCCAATACTTTTTGGCTCCGAGGATTTTTTTTAGCCGTGCGATAATGGTGTAAATCAATGAATCATGTCGTAAAGAATCATATTCATAGCCCCAAATTTTTGCGATTAAAAACTCTTTGGAACAAACTTGGTTGTGTAAGTGTTTAAGACATAAAATTTGCGTTCGAGTTAATTTTGAGCTTTGCGAGATTCCTTCGGTATCAAAAAGCACAAGATGCTTTTTGTCTTCTAATATTAAAATGGTTTTTGATCCTGGTGGAATTTTAAAGTAGCTTGTTAGTAATCCTAAAATTTCGTGTTTAAAAATATATTCTAAAGCGTCAGTGTCATGAGTATGCAGTCTATCTACTAGATCGCCTAATTTATCTTCGCCGATAAGTGCTGGGGTCGCTAAATTTTTTATGCGGTTAAAGATTTTTAAATTTAATAATCGATCTGATTTTTGGGCTAAGGCATCGGAGTATTTTATTAATGGGCTAGTATCTTTATGCATTAATTTTAAAATTTTTATTTCTAATGCTAAAATTGGCAAGATTAGACTGATGTCGATGAGTTCATTTAGATTTTGGCGGGCAATTTTCGCAACAGCAAGAGCTTCTAAAAATTGCCCTTTTTTATACAACAACTGTGAGATCAGTGTATTTAATATGGCAATATTTCGTTTGTTTTCATTTTTATATATTACTTCGTAATTGGCAGTGATAAATTCATTAGCCTCTTTGAATTGACCCAATATAATGAGAAGTTTTCCAACCTGAAGCACAAGTGCTGAAAGGGCATAATCATTGCTGCTTTCATGTTTTTTATAAAGTTCTTTAAGGTTTGCGATTTGTATTTTTGGGTCGTCGTTGAATTCACTGCGATAAATATAAATAGAAACTTCAATGTCAGACCCCAAATTTTTTAAATCATGTTTTTTACAGATATTTAAAGCTTTTGTTAACAGTTTTAGTCCTAAATGAATTCGTCCTAGTTGAATTAAATTATGACCTTGAATATCCAGCGATAAAGCAAGCAGAAGTGGTGGTGTTTTATGGTCTTTTAAAAGTTCCGCGTAACCTAAGTCCGCCCATTTTTGACTTTTTTTGTGTCGTGAAAAAAAATATCTATAAAAGGCTAAGCCTTGATAGGTAAAAAATGCGGCTATGGGTTTGGCTTTGTATTGTCTTTTTCTTAAAGCTTGCAGGTTTCCAATAAAATACTTGTTTGCCATAACATATTCGGAGGTTCGTACATGACTGACTCCCATATGAAAATTGGCAATGGTTTGTTCGTCTTGAGTTAAAGTTTTGCTAACTTGTTTGTACAAAAGTCGGGCCCTTTGATGCTGCCCTGTAAATACCAAGCCACCAATTATGAAAGCTTTATTTCTGTCGTGGCGATCAGCTTCTGCGGCATCAAGATATAAACCACTGAAATAGTTTGCTTTTGCCGACACGTTTATCCCCAATCTATTACAATTTGACCTATTTATGGCGTCTGTATTTACGAAACAATACGCAACATTTTTATCATATGATGTTCGTGTTCACAAGCTTATCCACCCTTTAAGCTCATATTCAGTTCTAGTGATGAAAGTTGTTGCTTGAACAGAGAGCGAGGGGTTGATGGGGCCAATTAACAAGTTAGTTAGAAACAGTAAGATAGTAATTTTTTTGGCAGTTTCGGGTTGTGATTATATGGTGACAAATGATCCCGTAAAACTAGGCACTCAAGATCAGGATCAAATTTTGGATTGTGTGCCCACAAATCAAAACACCCTAGATCCGTCCATTGTTACGTACGAGCGTTTGAAAACTGAAATCTTTGAAGCCCAATGTTTAAGGTGTCACAACACAGCCCGGCCAACAGCCGGAGTGGACCTTGCTACTCCAGGGACAGCGAAAGCATTTGCACGACAGATTGATTTTCAAGTCTCTCGAGGATTAATGCCCCCAGCAGGAACTTTAAACCCAGAGCAGCGAGGCTTAATCTCGGACTGGGTTCGTGCAGGGGCTTTGAGTGTCACGGACCAGGTTCAAAACTGTACCCCTCCATCAACCGCGTCGCCGAACGAACCTAAGCCTCCCACTTTACCAGTGGCAACAACGCCTACTACAAATCCTATTCCTCCAGTTGAAGTTATGCCACCGGATGCAGAACTAAATTTTCAATTCGTAAGGGATCGAATTTTTGCCTTTGAATGTTTTGCATGTCACTCCGATGCCGGTGGTAATCGATCGGGCTTAAATCTTGAAACCTATGCCAATACCCTAGATGAAATTGAGGACATCGAAGAAGAAATTAGGTTCGACTTTATGCCTCCTCGTTCCAAACTACGACCAATAGATAAAGAAATTATTTTACGATGGATAGCTTTAGGTGCGCCTAGATAAATTTAAACAACTTAAAAAACGGAGACAATAAAATGAAATTAATATTTACAGTTTTAATGCTTTTATCAAATATAACTATGGCCCAAACCACCATCTTGTTAGATCAAAAAACAGGTAAAACGGAATTTGTTGCTGTTGGTAATCCTGGATTTTTAAAAATCAATGGTCATGGTTTAGGCCCTAAAGGTGAAATAAAAATTCAGACAGAAAATGCCAAAAAAACTTTAAGCGGTGATTTAGAAATTGATTTAACAAGCTTAGATACAGGTATGAAACTAAGAAATACCCACATGAAAGAAAAATATCTTGAAGTTGCAACCTATCCAAAAGCTAAATTAACAATATTAAATCAAGTTTTAGCTTCTGAATGGGATATAGCAAATCCTAATATAAAGCAGCAAAAACTTAAAGCGCAGCTAGAGATCCACGGCCAAAAAAAGGATGTCGAGGTTAATTATGAGATATCCAAAGGTCTGCAACTCAGTGCTGAATTTGAAATAAAAATTACAGATTTTAAAATTGATATTCCCTCTTTTATGGGTGTTACCGTTGCCGATAAAGTTCAAGTTAAAGTGAATTCAAAACTACGACACTGATTTTTGACTAAAAAAAAATTACTAAATTTAATTTAAAGTAATGCATTAAACAAAATCTTATTCGGTCCGCGCTTAAAAAAAAATACCGAAGACGGGACTTAAGGACTTAGTTTTTATGAAAGTAATAATAGGCGAAAATTTTAAAAATTATTTTTCTCTAAGTCTAAAAGTTATAATTGCATTTTGGAGTATATCTTTTTTTACTATTAAGGCTAGCATAGCTTTCCCACAGATGATTAGGCACGGGTATACAAGTTGTAATACCTGTCATGCAGCCCCCAGAGGTGGAGGAATCTTAACGGATTATGGACGTGCACTGAGCAAAGAGCTTTTAAGCACCTGGAGCTATGAGGGGGAAGAGAATTGGCACCACGGTCTAATCAAGCCAGACAAAGTTCCAACATGGCTAAAGCTAGGCGGCGATTTTAGAAGTGTGCAAGTACATAGTAAAGATCAAATGGCTACCATTGGGCGTTACATAGAAATGCAAGAGCAAGTTGAAGTTGCAGTTCAACATAAAAATACTTGGATGAGTGTAACTGCAGCTTCAGATACTTTATTGGAAAGTAAACCATGGTATATCCCCGGGTTTTTTATATCCACCCACTTAACACCCGAGCTACATGTAAGAGTTGGAAAGTTTGTACCAAGATTTGGTATCAATGCTCCAGAACATATTTACGCTACCCGTGGACCCATTGGATTTGGTTATCAAACCGAGCGTGAAACTTTAGAATTAACCTATTTAACTCAGAAATGGGATGTGTCTATGGCCGCGGTTAGGGGCCAACTTAAAAATGTCAAAGCTGCAGATGGTGTTTTTGCGCAAATAAACTATTCATTCGGAACTAAAGATCGGGTGGGAATAAGTTTCGCTAACAATTTCAAAGAAGATCAAGCCTTGGCCATCGGTGCTCATGCCTTAATTGGGTTTACAGAAAGTTTATATTTAATAACGGACACAGTTTGGCGCACTACAAAATCCACAATAGCAAGTTACCCACAAGGACTATTTCATTTTGCCAAACTGGGTTACGAGATTGAAAAAGGTCTACATATAATTTTAATTGAAGATATAAGAAAAAATGATTTAGCTGCAGATAACTCAACACAATCTATGTATGGAATAGGTTTTACTTTCTTTCCTCGTCCACATTGGGAATTTCAAGGTGTTTGGACTCGTCGAACTAATTTAGCTCGAAGTCAAGAGCCAGGGGATTACGCATGGTTTTTAATGCATTATTATCTTTAAATTTTTTACCAGTTGTGTGATACATTAGAATGTAATGAAGTAATTTTTAAGGCAGAAACTTCATCAAGTTCAATAACCGGGGGATCAATGGCTTTTGTACTTAAAGTGATTAACAGATTAGGTATATTTTTATTTTTTGTTGGATTTATTTTAAATTTAAATGCAGTTTATGCCAAAGATGCCTTATATATTGTTCCCACAGATCCTGATCTTGTTGCTTTTTCTAGATTCAAAATGAAAATAGTTACACCTTACGAGAGTCCGCAAACACAAAAGATTGCCTACGAATTTCCTGAAATACTTGCGGGTCAAAAAAATAAAGTCATTGAATTTACCAAAGTCCCTGGAACTGAAAATAATTGGCAGGCCAACGAAGCTCAGGCTCTCTGTTCAACCGAGGCCCAAATATTTTACTGTAATATTCATTTAAATAAAACTCTTACAGCACCTATTGATCCCAATTCAAACTTGTCTGCTGTAACAATCCCAAATCGTTTATCAAAAGATTTGGCCTTAGAAAATCTGCAGAATATGTTGATGCCAAATATTGAGAAGCAAGCCTTCTTGCAAGTCATAGAAGGTTTTTTTTCTAATGAACCTGCTGGCATTTTAATGTACGAAATTTAATTGGACACCCTCTTAAACTCATTCTTTTTAGTTTTTGTCAGCGAAATGGGTGATAAGACACAGTTGCTGGCCCTTGTTTTAGCTTTTAAATATAAAAAGCCTTTCGTCGTTTTAACGGCCATTTTTTTTGCAACACTGCTCAATCATGCAGTGGCATCTTATTTGGGTGTTGTTGTTGGATCGTATTTTAGCCCAGAGGTTTTAAAATGGTTATTGGCTTTGACCTTTATACTTTTTGGTCTTTGGATATTAAAACCAGATCAAGAAGAAAACATATCACGGGATTCTAAATTTGGACCATTTTTAACTACTTTTATATTATTCTTTCTTGCTGAAATGGGTGATAAAACACAATTGGCAACAGTTGCATTGGGGGCAAGGTACTCTAGTCTAACCTTAGTTACGATGGGTACAACTTTAGGTATGATGACGTCTAATGGCCTAGCTATTTTTTTTGGTGAAGCTTTACTTAAAAAAATTCCTATGTCGTGGGTTAGAATTTTTGCCTGTTTTTCGTTTTTTGGTTTTGCACTTTGGATTTTATGGTTTGAATAAAGCTAATTTTTTAAGGTTTTCGCCCGTTAGTCGTTGGACAGTCCACTCGTCCATAGCCACAGCTCCTACAGATTTATAAAACTCAATGGCAGATTGGTTCCAATTCAGAACGGACCATTCTAATCGACCACAACCACGTTCAACGGCCAAGTTTGCTAAATAAGAAAGTAATTTTTTGCCATAGCCTTTGCCTCTATAGTTTGGTCTGACAAACAAGTCTTCTAAATAAATCCCTGGCTGTCCTAGGAAAGTTGAAAAATTATGAAAGAAAATAGCTATTCCTGCTTGGTTCTGGTTCTCTTCCAAAAAAATAACTTCAGCATAGGGATTCGTACCAAAAAGATTTTGTTTTAATATCTCTTCGGTGGCTACAACCTCATGTTGAAGCTTTTCATAGATAGCTAATTCATTAATAAATGCTAAAATATCTTTGATGTCTTCAAGGGTGGCATGTCGTATGTTTACACTCATAAAAAACCGTCTCACATTCCAAAGTCGTTGATCTTCTTTGGCGTATAAGACGAGAATATGCAACCATATTTTAATAAATGTATGAATACTTAAGCCACAGTTTTTTTAAAAGTTAGAAATAGCTGTGGCTAACGCAGGATCATCAATAAATGGGTTTCTGTTACCTTGATAGCTTTCAACCTGTTCATTTCGAAGTAACTCTTCACTGTCAACGGGGTCCTCTTGATGCCATTGTTTTAAGGCGGACTCTTCGTCATCAGCAATAGGCATTCGGTAACGAACTGAAAAATAAAACAGGGCTCTAGCTACATTGCCTTTATGATCTTGAGGTGGTTCAAATACTCTTCGACCACTTTCATTAAATCCAACATGTGAAATGGGGCATTTGGTATTTTGCGTCTCTTGTATAACTTCGCCAAAAGGTTGATTGCCTCGAATGCTATTTAACTGTGAGTCTGTTGGGTATAAGTGATGTAAGTCAGACTTTTGATGACCACGATCTGAGCCACCAAATTTACTTTGAGGCCATGTATGCTCAACATTAATTATTTTATTTGAAGGAACCCGACCAATACCTGGAGATGAATATTCAGCTTCGCAGTAAACGTCTTTTACAAAAAAGCCATTTTGTTTCTGCTTGATGGCCATATGGCCCAAAAGCTTAACTCGCGCTTGACTGTAACCGAGTGGTCTATGGTTTTGTTTGAGATGATTATAAAGTTCATCTTTAAGTTCTACACCAGTGGCTGAGGATTTTAAGGCCCAAGTGGTTTTTGCAGAAATAACATTTAGAATTGAAAGAAAACAAACGACGACTAACGAACTATTTTTTATAACCACATAAGCATCCTTGCTAGAGTTTCATAAATGGTTTCAAATCTGAACAAACCCGTCAATGCATAGCTGTGTTAGTTTTATGTTATGCGAGTTTTAGTATTTTTAGATATAATAGCGCATGACTTTTCCTAGAGGCCTTCCGATAGATAAATATCTGAATTCGATTACGGCCACAGTGCGTAGCGAAGCTCAGGTTATTTTAACGGCTACACCAGGCGCTGGAAAAACCACACAGCTGCCACCATGCTTATTAGACGCAGTGCCTGGAAAAATCGCGGTGCTGCAACCGCGACGCGTTTCGGCTTTATCCGCCTGTCAATTTATCGCTGATGAACGAGGTTGGCGCGTTGGGCATGAAGTGGGGTATCAAGTTCGGCAAGAAGCTAAATTTAGCTCTGAAACTCGATTGCTTTTTATGACCGATGCGATTTTAATTCGTAGACTCATTGAGGACCCTGAGCTTAAAGATTTTGATTTAATTGTGATTGATGAATTTCACGAGCGAAACTTAAACCAAGATTTGATTTTGGGTATTGTCAAAGAGTTGCAAGAGCTGGGACGAGAAATAAAAATATTAGTTATGTCGGCCACTTTAGATGTCAGTGAACTAACAACATATTTACCATCAAGTCAGGTCATAGATATTCCTGGGGAAGTTTATCCTTTGCAAATCATTTACTCCCAGCAGCCATTAAGCTTACAACTAGATGATAATTTTATTAAGCGAGTGATCAAGGCCATTATGATGTGGGCCAATGAAGTTCAAATACAAAACATTTTAGTGTTTTTGCCAGGAGTGGCAGAAATTCAAAGAGTCCAAAATGGGCTACTTGAAACTTTACCAGATCGTGAAATCTTAACTCTTCACGGCTCACTTCCTTTAGCCGAGCAGCAAAAGGTTTTAACGGAATCAACTTCAAAACGAGTGATACTTGCAACCAACATTGCGGAAGCTTCAGTGACAGTTCCTGGCGTTAATGCGGTTATTGACTCAGGTCTTGCCAAAATCTCGCAGCTGCATTTAGGAAGCGGATTTAAAATACTATTATTAACTAGTATTGCGAAATTCAACGCAACCCAAAGATCAGGCCGGGCGGCCCGGCAAATGTCGGGCCGATGTCTACGACTTTGGACAATTCATGAGGAGGCTTCTAAATTAGACCAAGCCATTCCTGAAATTATGCGCTCTGATTTAACCATAACGGTTTTGTGGTTAGCTTTTTTAGGGGTTAGTGATCCCAAAAAATTTTCTTGGTTCCAAAAACCACCTGAAATTTTACTAAAGCGTGGCCAAGATTATTTAAAGGATAATGGAGCTTTGACTTTAACCGGTCAAATTTCAAGCTTAGGCCAAAGGCTACTGCATTATCCCCTAGAGCCAAGGTTTGCTTTAATCATGCTTAGGGCTGAAGCTCAAAATATTAATGCAAAACTTGTCTGTCCATTTGTGGCTCTTCTACAAGACCCTGAGTTAAGCAGGAATGAAAATAGGAATACAAGATGTCCTAAAAAGGGAACTTATGAGAGCCGCATATTCTCTAATTCATCAAATGAGAGCGCTGATAGTTTCAGTCTCGGTTCTTCCGAAAACTCGAAGTTTGATTTTGATACTTCGTTATATTCTGAAAGCGATATATTGGCTCGGCTAAAAATGTTGTATGAGCACAAACAAGCTTCTGGGTCGCTAAAAAATCACAAAACTAACTACCAATTTAAAAAACTATTAGAATCCTCCCAGCAATTGCAAACAATCTATCAGCCGTTAATAAATAAAAATAATGTAAATCATAAAGTCTTAGAAACTACACAAGACTCAGAGGTAGAAAAATTAATTGCCATTTTAGTGCAAACTCAAAGCGACCGTTTGTGTCGCCGCCGTGGATCTTCAGATCGAGGGTTGATGGTAGGGGGGCGAGGAGTTCGTTTAAGTGCAAATTCCGAAGTTCATAATAGCGAATTTTTTTTAGCCTTAAACGGTCGAGATGTATCTAAGCAAACGGAAACGATTATTGAATGGGCCCACGGTTTGACAAAAGCACAAGTGCTAGAACTTTTAAAAGATCAAATTACCAACCATGAAGACGTAGTTTATCTCAAAGAAAAAGGGCAGTTCTTTTTGCAAAAAGTTAGACGCATTAAAGATTTAGATTTAGAAGAGCCAAGCTTATCTATTCTAGAGCCCGATCAAATAGATGTCATAATGCTAGAGCAACTGAGCCAAAAATGGATAGAGATATTAGTGCAAAATTGGGAGCAGATATGCGAAGGTCATCGCGAACTAAGTTATTGGATTAAACGTTGGTCCTTTTACGATCCAGAATCAAAAGTTCTAACCTCTGAACATATTCAGGCCGCTCTTGAAATGGTCGTAGGTCTTGGATTTCAAGATATGACCTCGTTTATAAAACAAGATTTAGTGTATTTTTTAGAGCTTCAGATTGCAAACCAAGTATTGTCCGAGTTTAACAAAATAGTACCTTCGTATTTTTTAGCGCCGAGTGGTATTAAACATCCCATAATCTATTCGGAACAAGAAGATCCATTTGTTGAAGTTCGACTTCAAGAAGTTTTTGGATTAACCCTTACGCCAAAAATCGGCTTAAAGAATCAACCTTTAGTTTTAAAATTACTGGCACCAAATTTTAGACCTGTACAGGTCACTTCAGATATTGAAGGTTTTTGGGACCGTTCTTATTTTGAAATTCGTAAAGAATTACGCGGGCGATATCCTAAGCACTCATGGCCAGAAGACCCAAGGGCGGCTCAAGCCGTGGCTAAAGGTCGATCTGTCAAACGTAAATGAATGAGGCGCAAATAAAAAAAATTTACATTATGATTTCATCACCTGGATTAGCAATTTGAACCTAAACCAAAAACCTGGTTTAATGCTAATGGAATTGTATCCTGAATCCCAAGAGTATGGTATTTCCAATTGTTGCCACTTCCGTAAAAGTCTTTCAACATTTTTCCAATATATTGGACATAGAATATCTATGCCTAAAGGGCAATGAGGCCCTGCCGCACTACCATCTGGATCATTGATCCAATTGTTAAAAATATCGTTTTGTTCGCATTGTAATTTTCCCACTAAATCTGAGTATTGATCACCTTTAGTGTTAATTTTAGATTTTAAAATTAAACAAGCGTGTCTGTAAAAATCCCTATCTGCCATTACATTTTATGAGGGTTGAATATAGGTTCTGCATTCAATTTCATTTTCGGCATAAGCTACTAAAGCGACTAATAGGATTTTAAAATAAATAATTATTCGAAAAAACTTGAACACATGACTCATAGCTATTTCCTCTTTGCACTTTTTATTTTTTTTTACACAAAGAAAACACTCTTCTTTGTAAACTAAAATTATCTAAAATAATGAACGTCAAGTATATGTTATTTTTATTATAAAGAATGTATTGGTTTTAAAGCACCAATCTAGCCTTAAGTTTAGTGAAGATCCAAAAAATCATAGGCACCTCGTATTTCCTCATAACAAAAGGTAACTTTCAGGAATAGGCATCAGAACCTGCTTTTTTAAGCAATTCTCGTCAAAACTGTATATAAAATTAACACTAAACTGGTTTTAGAAGTATGGCATATTGGGCTTCGACTGGCACAACTCATGCAAAATCGACCTTATATTATCAAAGCTTAAATTCTAAAAGTACAAGTGTAGGGGTTTTTATGCGAAATTTATTTATTCTAATAGTTATCTTCTTTTATTCTCAAAGCTACATTTACGGTGCTCAGACTTGTGATGAATATTTGCAGACTTCATCCAAAAATTCGCAAATCTCTGTTGCTAGGCAAACGCAAGTTGCACAAATGCAGAATCAAGTTCTTAATCAAAGTGTTTTGGTAAAGCTCATGAACGCACAGTTACTTCAATCAACATTTTTTAAATTTATCGCGGGATATGCAAGGATGGAACCATGGTCTAAAGAGGTTGACTTCCGATTTGAAAGTCCTGAAAAAATTGCATTGTTAACAGATGCTCAGAACAACAGATTGGCAACATTAATGTATAAAATTATGAAGCATGAATTTGAAAAAAATGGTGATAGTGTCACCACGCTTTCTGACCCTCGACTTTCCCAAGAAGTTTTTTTTAGCTTATCTAAAGAAGAAATTATTGATAAAATTGGTGAAACTTTGATTACTATAGGAATGGATAAAAAATATACCGTTTTAGCCGAAGATGTGAGTAGTCGTAGTAAATTGCAAACTGCAGAAGAAGTAGCTTATGGCGTAGGAATAGTAGGAACTGCATTTACAAGTTTATTTTTATTTTTGTCTTATCTAATGCCTGTTGATGGACTGTTACTATTTAATCCGACTTGGCAAACATTTTTTGGTTTAAGTTTGGCAACTCTTGTTGGTACTAAATTAAAACATAAAATCAGATCTTTAAGAACCCCTAGATTAGTGCTTCGTGATCGGCTTTCAGCTTATGATGGAATAACAGTTGATGGTACTTATACTGTTGAGCCAAGTCTTGATTATGTCGAAGGTCAATATCAAAAAAATATTGAAAGACTGAAGGAGCAGATTTTAGAACTAACAAGTCAAAATGAAATTCCAGATCCTATGAATCTTCTAGTTTTTGGAAGACGGGCCGTGCAGCTTCATAGCGAACTGAATTTAACTTTTCATACGGATTTCATGAGATGGATGGCCATCTATGATAGAAATAAAGATCATGTAAGAAATCGTATACATGACTTACGAAATGGAAATCTTGGAACTCCAGAAGGTAAAAAGGAAGTTCTTAATTTCTTATCAAAAATGTTACAAGAAGCCAGTGAGGCGACTCAAGCGACTAAATATTTGAGCTATCAAATTATTAAGATAATTCAAAAAGACATAGACACTTTATCTTCAACTGTAATTGATTCTAATGACGTTTTTTTAGTTTCAGATTTTAATAGACGCAAAGATTTTTTAAGTTTGGCTTTAGCGACTCATACGCAGTTCTATCAAAGTCTAGGTGGAATTTCTCAGACTGTTTCAAATTTAATGCAGAATCTAGAAACTTTGTTATTGGCTGAGTCAGCTGTTATTATTATGGACCTAGGAAATGCAGTTAGGCAATTGGATCGAACAAACGCACTTGATTCTATTTTAGAAGGTCTAAGAGAAATGGATTTGTACTCAGAACGATTAAAGCAACTTGATGAAGAGATAGCTGACGCAGAACTGGTTGAAGTCCAGTAAGTAAACCAAGTTTTCGTAAGATTCGCTTTGATTTCTTTTACCTCAATCAAATCAGGCCGGGGACGGACTTTGCTGTAGATTCATATAATCACCGCATCTAAAGGTCGTCTTAAGGACCGTGGCATCAGCCGTCCTCGTCCAAAACGAACAATGAGGTCAGCCCTTTGGTCGCCCAAGCCCAGGAAAGTTTCGAATTGATGTTTTAACGTGGGGACTTCAATTGGCTGATTCAAAAAGGCATTTCGAATTCCCAATGAAGTTGCTAGCAAAGCAAATCGTTCATAACAGCGACCGACTTCAATCCAATTTTCTTCGTGATTTGAGTCAGATGTGAAAATCGCAATGCCAGATGAGCTACGTACTTGCTTTACATATTTTTCGTTCTCACTTTTTGAATCAAGAATAAAATCAAAAAATAGGTTTCCCATCCATGTTGGTATAGAAGGGTTTCCTGCGGCCAAGGAAAAAAGGCCGTCCTTTTTTTGAACAGCTTCGTTTTTGTTAAACCTAACCCAAGTTTTTAGTTCTTTGATAAATGCTTGGTCTTTCAATTGAATAGAATTCGCTAGCAAAATATATTCAAGAATTTTTTCTGTCATGTTTTTTTCAGTAAAAATCAATATATTTACACCTTTTCCGAGACCAACGGCTTCCAGACTTCGTAACTCCTCTAAGGATAATGTTTTGTTTTCGTACTCAGTACGGGTGCTTTGGCGTTCAGTGATGGCGTTAAATAGATTGGATGAAGTCGATTTTGTGTTCTCTAGTGAAATTTTAATTCCGTCGTTTGCCAGGTTATTAAAAGTTGTATCGGTTCTAAATCCATAAGCCTGCGCTGCTTGAATTAAATTTTCAGTCGCGCATCCCAATGAAACAAAAAGGTGATGATCGTTTGGATCAACAGAGGGACATCTCCTTTTCAAATCTGGAAGTATAGTGATGGCTTTTTCCTCAATCTTAAATTTCCAGCACTGCGTATTATGGCTTGAGGGTGCAAGTGTTGCATATCGAACTAATTCACGCCTTAGTTGCATACCGCCTACATTAATTAATTTACTTCTACCCCAAGTTTCTTGGATTAGGTTTTCATAATTTCTTTTCGCTGTTTGATTTGAACATGCTGGTAATAGCATTGCACCACTTGCCGTTGAAAGCATAAATTGTCTACGTGTCATATTTTGACCACTCCTTAGGAACGTTATTCATTTTCTTGTAGTCACTGATTTTTGCAATCCAGGTTTCTTCGCGATCTTTGTTCATTTTTCGTTTAGTCTCTAATTCAGTGATTTCATCTTTGGAATTAAATCTGACTATACTTTTTTAATACTTGTCATACATTTATGGATACTAAGTATTTTCTGAATAGGGGGATGCAATATCTGTCAATGTCTCCTCTTGTATCATTTGATCTTCAATGCTCTTTAAATGAATAACGGCGACTGTTAAATCTTTATCACTTATTAAATTAACATTAGGGGGCAATTCTAAATCTATAACCATTATCTTTTCACCCAAATCAAGAAGTGTTACGTCTACTTCGATCACTGAAGGAATAAAATTTGGTAGACATTCGACTTTTACTTCATCTAGAACTTTATTTAATATTCCGCCGAAGTTTTTAACGCCGATAGGCTCTCCAATAAATCTTAATGGAACCATAACTTCAATTAATTCTTTTGAATCAACTTGCATAAAATCTAAATGTAAGTATTCATTTTTTAATGTATCGAAGACGTAGTCTTTAATAATTGCATTCAGATTTTTTTTACGACCAATATTAATATTAAATAATGCGGATTCGTGGCCAAAAACTAATTTAGAAAAATCTGTTTTAGGTAAGTTAAAATACTCGTTTTCTTTATTTAGTCCATAAAGGACAACTGGGATTAATCCATCTTGTCTTGCAGATTTGGCATATTTAGCACCTGGTTTTCTAACTTGAAAATTTAATTCTATGGATTCAGCCAATCTCACTCCTGTTTTAAATTGAAACCTTTATGCAATTACCAATCCATATTAAAAGATGTGAATTTGTGAGTAAGAGATCGCTTAAAAGAGTAAGAAGTTGATTAAAGCAATTTTATAAATTTGCTTGTGGGTATAAATGCCACGTTAACAAATAAATAGGTTCTTAAGTTAACCATGATTTTTAATGTCCATCTTAAGACTTCACCAGATTCCTTCTAAGTCTGATTAAACTGAAAGACTTGTTAGGCTTTTGATGAGCACTTCTGAATACAAGACCTATTTAGAAGAATATTTAGTGCAACCCTTAGAACTTCAATTCGGCCTCGCTGTTAATCTCACCACATTTTCTTGATACTTTGTGTGTGCAACATTTCTTAAATTTTTTTCTCTACCGCAAGGGCACAACATATTTCTTCCTGTTTTTTTTGCATGTGATTGAAGTGTCATTATGCAGCTCGGCTAAATTTCTTTGAAACAAACCTTTTATGCTCTTCAAGCAGGAGCGCTATCTCAAGTTTTGCTTTTTCTAGTTCTTGTCCAATATCAAAATCAATACGTCACGTTCTATCTGCGTTAGATATTTTGCTACTTCACTTGGTTCATGAGCTAGTTCCATTTCAATTTAGTCTAAAACCAAATTTTTGGCATCGCAGGTTGGCTAAATAGAAATATAGTTACAAATACATTATATTTGATATGACTAAAAAAGTTCGTCTTTTGGACTATAACAAACAACACTGGATCGAAACCCTTAAGAACGGAGGAGTAACACTATGCTTAGGAAGTTGAATCTTTCTATTCCAATTCTAATACATAAGATCTGACAGATGGCTACTTCAATACTAGCCACGGTCAGTGTCATAAGTATTTAGTAAAATGATCGACAAAACTAGTATGGTCCTTGCAACAAGTGACTTATAACTCATAGAAGAGGTCCATATGCTACTTAGAGTGCCAATTTTTGCTAATTTTTTGATATCCATAGTCCTAATTATGCCCTCCTTTGTGTTGGCAAAATCCGAAGAGACCAGAATTATGAACGCATGGTTTGCCCTTGAAGCCTACATGTCACGAGATTGTTCAATAGATCGTTTCGTGAATTTAAAAAGTGATCACAGCTCCGCACTAAACTCATCGGAAGAATCGAAGAAAATCTGGGTTGGAAATCTTGTAACATTTCTTCGTGAATGCACATATGGTGGTTATCCGGAAGGGATGATGGCGGAGGACGCTCGTTCAGTCCTTGCACTTCCAGGTCTGTTTTGGCGAGGCAATCATAAAAAATCAATCGCATTATTGCGACAGCAGTTGGAGGCACAAAAAGTTTTTGTTTCCCAAGACTTAATAGATGATGTTCAAAAAATTGAAACGCCAGAACAAGCTTGTCCCACAGTTCTTATGCTAAACGCAGCTACTTCTATTGCGCTTCGTCCATCGAAGCAAGCTTCCAACACATGTTATGTTCACGCTGCTGTCAAAGCAGCTGATTATTACAATTACTCTCGAGGAACGTTCACTGACCCGACATCAACTGTTGCTACTATTGTTGGAGTGGGAAAATCACGTACAGGTGATCTAGCTGCGCTGGGCAGTGGACATCCATCCTGGGTCATCAGCTACCTGGAAGAGAATGGAGGTTGCAAAGCAAATGCATTAGATAAAATTGGAGAGAAAAACCTTGAGCTAGCGGATAGCTACCTGCCCAGGTCTCGGTCTGAAAATAGCAAAACCTTTTTACCTAGATTGGATTTAATGATTCAGAAAACCTTTTGCCAGGGAGAAAAAAACCGATTCGATGGCCTGCAAACCCAGACACTTTTTGAACAAATGAACGGTGTGCCTGATGCAGAGTTGAGAGATACGGTACGTAGAGCACTCGATAAAGAACAACCTCAACCATTGATCGTTGGATTCTGTAGTGAGGCTTTCATGATGGAATCTGGATCTCGGCCTTTTGGATGCAGTGACCATGCAGCGCTTATTGTTGGCCAAAGATTCGACCATCAACTGAATCAATGTACATATCAAATTTTAAATTCTTGGGGATCTTCACCGGTGGGTTACTTACCAACTTATAAGTTTGAGCCAAAGTATGGGGCGGTGTGGATTCCTTCAGACGTACTTGGTGCAAGTCTGAAAGGTCTTTGGAAAGTTGGCAAATGACAATTTCAATCATTAGCAAAAAGTCAGAGCAAATACTCTGATTTTGTTATTTTATCAACCAGTTCTTTTTTGTTAAAGCTCATTGGTCAATGTTCATTAGAACCGTAGAACCATATTCTGTTTGTTTTTTGATACAGTTTTTTTGAAGGAAAATTGGATGGGTTAAAATGACTCGAAAGGGTCTGAATTGCTGACCTTAGGCGAGTCACCATTGTTCCTTTTTGTGCGCCATTTTCGATCTGGCGCATAAGTGGCGCAAATTTTATACGCCATATTTACTTTGGCGCATAAATGGCGCATACTTATAATATGCGTGATTACCCAAGATTAAAACAGCACAAGATTCCTTTTAAGTTTGAGTACACTGAAAGACTTGTTCGTCTTTTGATGCGTATTTCAGAAACTAAGCCCTATTTGGAAGAATATTTAGGGCAACCCTTAGAGCTTCAACTGTTGCGACAAGCTAAAATATTAGCGATCACCTATTCAAACCAAATAGAGGGCAATAAACTTGAAGTCAGAGGTGTAACACAAGTACTAGAAAGTAAGAAAGGTAAAACCTTTGACAAAGACATCATTGAAGTCAGGAACTACAGTGATGCTTTAGATTATGTCGAAGTTTTAGCTGAAGAAAAAGCAAAACTTAGAATCAATGACATGTGTGATATTCAAAAGCTCATTACTAAAGACTTGCTGTCTGATAAAAAACAGTGGGGAAATGTACGTACTATAAATGTTGAAATTGCAGATGCGAACACTGCAAAAAAAATTGATGATGTACCAGAGCCTCATTTTTTAAAAGAACTTCTATTGGAGCTTTGGGAATGGTTAGACAAAAACTCTGAGGTCAATCCTTTTGTAAAAGCCTTTGCTTTTCATTATCTCGCAGTGGCCATACATCCATTTGCGGATGGAAATGGTCGAACAGTACGTCTGATGCAACATTTGCTTCTTTTGAAAAACGGCGAATCTATTGCCAAGTTTGTTCCCAGCGAAACTACAATTATGGCAACAAGGGACCGTTATTATTCTTCGATCAGACAGTGTAAAAGTCTGGGTTCATTAAATCCTGTAATTGAATATTTAGCCGAATGTTTTGCGATTTCAGCGGAACAGGTCATCGCGGATGGAAAAAAACTTGTTAAAAAAAGTATTGATCGAAAACCAGACGCAAGACGAGAAAAGATTGTTTCTTTTAGTAAGCAGAAAAAAGAATTCACATTGCAAGACATTTTAAATCTGTTGCTAGATGTACCAAGGAGAACGGTGCAAAGGGATTTAGAAGCGCTTGTAAATGACAAGAGGATAAAGGCAAAAGGTTATAATAAGGCTCGGATCTATTTTAGATAGAAGCAGCCATTCAGCAAGAGGCGTTGAGTGACGGTTCATCACGGTTGATGGTGGAATGCTGAGTGTCAAAGTATAAAAAAAGGAATCCAAACAGTTCCAAGAACTTTTTAAGATTTAAGTGTCAAAGCTTTAATTTTAAAAAGGAGAAAATGAAATGGATTCCAAATGGAAAA
>JBGSLV010000029.1:0-8917 GCA_041740515.1 Bdellovibrionales bacterium | reverse complement strand
TTGGCGTCCATGCCTGATGCTCCTTTTTGATGTTTTGGTTCTACAAAAATCAAATCAGAATTTCAGGCGGTTGTCTGGGGCTTTTTTTTTAAAGGTCTAGCTAACTTATCCACATTTTTCCCACAAATTCTAGAAAAAACCAGACGATCAGGCTTTGAATTTAAATCTCACCACTACCCAACATGTGAAGGTTGCAAACAACACGGCCCTTTTAACAATTGTAGATAATGACCCTCCACCGTTTTTTCAAATGACTGCAGCCCCGCTTGCAGAAGGACAAACCTCACCTATCTTAGTTTTGAGTCTTAATGAAATCAGTGAAAAAGTGATTAGCCTTTCGTATCAAACAGCTGATGGGACTGCGACTATAGCTGACGGTGATTACGTGGCTTCGACCCCAGCGTCTGCAACTTTAAACCCCGGGGATACGGATATCACAATTAGTATTCAGACTGCTAATGATGCCGATGTTTGCGAGTTTAATGAATCGGTTTTGGTTGGATTCACAAGTCCCATAAACTTAACACCCTCAGCGCCGATTGCGGTTATGATTACAGATAACGATGATCCATCCCTTTCTTTGTCAGGAGGATCAGCCTTAGAAGGAACTCCAGTTCCTTTCACCGCAACTTTAAGTGCTTTGTGTCCTTCAAAAGACGTGAGCTTTGATTGGCATACAGTCCCATTATCTGCATCTGTTGGCCAAGATTTTGTAGAACAGACAGGAACTGTCACAATTCCTGCAGGTCAACTCACCCAAAATTTTCAAGTCACGACAGCAAATGACACCACTCGAGAGATAAACTCAGAGTATTTCACTGTGGGCGCAAGAAACAAAATAAATCTTGCTGACACCCAAGCTAGCGCTGCATTAGGGGAAATCATTGATGATGAAGTAGGGGTTGCGACAGTGAAAGTGATCGCCTTTGGAAGTAGTACGTGCGCATTAAGTAGTGATGGTCAGATTAAGTGTTGGGGATCAAATCGATTTATTGGTGGACCACAAAGTGCGCATTACGGGGATGAGCCAAACGAGATGGGTGATAATTTAGGAGCTTTTGATTTTGGAACTTGGGATGACGATGCCAACGCAGTTACTCCTGAAGTCCCTCTTGAAGTGGTGTCCTTTCAAAGTTTTGGAGATTCAGCACTTGTTCTTTTAAATAATGGTAGGCTTAAGGGGTTTGGATATTTTACAAGTGGAAGTTACGGTGATCAGTTAAATGAAATGGGAAACAATTTGCCATTTGTTAATTTAGGAACCTGGGACCATGACAGCAACACAATTACACCTGAAATACCATATACTTTTAAAGGTTTAGATACTTTTAGTAATTTTTCATCAACATATTGTGCCCATCTTGTTGATGATTCCGTCAAGTGTTTTGGAACAGATAATGCTCAGGGTGTTTTAGGTTTGGGTGTCCCTTATGATGCAAGGTTTGACTCGGCTTTAGGGAATCTACTTCCAAAAATTGACTTTGGAACTTGGGATCATGACAGTAATGTAGGTACTGCAGAAATTCCACTTACTGTTAAAACCCTTTCCACACCATGTGTTTTACTCATCAATGATAGGGTTAAATGTTGGGGGTCAAATAGTTTGGGAGAATTGGGTTTAGGCGACACTAATCACCGAGGGGATAACTTAAATGAAATGGGCAATAACCTTCCCTTTTTAGATTTTGGCGTCGGTAGAACGGTAAAATATATTGATGCACCGTGCGTGATCTTAGACAATGATGATCTTAAATGTTGGGGGGCAAATAGTCTGGGAGAATTGGGTTTAGGTGATACAAATAACAGAGGAGATAATTCCAACGAAATGGGTGACCTGCTACCTGCTGTCAATCTGGGGACCTATGATCACGATAGCAATATAATAACTCCTGAAGTCAACCATTTTGCAAAAAAAGTGTTTGTCAACGATAGAAGATACTGTGCCATTTTAGACGATGATCGCTTAAAATGTTGGGGGGCGGGTTCCGGCAATATTCTAGGAAATGGATCAGGTTCTTCCCATGGAAACACACCCGCCACAACTGGCAATGGTCTTCCCTATGTGAATTTAGGAACTGGTCGAACTGCAAAATTTGTCGGTTTTAATTATCGTTCAACTTTTGTCATCAGAGATGATAATTCTTTGGTCGGCTTTGGTACTAATAGGTACGGAGAGCTTGGTCTAGAAAATCAAATCAACAAGTCCAGTCTTGCAGATATGGGTGATGCTTTAGCACCAATAAATTTAGGAACGGGACTTTATGCAGTAAGCCTTTCGCCTAAAACACGTTTTGATTTTTACCGTATTTGTGCGGTTTTAAATAATGGCCAGTTGAAATGTTGGGGACAAGTTACCAATTCTGGTACCAGTTTAAATGTTCCAGAGCGTATGAAAGTCGGGGATGACCCTTCGGAAATGGGTGCAGGTTTAACTGCAATCCAATTACCAACTGGAAGGACTGCAAAGGATATTTTTCCCGGCACCACTTTCACTCGTTATTCGGGTACAGGTATTTGCGCCAGTTTAGATGATGACAGCTTTGTGTGTTGGGGTGAGGATGGTTATACCACAAATAACCCGCCATCCACCGGTGTCTTTTTTGGTGATCGACCCAACACCATGGGGAATAGCCTTAGACCCCACACTCTTAGCAATGGTAAAAAAGTCATACACATTTATCCAAGACATCGAAGCACTTGTGCATTGGATGAAGATTTAGAATTATCTTGTTGGGGTATAAATTCTCAATACTTACTTCAAGGGACTACGGCTCAACTTGGTTTTAATCCAACACTGGATTCAAGAATAGCAATAGTGGGCACAAATCGAAAAGTCTTAAGTCATTCTTACTCTCACTCTTCAAGTTGCGTTGTTTTAGATAACTACACAGTTAAATGCTGGGGAAATGGGGGTCCTCATTTAGGCTATGAGGACAATTTAACTCGCGGTAACACTTTGGCCACATCAGGCGACAACCTGCCGTCCGTAAATTTAGGAACTGTCAGCTATCCTGTACAAATAAGTTCTGGTCTTGCAACAACTTGCGCTAGATTTGCAAATGGGGGTGTTAAGTGTTGGGGCAGGAGCAATTTTCATACCTTGGGCTACGGTGACACTTTACCAAGAGGTGGTAATCCGGGTGAGATGGGTAATAACTTGCCTTTTATTAACCTTGGAACTGGATTAACAGCACAACAAGTTTATCATATTGGAGACTTTTACGAAGCCATGTGTGCCAAAAGAAATGATTTATCCGTTGTGTGTTGGGGTCATGGAGGCAGTGGAAGATTGGGCAATGGAAGTAATGCTACAAATATAGGTGATCAGCCTGGTGAAATGGGCAATGCCTTAGTTCCGCTGGATCTGGATGGTGTATTTCAAAGTATTGAATCTAAATCCGATCACGCGTGTACGTTGCTTGCTGATAATCGCATAAAATGTTGGGGAGATAATCAGTGGGGCCAACTGGGTTTAGGCGACACCAACCACCGCGGTGATGCCCCCGGCGAAATGGGAGTCGCTCTGCCTGCCGTCGATGTTCAGTGGTGATAAAATGGATTGTCTAGCTCTATAATTAAGTGACCTTTTTAATTCAGTGGTAAAAGTTAGCTGCTTTATTTTGTCATATTTAATTTATTTATAATATTAACTCGCTGATTTTATTTTCATAACCTCAGAATGTGAAAGAAATTAGATATCGACGCTTTTAGAGGGGTCAATAGGTAGGTTTGGATCTGGGTTTTTTAATGGTGGGGCTTGATTGTGATCAATGAAACCAAAACTCCAAAATCTTTCATTATTTAGTTTTAATTCTATGGTTCGAATGCTGTTATAATTAAGTCCGCTTTTCTCAAGCAACTGGCGTGCGGCTGAAGTACTGGCTGCTTTGTTCCATGAATCTGTGTGTAAACCCGTATCACAAGATTGCGAAAATCTTGGAAACTTGTCTATTGTACCGACAGCAGCCGTGGGCATATCACTTAATGTTATACCATCTTTTGAAGCGCCTGGAAGACCTTCAAGAATGTCATGACTAAAAGTTAAGGCTTCATTAGCAACACATTTTGCATTGACTTCAATTTTACAACTAGGACCTGCATCTTTACAAATAGCTTCTGTTAAATTTTTTATTTGGGATTGAGTGAATTTGACATTTGAAATTAAACCGACATCTTCTTTTGTTATAGATAAAGATTTATTGCGGGCATCATACGTTGTTGAGCTTTTTAACGATCTTAAGTCTACACAGCTAAGACTTAAGTCATTTGCTTTTAAAAAATTTGCCAACCGAATTGTCATTAAATCATTTGAATTTTCTGGAGTAGGTCTAAAATTTGCATTACTTATTGCTATATCAGTTTTACAAACCTCTTGCGCCATTGCTAGTAAAGAAAAATTAAGGACTAGGGAAAAAGGAAATATAAAATTATAAACTTTGTATTTAGTGTGAACCTTAATTTTTGCAAAAGAAGGATTAAAGCTTTTTGCAAAAATAATTTTTTTAAGGGATGAGAAAAAAATCATGAGGGCCTCTTAATACTTATACATATAAGTCAAAAATGTTTAAGTCTTTTTAATAATTTAACCATTTTTTAAGGTTTAATTAAAGACTATTTTTTATGTCAGTAGTGTTTTGCCCAGCGGATATTTTAGGTTGAAGAAATGAAGTTGGGGCGGGAAGAAATCGCAAAACCATCATTAGCAATTATAAATTGGGTAATTTTTTGATTTTTTTTGCGCTAGACCTTAGTTGCTGTGCATTAGATAGTACCTTGCAATAAACAGTAGTGTTTGATAGATAATAGCTTAAGAGGTTAAACATGAATACACAATTTAAAAAAGGGATACTTGAAATGTGTGTCTTAAGCCTTGTGGCACAAAGGGACTATTATGGCTATGAGTTGATTGAAGCTATCTCGAAAGAGGTCGAGATTTCTGAAGGATCAATTTATCCCATACTAAGACGGCTGACTCAAGAGGGCTACTTTAAAACCTATCTTGAAGAGTCCCAAGAAGGTCCTCCTAGAAAATATTATCAAATTACAGCGGATGGAAAAAAAGCATCCATTAAACTTTTAAATGAATGGAATGTTTTTAAAATGCAGATTGAAAATTTATTACTTCAAAAGGGAGATAAAAAAAATGTACAAACAGCAATTTTTAGATGAACTAGAAAAACATCTCAGTGCAATTCCTATCAACGAACGGCAAGAGATTTTACAAGATCAAAATGATTTTATCCGTGAAGCCGTGTTAGCAGGGCGAAACGAAAATGAAGTCATTGCAAAACTTGGCAATCCTAAAGACTTTGCCGCTTCAGTTCTGGCGGACTATAAATTTCAAAAAATAAAAACAGCGGAAGGCTTTATTCCTTTGGTCAAAGCAGTGGTTGGATCTTTAGGCGCATTTTTGATCTTAGCTCCATTTAATTTTATCGTACTTTTTGGGCCCATCTTAGCTTTGTTTACTATTTTAATTGTAGCATTCAGTTTAGGATTTACATCTTTAACAATGGGACTGGCTGGGCTTATTTATTTCCTAAGCTCAATATCTGGGTTGGGATTTTCGTGGTCCTTAGGAATAACCTTGTTTTTTGGCAGCTTAGGCTTGATTGGTTTAAGTCTTATGATCACTTATATCTGTGGTTATTTACTTAAATTTTCGTTTTGGCAAATGCTGGCCTATTTGTCTTGGAATTTAAACTTCATCAAAAAAAATCGAATTCAATTTTAAGGAGAAAAAAAATGAAAAAATTTTTAATTATCAGTTTAATAACTACCCTTTGTTTGATGATTGCAGGAGTGTCGGCGCTTAAAGTAGATCAAGATCAGGTTCGACAAATTTTAACTAGTTCAGAGAAAAGCTTTATCTCTAAACCAGCTACTAGAAAGTTTTCAATTCAGGATATTACTAGCCTAAGTTTTGCCACTCCCATAGCAGATCTTAAATTTGTTCAAGATGAAGCTTTGAATAACGAAATCATAATCACTTACCAAGAGCATTATAAAAAAGATAAGCAGGAAGTATTCGTATTTCCCAACATTGAAGAAAAGCGAACTGATAATAAGTTAAGTATCGAATTTAACCGACAAGATAAAAAAAACAAAACGAACAATTCTTTTAAGCTAGAAAGTTCAAATAAATTTCCGTTTTTTACAATTGCTACTGATTTCCAAGATTCAAAAATTCTTATAAAGATTCCAAAAAACAGTACTTTAAAATCATTAGATCTAGGATTAGCGAGCGGCCAAATTGATATACCAAATTTAGAACTTGAGAATTTAACGATTGATCTTGTAACAGGAGATATTAATTTAGTAGATTTAAATGCTAAAACTGTTGTTATTGAAGTCGTTACTGGTGATGTACAAATTAATAACTCTAAATATGAAAATCTTAAAATCGATACAGTCACTGGTGATGTCAACTTACAAAACGTCAGTTTAAGTTCTGACTATAGTATTGAAACCGTAACAGGCGATATATCTATTGAATCCATTGACTCTTTGGTGGGTGATTTAAATATTAGCAGTGCCACAGGCGATATTGAAGTGGATGGAACTAATTACAAACGAGAATACAGCGTTAAAGGCAAAAGCAGTTCGGTGAAATTAAATTTAGAGGTTGTAACAGGGGACATACGCCTTTTAACTAAAACCAATTAGGCACTATTCGGGCTGTCATCATTTTTACAGAAAAAAATGTGGATCTTGGTTGTGTACATAAGATTAAAATAAAAAAAAAGCTGATATGAATATCAGCCTTTTTGGATAAATTGATTTTTAATTACAATAAATTAGTTTGTAACTTTCACATTTAGTGCACAAGGACCTTTTTTTCCTTCGCCCATTTGGAACTCAACTTTGTCGCCATCGCGTGGCTCAGAACCTTGAATTTCTGTAACATGGAAAAATATGTCGTTTCCATTTTCAGCTGTGATAAAACCAAAACCTTTACTGCCATTAAAAAACTTTACTGTACCTGTCATTAAAAACCTCACTGACTCTTTTGTACTATATTAATTATTAATATGTGACATCAGTCATAACCTGATTTGAACCAAAAACCTAATCTATTCTGCGATTTTCTTGAATATTTATGATTTTTAACGATTTTCTACCCATTTTTAAGGCATTCCCATAAGGTGCCAGGTTCTTTTTTCATAAAATTGCTAGCTGTAAGAAGCTCCTTTAAAAAGGGGCAGTTTTTTTGTTCTTAAAAAATGGTTATTAGTGGCAGAAGAATTAGTCGACTTTTACAGAGTTTTCTAATGCCTTCAAAAGAGAGTAAATATACTTCGCATTCATTTTTAAAAAAACTATGTTCTGATTTTTTGGCAAATCAGCATAAGATTTATCGTCACTCACACTTAAATACTCAAAAAGTTCATAAAAGTAGTTTGACGTCAGTGACATTTCGCGAAGTAACTTTATTAGGTAGTCGGGTAGTGCCGAGTTTTGTCTAAGCTCTTCAATTGAAAAAAGAGTTGAAGTCGCCATAAATTCCAGAGTTTCCGGATGAACCCGACCCAACTGCGCTTTAATTTCAGGTAAATCGAGCAAAGCTTTTGTTCCCGTTAGAAATAGTTCAAAGTCTTCGATCAAAGAACTTTCAGTTAAACTGTCGAAAGCATTCTTTGACAATTCTTCTTCGGCTCTGAAATAGGGATTAAAACTTGTTGGTAATGCATGATTCTTCATGCCTACATAATAAATGTGTATTTTTTGAAAATTAAATTGCAATAAAAATTTATGAAGTCTTTCTTTTGAAGTGTTCAAATTAGGAGGCGCATTTTGCAAGGTATTGAAAAACAAATCATCGACTATTAAGTCATCAACGATAGGCAAATCTTGATTCTCAGAACTACGTAGTAGAGAAACCGATATTTGAGTTAGTTTATTCGTCCAGAATCTACTAAATAAAACCATAGTTCGATAAATATTTGTTTTTCTATCTTGAGGGTTAAAGCTACTCTCTTTGGGCAAATACAGAATATTAGTTAAATATTGGTAAATTACATCTTGGATATAAAGAGGAACAAATATCTTCCCTTCATGTTCAAAAATAATTTTATTTTCTGGTCTATATATAAAGTTAAAAAAACCTTCAAGTTCATGCCAAATTTTTTCTTCAGAATTTAAAAAAATTGAAGGGTTTCGAGAAATTAAAATCTGTTTAATTTTCTGCGACTTCAAGCTCATGTCTAAATTGTTAGTATTTGCATGAAGTAGAAGCTCAAGCATTTTGAAATATGAAGCGATAGCAGGACTTTTAGGTAATCCCTCTTGAACGGCTAGCCACGCACCCGCATACCAACTTGTTAAATACCAAGCCGATGATAAACCATTAGTAACAAGCGAAACTCCATGCAAAACAACTTCAGCTAGAAGCATTTCTAAAAATAGTATCACATCAGGATTGAATTTGTTCTGAGCTTCAAGTGATTGCAAAACCATCATCATTTCATTCGTAAATTCATATAATTTTAAAGAGCCATTGTTACTCTCATTAAAAATTGGCTCTAAAGTATGATTTGGCAAGTTGTTAGTTCTTAGATTTTGAATGACGTCAGCAATACCTCTAACTTCAGCTATCGATTCCTTGCCAACGACAATTGTTTTATCCATGTCATAATAGTTTTTGTTTGGAAATACTCTTGACACTGATTTGAGCTCCAATTCAATTTTTTTAAATTGATCAGATAATCTTTGCCATCTTAAATCGGTCCTATCTTTAAATGGTCCAGAATTCATTTCTGATATAAAAGGAACTAGGGTTGCCTCTTTCTTTTTTTTGTGGGGATGGGGGTTTAATTGGATTTGAGTTCATACATCCATTTAAGCGCAAAACAGCTGTTTAAGTAGCCCACTTTCTGCATGATTTTAAGCTTAAAATACTCCATGTTTTTGTATCCAT
>JBGSLV010000028.1:0-15380 GCA_041740515.1 Bdellovibrionales bacterium | reverse complement strand
TTGTAAAAAAGTGGAGCTCGATCCTAGAGATTATCTTTTGGAAACTGTCAGATCCGCAGCTAAAAAATCAGAACTCTTCACGCCTTTTGAAATGGCGACAAATTTACGCTCCCACCAACCCGCTTAAAGTTTGGGTTACGTTTTTGTTGTGCTGAATTGATTTTAAATCTTCTAACCGATACTCAATGCCTGCCAGTTTAATAAAAGTCATAAATAACCCCCGTCTATGATTTTTACTTTAAGCGTAAACTTAGAATCCTCTCTAAACTAGCAAGGGGGCAGCAAAGTTGTACTCACAGTGTCCAACAACTCTCAGGATCGCTCATGCTAAAAAAGTGTTCGCAGTGCCTTTTGTCGAATTTTTTGAAATCAAAACATGAATTACAGCTTATAGCTAAGACTGAACGCATGTAGAATAGCTAGGTTTCAAACCAAAACTAAGTAGTTATGACAAAGGCCTTGCCAAGAGTACTATAATCTTTCACAAAGGAATTTATTTTCAGTCACTAATGATTTACTGGATTGAACCGCTATGCCCAACTCTGCAGTTTTATCTTTCATCGAGACTGAAATATTGGTCGAAGCTGTTGAAGATGGGAAACCAAAATGCTTAGCCAAATTTTCGTCATTAGAAACAAATTCGATATAGCTTCCTTCATCTTTAACCAAATTGTCAGTTTCTAAACTGATTAATGGCTTTATTGCGCCAATCTCTTTATAAGTTGTAATTTGCAGTTTTAAAATTTCTTTTAAATCTGAATCCAAGTTAGGGTCTTTTAGCATCCGTTCGTATTCAGCAATTTGGTCTAGGTACGGATTATTAAGAAAAGAATCAAGCTCGCCACTATTGCGGAGCAAATAAAAACTAAGAGCCTTCGGACTTTCAAGAATATCTATATTCAATACAATAACCTGGTCGGGAGGAAGAAAACGTTTTACTGGACAGGAAAATGTAGTTGCGTGAACCAAGGGACTTTTGATCAGTAAAGCCCCAGTTAAACCAGCAGATATCATTAATGCTTTTAAATAAATTTTCATACAGTCATTCCTTAGAAAGTTAAATGCTTATTAAACTAGCATCTATCATCTTGAAATTCAAGTGTAATGATTTGGACATTGTGACAGTTTTTGTCACGAAAAAACCCAATTCTTTAAATCAAAACAAACCACAAAGGCCCATTGAAAATGAGCATTCTACTTTTTTGCGGTACGAAAATTGTCACTTTTATATCTAAAGTTCACGTATCAAGTTATTCATTAAATCCTGAATTTGTTTTTTGCTCATTTTGTTGGATTTGTTTTCTTTAAGCTCACTGATAATCCTGCCCTGTCTGTGGGGGTCAATTTGCCCATAGCTAATGAACGTAGTAAGTGGACTGGAATGACCTAGAGTTTGACTCCAGGCCTTGAAATCTTCAGGCGTATTACAGATTTCCTGACCGTACTGCACAAGCGTATCCCTGAACCTGTGTGGACTAAAATATGGAAGCCCACAATCCGTAAACGCTTTTTTAAATATTGCTCTTATGGGGCTCGCATCACTCCAACAAACACGCCCTAAACCATTAGTTTCAAAAATATGGCTTTCATTGGATATAACTTGGGTCTTTGGAAACACAGGATCATTGATGCCAAAATTTAAGACTTCACTTAGTTCGTTGATCCACGAAACTACAACTTCTTTTAAGTCATCACCGACTGGTAAAAAATGAGAATATATCTGTTTACTAAACTTGGTTTTTACTTCGTCTGGACTTTGTGAAACCAAGATTGGATTTTGAAATAAGTTAATGTGCTTTAATTTCAAGGAGGCTATGGCAGAATCACGCATCCCAGTAAGTATCGTAAAGGCTATTAAAGCCCGATTACGCCTTTGAATCAAAGTATCAATGGGCATTGAAAAAATCACTTTTCTGACTTGAGCCAAGGTCGGATAGTCTTTTAGTGTTCCTGCCTTGGCAATGCTAATTTCCTTTTCACTTAGATTAAAATATTCTATGTCAGGCACATGAATTTTTGATTTATATCCAGGTTGCCATGCTAACCAAAAGAAAAACTCTTTTAAAGAAATTAGCGTTGATAAGACGGTAGATTTACTTAAAGGCTCTTTTGTCCGAACAGTGTTTAACTTTGAAAGATGTTTTTTAAAGGAAATAGCTTGTTCTTTATTAAACGTTGAAAAGTCTTTAAAATTTATATATTGCTCAAAACGACTCAATGCCTTGTACACACTTTTCATTGTAACTTCAGACTTTTGCTTGGCCTGTATTTGATAACGGTAATACTCACGCTTGATGCGTTCATTTTTAGAGTTTATTGCATCCATTTATAGATTCCTTTTGATCTCATCATTTAAGCAAGGTTTACTTTCATCAGATAGAATTAAATAAGGTGGTCAAGTTTTAATTAACTTACTGAGACAAAGCGATCTTTTAATTGTTAAAAATTAGTGATGGCACTATGGGTTAACTTAAATCCGCCCACCCGTTTCAACCCTTAAGGGGGTAGGTTCTAGTGAACCCGTAGTCGAACTTTTAGCAACACCGCCATTTGGATTCCAATTAGCAATTTTACTTATCTCAGCAATGGCACTCTCATTTGGATTGCCGTCATCTTTAGTTAACCCATATTGATTGGCATTTTGACGAAGCCATTTTTCCATGGCCTGTTTTGGTGTATTACCATCCATTAGCTTTAGATCAGAAGTAACGGCTTGCCAGGCGTGAACTGCAGCACAAAGTTTAGGAGCGAAGTAGACATTTGAAGGGTCTAAGTATTCTTCAACATTAGATTCTTGAAAGAAAAAATTATCGGTGAAATTTTTGCTTTCAAGCCATGATTTTAAATCTTCAACATTTATGAATGTCTCAGTCCATGAAATCTGGCTTTCATTATCAGGACCATAGTGGTAATTAATATTTGCTTCTAACCGATTAAACTTAACTGCGTTTTTTAAAGCTACAAAAATTGGAACAAAACCTTCTTTTTTATCTTCCATGAATAAATCTTCTACTGATGATCCATATGAAGCTGGATCAAGACCTAAAATTAGAAATGCGGCCTGAAATATATTTAACTCATCTACCAAACTCCAATGTCTTATTGAACTCATTTAAAACCCCTTAGATTTCTTTGAATCTTTATGGATACAAAACGAGATAAACTCAAGTTTTGTTTAACGTTTCAAAAGTAAAAAAAGACATAAAGGGGCAACTTTGGGGGCACATGGAGAACCATGCTTTTAGAAAACTGAATTAAACCAGATATATAGCCCCTTGGTTCAACTCCCCCCGCCCCACCAATCGGTGAACCATAGGGGTTCATTCGGTTGAATTTTCTAAATAAAACAATAAAAACAAACACTTATCCAAGAAAAGGTTCCGTACTCTTCTTTTCCTCAAATCACATTAAATCATAGCAAATAACAGCATTTGCATACTTTTGTAGTAATCGGCTGTAGTAATTGAATTTGATTGTTACAAATTTTTGTTGTGGTCGTTATATTTCATATTAACGTTTAAGGTATTTATGGATGAGGCAATATTAAACGACATTCTGAATTACGTTGATGCTGATTATCTTGTCACTTCATTGATAGTGGTCTCGGGTCAAAGAATAGTATATCGGGCTAAAGGTAAACTGGAAAATTCAGGTGAATATGTTTTAAAAATCTCAGCCGTGCACCCACCAACAGTTGCAAGAATTCAGCGAGAGCTAAAGTTGCTAGATGAAATAGATTCAGAGTTTTTTCCAAAGCCCGTTTTATCAAAATTTATTTCAAAAGAGCAGATTCAGTACTTCATCGACAATCTTGACCCAAAAGCTGAAACTCAGAAAATCGAACATTTGAAATCACTAAAGCTGAAGCCGTTCTTTTTAACGGTTGAGAATTTTATAGAGCACACGAAGTGGGAAACCCATCTTGAGGTCTTCAAAGGTGATGAATCTATATTTTTAGAATTTATCAAAAAGGTTTTTACAGCATTAAATATTTTATGGGAGAAAAAAATTGTACACAGAGATCTTAAGCCAGACAATATATTAATATCTGCTAATTTCGTGCCTGTTATTATTGATCTGGGTATCGCAAAAAGTATGCGAGAAGGCACTCAGCAAATTACACATATTTTTGGTAGTTCACCTTGCACACCACAGTTTGCAGCTCCTGAGCAACTTATCAACAATAAAGCAGAGATAACGTACAAGTCAGATCAGTTTGCAGTAGGTGTAATTGCATTTTGGGTACTAACTGGAGAATTCCCGTATGGTTCTATTGCTGAAATTGGGAACGAGGACTTCCTAAACAATATTATTCAGGGTAAGCCGATAGATGCTAAAACATTGAATCCTCAAATTAGCGACAATCTCAATAACTTTATTAACCGACTTATTAACTTCCATCCGTACAAGCGTTTCAGAAATTACGATGAAATTCAGACCGCATTAAATTTTTAAGGAAAAAAATGAAAATTTATCAACAGGCAGGACACAACACAAATTGGAATATTGAAAGCATTAACAGAGATAGAGCTGGGGATGGCATCATTTTCAGCCCCGTACATTACAAGCAAGACAAAATGGTAAATGTTGATTTATCCATTAAAAGAACTAGTTTATTTGACCCCCAGTTCTACATACCTGACTCACAAAAAGCAAAGCTGCATAGTTACGATTTCTTTCCCGAAAAAATCACAGAAGGTTTCTCAACATCGAATTACGAGACTATAGTCCACGAGTCAGCAGAAAAATGTTTGAATTTCCAAATCGAAAATGAATATGAATCTATTATTATACCTTCGAGATATTACTCAGACCTTATTACTGATTATATCGATAAACAGAAATCTTTCACCGTTGAACCTTTTTTAAATGAAATAAATAATTTAGCTATAGATAAAGAAATATTCGTTACTTTGCCAATTACAACAAAAATGGCACAAGACAAAAACTATCGTACTGAATTACTTAACTGGATAACTTCATACCCTGAAATTAACGGGGTATATTTATTGAACGAGACAAACCAAAGCTCAAAACAAATTAGATCTTTTGAAGTTTTAAATTCGTATTTTGATTTTGTAACAGATCTGCAGGGTGCAAATTTAAAAGTAATTCTAGGCTACTGTAATACCGAGGCATTGTTATATTCAATGCTTATGCCTTATGCCGTAACTGTTGGAGCGTATGAGAATACAAGGAATTTTTCTGTGGATAAGTTTCTGGAAGATGATAGCGACAAAAGAGGGCCTGCCCCACGTATATATATGCCAAATCTTTTGAACTGGATAAGATTCGATACCGTTAAGGAAATAAAAGAGGACCATCCCGAGTTATGGAAAAAAATTTATATACCAACAACTTATTTGGAATCTATTTTTGAAATTGGTGAGAGGCCTACGTTTAACAAACCTGATCTATACAAACACCATTTCCAACTAATCGCAGATCAATTGAAAAATTTATCGACTCAAGATAAAAAACAACGAATCGATTCCGTGAAAGCAACAATAGGACGTGCTGCCTCACTTTATGAGGAAATTAAATCCGCGAATGTAATGTTTTTTGATGATAATTGTGACGGTTTGCACTTGCCTGTTTGGAACCGGATAGTTAACAAAGCTAGCTCATAATTCGTTAGCAAAATAGTTATACGCTCTTTCGTTCAACCTGAGATAATAATCATCCACAACAGAATTAATTTTAAGGGGGATGTAATGAATCTTATATTGATTCATAGACATTGTGATTAAACCAACATTCAGGTCTTTAAATGTCTGTAATTTAGAAATTGCAGGATGTGAATAATGTTTGTCTAACAAGACAAATGAAAAATCAGAAAACTTTTTATACCGCTGTGCTTGAAACAGTGCCCTTTTCCAGTTTTTAAGTTTCGCTTCGACAGCAACCACTGTATCTGCAACATATTCGTATTCTTTGACTACGGAGTAATTTCCCTTACTAAGCCGACTAATAAATCTCGCTTTGCTGTACTCAGACAGACGTCGACTAGCTTCATCTTTTGATAAATTAAATTTATTTTTAAAATCATCAATACTAATTATTTCGTTTTTTCTTAAAGTTTTTAAGGCTTGGATCCAGTTTGAGTTAATTGAACTGCGCGGGTTTCTTTTAGACAAGTATGGTCTGTATGTTCCGAGCACTATATCGGCAACACCAATGTAGCTGTCAAATTCTTCTATTAGGAAATGCCTAGCAACTGACCTATGCAAAACATCCGTTAAGAATTTTCTGCTTTTTTGACTAAAAGCTTCAACTAAATCTCTTTCGCTATCAAAAGCTTCCATAACCAATATATACTATTGTTAGACATGTTATGGAAGAGTTACCCATCCAATATCTAAAACTCTTCACATGGCCTATACAATGGATAATTAGATGTGCATATTCCCATCTAATTTGCTGAGTAATTGATAATCACTATATCAAACAACCTTTCCAAGCGTTTTATTGTAGTAAAATTGATATTCTTTTGCCCCGCCTCAATTTTCTGTAGGTGTTGCCATGATGGCCAACCATTTTCTTCCGCCTGTTCCAAAGTCCAGCCCTTAGTTTCCCTAACTTTTCTCAACATGAGACCAAAATCTTTAAGCTCAGCCTGTTCTTTCTTAGTTAGACTCATGAGTTAAGTTTCTCAATACAAGTCCGATAATATGTAAGCCCGATCGTACTTATTTGGAGAGTAAATGAAAGAGTTTATAATCTTTTTTGTAACAGGCTTTATTTTTTATAGCCTTGGTTATCACAACGGATCAGAGGAACAGACTTCGTTAAATCCTTCGCAAATATCTGCAAATTATCAGAATGAGAATGAATCTAGTACGTCCAAAGATTGGGTCTATATGCAAAATGAAGATAAAATTAGTGGCGACTCAGAAGATGTTTATGCAATAACCAGCAAGACCACAGTAGACTTTAAGTTTCCATATAATGGCAAACAGTCGCCAACTTTGGTTTTAGTCAAAAAGAATAATAAACCAGCTGACGTAATCTTCATCATTGAAAAGGGTGTCTATGCTTGTAAGTATAATTCAGACTTAAAATGTAGCTTTAGAGTTAAATTTGGCGACAGCAAACCTCATACTTTTCACGCAATATTTTCTGAAAGTGGCAAAGATGAAAATTTATATATCACCAATGCAGAAAAGTTTTACAACGAAATTTCTAAAGTTAAGTCAGCAGTAATGGAGATCGTCATATCTGACCAAGGTACTTTTCAATTTGATTTCGAATGGGAAAATAGCAGTTTCTTAAGCAACCCATCTTAAAAGTAGTGAGTTTTACGCTAAAGTAGTGGAAAATAGAAGCATGTCTAAGTTCATCCCAGGTCAATCGAAACCCAAAGGCAGCGGAAGAAAAAAAGGATCACCCAATAAGAGATCGATGATTCTTGATGAAGAATTAATCAAATTCGGTTTGAATGTTCCACAGAAGATAGCCGAGTTAATCCCTAAACTTCCTATCGAAAAACAGCTAGATGCACTCCTAGATCTAATGAACTATATCTATCCTAAGCGGAAATCACTCGAGCATGAAAAACTTCAAAATGTACCAGATCAGCTGCAAGTCACTTTCATAGGGAGTCAAAAAAAGGCTTAGTGATTTCATTTTCATGGGGTTGGATGGATGGGCAACAAGAAGGTTAATAAGTTACTAGGTTACTACATAGGTGTCGCAACCATTATAAAAAATCACGATGAGACCAAAACAATGATCGGGTTGCGAAACAAGTTTACTGGCCTTAAATATGAGATAGAAAACCTAAGAATTTCTTTTTTTAATAAAGACATATCCGTTTCCAACTTTCTCACAAAAAATGTTTTTGAAGAAACGCAAGATTACTTATTAGAAATAGAAAGGAAAACTAAGCCAATCTATAATAAGTTTTTCTCAGCAGTCGAAAACATAAACTCCTACTCTAAAAATAGTAGTATTTTAAAATGTGCAAATTGGCACTTAAAGCAAAAAGGATCTTTAGATTCAATGATTAACGAATTTTATTTTAAGCTTTCTAAACAATTCGAGAAGAAAATTGAATTCTATAGTTTTGTTGAAAAGCACAGTAAAGACTTTTTCTTCCTTAAGGGAACGACAATTAATCCCGACTCAATACGTAAAAGAATCAAACGATACACGGACAAAAAGGGACTCTAAGCCACTTTTTTTTATTTTCGTACAATACCAGTCCCTAATATTCTGAACAGTCCAGAAATATATTGGTCTCGTTGGCTTGTTGGACAATTGAAATAATTCAAAACCTCCTCAAGCCCGAGGAGAAAGTATGCAAAACAAAGAAAGTAATTTAAAGGCAACGCTCGATTTATATAGGGGCCTGATTCTGGATTACTTAGAACAGGAACTTTTGGATCTTCAAAAATGGCCGTATATCCGTTCCACAATTCTTCGATTGCTATCTAAAGAACGCGGTTTGGAATTTAAGCTTACCTCTATTTTAAAGGAGGTAAAAAATGGATAAGGATATAGGCCCTAGCAATTCCGATTTGCTTAAAAGCTTACGAGTTAATGATGATGTGGAAGTTGGTATATCAAAAAAAATAGATCAAATCCCTTTGAAAAAGCCGAACGGTTTCTTTCGAAGTATGAAACTAAACGAAGAAGTTAAGGTTGCCGGATTACAGGATGAAAAAGACAATGGCTTCTACATTTTAAACCCAAATCTTTATGACATGGGAATCAAGGAGTTAAGAAAATATCTCTTAGTGCCTTACACTGATAGATACGACAACCTTTTTGTTTGGCCAATTAAATTACCAAAAAGGGATCAACAGCAAGGCTTATCATGGTCAGAATCAGCAGTTGTTTGTGCAACACGGGCAATAACAAAATGGGTAAAAATTGAGTCAAACCGCTTGACACATTCTTACGATGTTTATGAAGCAGAAGGAATTGTTAATGACCCTAACTGGCACAATTACACTGCCGAAGACATTATTTTAAAAGCAATTGAAAAACAACTCATAAGCGATCCCGAACACGAAATTATAAAAAGACTGCAAGGGAAGGCCTAATGAAAACATATGTTTTAGACGCAGAATTTGGGGAGGGGCCAAAAGGCCTCCCCATCGTTAAATGTTTTGTTTTACTGGATGTAAATGAGAATATTTACGAATTTTTCAATCATGACAAGCTATCAAGTCTAAACACCCATGAAGCCTTTAATGCGGGAAATCGGTTAGTAGCCTACTACGCAATAGCCGAACTTCAAGCTCTGAGATCGTTAAACGTAAAAGTTTTTAGCCAAATAATTGATCTTTTTTTAATAGTAAAATCAGAAATTCCATTTGAGAAAATTAAAAAATACAGCCTACTACAAGTTTGTGATTATTTTAATATTCCGCGGACAACAGAAGATAATAAAGACAAAATGCGGGATCTAGCCCTTAGAAGCGGAGCTTATACAAAAGAAGAGGAATTTAATCTTCTTGAATACTGCAAATCTGATGTGAAAGTTACGCACTTAGTTTATGAAAAAATCAAACATATGATTAACGACTCAACAATTGTTTGGGGTGAATATCTAAAACTATGTTGTGAAATTCAATACAGAGGAATACCAGTTAAAAGTGAAGAGCTTAACTGTATACTCGAAAACAAAGAAGCCATCAAAAAAGATCTCATTGCTGAAAACGAAACCGCGCTATCAATATATGAAGGAACTACATTTAACACTAAGAATTTTAAGCGCTATTTAAGATCAAATAATATTTCTTGGTATTTTACACCCAACAACAAACTTGATCTTTCAGACACCGTCTTTTCGAAGATCAAGCATGAGAGTCCTGAATTACATAAGCTCGGTCGGATTAAACACTATTTAAGTTCATTGCGAGCAACTAAATTAAAAGTCGAGGATGATGACCGAGTGTATGCATCGCTTGGCCCATTCGGTTCACGTACGGGCAGGAACCAACCGCCAGGTTCAAAGCATATTCTTTTACACCCATCTTTTTTTAGAGGTTTTATTTCACCAAAAGTTGGCCGTGCGATTATTTACATTGATTACACGCAACAAGAATTTGGAATTGCGGCTAGTCTTTCCAACGACGAGGCGATGATGGAAGCTTATTCAAGCGGAGACCCATACCTATACTTTGCGAAGTTGGTTGGCGCTGCACCAGCGAATGCGACAAAAAAAACTCACCCTGAAGTTAGAAGTATTTATAAACAAGCTATCTTAGCAGTACAATACGGCATGGGATCGCAATCACTCGCCACCCAAATAAACGGAACTGAATTGCAGGCTAGAAAACTCTTGGAGGATCATGAACTTGCATTTCCAACATTTTGGAAATGGATTAGAAACTATGTAGATCAAAGTAATTTAAGGGGCTACTGCAAAACAAAATGGGGTTGGAAATTGCCATTGGGTTCAGACACAAAAACCAGGACTATTTCTAACTTCCCTATGCAAGCAGGCGGTTCCGATATATTAAGACAGGCGCTTTTCTTACTTGAAGAAAATAATATCGATACAATTGCACCACTGCACGATGCAGTTCTAATAGAGTGCGATGCTAATGAAGTCGAACACGTTAATCAAAAAGCCTCGGAACTTCTGCGGCAGGCTTCAAGGGATTATCTCAACGGATTTACACTTGGCGTGGATTCAAAAATCATCAAATCAAACGAACGATTTCCAGTCGAAAAAGATTTGCAAACTTGGAATTTCATTTACTCAAAGATTCAAGGAGGGGTATACCATGGACACCCCTAAAGTAAATGATGATACCCCTACCCTATCTAATAAATATATCTTCAATAGTAATAAAGGAAGCTTTGAATCTAGCTCTAAAAAAGCAGCGGCGATACCTGCCAATCTTCAAAACGATTATCCTGTCGAGGCTATAGTATTTCTAGATAAGTTCATAAAAGGTCCACTGCCAATGCCTGGAATACTTGTTCTAGCTCGAATGAATTCCGATAAAATTCTCTTCACGGTCTTGTTGATCTTTTATCTAGTGTCATTCAACAAAGATGAAGCATTCAAATTCCCTTACCAATATTCGGACTTATTTGGATTAGCTAGAAGCACAGTCAAACGTCATTTAAAACAGTTGGCAAAATTGGAGCTAATTGAGCTAAATATTCAGCACTCAAAATCACCCGTGGTACGCGTAGATTTGAAAAAATGGGGGTACATTTATGTCAACAAAATTTAAGCATTACAGTCCTTCTTTACGAACCGACATTGGATCAGCAACCACGGTAAATTTTAACAAACGTACGATTATTACTTCGCTAAAAGCACATGCTGATATATCTTCGCCTGAAGATGAAACAAGCAGTTCTTTGACAGTCGAATATGAGGAAATATTAACTTCTGAAGAAGCGGCAAAGTACCTGAAGCTTTCTATAGGGTCCTTAAGAAATATGACCAGTAATGGTCTTATTCCCTATCAAAAGCTCGGTGGCCGAAACCGCTACTTCAAAGAAGACCTACGGAACCTTCTTCTTGCTAACCGCAGAGGAGGTTCAAATGGGAATTAAACCCGACACTACAAAACCAGGAACTTGGGTGGCTTTTTACGCAAAAAGACATCCTATCACTAGAGTGCCAGTAAATCTGAGAAGACGAGGTTTTAAAACTAAAGCAGAAGCGAAACGTGCTGAACGTCAGTTAGTTATCGATGTAGAAGATAAAATAAGAAAAAAAACTCTTCCATCATGGTCCGCACTGGTCCATGAGTATGAGATCAACATGTTAGAACGCGGTCTTATGGAAAAAACGGTAGAAACATATTCTTTATGTCTACGCGCACATACTTTTAGTAATTGGTCCGATAGATTGGTGGATACCATAAACGGTCAGGAAATTCGTGAACTGATAAAAAATAAAGTCGGACACCGATCGCCTAGTCACCAAAAGAATCTACTTAAATTTATTCGAGGTGCTTTTAAGTTTGCTTTGGATTGTGGGTACATCAACAGGAATCCTGCACCAGAAATGAAATTTCAAACTGGTGATAAAATCAAAAAAGTTCTCACGCAAGAACAAGTAAAACTTTTCCTTAATAAAGCCAAAGAATATGGGGCGGAATGGTACCCGCACTGGTGCCTAGCTTTATATACGGGTATGCGCAATGGTGAGTTGTATGCTTTGACATGGGATAAAGTTAATTTCGAAGACCGCCACATTCTGGTCAATTGTGCTTGGAACAACAAAGATGGTTTCAAAGAAACAAAGTCAGGCGACGATCGGATTGTCGAAATTGCACCTAATCTCATAACTATCTTAAAAGAACTAAAACTTGAAAGCTCTGATACAACTTTTGTTTTACCGAGGATTGATAAATGGGATAAAGGGGAACAAGCAAGAGAACTAAGGCTTTTTCTAATGGGTCTAGGGCTTCCCACAATCAGGTTTCACGACTTACGAGCAACTTGGGCAACCATTATGATGAGTAAAGGTATAGAGCCGATTAAAGTAATGATTCAGGGCGGATGGAAAGATTTGAAGACTATGCAGATATATGTACGAAAGTCTGGGATTGATATCAAGGGAACGATGGAAAAACTTGATTTACACAATCATACTAAAACACTACCAAAGGTTATTGCTATTAAAATTTAGAAAAACAACAATTGGTTAATGACAACTTATCAAATTTTACTTCTACTCTTTCTACTGGGAATCATTGCTCTCCATGTAGTTATCTACAGAACCGAAGACCCTCCGGTTAAATTATCAAAACTATTGAATGATACTGCCAAAAGATTAACACCCATTCTAATAACTTCCACGTTTCTATTTGCTTGCAAAAAACCGATTTATGATTTTTTTATCCGTGGGACAATTGATTATGAATATGACTGCACGCTAGAGCCGGATGAAAACCCAGCCGAAATATGGATTTGTAGAATAGTGCTAAAAAACACTAATAATGGAAGTGTGTCAGGTAGGGTCTTAAAAATTAGCGCAACCAAAAGTTACGATACAATTAACAATTGTTTAAGAAAAGAAAGCAAAAATATCGAAAAGGTTAGTTTTAGCAACCAAGTTTGTACCTACATATTAAATTTGGGTGGAATGGATGATTTTGATTTTGAAATGAGAATTTCCGGCATAGAAAAACCAAGTATAAATTTTGAGGAAGTAAATTAAATGCTAATTTCTGTCTTACTTTTTTATGTTTCAACCGTTCATGCAAATCCAGTGCTTAAAGATCAAGTTTCCGATTTTAAAAGAGATAAGGCAAAAATATTATTATTTTATGGTTGCACGGATCATAAATTAGATAAAGATTGTATCGATCTAAGAACCACTGAGAATTCCGATCAATTGGTTAAAGCGGTATCATTGAGTTCTGAACGTAAAAATGAATTACTCGCTAAACTTGTAAAAAGAACTATGACATTGGAGTGTTGCATGGGCATCCAAGATTGGAAAATATGCATAGCGGATTTAGATAAAGCATCTTTAATTAACGCAGAAAAATGCAAAAGTAATTTGGCCAATAAGTAATTATTTATAATAGTAGTAATCTGTAGCTAGCCGAAAAAAAAACCAAGAGTAATCAGCAAGTTAGCATTAACTTACTGTCTCCACCATTTTAAAATTCCGATATCAGAATTCAGATATCGGATATCTGAATTCTGAACTGAACAAAAAGCAATTCTAAGAATAATTCACTATTACTTTAATCTTTTTGATTTTATTTCATCAATCCAATTCAATACATCTTTGTTTTCTGCAAATTCTAAGTTTGACCATTTACGTGCTTCACAAATTTTTTTTCCACCAAGGGCAACTGAAGAAGTCGTAGCAATAAGCCCCAAACCCGCCATGTCATCTATTAAATCAGTCCAAAAAGCCTTAACACAATCAATACTTACTTGGTTAGTTTTAGAATACCTTTTGCACTGAATAATTATCAACGGTGGACCATCAGTTACTTGCTTAGGATATATTCTTACGTCGACACCACCATCATTTGTACCAGGACCCAGATCCACATTATAGCCCATATTATTAAAATACTGTGCTGTTAACCTTTCAAAATTCCGCCAATGAATTTTGTCTAGTCGTTCCTTATTGGCTGATAAAAAATCAATATATTGCTGATCTAAAAATAAATTATTGGCCTTAGGCTTAGCTTCTTTATTAAATAAAGTGCTAAAGGACACAATTCCATCCCAATCTGAAGAACACATATCCTTGAAAAAAACACCTAATTTACGATTGGAAGCCTCTAAGAACTTATTTAATGAAGTTAATACTGTTTCGCTAGGTAAACCACATTTTTTAGCTAACCCATCTATTTCTCCAATATTAATATTTTGTCCTGATTTTTTTGTAAAAACAATCTTAGATAGTTCACTTATGAATGGACCAGCCTTGTCTCCTAACTCATGTGTTAGTTGAATTAATTTTGTTGTTGAATCTTCTGCATCCGGCATGTTACCGATTCTTTTCCTGATCGTTAATGTTAGCCATTCAATATCTTCAGGTCTAAATATCGTATAAGCATTTTGATCTTTTACATTGCAGAAAGGAGAATTTTTTTTCTCATTAATATTCAGCAGTTCATCCATTTCATAATCTGAAATCAATAATTTTGCATGCAAGCAAATCTCTTCAATCACAAGATCTCTAAAGTAACGAAACGAACCGTGCATTCTCATTATGTTTTACCACCCAATGAAAGTTATCCAATCAACACTTATTTTTTATGCGGCATCTCTTTGTTTTATTTTTTTAGGTCTTCTAAATCCCTGCGTTTCAGCTTCTAAGACAGTCTTAGCAAAAAATTCGCCTGATCTTTTTTCTATTTTTATAGTGTCGTAATGAAGGTCGAAAGGAAGAAAGTATAGTCTTTTTTTAGTTCGTTTGCTTATATTACATTTAATTTGAGGGTAATCTTTTTTTAATTTTATTGTTTGCAAAGTTACACCAAGATCTTCAGCAACTTTTTTAGCCTTATCAGAGTAAGTATTGGTGGCTACAAAAATTGCTTCAACTTCATTCTCCTCTTTTCCTATCGACTTTGCATAATACTTTTTTGCACCATAAAGCTGGAAAATATATTTCTCCCTAATTTTTACTTTATCCGACCAGCATTTAGCCTGAATTATTACATGGCGGTGTTCATTTTTACATATTAAATCAATTCCTATATCCTCTAATGATTTAACTATTCCGTGATATTGCACATCAAAATCTAGACATTCATAGTAATATCCAATCTGCCTTTCATAAATCTTAGCCTCTTTCTTTTTTTTGTGGGGATGGGGGTTTAATTGGATTTGAGTTCATACATCCATTTAAGCGCAAAACAGCTGTTTAAGTAGCCCACTTTCTGCATGATTTTAAGCTTAAAATACTCCATGTTTTTGTATCCATA
>JBGSLV010000027.1:0-103098 GCA_041740515.1 Bdellovibrionales bacterium | reverse complement strand
TTTTGTTTTCGAAATTCAAACACTTGAACTGCAAGTTCCATTAATTCATTATTATTTGTCATTTGGTCACCTCTGATTGAGGTTCACTTATCAAATATACTTTGGGATTTATAGGACCTGTTTTATTTCTTGGTTACGGTTTTCAATCCATTCAATTAAACTATTTAGCGGATATCTGATTGAACGATCTGCAATCGTCTTAAACGGAGGGCCTTTTGAGCTTTTGCGCCAATTGGCTAAAGTTCGCTGTGAGAAGTTTAGCTTTTTAGCAACTTCATTTTCAGTTAGAAAAATTTTCTCTTCATTTTTATTTGATTTCATTTTTAAACTCCTTCCATGAATTCGTAGCTGAATTCATAAAAAAGAAGTTAATTGCGGTTTATCCAATTAGCTATAGCTGACGGACTTGTCATACTAGCACTTCATGTTTGGTTTCGTGTTAAAGGTTTGGTTGAATTTTTCAATTCAGATCTTAAACGAGAAAATAAGGTTTCAGGTTCAGCAATACCTAGGTCCGTGCCTGTTAGTTTATTAAAATACTTATTCACTTTACCAAATAGCTCAATTTTCCACTCTTCGCTTTCGAAGTTGCCAATTATAAATGATCTTACATCATTTTTTTTCTTAAAATTAAATTCCTGTTTAATGTCGATATTATTTTTAATAAGAAAAATATTTAAATCTCTCCAAAGAGTTGCATATTTTGCGCCTCTTTTTTTTCCGCCTTCTGACTTAGAGTTTTTTACACCAAAGTTTAAATCGAGATGTTCTTGGAGGTGTCTCGAGAGTTTTTCGGCTTCTAATATGTATAAAAATAAATCTTCACTACCTTTGAACTTTTTGTTTTTTAGTTTCCAAAGGAAAATATTCCCTAAAAAATACCACTTAGCTTGGCTATAGTAGTCTTTAAGTCTTTTATTGCTCATAACATTAATGTCAGGAAGCAGATATTTGTCTAAACCTACTACTTCGAAAACAACATCAACTCTAGATCTTAGTATTAGTTTTATGTTTTTTGAATTAGCGTTAGAATTGAAAATCTCTTCGAGTTTAATAAGTATATTGTTTGGTATTTGTCGATAGGATTCTTCGATTAAAATACTTAAGTTCGTAATTGCTTGGGATTTCAAAAGAACGATCTTTTCTTTAGAAGTAACCTGTTTTTCGATAACTAAGTTAGAAAAATAATTCTGGCGTTGTAGTTCAGAAACATCAGTCGCTAATTTTTTTCGATTGAACCGAGCTCCGCCTTCTACTGTTATCGGCAATACATTTTGTAGTTTCTTTTTTCGCATTGTATCCTTTTATTAATGCTAAACATAAGGGGGTAAAATTGGCCAGATTTCCTAAAAGTTCAACACCAAAATTAACTAAAAAGCTGATTGAAGAGTTAGAAAGTATATTGAGAACAGGCGTTTATCTGGAAACAGCTGTTGCAATGGTGGGAATCTCAAAAGACACTTATTACAGGTGGTTGAGAGAGGCTCAGAAAGAAGATTCAAACCCGTTAACCAAAGAATTATCGGACGCAGTAAGGCAGTCTATAGCTATTTCCGAAGCCAGAGATTTGGCATTTATTAATGCTTTTGCCCATGGGTTGCCTGCCGTTTATGAACATGAGCCAGTTTTAAATCCCGATGGTTCAGTTTTTTTAGATAAAGAGGGTAACCCATTAATGAGAATAGTTAAGGATGCAAAGGGGAATCCAATTCTTCTTCATGCTGAAATTAAGGCAGATTGGAAAGCAGCTGCATGGCGACTGCAACGGCGACATCCAAATCGTTGGGGAAATCGTGTTTCTATAAATTTTAATGATTATCTCAACGAATTTTGTAATGAAAACCTGCCAAAACTTTCTGACAGCAATTTAGATGGTGACAACTTCCTGCCTGAACTTTGTAATAAAATAATTGATGAAATTTCAAACGAAGAAAATGGAAATGCCGGATCGGTATTTCAGAATGCTAATGAAGATTTGCTGCGGGAATTTGAATTTATGGATGAAATAACTAATAATTTTGAGTAGACAAAATGTTAAAATTTAAATTTTTTAAATAAAAATTCGTCTTACTGGGGATTGGAATGAACTGGTGCTATGAGTGCGGGGCAGATTTAATTGGAAGTGAACTAAATTTAGAGTCATTAGACAAATGCAATAAATGCAAAATTATTAGTAAACTGCTATTTGTATTTTTGTTTATAGCAACCACGTTGATTTTACTTTTTTATTTTTACAGTGCTAAGGTTTTTAATTTCAAGAATTTTTTGAATTTGATAGGTTTGATTTCTGGGGTTTGGGGAGGTTATTTTTTGGCCACAGGTTATACCAGTATAATGATAAGATTTGCTGGCGGTTGGGGAGGTATAGATCAAGAAAGCGTAAAGAAATATGGTTCAAAAACAATATATAGAATTAACTTTGGACTCTTTCTTTTAATTGTTAGTTTTGTTTCCAATGGTGTCGATTTTTTTTATTAACAATCTATTAGCCAGAGCAGTGAAGGTGAGTTCTAGCTTGTGTGCTGTATTTTATATATTCGCTAAAAATGCCAATTCTAAAAAAAGTACAAAGTTAAAATTTTGTATTCAAGATTTTTTAGCTTAGAGTTTATTTTTCAGTCTGATCTCGACTATATTTTCATTTAAAATTACATTACCTTTTGGCCCTTACCAAAAGGCATATTGGACGGAAGATTTTTTACTAATTGGTACAAATAATGATCCAAAAAAGTCTAATTGTTGCCTTAAGAAAGATTTGCCTCGCAGCGACTGTAAGTTCGTTCATCCGATCTTCTGCATTTGTTGTGATATTCATAACTGCCCATTGGGGTAACAATACAATTTTTGATTGTTAGCTTCGATATGCCGTCAGAATCCGTATAGTATGAAAATTGCAAGCGAAATTCATTATTGTTGGCATCGATACTATTTTGATTAAATACAGTTAGATTCCCAGAGTCGTCAAAAAAAGTGGCTTGACCATTTTGTTCAATACTTACTTTTCTTTCAGAATTGTCTTCGCACCAAAAGCCCATTCTTGCCGCTTTTTCCGCACGATCTTGCTCCTGTCTGGCTCGCATTCTTTCTGCTAAATCTCCAAATCTAGGGTCATTTAATAAAGATGCAGAGGGCGTTGAGAGCTTCTGTAAAAGTTGATATGAACGATGGGTCTCAAATTCGCTAGAACCTGCAACTTCAGAATCTTGGGATTGAGCGCTCAAAGTTAAGAAAAATATTAAATTAAAAGTTAAAAGTAATCTCATAAATGCTCCTTCTTAAAATGATTTGTTATTCTTTGATTACAGCAATATTCAAGCCACTTCTCTTAAGCTAGATTGCAATTTTTTGGATACTCTATGGTCAGATGTAAAGAAAAGTATTTAGAATCTCATAATGATACTTTTGTCTAATACATTTGGGCCAAAGTAAAAGGCATCATGGTAATTGATTGATCTCTTTCCGGTTCAAGACCCGTTAAACAAAATAGGCAATAGCTACTTATTCTTCATATCCCATTTCATCGATTCCTCATTTGTTAAAGTTGAGGTTCTTTGACTAAGCTTAAGAATTTAGTTTTTTCAATAAAGTGGGTGAGTCGTACAATATTAACGTTGGTTAACGTTAAATTGACGTTCGCAGTGTGTTTCATTGAGATGAAAACTGCTACATAAACTCATGAGGTCGAAGCTAGTCGCTTATTGGGTTTGTTAATGATTCTAATAACTTGTATTTTTTGGTGATTTTTGAGTTTAAAAATGGGGCGACCGACGGGGCTTGAACCCGCGACAACAGGAATCACAATCCTGGGCTCTACCAACTGAGCTACGGCCGCCACAAAATGTTAAAGAACTGAATTAAAACTGTGCAATTTTTAGGGCACTTTAAATTAAATATTTAAAGAACTTAAGACACAAAATAAAAAAAATCACGAGAAGTTTTGGTTTTCTTGTGATTTTTTAAAAATTTCGATTAAATTTCGAATATCTTCCAAACACTATCGGAGTAAATTTTAAACACCAGTTTGTAGTCCTCAAATCAGGTTTAAGCCCTTTCGCCGCATCAAAATGATTTGTCTCAAGATGGTTTGTACCAGCACAAGGGTCTTAGACCTACTTTGTGATTCGATTTTTCGTTGCAAGTGCTGAAGTTAGGATCTTCTTTTAAAATACTGTCCCGGTACGACACTTCACATAAAGCGCCTTGAAAATAGGTGTCGGTCCGGCACTGACCTTGGGGGTGTTTGGGGTCTGTTTTGGTCACAACTCTTGGGTTTGGTGTCATTAAAGAGACATCAGTTGATGCTGCCGTTTTAAATATTCGACCCAAAGAATAGCCCGCCATGGCGCCACGAATGCAAACTTCAAGATCAATGGCTTTAGTAAAACTTTGTTGGCAGTTGGTTGTGGCAAAATTAACTTCTTGTACGGGATATTTTTTTAGGTCAGCGCTGGTAATGGCATAGTTATTTTTTTGTCCTTCAATGATCAAGTGTCTAAAGCACTTTAACGATGCGTAATAATCGGATTCGCCTTCGCTCGAAGCCCAACTTTCGGAACCTTCAATATATAGTCCGGGGAAAAGTGGGTCTGGCTCGGGCCAATAAGGTCGACCCGCAAGGTGATGTCCTAATTCATGACACGCAATCATACGTAAACTATCACTTGTCATTTCAGGATGGCGCGCTAAGCCTCCAAAAAAAGTCACTTGGCGATAAATACCGTAGCTTTGGGCGTAAGCATTGACGGCATCATTGTTCCATAAACGCTCAACAACTAGTTTTGCACCATTTTCTGCGTTATTGACCATAAACCACATCACACCTTCAAATTCGTCTAAAACTAAATCGAATTCTGTTTTGGTCAGACCGCCGGTAGTGCGACCATTTTCTGGAAATCTCATATCGTTTTCAGGAAAGCATAGAGTGTGGTACCTATGAGCCTGGTGATAAGACGTTAAAAAAAGCATAGCAATGCATGTTGTAAAGAACTTAAGCTTCATTTTTCCTCCGTGGAATAAAGCACAACTTGATAACTTCTTTCGAAATTATTAAAAAATAAATTGGGCTGTACTATTTATTTCGCCTTGGTCAGGGCTACTTTGACCACTTATCAAGCTTTCTGCTTGCTATAAGAGAAAGTCATAGATTTTAGTCTAACTACTAAGCATTTAATTTGACTTGGGTTTTTAAATTAATAGGAGTAAATTTACTTTGGTCGAGACTTAAAAATCTAATCCCAAGTCTTAAGCCAAAGAGCGAGGAAAACCAATGTCATTGTTTAAAATTTGGACCCAGCAGAAACAACCCACTTTCAAATTTGTTAAAGCGAGCGCCTCAAAATGCGATGTGGTGATTGTCTCTGATCAAAAGAATTTCATATTAGATCAAGCTCACAAGTATTTAGAAAAATGGCAAATTGAAGATTTAGAAAAGACTTTGCACATTTCTCACTGGACCTACGTGGTGGCCGAAAAGACCGTGCATTTGTATTTGCATGCTGATTTAAAAGATGTTCACGTGGGTGGGTTTGAATCTTGTAAATACTATGCCTTTAAAAAATTGTTAGGACATAAACTTTCATTTGAACAAAATTCATTTACACTGATTTTAGATCCCAAATTTAAAGACGGCGAGCTTTTCGTAAGCGCTTTTGCGGAAAGTCTTTGCGCTATCAGTTACTCTTACAAAAATTTAAAGCCAGTTAATTTAAATGTAGTTATTGAGACCAAATGGCAGGCCGTTTTCCAAGATAGTTTTTGGCGGGCCTTGGGTGTGACATTAGCTCGATTTCTGGTGGATTTACCACCTAACGAACTTAACCCCACCACTTACGCTCAGTTGATTAAGGATCTTGTTGGTAAAACTAAAAATTATAAAGTGGAAACCATTTCTAAGGATTTGGCAGATCTTGGTTATGGCTTAATTCACGCTGTAGGGAAGGGGGCTGAACATCCCCCTCAATTAGTAAGAGTGGTAAGCCAAGGGGCTGAAAAAAAAATGGCCTTGGTGGGCAAAGGGATTACCTTTGATACGGGAGGTTTAGATTTAAAACCCTCTAAGTTTATGCGCAATATGAAAAAAGATATGGGTGGTTCAGCCGCTATTCTAGGGGTTTTATATTACGCCATAATTTCCCAGCAAAAAATGGCTGTGGATTTTTACTTTGCTCTTGCAGAGAACGCAGTCAGTGGCACGAGTTTTAGACCCGGCGATATTTACCAAGCTGGCAATGGTTTAACTGTTGAAATTGACAATACCGATGCTGAAGGACGTTTAGTGCTTGCCGATGCTTTGTCTTGGCTTGGACGCGAGAAAAATCCTCCATCTATTGTTATAGATGTAGCTACTTTAACGGGGGCTATTAAAGTAGGGCTTGGGGCCCATACCGGGGGACTATTTTCAAACGATAAAAATTTATCTGAACAGATTTATATGTCATCTTTAGCAACTGGTGACTTTGTGTGGCCAATGCCAATGCCATTTTGGTCTGAAAGTGAAATGACAAAGTCGGATGTGGCGGATCTAGTGAATTCTTCCCAAGCCGGTTACGGGGGAGCTATTACGGCGGCTCAGTTTCTAAAATTCTTTGTGCCCCCTGGATCCAAATGGGCTCATTTAGATATCTATGCATGGGTGGATGGCAAGCGAGATGTCATTCGTCAGACGGGTGGGTCAGGTCAAGGTGTGATGTTACTAATTGATTGGCTGAAAAAACAAAACTAGTGTTGCAAAAACTTAATTTGTCCCAGCACTAGTTCATAGGATCAAGATATAGATCATCGATGTAAGCCATAATGTCATCGGCCTCAAGCTGACTGAGCGAACCTAAAGAAATCATGTTGCCAACACTTTGTCCGTCACGTGCAATACAAGTGGGTGAATTCACGCACCTAAACATTACGGACTCACTGGCAGGTCCTTGGATCACAAAGCCATCTGCTATTAAAGTTGCAAAGTTAATCTGTCCACCAATACCACCTGAGCCATGACAACTTAAACATCTGGCGTTGAAGGCCGACTGGGCATTTGCAAATAAAGTGGCATCTGGGTTAGGATTCAAAACATAAGATTCATCGACTCCGGTAGAGGTTTGACCAATTACTGTGTGGGAGTTGTCGCACGCCGCAATGAACATTGTAATGAGTGCAGAACCAAAGAAAATGGAGAGACAATTATTCATAGATTTATTATCGGTTTTTTTGTTCAAAGACTTATATTTTAAATTTATGAAGTTTATTTTTTTAACTCTGAGGTGTTGCAAAATGAGTCGAAACTGTTCCAGAGTTGGAATCCTAATTTGCATTATTATGTGCAGCTTTCATTTTGTATCTGCAGAGCCTTGGCTATCTAACCGTTTTGCCCAAAACTGTGCCGGTTGCCATGCCCCGGGCCGAGTCAACCGTCCTGCTAAACAGAGGAAGTGTTCGCTCTCCTGTGAAGGTTGTCATGTGAACCCTAATGGGGGTGGACTTAGAAATTTTTATGGCAAATGGGGACAAAAAAAGTGGCTTAAATCTTTAAACTGGGACAAATGGGTCGCCGGTGAAAAACCACCCGCCCTTAGATCAAAACAATTATATGCGCACAGATATCCAGCCAAAATAAGACCGAAATTATCCAAAAAGCGATTTAACAAATTAACTAAGGTTATGGGTCCTACCAAACAGGTACAGCTTGTTAATGCCAAAGAAAACTTTATTGATGAAAGACATTTTGAAATGGATCGTCACAATCCCGAAGACCAAAATCATAAACAAGATGGTTTTGAAAAAGACCCAGGGCACGGTTTAATAGCCGATGATAAATTGTTTGAAGCTTTAATTCCAAAAGATGATCCCTATTGGTGGACTAAAGAAGGCCGAGTTGAAGCTGGCATTGATGCTAGATATTTTATTTTAGAAGCTGAACAAAATGGTGTTTCAAGAAGTGGGGAAGCCTTAATGGGCTTTGACTTCGGCATCAGTGTTAAACCCTTTATGCCCAACTTAAGTTTTGTTTTTGAACACCGCTATTTTAACAACCCCTATAATCCCGAGTGGGATGCAGCTTTTGCACAAAGAGGAATAGCGCGTTCAGCGTATGTGAAACTCAATGAACTTCCCTATAACACATATGTGATGGGTGGGATTTATCGTCCGATGTTTGGAGTCTATAATCCCAATCATATTTCCCTTCGGGAAACTATTTTATTTGGCTCTGCGGCTGGTATTGCCGGGGGCTCGCAAAATGCCGTCTATGAGGGGATCACAGTGGGTGGTGCACCCAACGTTCCATTTTTTAATATGTCATACCTTTTTAAAGGTTCTTCGGGTGTTGGTAATCAATCCACAGGTATTGTTATCAATGCTGGGGCCAGAGCTGTGACCAATGGTTTATCAGGTATGTTATCCTATTGGAAAACTGATCGGGATGTTTTGGGAAGTACTTTTGCATCACAAATGTTTGGTGCCAGTGGAGGCTTTAATCTGTTTAATCGTTTAATTGGTAATGGCGAACTTGTTCTGTTTGAAATCGACACTTTAAATGGTGTGGATATTGTTAGGAATAAAGGCTATCTAGCGGACTTAGATTTTAAATACCGTTTGTGGCGAGAGCTTTATCCTCAAGCCAAGTATGCCATTACAAATGTGACACGCCGACTTTCTGAAGGCTTCACCCAAGAGGTGTCCTTTGGTATGAAATTTTTTGCCTATGCCGGACTAGAGCTAGAGTTTTTGTACACTATGGGCAATGAAAAAGTTGAAGACCCTGTGACTCCAGCGAAAAATGAATACAGTTATTTTACTCTTCAAACCCATCTGTTCTGGTAGAACTTAGCGTTTTGGTTTGAAGTATTTTTTTATACTCTTTTCAAAGAGCGAAGGTATATGTGTAGCAAGCCAAACTCCAACACGTTCTGTACCTGAGGGCATAAGATCGGCTTGGTCTGATCTGATGGCCTGCCACACTTGCACAGCCCAGTCTGAGGCTGGAATACTTTTTAGAAAACTTAAATCCATGCTGTCACCATACTGGTTTGTAATATCGTCATACATATCGGTTTTCACACCCGGAGTTATCAACAACAATGTGGACACTCCAGTTCCTACAAGCTCTTGGCGAATAGAATCCGTAAATGCAACTATTCCAGCCTTCGAAGCGGCATAGGTGCTAGCACAGGGTATAAACATTTTTCCTGAGACGCTGGCGTTGTTAACGATCTTGCCTGTTTTTCTTTGCAGCATTGAAGGAAGAAGCAGTCGAGATAAAATTATCACAGCTGATAAGTTCACATTTAGCATTTGATGGATTTTATCTGGGTCTTGCTTTTCTAAAAGTCCACCTGTTAAAAGTCCAGCATTATTGATTAAAATATCTATTTCTAAATTTCTAGTTTTTAAATCTTGAACTAATTTTTTTATGTTTGCTAATTCACTTAAGTCATATTGCAACTGAATAACGTCCTTAGCTCCTAACTTTTTAAGTTCGCTTACAATGCTATCTGAACTTCGTCGTTGCACTAACACTAAAGTGTTTTTATCTTTAGCGGCTTGCTCGGCAATGGCTTTTCCTATTCCCGTTATCCCACCTGTAATTAAAGTCGTTTTATTTAACGTATTAAACATAAAGTTGTCCCTGTCCTTGTTTTTGAAAATGAAATTTTAGAAGTAGATATGTAATGACAAACACAATACCAGAAAGCACAGCATCAAGAGCTAAACTTTGCCAAATGGGCGATCTGATTTCTGCTAAGCCTAACTTGGCAATAAAAAAATATGTTCCTGGTAAGGCATAACAGCCAAAAATAAAACTAACGTATATATTTTTAAATGCAAAGGGCATGGTTCGTAAAGTAGAGGACATAAACACTGCCCATAATAGGGCTAACCACAGTGGTGCCAATGGTTTTGAACCAAAAATGATAAGCGTTCCCATATAAGCTTCAAAACTTTGCATACACCATCCTAAAGCCCCAAGAATAGTCAGAAGTGATAGTACTTTTAGTTTCTTTTCCGAAGTTAAGATTTCATAACCTAAACCAATTAAGACAATGGGGTAAGTTAAAAGTTCTAAATTATACTTAAGACAAATAACTGTGAGTGACCAAATTAATAAAAAAAAACTAATCGCAAAAAGTTTTGATTTTAATAATTTCATATAAATATTAATGCCCCCGTAATGCATTTTTATATCAATTCCCAAATGGGTCTTTAAAACACAATTTCCATTGCTAAAAGATAAACTTAGATTAGATTAAAACAATGTTGAAAGCACTGATAATTTTTCTTTGTCCTATTATGGCTTTTGCAGAAATTATGATTGGAACAGCCACTTCCAATGGGAAGTTCCTTTATCAAGAGCTTCACGACGTCAGTTATACTGATCAAACTCAAACTGAGATTGCAAAAATAATGACGGATTACACCTTTAATGAAAAAAAAATCGGCTTTCGTCACCAAGAGTTTATAAGTGGCCACTATATCCCCAACTTAGTTTTTAAAGATGAAAGGCCTAATGAAACCTACTCTATTACAGTGAATGGATTGGTGGCGGTGCTTCGGACATTTTTTAAAGGCTCTGAAAAATCCATGGAATTTAAAATCACTAAGGATCAAGTGACAACGGATTCAATAGCAAAATATATTTATGACAATTTTGACGCTCTGTTAAAATCTAGTCGAATTGTTAAATGTTTAGTGCCAAGATCATTAAGTTTTGTGGCTTTAAAAATTTCCAAACAAAAAGTGACCGATGGTTTTGTGACCTTTTCGGTTCAACCTCATTCTATTCTTTTAAAACTATTTTCATCTCAAACTTTGGTAACTTTTGATGTAAAAACTAAGTATTGGAAGCAATATCAAGGTTTTTCAAATTTAAAAGACAAAGCCGGAAAAATGCCGGAAGTGCAAATTAACTATCAGATTAAAAAGAATTTAAGTTCGAGGGTGCAATGAAATCCATATGTTTTTTTATTAGTTTACTTTGTGCCATAATGGCTTTTGGAGAAGATGTGAAAAAAGATAAGATTGAAGTCTGTGGCGATAAACCAAATTGTGTTTCAAGTTTAGAAACAAGGGACGATTATAAAATAGCGTCTCTTAAAAATTTAACGGGAAGTTGGCCCGAAATAAAAGTTAAAATTGAAACAATCATGAAAACAATGGGCACAGCTCAGTTAAACTCTGAAAGTGATAATTTCTGCCATTTCGTAGTTACCACAAAATTAATGCGTTACAAAGACGATGTGTACTTTTGGTGGTCGCCTGAAAACAAAGAACTAAATTTTAAATCCGAATCCAGAACTGGGTATTGGGATCTTGGCGCTAATCGAAAAAGGTTAAACACCTTTATCTCCAAGTGGCAGGATAGTCCCTCGTTTTGAGGACTCGAACTTAAATACTTTCGAATTCAATCTTAAATACCTTTCTTTCTAAAGATTATACTGTATCCTTTCTTTGAATAGTTTGATTTAAATATTTACGATCTATAGCCACCGATAAATTTTTAAATCCGCCGGAATATAGTTTTTCCAGATTTTAATATTTAAATATAAATAAATATTTTTTTATTTTAATTAGGGTTTTGAAATAGTTTATTGGTTTTGATGTGGCTGACAACTTTTGGCGGCACAGATTTTTCCCATTCTGTGTTTCCTTCTTTTAGCATTTTTCTAATCTCAGAAGCCAGTTGGGAAACATTGACTTCATCGCAGTCGGCCAAATCTTTTAATTTGTTATTTTTTAAAAGGTAAGCATAAAGATCTAAAATTTTTACATCTGGAAAAAAACTTTTTGTCGTAGTGCAAACTTCTTTGGTTTTGTAGGGATAAACATATACACAAGTTTTTAAATCAAATAGTCGAGCCGCACTTTCAAATAAGCCGCCATCAATGTGCTGATGATTGGATTCGTTAAAAAAATAGTCCAGTTGATTGCCGCCAATAACCATGGCAATGGGCTTAGATGTTAATTGTCTTAAGTACTCTTTAAGTTCGAAAAAATGCACAAAATCACTGATCAAAACCGGGACACCTAGTTTGGATAAGCAGTCCACACGTTCGATGAAGTCTTTTCGATCTAGCTCTTGGTCAGTGTGACTCAGTTGTGCCATGGTGATTTCAAAAATTGAGACTATCGAATTAGGAACTGCTGCTTCTGATTCAAAATCTTTTTGAAATTGCTTAAGTCCTGCTTCAGAGATTTTTACATTAACATTAGTAACGGGTCTAAAGGCCCCTCGTTGGATAAAAATGGACTGATCGTAAATCAGTTCACCGGGTTGTACCATTTCGCCGCTAGCATTAAACATCACAGCTTGAGTTAGTTTCTGTTCGATCAACTCTAGGGACATGAGGCGATTGTCGTAATGTTTAAAACCATCGCCTTCAAAACGAATCATATCAATATCAATACGTCCTTCACTTAAGTTTTCTGTCAATGAAGCGATAAAATCTTTAGGGGATTCATTTCGATAAAAACAAGAGTGAATTAAATTAACTCCAAGAATACCTAAAGCTTCACTCTGTTGCAGCCTGGTGTTGTCTTTCATATTTACATGCAAAACAACTTGGTTGGGCGGGGTGTTGGGTTGCATTTGAAATCGAACGGCCATCCAGCCATGTTTTCTATTAGTTGCAACGGTATCGGCAAAGGCAAAAAATCTTTTTTGATCTTTAATAGTTTTTAATCGATCGGAAACAAGATTGTATTCGTGATCAAGCATCTTTTTAACTCTTGATTCGCAAACATATCGACCACTTTTTTCTTTACCATAAATCTCATCACTAAATACCATGTCATAGGCTGAGATGGCTTTTGCAATTGTATTAGAAGCGTGTCCTGCCACAAAAAAATATCGAGCAACCTCTTGCCCTGCACCAATCTCCGCAAAAGTGCCGTAAGTTGAAGGGTCAGAATTAAGTTCAAGGGCTTTTCGGACCGAGGGCAGAGCAGCTTTCAAGTTAGGACCTCGCGTGTTTTTTTAATTCTTCTTCGCGCAATTCTTTACGTAGAATTTTACCAACATTGGTTTTTGGAAGTTCTTGTCGGAATTCAATCAATGTTGGTGTTTTATAACCAGTCAAACAGGTCTTAGCAAAAGCTTTAACTTCATCGGCCGTTAGATTGGAATCTCGTTTAACAATAAATACTTTTACTTTTTCACCGGAAGCATCATCAGGGACTCCGATGGCAGCTACTTCTAAGACACCGGGGTGATTCGCCAAAGCATCTTCAACTTCGTTGGGATACACATTAAACCCAGAGACTAAGATCATGTCTTTCTTACGATCTACAATTTTAAAAAAGCCATCTTTATCTACAACTGCAATATCGCCGGTTTTAAGCCATCCATCTTTCGTTAGAACCAATTCCGTTTCATCGGGACGATTCCAGTAGCCCTTCATAACTTGAGGGCCTTTGATACAAATTTCTCCACGTTCACCCATGGCCACTTCGACACCATTATCATCAATGATTTTGCACTCTGTTGATGGCAATGGCACACCAATGTGATCTAATTTATTGGTCCCATCAATGGGATTGCAACAAGCCACAGGCGAAGTTTCGGTTAAGCCATAACCTTCAATAATTGGATTACCCGTTAATTTTTCCCATCTTGTGCAGACTGCATTTTGTAAAGCCATACCGCCAGCTACGGAAATTTTCAAAGCTGAAAGATTTAATTTCGCAAAGTCTTTATGATTCATTAGTGCATTAAATAAAGTGTTAACCCCAGTAAGTACGGTGAATTTTTTGGAGCCCATCAATTTGATAAAAGCAGGGATATCTTTAGGATTAGTTATTAAGATATTTTTGCCACCAAAGTGTAAGAAAGCAAAACAATTTACGGTCAACGAAAAAATATGATACAAAGGAAGTGGCGTTAAAACGATCTCCTCACCTTTGGTGAGTAAGGGTTTTTTCCACTCTAAGATTTGCAACATATTGGCTGCAATATTTCGGTGGGTGAGTTCAGCGCCTTTGGCCACACCTGTTGTTCCTCCCGTGTATTGTAAGAAAGCTGTATCTTCAATATCAATAGGTGGGGGAGTGAATTTTTTGGTTTGTCCTAAGTTTAGAGCTTCGTGGAAACTAAAAGCTCCTTTGACTTTATTCGAAGGTGGGGTTTTGCCCTTAGCTTTAAATTCTTTTTTATTTTTTAAATTTAAAACAAAATTATAAACTAAGCTTTTTGGAAAACCCAAAAGATCACCGACTTTAGTCGTAATAACAGATTCTATTTTAAGATCATTTTTAATGTGGTTAAATTTATGAGCAAATGGTTCAAAAATAACTAAGGCTTTAATCCCCGCATCTTTAAATTGATGAGACATTTCTTTTTCAGTGTAAAGGGGGTTGGTGTTTACAACTATAAGTCCCGCTTTTAAAGCTCCAATCATAATCACTGGATATTGTAATAAGTTGGGAAGTTGAATGGCTATACGATCATTTTTTTTCAGACCCAAGTAATTTACTAAAAATGAAGCAAAATTATCACTCATTTGATCCAATTCGTTATAAGTTAACGAACTACCAAAGTTTTCAAAGGCTACATTGTTTTTAAATTCCTGCACACTGTCTTTGAAGATTTGTGGCAAAGGTTTTAAATGAGACTCATTAATTTCCTTCGCGACACCTTTTGGATAGGCTTTGAGCCAAATCTTTTCCATAAATATTTCCTTCCTGTTAAGTATTAGACATAGGACTCATTACTGGATGACTAAGTTCTATGAAACTATTATTAATAATACTTACATAAGATTTTTAATTTAGGGAGACTAAGCTTGAGTTTAACTCAATGGATTACGTCAGAGCTGCATCAATACACGTACCAGCCTGAAAGGGTGTATTTGCTGGTTGTTGTCATTATGGTCCTCGCAGGATTTGGTCTGCCCATACCGGAAGAGTTTGTGGTCATCACAACGAGTATGCTAGCGTTTATGGCATTACATCCTGAGAGTTATCCTCCGCCAGAGCCTGGAGCTCGAGGTGTGAATGTTTATATATTAATGCTTGTGTGTTTTTGCTCTGTGTTTTTAAGCGATCTTTTGGTCTTTCAGATTGGCCGCCGACTAGGGCGAGGTATGGGCGAGCGAAAATGGTTCCAAAAGATTGTTAACCCCAAAGCTTTCAAAAAAGTAAAATTTTGGACCCAAAAGTATGGCTCTGCCGCCGCAGGCCTTTTTCGGTTTTTACCGGGCTTAAGATTTCCGGGGCATCTTGCTTGCGGTGCTCTTGGAATTCCTGCTTGGAAATTTATCATGATTGACGGAGGCCTGGTCCTTCTAACTATTCCAACCCAAGTTTATTTGATTTCGAATTATGGGGAAGAGATATTAATATTCATGGATCGCTTTAAATATGTACTGATGGTGATCGCTATCTTGGCCATCCTATACATCATACGAACGATACTTACTAATATAAAATATGTAGCTCAAAAAAGTAAGTTGCGAGCTGAAAAAAAAATGCACATGAGCAAATAATAAAAGTTTATTTTTTTTATAAAAAATAAACTCAGCTCTAAGATATGCTAAATCTATAATTTTAAAACAAATTCTAAATCAAGCCTAGTTTATTTGTTACCAATTATTAAATGGGGCTTCTACTATCATTCATTTGGACAGTTATTAGAATAACCATTCTTATTTTAGATATTTCAGTTTATATCCATAAAACTGGCCTAAAAATTGCTTGTTTTTAATTAGATTAGAGATTCAAACCATATATGCACGAATGACTGTTTAATCTTAGAACTGATGACCAAATTGTAGAAGCTAGTATAAGGGACATATGCAAGAGATATTAAAAGTAGCTTTCTTTTTGAGTATGCTGTTAATCACACTTTCAACTCACGCCACAGAGGTTTGGCAATATGCCGGTGGAAACTATTTAGCTTTTGTTTTGCCTGATCGTCCATTGGGAGAACAAAAGTATTACGATAAGTTAATAGAGCTTTCTCGAAACCTTCGCAAAGACCCAGAAATGGTCAAATTTATAAAAAAAACAAATGCCAGATGTCCTGCATTTGTTAGACTTATCCAATAAATATTCGATCGCCTAATTGAACGCAACTCATTACGTGCATTTGTAGAGCAAGGACCAGGAATAAATTTAATTAACGACTGTGATCCAAACTCAGCTTATTCAACAAGCGTTAACATTAATAGTGAGCTTATTGTAAATCGAGAACAGATATTTATGTTGACAGAAAATGAAGACGAAATTGCTATGATTATAGGACATGAAATCTCGCATATTATTTTGGGACATGTTGAATTTGCTCTGCAAAGATTTGAATTAGTATCAAAACCGAACGGAAAAGCTTCCCAAGAGTACAAAGATTTTCAAATAAATTTCGTCAAAAGCCAACATGAGACCGAAGCAGATAGGTGGGGCTTTATTCTTGCGCTTAATGCTGAGTACAACCCCTATGCTTCAGTTACCCTGGCGCCAAAAATTTTAACTAGTCAATGTCCTATCTGGCTTATATGTCCGGCAATTGAATGGATTATCGTAGATGAGCATGGGACAGCAGCCCAACGTAAAGATAGATATGCTGAATTGATTAAGCTTTTTGCGATTAGACCCAATGACAAAATTGAAAGATCGAAATTATTTTTAGAGGCAAAGGCAGAATATTTGAACCAAAATAGGTAATTTTCTTTCAAATATTGAAGCAAAAATATTAATTCTCCTTTTTTGAATCTAATTTTAAAGATTTAAATTTTTCGATCCGACTAAAAAGTAGCCCAGATAGGAATGTTTGATTGCTAAAATAACAAGTTTAGCTATATTTTCTACGATTATATTTGCTTAATTTTTATGTACAAAAATATAAATATAAATCACATACAATTTATAATTATGATATTTTTAAAATCTTTTTTTCTATAATTTTTAAGTTTTTAGGATTGAGAGTGTAAACAATTGGTACTGCTGTTTCTACTTCTACTTCCATAATCTTTTCGCCAGATAAACCTTCGATCTCCATAATCAATGAACGCAAACTATTGCCATGAGCAACTACTAAAATATTTTCCGCATTTTTAAGTTTAGCTTTTATCACTTCAAAGTATGGAATCACCCTCTTTCGACATAATTCTAAAGACTCACCTGCAGGAAAGTCCTTTTTCTGAAGCCCTAATTTTTCATATTTATCCAAGTCGTTATATTTCGAGTTTTCATTGGGAGTATTAAAGTTTGAAATATATGAAGATGATGCCTCTGCATCAGGTGTAATTGGGGGAGGTAGCGTTTCATAACTTCGTCGCCAGATCTTAACCTGTTCGTCGCCATATTTTGAAGCTGTTTCTTTTTTATTTAAGCCTTGAAGAGCGCCATAATGACGTTCATTGAGTCGCCAGGATTTCTCTTGCGGGAGCCAAGAAAGTTCTAGCTCTTGTAAAATCTGCCATAACGTATGAATCGATCGTTTTAAGACCGAGCAGTAACTAAAATCAAATTTAAGATTTAATTTTTGTAGCTGTTGAGCAGCCCGCTTAGCTTCATCAATACCTAAAGGTGTTAATTCAACATCAACCCAGCCTGTAAACCGATTTTCTAAATTCCACTGGCTCTGTCCATGTCTTACTAAAACAAGAGTTGCAATCTCTGTATCTGTATTCATGATGATTATTCCTTATAAAATTCTATATTAGATGTATTGATCGGCCTTAAAAATTAAATTCAGGCAGCAGAAATTATACATTAGATTCGGTTAAGGTTTTTAAAACTTGTGCAACCATTTGATCCGCATCTTTAGGTGTAAGTTTAGTCCAAAATTTATTCTGAGGCATCATACAAGCCGCGATACCCTCAGCGCAATCCCCTAAGCAACCCGAATTATTGATTCGAATATTGTTTTTGAAGGCATCTACACCTAGCTGTTGAATCAATTTAAATTTGATATCATCACGAAGTTTTTGGCCGCCTAAAAAGGCGCAGCCCGAAGGATTTGTGCACACAAAAAGTTGCGTTTTTAAAGTTTTTTCTTTTTGGATCATAGCTTTTTAGTTTACTCCTTGATGTTCTGGTAGCAAGGCTTTGCCTTGATAGCTTTTAGTTTTTTTAAATTCATCAATTATGGTTTGAAAGGTATACATTTTTAGTTTTGTCCAATCGGGCGCAATCAGTTCATCGTGTCTGGAAGCCAATGCGGCTAAACGATGAACTGCAATGTCAGGGTTTAGATTTTCAATAAATTTGACAACAAATTGGGCGTATTTGTCTAATTCAATGGGTGTAAATTTATGTTCAAAATATAAGTCAGCTAAAGGAGTATTGGTAAGAACGTGAAGGTTATGAAGTTTAACATTTGATATTGGCAAGTCATTACAAATGTGGGCAGCTTTGATCACATCTTTTTCGGTTTCTCCGGGCCAACCAAACATGAGATGCAGACCTAAATCAACGGTAGTGTTTTCTCGAATGCGTTTAAGGGCATTAATCGTAGCGGACGAATCATGACCGCGTTTCATAAAATCTAGTTGTTTGTCGTCAAAACTCTGAGCCCCAATTTCAACAGCCACATATTTTTTTTCGTGAAATTCTTGCCAGAGGTCAAATAATTTCGGCGAAATGCAGTCGGGGCGAGTCCCTACAACAAAGCCTACAACATCTTCAAATTCTAAACACGCTTCAAACTGGGCTCTTAAAGTTTCAATCTTTTCAAAGCTATTCGTATAAGCTTGAAAGTAAACTAAAAATTTTTTGGCTTTGAATTTTTTTTGAATAATCCCTTTAAACTTATGGATTTGATCTTTAAGATTCATTGTCACAGCTTCCGATCTTGCGGCAGAGCCCCACACATCACAAAAGATACACGTCTGCATGCCTTTTAAACCCCTGCGGTTGGGGCAATCATCGACTGTGGTTACAGGAATTTTATAGACCTTATCACCAAAAAGTTCATTGTATCTTGCACTGATGGGGAAATAGGGATTGCCTTTCCAGTTAATCTTGTTCATATAGCAGTTATGGGGCAACAGCCAAACCAGCGTCAAGATTTAACTCTTTCAAGGGCAGAACATTTACCAATAAGTGAGGGTTTAAATCCTGATCATATGTCTGAGTGTAGTATTTATTCCCAGGAGGAAGGCTTTAATTTTGACTATAAGTGGATTGTAACCAAAGATCTTTCCTTAACTTTAAAATCGACAACTAGTCCAGATTCTGAATGGATGCACTCTTTACATGGGGCCTATTCTGAGAGCCAGTATATTTATGGCGAGGCATTAAGGTTAGCTTTGAAAGATTTTGACCGAACTCAAACTTTAAATGTTTTTTCGATGGGACTAGGTTTGGGATATCTTGAAATGATGGCTCTATTTGATTGTGCTAAAGTGGATCAAAAAGTAAATATTTATTCCTTTGAGTTAGATCCAAATCTGCAACAATTATTTAAAATTCAATGGGATTTGTTTAGTGAATTTATAAATCATCAAAAGTTTTTGGCAGTGGATAATTTTCAGTCCCAATTTAATGTTCAGTTGGACGAATTTAAAAAGGGCTACTTTGATTTTTTTCTTAAAGACTATGACCAGGACATAATTTTACAAGGTTTAAAAAATCAACAAGCCATAAAACACTTCGGACCTTTTGATAGTTCAAGCATGAACGCTCTAGATATAAAATTTCATGTGATCTTTTACGACGCTTTTAGCTCAAGCACCCAAAATGAACTTTGGTCTGACAACTTTTTATCGGCATTTTTGCAAGAAGTTACAGACCCCAATTTTTGCGTATTTTCCACTTACGCCAAAGTCGGAGCCTTAAAGCGTAATTTAAAAGCGGCACATTTTGATCTGCATTTTAAAAAGGGTTTTGCCTTTAAACGTGAATCAACCTTAGCCCTCAGATCACAAAAAAAATAATTAAATACAAAAATAAAAATTAATTTAGCTTTGGATTTAAAACTTAATGTGTAAATCCTTGGGGCTACCTTTATAAACAAAGGCTATAGTTCTTTTTTTCCAATCCACGGATCGCAAAGTTAAAATATCTGAAATTTCAACCCATCCACCACCATAAAGACTTAGTTTGTAACTTTTAATAGCTTTAGCTATCGGGGACTTCGTTATATCTTTAAAAGTCATGTTTATGGTTTTTCCTGTGCTTGCAAAAATCTGTAGAATGTTTTCAGAATCTTCATCACTGATGGTAGAACCAAAAAAAACATTTCCAAAGACGATAATTTCTTGACCATCTGGTGAGATTTTAATTTGGCGATGGCCAAAATATTCTGCAATGGTCCAAAGTATTTTGGAGGAATCGGCTTGGGAATAGACTTTGGTGCTACTGGTTTGATCAGGGCTTGATGATCTGTGATTGGATTCAATCAAATAACCTTGGTCCTTAAATATAATTTTCTCCTGCGGGCCTGGCTTCATCGCAACTCCATGGATAGTTGTTAAACTGAAAACAAGAAAAATTATCGATAATGTGCTTTTCATCCCTTTATTTTACACCACTAGGTGCCAGGTTCCGCACTCAGGTCACTTCGTGTCATAAATATCATAGGGTGCCAGGTTCTTTTTTTCTTATTTTACCATCTTTTGAATTAATAAATGAACCTGGCACATTTTTAAAGAAACTGCCGCATATAGTGAACTTTATGCACGTCTGAAAATGTATTTCATAGTCTACAGTTTTTAATATGAAATAATATCTAGTAACTTTTTACCGATTAAAAGAAGGAACCTGGTGTTTAAGGGTATTATGTATGAAAAAAAGAACCTGGCACCTAAGGCCAAAAAGAACCTGGCACCTAAGGTTAGAAGGTGCCGATGTTGATGTGGAGGCGGCCGGGGCTTTCATTGCGGGATTTGTCGCGATCAAGTTTAAAACCAACATCAACTGTGACGGCGCCAATAGGGGTGTTCCAACGAATTCCAACTCCGGCGGCATCTCGGTAAGGATCTTTTTCAGGGACCTGATCAATAAGTACCGATCCACCGTCATAGAAGAGGGCCCCCCAAAAATCGTTAAACACCGGAAATCTAAATTCCGTTTTTAATAAGTAGTAATAAGAGTTGTCGGGTATAGCCAAGATTTCACCGGCTCGAGCACTGGTATTAGTACCTAAATCAATATCAGAAGGAATTCGTTCGTTCTCACCATCACTAGGATCAAAGCCGCGAATTGTCGAAGAGCCCCCTAAAAAGAAAGCTCTGGTTTTTGGAAAACTTTCAGTGTTTTGGCTTAGATTTTTAAGCCAGCCTCCGCGCACCGTATTCACCCATACAAGCTTGGGATTTAAAGTACTATATTTGGTGTACCAGGCTTCAGTTCGTACAAAAGTAACTTCATCGTTGACCGCATTGTCGTCCTTATCTTTGCCGATAATGCGTGTACCTAAACCCGGAAGTCCAAGCTCGGCTTGCATATTGGCAAAAAAGCCTTTGGTTGGAAGAAGCAAATTATTTCGATAATCAAATTGAATGCTGGGACCAAAAAAACCTATCTGTTCGCGCACTTCATTTGGTCTTTCGACGCCGTCAGGTACTATCGAAAATTCTTTGTTAAAATCTATTCCCAAAATTGTCCATGCGGATCTAATATGGCGATTGAAATTATTCTCTAAGACAAAATCTAACCCCAAAGTTCTAAATAAAGTAATACGAGAACTATTGATTTCAAAAATATTTTCTGAACTGTCTAAGCTGACACGACCTCGAAGGTGTTTGTTAAAAATAAATGGTTCATAATACGAGATAAAAGCGCGGTGTTCCAAGTAAGCTTGATTATTTATACGGGATTGTAGCTCAAGCCTAGTATTTACAGCTCGGGCCGTCCCACCAAGATTTTTATAAAGAACTCCAGCATAGCCTCTTAATGACAAAGCTCTTTGATTAAATCTGGCCCCAAAGCCTAATTGGAAAACCCCCGGGGGTTTCTCTTCGACCTCGATCACCACACGACGAGCTTCATCTAGAGTTTCATCAAATTTAATATCTACTTTACTAAAAAGTCCGATTAAATTTAATCGACTCCGAGATGTTGTGATTTTTTCTATGGTTAAAACGTCTCCAAGCTCAAACGCAATGACATTTTTAACCACGTAATCATGAGTTTTTGTTAATCCTTCAACTTTAATATCGCCTACAATAACTTTGTCGCTTTCAATGATTTCAATCACAATATCAGCACGACGTTTTTCTGAATTAAGATCAACAAAATCTTTATTTGAAGGGTTAATTTCGACTTCAAGAAATCCTGTGGCTAGGTAGTATTCATAAATTTGTTTGACACCGGCTTCAAGATTATAAAAGTTTAAAATTTGATTTTCTTTAAATCCCAAAAGCACGGTTAACCATTCAGAATCAATATTTTTATTCCCTATAAAGCGTATGTTTTTGACTCGAACAGGTTGTCCTTCATAAAGGTCAAAATGGACATGAACTTTATTTCTACTACCTTCTTCTTTTTCAATTCTTAGACCAGTGATAGAAGCTTCAAGATACCCTAAATTTTTCAGATGGGTAACTAAGTTACTAAGGCCATTTTCAATATCGGGTTTAGAAAATTTACCACTTTTAATGAGTTGTGAACTTTTTGTTCGTAAAAAATTGGTATAGAACTTTTTATTTTTAGAAAAAGTTCCAGTGATTGAAATTTTATCAAAGGAATACACTAGACCTTCGTCGATTTTAAAAACGTATCTCTTTAAGTTCTTCGCTTGAAAATCAATCTCTTGCACTTTAACGGTGACGTCATTGTAGCCATTTTGGGTATACGCTTGACGAATTCGTAAGATCAAATCGTCTTTGATGGTGGCTTCGCTACTAGTCAGATTATCTAAATCGATGGAGTTTTTAATTTTTAAACTACTTAGATCGAGATTACCTTCAAATAAAATCAAATACTTACTAACGCTTGAAATATCTATGGTCTTAGTTGCGAGGTCAATATGAAGTTTGGCCGTTAAAAATCGATCAAGTTTTAATTTTTTAAGAATTAAGGCTTCTAGTTCCGATAATTGAAGATTTTTATTTTTTCTTAATATTGTTTTAACTCTTTTAACCACAATAGGGGACTCAGAAGTCACAGTCCATTTTCCCAAAGAGCTTATTTCGGTTGCTAAGCTATTATTTAAATTCAACATTGTACTGAAGATCCATACCCAGCACATTGTCGCCATCAATGAGGCGAGCCCTATTGAGTGTGGCTTGGTTATCGAGATCCCAGTTTTCATATAATCCTATAATAGATAGTTTTTTGTTAATCTTGTACTCCCCACGTACCGTATTTTTTTGAAATGCCCCAAGAGTTCTGCTCCCTGAGAGCGAAAACTTAGAATTGAATTTTTTCTCGACAATCACTTTAGGACTTACATCTTGGTTTTCATACGAAGAAGTAAAATTAAACTGTACTCCAAGTCGATCTTGAATGTCCTTAGCAAATTTGTTTTTTAGAAAAATTCCACCAATTTGATATCCGGTTTGAGCCTGTTGGTCCCCAAGACTAATCTCTTGGTTTAGGGAGTTGTTTTCCAGCATGCCGAAAGCTAAAAATGACAAAATTTGGGGCTCAGACAAATTGGGTTGGCTTGAAAAAGTGATTTGAGGATTACGTCCTGTTCCCTGAACTAACATGCGTATATCGTACTCGCGTTCAAGAATATCGACAAAATCTTTGATTCTGGCGTTGGCATCTAAATTTATAGCACCATTTTCAGGACTTACAGAGTTAAAAGTAACGAGTCCAGAGTTAACATTAAATTTATTGCTTTGAAAGATAACTTTGGAATCATTGGTGAGACGTATTTGTCCTTTAAAAATAGGTGCAGAAGGTTGACCTTTTAGGTTCAAGTCTGCAGTTGCTGAGCCATCAATATAAGAATTTTCGATAACTATTGGTTTGGCTGTCTGAATGTTTAAATCCAGATTTAAGGGACTGACGCTTAATTTTGAGCTTGGTAGATAAGGACTAGGTTGAACAACGAATTGTTCTGAGCTTGAAGCTCCAAACTCCATTTTAAATAGACCATCATTGACTATAAAATCACCACTTAAGGTATAAGGAAACCCTTCGCCTTTAAACTCATAATCTCCAGACACTGTGGTTCGAAAATCTTCAGGTATATTTAAATTCAGTCGATCTGCTCGTCCTGTAAGTAATACTCCAATGCCATTAGTAAAATATACTTTACCAGCTCCCGAGATTGGCCCATTGGCAAAGAGGCCTTGGAGATTAGTTATTAAAATATTTTTCTGTGCAAATTCAAGATTTGCTGAAAGATCTTTAAAGCTATGAGCTAAATTTTCTATTTTTAAACTGAGGTTGTTAAGTAAACCTTTCCCAGATGTAAATTTAAAATAAGGTAAAACTTGAAATTCAGAACTGATTTCAAGCAATCCTTGAATCTCGTCGACACTAGGAACCAGGGTTCGTAAAAATCCTAAGCTAATTTTACCCTTAATGCTGTTTTTGGTTTCACTGAGCAACACCTTTAATTGGTTTAAATTTTGATCTAAAAAGGTCAAGCGACCATTTAGTACCCCATTCTTGATTTTTAGATCAGACGGGCTTTTTAAACGAAGTGAACTTCGCTCAGCTTTTAAATTAATTTCAGATAGTAAAAAATTTCCATTTATTTTGTTTATTTTAAAAACAGGGGCGCCAACATTTATTTTACCGCTTATTTCAGTGTTGGAGCCAACTTTAGAAATTTTAGAATCGAATAATCTTATAAACATGAAAGGATCAAATTTATAAAGTTCCATATTCATTAGAAATGGGGCTTCAGAATTGTGGGGTAAGTGCGCTTCACCAACCATAGCTTTATTAAACAAAGAACCATCTATTTCAGAGAAATTTTTATGAATCACAAAGTTAAATTCTGAGCCACCTAGTCGATCATATTCTTCAATGACGTTAGCAGATTTAAATTTGCCCGTAACACTTGGATTTAAAATATAATCTTTAAACTGAACCTGAACTTGGGCTAGTCCCGACATTTCAATACCTAAATCTTTAATGGCATTGATTCTAGATAAATTTAAGCTGTCACCGACAGCTATGATATCTACCATTCCTTTTGGGTTGACTTGACCTTCAATATTTAAAGTATCGCCCAGATAAACTAATTGATTTTGGGCTACGACTTCACCTTCTTTGGCTTTTATAGCTAAAGTTAAATTTTTAAATCGATCTTTATATATAATTCCATCCGCAAAATCACCTTTAATGTCATAAGTCATTTTTCCAAGGTTTAAAGGGCCCTCAACTTCAAGATCAAGGTTCCCTTCCCCAGACAGATATATAGGAGGTACTGCAATTTCTTTGATTGCAAATAAAATATCTTGAATTTCAATTGATTTAGATTTGGCTTTAGCTTTTAAATAGGATTTCTTAAGATTGAAATCCACTTCAGCTTCAATCATTGAATCACCAATTACAGATCTTAAATTATCAAAATATAAGTTCTGTTTTTTATAGCTGATATCGCCAACGACTTGCCCTAAATTGTATTTAAAAAATGCTAAGTTTGAAATATCAGCACGTAAATTAAATTCCCCCCATCTAGATGAACCACGAGTTGTACCTTTGATATTGCCGAATCCTTCTAGCGGAATATTAGCCAAGGAAATAAGATCAGAAAAGTTAAAAAAATCAGAACTATAACTTACATTAAAACCTTTAATATAATCGACTTCTCCCGTAAAGGCGACTTGAGAATTCTTAAATTCATTGAATGAACTAAAGGACATAAAAGTGTCATAAACTGAGGCTTGAGCTTTAAAAGTTTGTGAAGGTAATTTTACTATTGTTGTTGCACTCGCTTGCTTAGAATCCCCCCAAACATGCAGACTTTGGATTTTGCCTTCAAGTTCGCATTTTAGTCCCAGATTGGGAACAAGGTTACCACCGCATCTGTATATCACTTCACCGGGAACATGAATCGGTATGTTTTTTTGGTTCAAATTTTGGGTCAAAAAACCGCCCACTTCAAACTTACTTATTTGTCCTTCAGATTTAATCGAAATGTTATTTTCGATTTTATTCAAAATTAAATTCTTGCTGGTCAGCTCAAGATTTTTGTTTATGAGTTTAAAGACGTTGGCTTTTAATTGCTTTTTATTCACTTTACCGTTTGTGGAAAGCTTTTCAGCAAAATAATTATTAAAAGTTAAGTTTTCGGCTTCTAAATTAAATTCAAGCTCCGTTTTTTTACTTTTACCCGACTTGAACAACAATAATTGCGCTATACCTGAAAGATTTTTTATATTTAATTTTATGTGTTTTTCAAGTAATGGTTTAAAGCTCTTTAGGTTTAATTTAGAAGTTAAACGTACTTCGGTTGAGTCAAAAAAGTTTAATTCTAAAAGTTTTTCATCAAATGGTTTGTTGATTTCAAAACCAAGTTGCACATAAGAATCACCAGATATCAAAACTAATTTATTAAGTTGAATATTATTTTTTCTAACTTCTAAAGCGAGTCGATTTATCTGGACTTCCGGAAGCTCCTTTGAAATTCGAATTTTATTTAAATCCGAAAAAAATTCGTAATGATTCCATTTTTTTCTAAGATCTAAATAGCCAATATCTATTTCTGTTGAGTTGTAAGCCACTTTTGAATCTTCAATGTAAATATTTTTAATGGGTATATTAATCAAATCCTCATATTTAAATTTAATGTCAATTTTTTTGGATTGTGTCTTTGTTTCTTTAATGTTTAAGTTTAAACCCACAACATAAATATTTTTGACTCGTAGATCAAAACTTAAGAGCCTAAGAATTTCAGGGTAAATTTTTACTTTTTCGATAGATATTTTTTTAACTTCTGGTGATTTTTTTATAAGAAAATCTAAATTTTCAATTTCAATGTTTGGTGGCAAAAGGCCAATTTTAACTTTAGACAAATCAAAGTTTTTTATGTCCTCAAACTTAAGAACTTCTTGGGCTATCAATTTTTTAATTTGGGTTTCAGCAAAAGGTTTTAGACTTATATAAATCACACTAAGGATAAGGCAAAAAAGGATCAAAAGTAAATTTCTTAAATTAAGCCACTTCATCATGATGTTGCCATAAATTAAGATAAATCTGAGTCTGTTTAAAATGAGGTTTTACGCGAGCGATTGATCTCATGGTGTCAAGAGCCGTTTGTTTGTCGTTAAGATGCCATAAACATATGGCCGTGAAATAATAATAATTGAATTCATCCTCTGTTGTTTTAAGTTCTTTCATATCTTTAATCAAAGCTAAAGCTTCTAAATACCTTTGTTTAACAACTGATAGTTCGATAAAGTTCCAAAAATAAATTTTTTTTAAGAAAATATGTTCATTCATAATTTGAATAGCGGTTTCATCCTCTCCAGACACTAAGAAAATTTCCAAAAGGTAGTTCAAATTTTCCTCGTTAAAATCATTTTTGATGGCTTGGTATACTTCGTCCGCATTAAAAAGTGGCGTGTGATGCTCTGCTTTTAAATCTTGTTTTTTAAGATCTGCAAAAGCTTTCATGCCTTTATCTATGACATTTCCCGCTTCTTTTTCGAAATATTGCCCTTTCTCTTTTACAAAACTTGGATCTTGTGGAAATGCCTCAATTAATTTTTCTAAAGTTTTTTTAACCTCGGCCTCTAGACGTTGAGTCCTTGCAAACTGCAGCTTATCAATTAAGTCCTCTTTGGTGCGATTGAATTTTTTCAAATACACATTGTACTGTTTAGTGACCTGTTCGTCGTACATCTCGGGAGCCAAATTAAAAGGACATAAGTAGGTTTTAAAAAATGCAAATTCAGAATCTAAAATGGAAAAAAAGCTCTGCGCAATATTAATCTTAGAATTTGCAGTTATAAAATAAAATAGGGCATCCCCAGGCATTTTTTCTAACTGTTTAAAGCAAAGCAGTAAAAGTATTTTTAGGGCTGACGTGTGCTGCATTTGACAAAGAAAAGTTGCAATTTGCTGCAACTCTTTTCTAGAAGTTACTTCTACCCAATTTTCATCGCGAGCTAATTCGGAAATGACTTTTAATATTTCTGCTTCAGACCCTGAGGTTTTTTTAACTAAACTAAGAAACGACGCCATTATTTTTTATCGGCACTTTATCTAAAATTCTTGTGTCTTTTTAGGCCCTTAGGTCGTTCAATTAAACCAAAGTCTAGATCTTTAAAAGTGCTGTTTTTTAAGGATGAGTTTGTAATTCCTGAGCGACAAACCGATTGAGAAATATATTTTAGAAAAAATGGACTCGGCCATCCTGGCCTCAGCAAGTCTCGCCTTCGGCGACCGCTTCCAGCTGACTTGAGGTCCATTTTTTCTAAAATATTTTTCTCAATCGGTTTGTCGCTCAGGAATATTGGTTTTTGGTCTACTAGGTGAATGGTTGTAACAAGGGTAAGGGTAATGGTAAAGGCAGACTATAGCTTTCTAAAGGCATAGTTAAAACAATAAGAATAACTTTTTTTAAAGTTTAGGTAACATGAATAGATTTTTGAAAAATGGTATGTTTTAAGAGCTAAAGATGGGATTATTCTTTCGAAACTCTTTCAATGTACGAGCCTTCGGTCGTGTCGACTTTGATCAAGTCGCCTTCGTTGATGTGTAAGGGGACTTGCACTACAGCACCAGATTCGAGAGTGGCAGGTTTTGTGGTGTTTGATACTGTGTTGCCTTTAAGGCCTGGGTCGGTTTGTTGAATTTTTAAAACCACGTGATTTGGAAGTTCAATGGATATGGCTCGACCATTAAACAAGATCATGTTTACTTCCATATTCTCTTTAAGATAAAGCTTGGTGTCGCCCAAAACTTCGGCGCTTAACTGAAACTGTTCAAAGTTTTTTTGATCCATGAAATTATAATTGTCGTCAGCATAAATGTAAGTAACGTCTCGAAATTCAATATCTGGAACTTCAAATTTTTCGCCAGACTTGAAAGTTCTTTCAAGATTGCTTCCCGTTAAAATATTTTTTAGTTTTGTACGAGTGAACTGATTGCCTTTACCGGGTTTGACATGTTGAAAATCAACGATAGCGTAAGGGTCTCCGTCGATTAAAACCTTTAAATTTTTTTTAAAATCAGATGTTGAATACATAGTAGTCCTTAGTAAATTCTTCGATTTTCGATTCTTTCCAAAAGTTGGTTTAAAATCTTCAAGTGTTGGTTGGCCACAGTATCGATTTCACTTAACTTTTGACTTGAGTCTTCAAATCGTTGGGATAAAAAAATCTGTCTGCGCTGAAGTTCGGGGCTTTTTCCTAACTTGTCAAGAGCCTCGGACAGAGTGCTCGAAGCTCGAACATAATCATTTCTTGCCACGTGGGCGTCAATTAAAGACACATAACGATCTAACTCGTGGCCCATGACTTTAAAATTTTTGGAAACATTTTGCAGTGAGGTATTTGGGGCCGTGTGACTGGAATTTTTTAAGATATTTTCATCAGTGAAGTCGGCTGCACTTAAGCTTTCCAACTTCTTGACCATTTTTTTTGCAAACTCATCCATAGGATCTAAATAGAGCGCCATTTTAAAAACCTGGAGCGCTTCTGCGAGTTTTTTTAATTGGATATAGGTTTCGCCTAAAAGTTTATGAGCTAAAAAATTATCTGGCGACATCTCTGTGGCAAGTTTTAAATGTGAGATGGCTTTTTCCTTTTCGTTCATATCTATTAAAATTCGGGCAAAAGTAACTTGCCCACTTGCAAATTCGGGATGATCTTTCAGGCCTTTTTTGGCAATGGCATAAGCGTGTTCAAGCTGTCCCGCTTTGCGGTAGGCTTCTGCTAAAGGTGCAAATATTTTTGACTCAGGATCTTTAAGATAAATTTGATGATATCGATTGATGGTGGCCATGATTTTGTCAGAGTCGTTAAGAGTTTGGCTCATGGATGTGGCACCATTAGTTTTTTGTGCAGGCGTTGAAGAGTTAGTTTTGAAATTAAATGCTGACCCACGTAAGACATCCATATTTCCTTTCTCTCCCTTTTTATATTGGCATTGCCTGATTAGAAGCGCAATCAAGTTTTTTAAAGTCCCACAAAGGTGTTTTCATTTGTATACTTGGCCTTAAGGGGTTTAACATAATTTTGATGTTTAGCAGTAACTCTCGCATTATAGGTATAGATCCAGGTTCTAAAAATTTAGGTTATGGCGTTTTAGAAGTCCATAAACAAAATATTGTGTATGTCCATCATGGCGTACTTAGCAATGAAAAGTTAGGACCAAACCAACGATTGGCCTATTTACGAACTGAGCTAGATAAAGTTTTGCAAGAATTTAAGCCTAATTCTGCCGCCGTAGAAAAAGTGTTTTTAGGTAAAAATCCTCAAAGTGTATTTCGGTTAGGTTTAGCTCGAGGTGTCGCCATTGCAAGTTTGGCTTTACATGATGTCCAAATTTTTGAGTATGCACCGACCAAAATGAAAAAAATGATCACAGGTTCAGGACATGCTGAGAAAGCCACTCTTGTGCGTACTGTCAAAAATCTTTTAAACCTTAATTCAGAGTTAGAATTTGATGCTGCAGACGCTTTAGGTTTGGCGTATCTGCATGCTAGGGTTTACTCTACTCAAAATAAACTTTTGCTTCAGGCCAGGATATAAACTTCTATGATATCGATGTTACAGGGTAAGGTTTTTGATAAAGACGAGGGAATCGTTCATTTAGATGTGCAAGGGGTCGGCTACCAAGTTTTTGTTCCCACGGGCATTCTGGCTAATACACAGATGGGTCAAAGTTTAAGACTAAGAATTTACACCCATGTCCGTGAAGATCAAATTACACTTTTTGGTTTTGAGTCCAAAGCCCAAGAGGCTTTATTTCAATCTTTATTAAAAGTTAATGGGGTTGGTCCTAAAGTGGCGATTGGGATTTTATCTTCAGCTACAGCACACCAGTTTCAACAGATGGTCTTAGCCAAAGATTTAAAAGCCTTAAGTCAGTTGCCAAAAATAGGCAAAAAAACCGCTGAACAGATTTTACTAAAACTTGGGGAGTTAGATTGGAGTGAAAAGAAAATCACTTTACCAAATGAAGACATGTTGTTGCCAGAGATTAAAAAACTTAAAGCCTCGCTCATCAATCTAGGATTTCCAATGGTAGACGTGCAAAATATTATGACAGAGATCAATCCATCGGACAGTTTTGAAAGTAATTTTAAAAAAAGTTTAAATCTATTAAGCCAGCTTTAGGAAAACAATGGATATAAAAGCAGAATCATGGACCGACGGCCATTTTAGTGAAGCTAAAGACCAAAACGCCGATCGCGCTCTTCGACCAAAAACTTTTGCCGATTTTCCTGGGCAAGATTCAACTTTGGAAAAATTAAAAATTTCAGTTCAAGCAGCACGAAGTCGCAAATCCAGTCTTGATCATGTGCTTTTAAGTGGTCCTCCGGGTTTAGGTAAAACTACTTTAGCGCAAATATTAGCCAATGAAATGGAAGTCCCTTTTAAAGCGACTTCAGCACCAGCTATTAGTCGCAAGGGTGATTTGGCTGCACTTTTAACAAGCCTTGAGCCTAACTCGATTTTATTTATTGATGAGATCCATCGTTTACACAGCGATATTGAAGAGTATCTTTATTCCGCTATGGAAGATTTTTTCATCGATCTTATCACGGGTGAAGGCTTAGGTGCACAGTCGATGCGTTTTCAGATTTCACCTTTTACTTTAGTAGGGGCAACCACCAGATCTGGGCTACTTAAAGCTCCTTTCCGAGATCGTTTTGGGATTCACGAGCGTTTGCAATTTTATACTCCAGAAGCATTGGTGCAGATTATTTCTAGATCGACGCACTTATTAGATATCCAACTTGATGTCGAAAGTCAGTTGGAAGTGGCTAAACGCAGTCGTGGAACACCTCGTGTCGCCAACAGATTTTTGCGACGCATTCGAGATTATGCCGAAGTCAAAGGACAAAAAATTGTCGATAAAGCTTTAGCCGACTTTGCACTAAAGCATATGGAAGTTGATGAAATGGGTCTTGAACGTATGGATCGAGCCTATTTATGGGTGCTTAAAAGTAAATTTGCAGGAGGCCCTGCCGGTCTAGACACTATGGCTGCGGCTTTATCAGAAGAGCGAGATACTTTAGAAGATGTTTATGAACCCTTTTTAATCAAAGAAGGAATGATTCGAAAAACCCCTCGAGGACGCGAGATCACGGAGCGGGGAGTGCAACATCTAAATTCCAGCGATTTCGTTGATTTTTAAACCTATCTCTGCTTAATTCTAGCTATGGCATTTCAAAGAACTTTAAATCAGACAGTGGTTATTGAAGGTATCGGGCTTCACTCTGGCCAAAAAGCAACCGCCCATTTTGTTCCTGCACCAGCTTCAAACGGTATCCATTTAGTTCGTAAAGATTTACCGGGTGAGCCCCATTTTAAATTAACACCCGAGCAAGTTATGGCCACTGATATGGCAACAACTTTAGGGCAAAATCAAAAAACGAGTGTTTCAACCGTCGAACATGCCTTATCAGCCGTTGCAGCTCTTGGCATAGATAATTTAAAAATTGAAGTGTTTGGGCCAGAAATGCCTATCTTGGATGGCAGCTCAAAAGTTTTTTTTGAAAAACTGTCTCAAGCAGGATTTTATGAATACAAAGAGCCCAAGTATTATTTTAAAATTCAAAAACCTGTAAAAGTGGGCAACGAACAAAAATATGCTCACATCTTTCCTTACAGCGGTCTAAAAATTACCAACACAATTGAATTCACTCATCCCAGCATTGGCGAACAGCATTTTGAGTATGAACTTTCGCCGAGGTCCTTTGCCGAACAGATCATGAGTGCAAGGACTTTTGGTTTTATGAAAGACGTGGAAGCTTTACGAGCCAGAGGCTTGGCTTTAGGCGGAAGTTTAGAAAACGCTGTGGTTTTAGATCAATATCGAATTTTAAATCCTGAAGGTTTAAGGTACAAAAACGAATTCGTAAGGCACAAAATTTTAGATGCCATTGGTGATATGATGACATTAGGACATCCATTATTAGGCCATTTAGTCCTATATAAGTCGGGACATGATTTAATGAATCAGCTGATGAAAGCCATCTTAAATCAGAAAGATTCTTACACAATTTGTCAATTGACAGAAAACGACTATAAATCAGACTTAAAAGCTATGAGTTAAGTGCATTAACTACTTTGCATATATTGAAAAATTTATTATTTCCAATACTATTACAAAAGTTCATCAAACTAAAATATAGAGGGGAGTTATCCAATGATTATAGGCGTACCGAAAGAAATTAAAATATCAGAAAATCGTGTGGGTTTAACGGAAGCTGGTGTTCGACAGCTAGTTTTAGAAGGTCATACTGTCTTTGTTGAAAAAGATGCCGGTCTTGGAAGCTTTATTACTAATGCCGAATATGAAAAAGCTGGAGCAAAGATTTTAGATACCAAAGCTGAAATCTATAAAAAAGCTCAAATGATTGTAAAAGTAAAAGAGCCACTTCCTGCCGAGTATGAATTGCTGCAAGAGAATCAAATTTTATATACATACTTACATTTAGCCGCAGAGCCCGTTTTAACTAAGGTTTTATGCCAAAGAAAAGTTAAAGCCGTTGCTTATGAAACCATTGAAGCGGCCGATGGCAGTTTGCCTTTGTTAGTACCTATGAGTGCTGTGGCCGGTCGTATGGCTACTCAAGTAGGTGCATTTTATTTACAACGAGATAAAGGTGGCAAAGGCATTTTGTTAGGTGGTGTAGCAGGTGTTCATCGCGGCAAAGTTACGATTTTGGGTGCGGGAATTGTTGGTATAAACGCTGCTAAAATGGCTGTGGGACTTGGCGCCGATGTTACAGTTTTGGATGTGAATCAAAAGCGTCTTGAATATTTTGATGATGTTTTTCAAGGACGGATTCGTACGCTGTACTCCAATGCCATGAATATTGAAAAATGTGTCAAAGAGTCTGATTTGGTTGTAGGTGGAGTATTAATCGCAGGTCGTAAAGCTCCAAAATTAGTAACCAAGGAAATGATTCATTCTATGGCGGAAGGAAGTGTGGTTGTTGATGTGGCCGTGGATCAAGGGGGCTGTATTGAAACATGTAAACCAACTTCACACACTGAGCCCACATATGAAATCAATGGTGTAATTCATTACTGTGTTCCAAATATGCCAGGTGTAGTGGCTAGAACTTCAACTTATGCATTAACCAATGCTACATTTTCTTATGCTTCTAAGATTGCAGCCTTAGGTGTTGAAGAGGCCATTGCTCATGATCGCGCTTTGCTGAAGGGTCTAAATGTCTATAATGGTTTCGTGACCTACGAACCCGTAGCTCGCGACTTAGATATGGAATACCGACCTTATAAGGGCTAATTCTCCTGAAAATAGCAATTCACGAGCTTGTTTAGAAATATATTATTTATGTTGTAATTAAATCTAAGCAAACTGCACTAACCTATAAGACATTATTTTAACCTGAAATGTCTTATAGGAGAGCAAAATGAATTTACAAGCAAATAATATTTATATTTGGATCTTACGCCTTGTTGTTGCCCTGATACTCTTACAAACTTTGTATTTTAAGTTTACTGGAGCTCCAAAGTCTGTTTATATTTTTTCATCTTTAGGTGTTGAACCTTTTGGGCGTTATTTTGCGGGTCTAAGTGAACTCACAGCAAGTATTTTACTTCTTGTGCCCGGGTTTGGGTTTTTAGGTGCGGCTATGTCAGCAGGAATCATGGCTGGTGCTATTTTAAGTCATCTTTTGATACTTGGAATAGAAGTTCAAGAGGATGGCGGTCTGCTTTTCACTTTAGCTTGTTTGGTGTTTGTCATCAGTCTTTTACTGATATATCTAGAACGAGAATTAATTTCTATGTGGATAAAGAGATTAAAATCTTTGGTAAATGCTTAGTGGTATTTACTTAAATTTTTTAAGCCCAAATGGAGACCTCAGTGTCAGCTCATTTAAGAAAAAATTATTTAGGCTTAATTAAAACTTCAATTCCTAAAGTAGAATACGATAATTTAGATCTTTTAAGGCTTAAAAATAGACACCCTGAAGAATTAAAAAAGCTTTTTGCGGGGATGAATCCAAGGCTGTTAAAAATGCTCAGAAGTCAAAATATTGCATTAGATTCTATGGAAGAGGTATTGCATGAATGTTGGGAGACATTTTTTTCTAACATTAATAATTTTGAAGGCCGATCAAAATTATCCACTTTTATATTCGGAATACTGCTGAATAAAATACGTGAGCATCGACGACGTGCCCAAAAAATTGATTATGAAGAGGACTCGGAAAAAGTATTTCAACGTAGTTTTACCATTGAGGGCTGGTGGGCCACGGAACCTGAAGATCCTTATTGCCTTCTTGCCAATCAACAGTTAGGAGAAGCTATTCGTGAATGTCTAAAAGGTCTGACTGCTAATCAAAGAGATGCCTTTCTATTGCTGGAATCTGAAGGTGAATCGGCCCATGATGTGTGTCAACTTTTGGGTCTTAGTATTTCTAACTTAAGAGTTTTAATTTTTAGAGCTAAAGATAAACTTAAGTCCTGCCTTTTAGGCTTTAACTGAAAGCTAAAGGAAAGTTATGAACTTAATTCCTAAATTTAGAAAAATCGCACATAGGATTTATTATTTCAAAGCTTCTAAACGTCGCGATGATTTTGCTTTAAGATGTAATGATGTCACCGGATATATTGATCTAAAAGAAAAACCCGCTAAGTTTAGTGTTCGAATTAGGCTTTGGTTTCACTTAAGCCTTTGTCAAGCCTGTCAAAATCATCAAAATTTAACTGAAGTCTTAACAACAGGCGTTCGTAAGATTGCAAATTTACCACCTCAAAATTTCGACCAAGACCTTGCTCATTTAAATGAAGAACTTTTAAAAAAATTTAGCTCGGAAAAGTAATTATACAAATTGGTAGGCAAGCGCTTTTGTTTCAAACGCAAGCCTAAAAGATAGAGAGTTATCAATTAGGGCTTGGGAGGATTGGTACCGGACCCAATGCGCTGAAGAGAATCTCTAAAGTAAAATTTCAGCTAACTTGAATGACAGAGTTTTCTTAAAAGAAAAAAAACATAGATAATTTGAACAAGATTATTTTCGTTGCAGTTCTTGCCAATGGGTATCGGCCATTTTTAAATATTGAGCTGGGGTTCTGGTCTTGTGATTTAACCATTTTTTGCGTGTGTCTGCTAAAAACCCATCATAAAACAGTAGCAGTCTACCCTCTTGGATTAAAAAGCTTTTGGGATCAACAGATACTTTCTCTTTAGTTTCGGCAATCGCATAGGCACACCAACCACCAAATGATGGGGTATATTTGTTGGGATTATTTAAAAACTCTTTTCGATTCACATCAGAGCTAAAATGGTAAGTACGATTATCATGTTTAACTGCAAATAAGGATTTGCCTTTTGCAGGACCTTTAGACTTAGCTTCTTGGCTAAAGTAAGACACGGGGTCATATCCTTCAAGTGCTAGACCCTTAACATCTACATTTGCATTAGATGGATTGGCCCATAAAGGACATAAAAACCCTGTTTGAATAATTAACATCAAGAGATATTTGACACTGTTGAACATAACTTCACCCTTCTTTTCCTTCTTAGAAATAAAAACTACGTAAAAAAAATTATAAAAACTGAACTATATTTTGAGTGATTTACAGGCCTATTAAATTACACATTTTAACAAAAACTGATTAATTGTAATAAAATTAGCAAGTTTTTAAATAATGTTCCTGAATGCTTATTTCTTAAACGGCATTACTAATGCCGTTAACTAAAGTAATAAAAAAATGGGACTTATTGTGTTTAGTCATCGCATATAAAACTTGAACGTTCAAAGTAACCGGATTTAAAAAAAACAAGAAAACGTAAACTAGAAGTAAATGCAATCTACAAGGTAGGAAATTTTAAACTCGTTTTAAATTTTGTTATCGATCATTTAAAAGATATATTAATAGATAACGAGAGTTTACGATGTTTATAAAAAATCTGTTGAAAATCTCTACAGAAATATGGAATAGGATGAGAAGGACCTATCAGTGGGTGCTCAAAGGACCCGCATCTCCTTATTCTAGAAATAATACGATCTGGAACGTAACTTAATGAGACACTTTTTAAAACTGAGTCCTTAAGTGAACTGAGTTAAATTACAAAACTGTCAAAATCGATAGAAAATCATAAATCGTGTGTGTAATTAGGACCGGTCAAAATCGCTGTGTAGTTACATTTGTGTCGAACTTTTATGTCCTTGGCAAAACGTTTTTAATTAAAATGAACTGAATCGATTTGATAGGTCAAAAAACTTAAGCACTATGGAACGGCACTTGCAAAAAAGGTTGTGTATTTAAAGGAGATTTTCATGAAAAAGTATTTATTATTGAGTCTTATGGTTGCGATTAGTTCTAGCTCTTTCGCTGAGAGATCTATAATGTACCCTGCTTCATTTCATACTTGTTATTATAGTCAAATATTGTTGAAAAAAACATTTGATGATAAAGACATTTGTGAACTGATAGCATCAAATGATAGTATTAAGCGAATTATAGAATCATGTATAACTGATCCTCAAGACTATCTTGAGGTGTTGGATATTATTTCTAGTGTAAACAGTACTTCAAAAGATTATTGTTTGTCAGATAAATCTTTTAGTTTTTCAGACGGCAAAATTGTATCCGTATCTGTGATGCCCATAGATGATCAAGAGCATTTATCTGAACCTAATTTGGAAGTTTATGATAAAGAGCGTGAGGGTGATTACTTAGAAACAGATGGGGTTTTGTAAGAATACAAGCATTAATTTGTGTTTATAGCTTTTAATTTTTTAGATAAAACTATTTTTTTTATTTCTTCAATGAACTCTAGCTTTAGGGTTCATTGAATATTAAGTGGCCCCAAACATTTTTATAGATAATGGGAAGTTGGGCTTTCTGAAACTTCATTGCAGTTGCTAGATGGTTTAAATAGGTTCTGGATTGACTGCCTGAAATACGCATTTTAAATCGTCGAAAATTGGGAATTAATTCTGAGGTTATATGTTTGGGCTGACCATGATTGGGTAGTAAAATATAATTTGTAGTATTAAGTACTTTTGCATAACGAAAAAAGTAATCTAAGCCTTGGCGATCTAAGTGACCTAATGAGGTCAAATCTCTATGCACAAATACCTTATAAGGGCCAATTTCTATGGGTTTAACTAATTCTTTAGCTTTAAGAGGCCTTAGATTTCTTTGAAAATTGGTATGATATCTATCATTATGAAGCACAGTTGTAAGGTTGGTTTTTTCTAAACAAAATTTATAAATTGTTTTGGGAAAACGTAAGGTTCCCCCGGGATCTATATGTTGACACTTTGAGCTCGCAACAATAGTTATGAAATTACTGTAACCCGTGTTCCATATAATAAAGCCTCTAAAAACTAAGTTTTGGGATAGCCACTGAGGTTTTAGTAAAATGCTGAAAAGCACTAGAATCCAAAGGCAAGTATGACGGCTAAAAAAAAATTGTAAGCTAAAAATCATAAGTTTAATTTTGCTTTGAGGGCTTTAGACCTTAAATATTGAAAGCTAAAAATTAAGCTCGATAACACAAAGCCATATAGAATTTTGATTTTTAAACTTAAGTTAAGTGGATTAGGGCTTAGATCTGCTGTGTCTGTATTAAAACCCGAAAGAATCTTGAGTAATAATTCTATAATTTTGTCCCCCCAAAAGGGAAAACCAGGAATAACCACGTTAAATATAGAATTGTAGATAAGTAGGGGTGCGATCACAGGTGTTAAGATGATATTTACAAGAATTGCACTTAACTGGGGTTTCGCAAAATCAATGATGAAAGGAAATAAACTTAAGTAAAAAACCAAAGATAATATTAGAGGACTTTGACCAAAAGTGGCTAAAATCAAACTTGCGCTAACGCTTAACCAAAACGATAAAGTGAAAAAGGCTTCTGGAAAAAATCCTAAATATATCATGGACGACAATAACGTGAGTGGTATGGGGCGCCAGTTAAGTGAAAACCTTTTAACAAATAAGCTTATTACGATCTGAAAAAAACAACGAGTGACTGGTCCTGAAAAATTAGAACCAGCCACAAAAACAAATAGTGTCAAAACCATGGGCCATTTAGATTTGGTAAAAGTTGGCATTATCCAATCAACGCCTTGTTTTAAAATTATTAGATGTGAACCAGAAGCCACAAGTAAATGGATTAAGCTTAGGCTTTTAAAAATGGCAAAAATTTGATCTGACTTTTCCGAGGTATTATGAAAATTATTATAAGAGCATAAAATTTTTAAATTTAAAAAATCATAAGAACCATGATCTTCAACCCAATCTATGCATGTTTTATGTGCTAGAAAACCAAATCCGTCGACTCCTGTCCATACATTACAAAAGAATTTGCAAAGCCACCAAAATACCAAAACTGAGATAAGCCAAAGATTAAAAGCGCTTGTTCTTTTTTTAAACACTAGAGATTAAAGCAAAAAAGGAGCAGAACCTCAAAACCTAGGTGTTGCTGTTCGGATAAAATCTGTCCGTAGTGAATGCCAATGGCATACGTGTTTTAGTGGTTTAAAAACCTTTAACAGATCCTTAAATTTGTTTTCATTTTCCTTCAAAATTTTTAATATAGTTGAATGAATCCATGGCCTTAACAACTACTTATAATATAAGCATTTCGCTCAAAACCGCTACCAAGGTCCAGACTCCGTGCTTTCGGGCTAAGTAACACACATTTAATGTGGATAACTTGGTCTAGTCGATGTTTTGCCAAATATTAAGATTGCAGGATAAGATTATCTTATGAGATTCTGCACAGTTATTTTCCTCACCTTAGCCTCAACTCAGGCTTTAGCCATTGAAGGTCAAGACCAATTTAATAAAGCTTATAAAGACTATTGGTCTAAGCCCGTTGAGAATTGGAATGCTATTGCCGCTGATAAAAAAACCGAAAATTATGTGATTCGAAAAAAAGACACGCTGTCAGAATTGAGTGAAGTCTTTTTTGGCACACCTAATTATTGGCCGAAGATTTGGTCGGTCAACAGTTACATAGGTAACCCGCATTTAATTTACCCTGGAAATTCAATTGGCTTTTTTATGGGTAGCACGGATGGTCAAGGCCCACAGATATTTTTAGGTGATAATCAACAGCTTAAGTCTTCAAGTTCAATCTTTGCTTTAGATGACCCTGAAATCAAAATTCCGCCGGAGCCTAAAGAACCACCATTATTAGACAAAATTCCTGAAAGTTTTCCCGAGTGGCAATCCTTAGGTTCAAACAAAGACGGATCATTAGATAGCGATCAGGTGGAACGGCAGTTCTCTAAGCTGGATAGCAATGTCATGCTGTTCAATTTAAGTTCATTCTTACATCAAGGCGAGCTTCGCACTTATGGGACGATCGAAGGTTTTTTAAATGCGGAGTTTGATGCGGCTGGTGCCTTTGATGAACTATTTATTAAAAAAGCGGAACCTTTACCTGTTGGTACAATCTTTACCGTGGTTAGGCCAAGAAAAAACGTTAAAACTCCGAAGGGGAGAGTGCTTAAAGATATTAAAATTTATGAATACATTGGTGAAGTGCAAATTATTGGTGATGAAAGTCCCACTTCAGGTTTAGTGCCAGCTCGTGTTTCAAGAAGTTTGGATATGATTGAGAAAGGGGCTTTTTTGATTTCGGGTCGTATTCCTCAGTACGATTTAACTTATAACATGGATGATATCCAACCCGTTGAGGCCGAAATTTTAAGAGGCAGTGAACTTTTTGGTTTTAATATTTTGGGTGTCGGTCAAACGGTGTTTGTATCCCAAGGGGAAAAACAAGGAGTGACCGCGGGATCATTGATACAAATTAAACAGAATCGCAAAGTAAGAAATCCTTATCGTGGGTCCTTAGATATAGTAAACAAAATTGGTGTGATTAAAATTGTCTCATCAACACCAGATGTTTCCACAGGTATTGTTGTTTCAAGTCGTGATTTTATGGCCCCTGGTGATACAACAATAGAGTGAAATCCATTATTAGATTTAAACCTCGACTTTTTTTATATGTTTTTGGTGAGCTGCTTCAGCCGTATTTGCTAAGTTTTTTTGTGCTGCTTTTGACCTTACTTATGGTTCAAATGTTTAGGTTCACTGATATTATATTAATCTCTGGTAGCGATCTTCAAGCCACACTTTTATTATTAAAAAGTATTTTGATTGCGACTTTCCCTATAATAATCCCTTTGGCTTTTTTGGCCGCCATACTTTTAGGGTATGGTCGAATGAGTCAAGATTCGGAATTGGTAGCATTGTGTTCCCTTGGATATTCAAAAAGGCAATTGTTGATCCCTTCGTTATTACTTTGTTGTGGTAATATTGTTTTTTGTTATTTCTGTGTCACTGAATTAGGTCCCATAGGTGTTCAAACTAGTAAAATGATCTCCTCGCAGATTGCCAGTGATACTTTCGCGGCCAATTTAAAACCGGGTGTGTTTTTAAGCGTTGCAGATATGACTGTCTATGTAGAAAGTTTCGATAAAAAAACAAAAGATTTTAAAAACTTTTTTGTCCTAGATCAAAGAAACAATCAGTCCGCCGTGGTTTTTTCTAAATATGGAAAAATGTTGAATGAACAGGATAAAGGTTCATTTCTTAGGATGCAGCAAGGTCAAATTCATTATAATCCGAAAGACACCAATCACGCGGTGATTGATTTTCAAGAGTATGATTTTTTAACAGATGCCAAATCCATCCAAAGAAAGCAGCAGCCCTTAAGGGCAATGACAAATACTAGAATTAAAAAAGATCCTAAATATTTATCTGGAGATTTTTTATATCGCTTAGAAATTCATAAAAGATTACAACTTTCTTTAGTCTGTTTCGTTTTTTTAGCATTAGGCATCGCTTTTGGTTTTAATGTTTTTCAAAGAGTTTCAAAAGCTGAAAGTTTAGGGGTTTGTATCTTTTTAGCAATGGCCTATTGGATTTTATATTTTATGTTTGAATCCTTAGCGGGTTCAACTCAGTTTATTGCAGTTATTTATATGCCAAATCTTATATTTCTAAGTATTGCCATCTTGTGGATGAAATTTAAAAACGATACTTTTGCAACCGTCTTCAAATGGCGTTAATTTTTTAAATTTTTAGGAAAAACCATTTTGATATTTAATAAGCAAAATTGAGTTATGTCTCTTAAATATCTTCTAAAAATATTTGCACATCTTTATGATCTCGTAACATCTGTGCACCATCATAAATGAGCTGCAAAGAACCTGAATAACTTTGATCTTCCGGAAATGAAGGCACAACACCCATGGCAGTCCCTAGATCTAAGGCGAATTTAGCCGTTTTGTAGGTGCCGCTTCGAAGTTCGGCTTCAAGTATTATGATCTTTTCGGATAGTGCGGCAATGAGCAAATTGCGATCGGCAAAGTTTTGTTTCTGCATTTTGCCTTCGGGATGATACGTACTTATAAACACAGCGCCGGCCTGAACTAATTCCTGCCTTTGAACTTGTAAATGCTCTGGATAAATATTTAAAAGCCCAGACGGAATTATATAAACGGTTTTTAAATCATTCATTAAGGCTAAATTATGGGCCTTAGCATCAACACCTCTAGCCCCACCACTTACAATCGTTAAGCCTTTGGTTTTAATGACAGATGGCAAATTTTCTTGCATCCAGTTTAATGTATAGGTTTTGGCTTCCCTTCGACCTACAATGCCAAGGCATCTTTGCAGTTTATCGAAATAGCCATAAACAAAAAAACCATAAGGAGGATTACTTAACTTTAAAAATGACGATGGATAAAGGCTATGATCCTGCGTGATGATCTGCAACTTATGTGTTTGGCGCCAAAATTTAATTTTTGACCTTACTTCTTCTAATCTTTTAAATAACCATGATGTATTATAGGCTTTTTGGTAAATTTGATTCTTTGAACGGCCGGATTTTAAGACACAAAATTGAGGGTTATGTAAAGATTCATAAAGTGCATGCATTTCGTGGTTTTTTAAACCAAAATTTTCTTCCAGGGCTAACACAAATAACTCGTGTGGTCGTATCATTATTTTATAGCTGCAACTGGGCTTGATGAAGGGTCTTAAATTAAAGCACCGTAAAATAAGTTTTTTAAGTTTAAAATAGATCAAGAATCGGACTATACTAGCGTTGGGACATTTTAAATTTTTCGCCTGTATCAGCCTGAAGTCGTATTATAATACGTCTGAGGCGCAATAAAAGATGAAAAATTTAAATTGTCGCAAGACTAGTCTTTACAATTTTAAAAACAGACTCAATTTAAATGGGAACAGGAGATAAAAAAATGGCAGGAACAGAAAAAGTAACCGACAGTAGTTTTGAAACTGAAGTTTTAAATGCTAAAGGCACTGTACTAGTAGATTTTTGGGCCGAGTGGTGTGGACCTTGTCGAGCTTTAGGTCCAAAACTTGAAGAATTGGCCCAAGAGATGTCGGGCAAAGTCAAAATCATGAAAATTAATGTGGATGAAAATCGTGAAAGTGCTGCTAAGTATGGTGTGCGATCTATTCCCATGATGGTCCTTTTTAAAGATGGTGAACCCGTAGATCAGATGATCGGCAATCTACCTAAAGATGAGATCGAATCTAAGATCACGGCTCATCTATAATTTAAAGATAAGTTCCAGCAGGTAGCTTGGGCGTGCTTAAGCTTCGGCTTAAATGTGCTCGAGTGAGACAGGCCACCAAAAAAAATCCAGCGAGGTGGCTTAGTTAGGACTGAAACAAGCTTCGGTTATATGATATGCTTGAGATTAAGCCTAGCGAAGCCATCGTGGTTAAAAGCGATGAGCCACCATAGGAAATTAATGGTAAGGGCACACCGACAATGGGTAAAATTCCCATGACCATGCCGATATTGATGAAAAAGTGCCAAAAGATAATTCCCATAAGTCCAACGACAACAATGCATGCGTAGGGGTCCTTGGTGTTTTGTGCAATTCTAAGGCCTAGAATGAAAAGCACGCCAAACAACGCCAAAGTTGTTATACTTCCCACAAAGCCGTGCTCCTCACTTAAGACACTAAAGATAAAATCGGTGTGACGTTCTGGTAAAAATTCAAGCTGAGACTGGGTTCCTTTTTTAAAACCTTTTCCAAAAATTTGTCCACTGCCCACAGCAATTTTGGACTGAATAGAATTATAACCCGCACCCCGCGGATCACGCCCTGGGGATATAAAAGTAAGAACTCGGCTTTTTTGATAGGGTTTTAGTCCAAATTGCCAAACAACAGGTAAAGCTACAGCTATCGTAACTAACACCGCAATTATAACGGAGCGTTTGATTTTAACGAAGATTAAAATTGTACCTACCACAGCTAGATATAACAACGAGGTTCCCAAATCTGGTTGAATGACAGTGATGGCGAAAGGAATCATCGTGATCACCAGTGGAGTTATTAAATCCTTAATACCCATGCCTTCTTGGCGGATGCGGTGGGCTAAAATCTTTGCGATCACTAAAACTAAAGCCACTTTCATAGTCTCAGAAGGTTGAAATCTAAAAAACCCAAGGTCAACCCATCGTTGGGCTCCCAAGGATTTTTTACCAACAAAAATAACGGCCAATAAAAACATTAAATTTACGACATATATCTGGGTGGCCCACATTTTAATCAAATTATAGTTTAAAAAGGTAACAACTAAAAACACCGTCCAGCCCATACCCAGCCAAACAAATTGCTGCCAAAATAATCGACTTATCCCAACCGCATTGACTCCTCCAGACGCACTGTAAAGATTAATTAAACCCACTAGGTTTAAAGCTAAAATGATTAAGGCAAAATTAAAATCAAAGCGTTTGTTTTCTGAAGGGCCTAAATAGTCCATAAATTAAATTTACCTTAAATAAAAAAAGTTATCTTAAAATTGTTCTTAAAAATATAAATGGCTATAAACCAACGACATTATCTCCAGAGGTTTTAAAAAGTTCAGGATGATATTTGCGCATATAGGCTTCCATCACATCCCGAGCTAGTGGAGCCGAACCACTGCTTCCAGCGCATGAGTGCATAGTTAAGACAGCCACAAAAATCTCGGGCTTATCTGCCGGAGCATAACCTACAAACCAACCATGATGTCGATCTGTGATCGGTCGACTGTAGCAGGATTTATATATTTCATCATTGCTAAAAGCTCGGACTTGAGAGGTTCCTGTTTTGCCAGCTATAGGCACCCCAGGAATCTTCCACCATTTGGCAGTTCCACGATCTCCATTACCCACTTGGGTCAGACCCTTTTTAATGGCCGCAAAAGTCTCTGCAGAGATTTTAAAGCCCTCTTCATTAACTTTTGATAAGTCTCGAACCAATTGGGGTTTAAACTCTTTTAATACTTTACTTTGATCGCTGCCTTTTAAAATCTTTTTTACGACTAGAGGTTGATACAAAGGTCCTTCATTACCTATAGCCAAATAAGCCAAGGCCATTTGCAGTGGGGTGACATCAATAAATCCTTGGCCCACAGAATGCACTAAGTCCTCGCCCTTTTGCCAAGCTTCATTTCGATTTTTTAATTTCCACTGTGAGTCGGGAATTAACCCAGGATTTTCAACATCAATACCAATATCAGTGGCTTGACCTAAACCAAAAGCCCTTGCGTATTTAGCCATTTCATCAATACCCAAATCCATCGCTAATTTATAAAAAAACACATTACTTGATGTCTCTAGTGCTGACGCAATATTGACCATGCCATGACCATTTTTGGTATGATTATGATATCGTTTTCGACCTAAGACAAAATACCCAGGGGAGTCTAAATAGGTCGTCGGTTTGATCACACCTTTTTCTAAAGCAGCCACACCTACAAAGGGTTTAAATGTTGATCCGGGCGAGAAATTGTCCTGAATCACTTTGTTTCGTAAAGGTTTAAAGGGATTTTGAATCAGCTGTTTCCAATCCTCATTGGAAATCCCATAAACAAATTGGTTGGAATCAAAAGAGGGTTCACTGACCCACGCCAAAACTTCAGCTTTATTGTTTAAAGCCACTAGAGCCCCAATTCTTGGGCCAATTTTATCATCTCTTTGAAAAGCTTTATGGGCGGCCTCTTGAATATCTAAATCAATTGTTAACATCACATGGTCGCCAGATTTAGGACGAATGGGCTCTAGATTAGAACCTTCTAGAATCACATCATCAATATCCGCAACTCGTCCATGAGCATCCACTTGCACATAGGTGAGTCCATCTTTACCGCGAATTTGTTCATCCCATTTTTTTTCGACACCCTTTTTGCCAATCATATCACCAGGAAGTAAATTCTTTTCTTTTACTTCGGTGTTATCTAACTGATTTTTCGAAATTTGTGAGACATACCCATAAAGTTGCGAGCCACTAGCCCCATAAGGGTAAATTCTTGAAATAAACTCTTCAATGTTGATCAACGGGTGTTCAATACGTAGAAGTTTCAGAGCATAAGCTTGATCAATAGTTAAGTTGTCGGCAATAACGGCCGGGAAATATCGTCCATTGAGTACAATACTTTTGGTGATACGATCGTTGATCTGTTTTGGTGTTAAAGTTAAAATTTCACCCACTTTCTTGGAGATAATCTCTTTCTCTTTGGGATCTAAACCTTGAAGGTTTAAAGTGAGCTGCAACACAAGACTATTGTCGACTAAGACTCTACCTTCTCGATCTAAAATATAGCCCCGTGGCGATAAAATCTTTTTTTGTTTGACTCGGTTTTTGACCGAGATCACTTTCAAAACGTCCCCTTGGATGATCTGTAAATGCCAAAGTCGGATGCAAAGAATAATAAAGAAAAACAGCAAAAATCCATAAAGGGTAAAAAATCGTGTAGATAAATTAAAAATTTGAGTTTCAGAATCGTAAATGACATTATCGGATTTCATCGATTTAAACTCACTTCATTAACTTTCAAAGCTTTGTCCACTCTTCGACAAATAAAAAATAAAAAGATCGACATCATACCAATCATTACAGGTTGATAGATCCACTCAATATAATCGGGAAAAATAATGGTGGGTGTATTCGATGAAGATATTGAAAGTATGAAATGTAAAAACGGAAATAAAAAACCAATGCTTAACGAGACTAAAAAATAAAATGAAAATTCGGGCCAAAAAAAGCGCTGCTTAAAAAATTGAATGATGATGAATAAAATCATAAGAATGGCTAAACATAATCCGAAAGGCATCACGGAAAAACCAGTGATCAAAATGGCCGTAAGATAGACGAAAAATAAGCCAAACCAAAAGCTATGATATAAAATTATAAAGGCTAAAGGGAGTAGCCAAAGCTGAGGCTCACGAAGATTAAAGGCGGGCCACAAAACTCCTTGTGCTGCTAGACATATGGAAACGATAAAGCCGTAAGTGAAAAAATGTATAAGAGCAGTTAAAATTCTTGATTGCATATCGGTTAGGAGTCCTTATTAAAGTTTTTAATCACTAAAACCCGTTCTAACTTATTTAAACTTTGCAAAGGTTTTACAACAATTTTTTTATTGATATTAAAAGCGTCGTTTTTTGCACTTTCAACGATCCCAATCGGCAAACCTTTTGGAAACATTCGCCCAAAGGGGCTTGTGACAATCATATCACCTTTCAAAACATCATCGGATCTTCGAAAATTTTCTAAGCGTAAAGTGTAGGAACTTCGGCCTTCTAATAAGCCCCGATATCTTGATCTTTGAGTCATAGCGTCAACAACCGCGTAACGGTCGGTAATCAGTAGCGCTGTACTGGTTTTACTTAAAGTTTGAATTATATAGCCCACTACATTCCCAGATTCACTGAGCAGTCCCATATCTTTTTGGACGCCATGGTTCGTCCCTTTATTGATGATGATGGATCGCATATCTGGTAAAGCGTCGAAACTTAAAACTTCAGCAAGTTCTAATTTATAAGGACTATCTTGAATCAGACCTAAAGCAGTTCGTAATTTTTCATTTTCAAGCTTAAGGGATTCAAAAGTTGCAATTCGTGCTTTCTGCAGAGCCAGTTGTTTGCGAAATTCTTCATGCTGTTTTTTTAGACCCAATAGGTCCGTATACTCTTGAACTGTTCCAATAGTGCTTTCTGTAAAGGCAAAAAAAGTTTGGATCAAAAAATGCGCGGATGAAGTGAAGGGACGATGAGCTACGCGCCAGCGGTTCTCTTCTAAATTATAGGTCATAAGTGGAATAACCACGATTAAGATAAAGCCAAAAAATCTTCGGATGTCAAAATTAGTATACACTGTTGTTATCTTCCCTGCAGAGTTCCAATTATTCAAATATTATAATGTGAAATGTTTATTAAAATCAAAAACTAAGGCATTATTTTTAGATCACGCCGTAAATCTGAATAAGGACTAAATTATGAAGCCAAATTTTTTTCAAAGACTAAGACGCCCAGAAAGTAACAAAAGCATTTTCACCTTTATTCTGACAGCTTTGATTTTTGGAATGATCATTACAAGTTTTATATTTATGTCTCCGGGTGGGGGTGGAACTTTATCAGGCAGTGCCACCGCGGCAACAGTTGGTGGTCGAGTCATACCCATCCTGCAATTGCAACAGCGGGTTCGCATACTTGAAGAACAGAGTCGAAGTTTTTTACCTAATGGTTCTGAGCAGTTTCAAAAGTTTTTTCAATCCCAAGCATTAAATGAATTGATCAATGCAGAGATCTTAACGGAAGTGCAAAGTGCTGAAGGACTTTATGTCTCTGATGCGCTTTTGGCCCAGACCATTATGGACATTCCAGCCTTTCAAGAAAAAGAGCGCTTCCAACGAGATCTTTATGAGAACTATCTGGCTAATTCTGGCTTAAGTGCCGGAGCCCTAGAAGACAGAATTAAAAAAGATCTTCGACTAGGAATCATAAGAGATCTTTTCAGTCAGTCGTTCATGGCTACATCTGCAGAAAAGAAAATTTATTCAGAGCTTGCTGATTTCACCATAAAGATGGATTACGCCGATGTTTCAGAAGCCACTTTAACCCCTCAGATCAATATTACGGAGCAAGACCTAAATACTTCTCTGCAAGATAAGGATTTCCTTAAGCGTGCGAAAGCATTATACGACAGTGAGTCTTTTAAATACCAAGTCAACGATCAAGTTAAAGCTAAGTGGATTTTGGTGTTAGCTAATGGTTCAAGTGCGGATGCTTACGATACGGCTAAAACTAAAATCGAAGAAGCCACTAAAGATTTAAATGCCAAGAACTTTTCGGAAGTGGCACAGAAGATCTCTGAAGATCCAACAGCTCCTCAAGGAGGGGATTTAGGTTATGTGGAACGAGGTACATTTGATCCTGAGTGGGATAAAGTTGCGTTTAGTTTGGAAGTAGGCAAGGTTTCAGATGTGTTTAAAGTTGAACAAGGTTGGGCACGGCTTTTAGTTGAAGATAAAAAAATAGCTTCGGCAAAAACTTTTGAAAATGTAAAAATGCAAGTGGCTAAAAACTTATTACTTCAAGATAAAGCTAAACAGATTTTATCTGAACTCAATCAAACTTTATTAGATAAACCTAAAGAACTGGATATAATTTTAGCAGCAAAAGGTATTAAATGGGTGACCGCACCAGATTTTAAACTGAGCGCGGAATCAATACCTGGTTTAGGTCAAGCTGATCAAGTTTTTGAACGCCTATTGACCTTAAAATCTGACGGTGAAGTGTACGCTGGAGTTGTGTCCAGTGAAGGCAAAAGTTATCTGATCAAAAGACGAAACTTTGATCTTAAAGCCGAGCCCAATCCACAGTATGAGTCATTAGTGGGAAGTCGTCAGAACTACGCTCTTGGGGCTTGGTTTGAGGCTCAAAAAGAGAAGATTAAAATCAAAGTTAACCCTGTTCTAAATTAAATTTGAAATCTTAGGTTTCTCGATAAAATTAGACTAGGGAAGATATAACTTAAAAATGATAACTCTAAAATCTTTTGAAACTTATTACATCGAAGCTATAATTTCATCTAGTTTGGCATCAATTCAAGAAAAAATGCTAATTAAGGGCTCTAAAAAAAAACTATTTTATGGCGAACAAGGTCTTGTTGAAATCTTTGATCCAAAATACAAAAAAGAAGTGCTAAAGCATAAAGCCATAGGGGATTGTTTTTTATTAGGAGAGCAATATTTTGGACAAGAAATTACAAGTTTAGCTTTAAATTTTTATTTTGAAAAACCAACAAGTCGCTTATTTTCAGAGGATTTAATCGAGTTATGGCAAGAAGGATCGAACTCAAATAATAAAGTCTTGTTGGATGAGTTTGTAGCTCATGCCTTAAAGGAATTAGAAACTATAAATATCGAAGTGACAGAAAAAATTTATGAAACTCTAGGTGAGCAACGGCCAGTGGATATTCAGTTACTTATAGATGTCATGGTTAATGGCAGTCTTGAAAAAAACCCAAAAATCTCTTGGCCTTCGCTACTTGGTCAAAATGAGGCCAAAATTTTACCTCTGGCTTTTGGCTGTTGGAATGGCAATACCAAAAATCTAATCTGCGAGGCTGAATCTTCACTAATTTATTTAGAATTTTCAACCTCTTAACCTAGCTTAATAAATGACGTAAAAGGCTTAGCAATGTTCTTGATAAACATGAATTAAATGGCAATACATTAGATAGGTTTTTTGCTAAAAATTTACTTTGAACGATCAAGGTAACCGGTAAGTGCAGCCACCAAGAGGTGTTGCTTGCGCCATGAGACTATTCCCTTAAAGTATTGTCTGAAATCTCTATTTGCGAATTCATATTTGCGGGAATGTTAATTATTAACTTTTCAGGAAATCGATCTTTTTAAGAAATCTGATGTTTGAACATGACGAGCCCAAATAACTTTTGTCACCTAAATTTTTGCAAAAAATCACAAAGAAAACAATTCCGCAACTTATGTCTTTATTTTTTTCAATGTAAAAATTGAAGGCGATCTAGTCGGCTCAAACCACGTTTTACCTGGACGGCTAATTGCAAGTCACTTAAGTATTGTGAAGCGGTTTTTTAAGACAATGTTTAACAGCTTGGTATTGTTCATGAATCAGTTTGAGTCATTGCTTTGACTTTTTCCCGTTTGGATTATCTTGAAAGTGCTATATATAAGACTTTTTTAAATTTATATTTTTCACATAAAGCTTTTTATTTGAGGAGTAGCAGCCTGTGAATCCAAGATTTTCTCCAAAGTTGGCTTTTTTTACTTTGACCCTTATCTTTGTCCTATTCCAGAATTGCAATTTATCGGGGTTTACTGAACGATCCGCGAGCTTATGTTCTTCCAGCCAGATTTTGGTAGATGGTTCTTGTCAGCCATCAACCGTCATCGTTATACCCGCAAGTTCAGATGATCGAAACAATCTACAGCCGGGCATCAATCGGGCTTTTTCAAGTCAAACTCCTACATCTTTGATTTTAGATCCCGGTGTCTATCGATTAAAATGCGACAACACTCCAGGGTCCTACTGTTTGAATGTCGGTGGGGTTAACGGCCTTAAAATTCAGGGAGTCCCTGGCAAAACAAAGATTCTAATCACTTCCCCAATTTCTGGTTTTTTATTTATGGACCAGTCTAAAAACATAACAGTCCATGGAATTTCGATTGATTACGAAACACCGCCTTTTTCTCAGGTTCATGTTCTCAATGTTTCGTCAGACCAAAATGATCGAAATCTCATAAATACGATCACTGTCCAGATCCAAGATGGATTTATGGAACCCAATGACGCGCTCATGTTTGGGAGCTGCCTTAGTTTGGAATCTTGCAAACTACCTCCAGGACAGGTCTTTGATTCAACTGGAAAATGGACTAAAGCCATAGCTTTAGCGGACTACTTTTCAACTAAATCAATGGTAAATCTTGGTGGCCGCAAGTGGAAAATGACCTCTTACAATGACATTCGAAATTTTGTAACGGCCGGTGATCAGATAGCCTTCGCGCCTCTTGTCACTCATGGTGTGGTTGCGCAATCGTCGACAAACCTTAATTTCTATCAAGTTGAGCTCCGAGCTGCACCATTCATGGGATTCGTGTTTGTAAACGTTTCAGGATTAATCGATGTCGATAGTATATCAATAGTACCATCCCCGGGTCGGGTGCTTTCCATCAATTCCGATGCCTACCATCTGATTGACAGTCGCGCGAAATTCCATCTTCATAATGGAAATGTCTCAAATATAGGGGATGATTATATAAACATCAGTTCTAGCTGCTCGGGCCTGAGCCTTGTGGACGATGATAAGTTTCTTGTCGGAAAAGTAATCAGTCAGACCTACGAAATCGGTGATTCCATTCAAATTACTAGTGCCGACCGCAAGGCTTTACGTTTCCCCGGTGATGGAACGATGACTGTAAAGGCAGTAAGTGATCAAGGCTCCAGTTGGCTCTTGACCTTGGACCGATCTGTAAAAGGAATCGTTCAAAACGGGGATATGGTCTTCAATGTATCTACTTCTAGCCCTGGTAGCTCAATTCGTCGAAATGTGGTTGGTTCAATGAGGGGTTCGATGAGATTGCGAGGGCAGGGAATGAGTGTATTGGAAAATACCTTTAAAGATCCTAAAGTCGCAAAGATTCTGTTTAGTATTGAGAGCTACTGGCCCGAGGGACCAATGACGGGCCCGCCATTCACATTTGGAAACATAGTCAAAAACGGAACGCTTAGGCTTTACGGTCTAAATTGGGATCCCTTCACCTTTTCTCTGCCAACTGAGGTATTTAATGCCAGTTGGTATTTACAGAATTATCCAGATTTATTCAGTGCCTTTGGTAACAACACATACGAGGCTACTGAGCATTGGCGTTTAAATGGAATGAGAGAAGGCAGGCAAGGTTCGAATACCTTCCTAGTGTCCGAATATTTGAAAATATATCCGGATAATTCTGAAGGACTCGGCAGCACAAACTACATTGATGCCATTGATCATTTTGTGAAGGAAGGCGCTAATGAAGGCCGGGTTGGACTGGCTAGTTTGCGAAGTGAGGTCTTCAATGTGATCTGGTATGTTGATCATTATCCTGACTTAAGAAAAGCTTACGGTCTTAACTATGCAGGTGCTGTAGATCATTGGCTTACATCTGGAATTAATGAAGGACGTCAGGGTTCTCCTTTTTTTTCAAGTGTCACTTACTTACAACGATATAATGAGTTGGAACGTGGCTTTGGAGCTAAAAACTATAAGGCAGCGATTATGCACTACATTACCAGTGGAATTTCTGAAGGACGGAATGGAAGACTTTAATGCTACGAATAGTCTGTCCTATAGTAGACGCCCTGGAAAAACCGTAATTTTAAAAAAAAGCCATTTTCAACTTTTGTCGTTATGAGAGCAGATTATCACAATGTTTTTCCTATCCTCTTCCATCCTCGGACTTAGTTGTTACCACCATGTTTGATTTTGCGAAGGTTGAGGCTGTTAAATTTAAAGATTTCAATCAAGATGGCACATTAAATATTTTAGTTTTTACTTCGTATTTTGAATCGAGACCAGATCAAGGAAAAGGAATTGGAGGAAAAAGTATTTTTGTGAGATATGTGTTCATTAGTAAAAATGAAATATATGAAATTAATAACGACTGAAGTGAAGGCGTTAAAAACCTAAAATCACTAGAGAAATGCGTCGGGGTTTTGTTCAAAAAATAGCAAAGTTGGGGGAGTTCTTTTTTTGTTTTCCTATTACACTAAATGTTATTTTTAATTGTAAAACATTTAAATCGGAAGTTTTTTTTTGATTACACACACCCTTTTGGCATACCTTAAAACCAATACAGTATAACTAAAGGGTATTTATGATGAAGGGTCACTGCCTGCTATTAAATAGAGCTACATTTTTGCTACTTTTTTTGTTTATGCTAGCCGGGTTTGATTCGCAAGATAGCGATCCTGATCAAGAACCTCAAATGAACCCATGGCACACAACTTTTACATTTTTTAATAGAGGAATCTATCCAGAAAACGTTCCTAAATCCGTAATCGAATCTGGCAATAATTTGATTCTTTCAGGTGTTCTTTCGCGTGACATCTTTAACCAAAGGAACCGCCTCCAGCTATATAAATCTGGAGTAGGGCCTGTACTTCAATATTTTCAATACGGTGGTGACGCAGGCCTACCCCCTGGAGTTTTTTCGAATTTGGCACATGACTTAACCCCACCTTTCGAAATTATCGATCTTAGTAATTTAGTCGTTTTTTACCCGAATCAAAGTCAAGCTCTTGCTGTTATAATTTCAAATTCAACAAAGACATATCCGGATGAGGATGGTGAATCCATCCTATCGAACTATTATCTATTTTATTTAGACGAATCTTTAAATCCATCTATTTACAACGCAATTATTACCGTCATTTATAAAAATGGAGCTATTGAATCCATATATTTTTCTATGCCAAATTTACAAACGCAATCGATGTTTTTCTACGGATTTTATGAAGCCACTGAAACTAAAATATATCAGTACCGTTTTCGGGAGCATATCGATTTTACAGGCTATGATAAAGGAAAAGTCTCAATCTACCGTGCGCCCGTCCATGCAGAAGAGGTTCTGCCTTCATATCTGGAAGACTCAAATCTAAGGCTTCAACTGCTAAACTTTGCGAACAAAATTGCTGGTCCGGTTGGTGCTACAAAAATAAAAAGCTGTCACAACTTTTTACTTTAAAGACGCAATAAAAGAGTCCTTAAATAGGCTTCTCGGTAAATCGAACCTGAAATCAAGCCCTATAGAGCAGCTTGATTGAATTCTAAAATGAATCTTATATTTAATTCTATCAGTGCTTAAATTCTAATCGAAATGGTGGAGATAGTGAGTCGCTCATAAACAGTTACGATTCCAGTAATTTAATCCTGAAATACTATAATCAACTACATCGTCATATTATGAATTTTAATTTTCATCTAATCTAATAAGATGTTGAAAGATCCTATGGAAATTATTGTTTTATTATTTGTAGCCTTTGGGCTTTTATCGATATTATTCTTACTTTATAAAGTTAATACCCTTATAAATGAAAGAAGTGATACAGATGACGTAGTGTTAATTTCTTCTTTGTTTTTTTTAATCAGATAAATTCTTTGCCCTAATCACTGATTTCAACTCTACCGCCCTTAGCCAAAACAGATCCAAAGATAAATACTGAACCACCTTTTTCTGCAAAAGCAAATATTTCTGAGAAAAATCCTTTTCTAAATGCAAGTGAACGAATGAAGGCAACATCTTCAGGGCTTAAAGGCTGAGGCTCAGGATGATTATGGTAAACATCTAATTTAATGATTTGATCTTCTTTTAAACCCAATTCAACTTCTTCAATAAATTTATCAATTGCTTTCATTTCCAAAAAGTTAAAGTCAACTGAATCAGGAAGATAAGTACTAATATATTTAAAGAATTGTTCACCTTTTACTGTTGTTAACACTACATAAGCCACTTCAATCCCACGACCAAATACACTTTTGAGGGTTTCTCCAGAATCAGGATTCAATTCAAAATATCTATTTAAACGATCAGGATCTAAATTTGCTAAACGAAGACCTCTGCTTATATTAGATGGGTCTTTACTTGCGGATTGAATGAGTTCGTAAACTGTAGAAATAGGTTCTCCCATCAAGGAAGGGACTATTCGCGCTCCATATTGAGTCACAGATTGAGTGCCGTAATTTGCATCTAAAAAAATCCAATGTTCTTGCGGTAGATTCAGTGGTGCATCCATCAGAGTACGAAAAATATCATCGGAATTTAAAGCTAGTCCACTAGTAATTGGAGCTAAAAAATCTTTGCATTCATTTGCAAATACTTGAGAATTAAAAATGCAAAAAAAAACAAACAAACTATTTATTTTCATAGCTAAGTCCTTGTTCTAACTTTAACTTCACAATAGATATCTTGCTTTTTTTTGCACTTAAGTAAAGTTAAATTTCAAATTTTAAATTATTTTTAGTTTGGCAGTGATCATCGTATCTTAATAATGTTAATGCGATGAAAGCTTCATTTGTAAACGGATGAGTAACAAGTTCTTCAGTTTCTAACCCTTCAAAATCAATAAGTTTTTACTCAATTATTTTTGTAAAGCTCTTTCGAGTTGGTTTGGGTCAGGTCGGTCAATTTGGAAACAAATATTACTTTGCCCCTAGGTAGGAACTGCAAGTGTACGGATTAGTTTTTGGGTAAGTTAAAACTCTCAATTTTACATCGGATCCAAAATTTATATTGTGATAAGTACCAAAATGTTCAGTAGGCTCTGATGTGCCTAATACCTTGTCTGCTTCTGTGTAGGTCCGGTCCGTGCGATAAGATTTTCCAGAAATCTGCAGTGCCAAATTCATATGTTGATTATCTTGTGCAAACAACATTCTAAGAGTTTCTGCAAGCTCATTATCATACGAAATGCGGATAAAAATAAATTCTGGAGGTAAGGCCTCTGGTGATGGAAATTGAATAACCTCTGCGTCTGTAGGCAAATAATTAGGGTTTGCAAAACCTACTGCGGAGTCCCACATGTGTAGATTCTTCGATACTTTGATTTTGATATCAATAAAGCCGAAATTATCAGACCACATTAAAACAGGCAACGGAGTAAAAATACTCACAAAAGGTCGAGCCTCAGTGGTTGGAACTGGTTTAGGAGCCAGATCTATTCCCTCAGGTGGTAAGTTGCGGGGATGCGTATCGCTCACGGTTATTTTAATTGGTTCCTTCGCTACAAATTCTTTTTCTTCGTTATTTAATAAAGGCAGGGTCCACTTCGTGTCGAGGTAGCCGCCAAATCCATCAGTTATTTTTATCTCGATTTCTACTTCTTGAAGCTGACCTTGGTACTCCCGAATTCCTTTGACAGTCAGCCAAGCACCAGCTGCAATCGGAAAGGCAGAGTGTTCAAAATGATATTTGAGTGAAATGACTTCGTTTAAACCCAAGTTAACAGTTTGTTGTCCGCCGCCCCCTGGGAAAATGAGAGTTAGAACAAGTGGGTTGCGTGGATCAATCCATATCCATTCACCTGGGAATTGAGAATTATAAGGAATTCCCTATAAACTAATTAAATGATTATTTTGCTTCTGATCGGTAATAAATCCTGAAATAGGAATGACAGGTATATTTACGTTATTATTGTAAATTCCATTGCCAGAGTGTCGCTCGGTCTCAAGAATAAATTCAGGATTTTCATCAATATCAAACTTCTGCTCGACAGCTGAAAGTGCGGGAGTGGTCAAAAAAATAAAATAAATACAAAAAGACATATACAATTTATAAAAAATTTGTGCCCAAAACATCAATACTCTCCAGCTAAGTTCATGTAGCTGTCTATGTGCAAGTTGAGCACCAAAATTAATTTATTTTGGTGCAACAATATGTACGTTCAGATCAATATCAAAGCTAATAAAAAATTAGTCTACTTAGTAGAGTAGGACCTTTTTTAGGTGTTTTAATAATGAAAATTCACTTAACCTTGGGGAGGTTCACTATCACTATTTTTTTTTGGTGTTAAAACAATCACAGTCATTTTTCCATCGGTAAAATATCTATCACCACCCCCATTTCGACTATCTTGAGTGGCTCCTACACCTGGGGCTTGGTGCCATTTCAAAACCTGTTGTGTCGCAATCAAAGAGCGAAGGTCGTAGTCTCGTTCTTTGTCTATATCGGCCGCGATATGATGGGTGATTTGTCCTGTGCGATGACTAAGGCCAGAGCCTTTATCAAAAGTGGCTGATCCAAGCCATAAAGGCCTTTTGTCATGGGATGTTTGGGTGGATTTCCAAAAACGAACATGATGGCGATGGTCGGCACTTTGTCCAGCCTCTTGTTCAAAAGCTAAATCTTGTTTGCGATTCCATAAATACAAATTACTTACAGGGGCATTACGATCTGGGCGATCAAAAACTACACTTACGCCAATACGTATGTCATCTCGAATATTCAGAGCTGAGGCTTGGGTGAAATTTGCATTTAAATATGCGTTTATCAGTTCCTGTTCAGTAGCATAAATCGCAAGATTGATGGGATCACCAGGTATTTTGTCAGCCGTGTAGGTGAGGTGTGGAGTGAGGACCAATGAAGGCGTATCCTCGAACTGATTCCAAAATTGTGGTAGCAGCAAATACGCAATGAGAAGATAAACGGACCCGATTGCAATTAGTGCTTTAGACGCTTTTTTTGCATGATGTTTTATACGTTTCGACATGTTCATCCTTGGTTTTTTAGAACCATCTTTTAAACCAAAAATAAGAACTTTGCCTAGGTATATTTGACTATTAAAATACAAATGTGTTTAATCTTGAATATTTGCAGAATTTATTAGCCCAAAAACGTCTATCTTATCCATTTATTAGTTTGAACCCAAGTCTAGACATTTTAAAAATTAAAACGACCCATATATTCAGTAATATCATTCATAACTTAAATAAATTAGTTTCATATTGATACATATATTTTAAAAATAATGTTTTAAGTTTTAGTTAAAGTTCTGCCGAAAAGAACCTATGAATGGTTTTTCGAAACTAAACCTAATGTCGTTTTTAGCTCTTGTAAGGTTTATAGTTTTAATACTTTTCATATCAGTTTCTGCAAAGGCTTATGATGCCAAAGACGTTGTTCCCAACGAGATTATTGTAAAGTTTAAAGAGACTTCATCTTCGTTCGCAGTTCAAGGTAAAGTTGCTGCCCAGTTTCAGTTGCAAAACCATAGATCTTGGAAGGGTTTAAATATCAATCATTTTAAAACTAAACCTGGGGAAAATCTTGAAGCTATTCTTCATGATTTAAAACGAGACCCCAATGTTGAATTTGCCGAACCCAATTTTTATGTCTATGCCAGCAATTTACCCTATGCCATGACCAGTACTCCTGTCAGAATCCGGGAATCTTGGGCGATCCTGCCAAATCCTGGAGCCATTGAAGATTTACCTATAGTGGCCATTATCGATTCAGGTTTAGATTTAACTCATCCTATCTACAATCAAACAGATAGAGTTTACCAAAATTTAGATGAAATTGCAGGTAATGGCATAGATGATGATAGGAATGGCTATATTGACGATGTCAGCGGCTGGAACTTTATCAGCAATTCATCAAATATAGCTGACGACACCGGCCATGGGACTCATGTTTCTGGTATCGTTCTTGGAAGTACGGAAAATATTTTTGAATTTAGGGCTTCATCAAGTCCTCGAGTTCAAATTTTACCCCTAAAGTTTTTAAACGAGTCGGGTGTTGGTAAAACCTCAGATGCGATCAATGCCATTAATTATGCGATAAATCGTGGGGCCAAAGTTATAAATAACTCTTGGGGTGGCGGCAGCTATAGCTCGACCCTTCATTCCGCTCTGACCACAGCTTATAATAATGGGATTGTGATTGTTGCTGCTGCAGGAAACAGTTCCAGCAATAATGACAGTGCTCCTATTTATCCGTCCTCTTTGGATTTACCAAGTATGATCAGCGTAGCTTCGACGTCTTCGAACAGAAATTGGTCCAATGTGAATGATGGTGGTGTCGATCAGTGTCGCTCAAGTTTTTCGAATTTTGGGCCAAATTCCGTCGACGTATTTGCTCCAGGAAATGCGATTTATAGTACATATCCAATGCGATTTGCAGTCAATGGATTTGATACAAGTACAGGTACCAGTATGGCATCGCCCTTTGTTGCGGGGCTAGCGGCTATGATTGCTTTGGTGGCACCAAATTTGTCAGGATATCAAATTAAACAAATTTTATTAGAATCCGCGGATTACAACGCTGCTTGTGACATTTATATTAAAACTGGCCGACGTATAAATTTTGAAAATGCGGTAGCTCTTGCCTTTGAGCACCAGTTAGATCCTAACTCTCAACCCAACTACACACCGCTTTATACTCAAGGTAATCGAAGTTTAGCCTCGTCAGATCCTGTAAGTTCTGGATTGGGTTGTGGTCGTGTAGCAGATTTTTATCAAGATCATAATAATCAGTTTTTACAAACCAAACCTGAGATGCAGTTAAATCAACGAAAGTTTAATATTAGTAGCATCTTACTCTTTATACCTGTTTTACTTCTATTGGGCCTAAAGCAGCGAATGGCAAAGAATGATAAACGTAAAAATGAACGAAAAACGGTAAATATGCAGGGCCAAATGATTTTAGACAATGGGTGGATTCTTCCCGTTTTGGTTAAAAACATTTCAACGACAGGGGCCGGACTGCAGCTGTTAGGTGATGCTCTCAATTATAATTATAGCTCTTCCTCTGGCACATTGATTTTAAATCTAATTTTTGGCAATGGTGAGACCTTAAGATACAAAGCCCAAGTGGTACGAAGTGATCAAACTGGTTTTGTCGGTATCAAATTTAAAAATTCTTAAAGCCCTTTACAAATACTTAGAATCTTCTCTTTTAATAACTTTAAATGTTTTGGAATTATCTTGTGTCTTCAAAATTTTTGCTAATCTTTGTTCGGTATTTGGGTGAGTTGATAAGTAGTTTCCCGAAAAAGCTTCAAATTTTTTGCTGAACTCGGGACGAAGTTTTTGTACTCGTTTAAAAAAAAGTTCAGCGCCCAAGGTGTGACCATAAATGGTTTGCAAAGTTTTTAACGCAAAATCATCGGCATCGGATTCCATGGAACGGCTATAGCCGGTAGACAAAAATTGGGAAGCTGGTTGTAAAAAATCAACAAAACTAAAAAAAAGACCTATAACTAAATTGATGCTTAAATTTTTTAAATTATGTCGTAATTTCGCATGACCAAGCTCGTGAGCTAAAACAAAGGCCAGTTCGTTTTCAGTTGTAGCTGTTTTTAACAGTTCAGAACTGACAAAAAGTTTATTTCCTAAAAAGCAAAAAGCGTTTAAGTCTTTCATGGGAAGCACAAAAACTTCCACAGCCGTATTTTCAGGGTCGAGTTTTTTTGCAAATTCAGTTAAGGACTTCGAGTAGTTGGCTTCAGGGAAAACATAGGTGTGGGTGGATTTAAAAATTTTATTTTCAAGCGAGACGGATACAAAGTAAGGTGAGAAATTAAGAATTAAACGGGTTAAGATGTAAATGGTCAAAATCAGTCCAAAAATTCCAAGCAAGGATAGCATAAGTGTTCTTAAACCAGATTTATCTGCAATATTGATATCAAAAGAGTCTGGCTCAGTGCTTTTAAAAACAGGCTTGAAAGGTTCGTTTGGTTTCGACATAAGGGTCTTTAAAGGTTTTGAAATTTAATGGCTGTACCGTAGCAAAACACTTCGACAGAACCAGATGCAGAGTTGGCTTTGGACATACCTATTGAGGCTGTTTCCATCCTTACATGAACGATCTCATGGGCACCAAGGCTTCGTGCATTTTCGCGCATACGAAGAAGGGCTTCACGGCGTGCTCGTTCCATTAAAGACTCGTAGGGTGTGACCCGACCACCAAAAATGAAAGATATATTGGCCAGAAAAGCTTTAAAGGCATCTTGAGCAATCACTACAGAACCTGAAACTAACACCCCGTAAGAGTCTGGAAAAGACTCCTTTTTACCGGTATTTCGCCAAGGTAAATTTTTAAGGGCCGATTCTCTTAAAAAAATATTTTTTAAATGATTTTTTTCGATATAGCGACCTATAAAAAAGCCCAGAACCACAGGTAGTGCTACCAAAATATAAACTATGTATTCCATAAATCCTTCGTTATCTAAATTAGTATTTTTTAAAACAAAGTTTTCTAAACAAAGAATGTAACTTTAAATGACTTTGACGGCTGTACCGTAGGCAAAAATTTCAGCGGCTCCAACGGCTATGGCAGAGGTTGAAAATCTGATGTTAACAATGGCGTTGGCGCCTTTGGCCTGGGCCATTTGGATCATTCGTTGAACGGCCTCTTCGCGGGATTCATTTAAAAGTTCAGTGTAACCTTTTAATTCGCCGCCAAAAATATTTTTTAATCCGGCCATAATATCTCGGCCGACATGTTTAGCTCGGACACTACTACCTTGGACAACCCCAAAATAGGCTTCAATGTTTTTTCCTGGAATAGTCTCGATGTTACTTAGTAGCATAACTGTTTCCTTTTTTGGTTAATATTTAAAATATAGTATCTGGCTAGTTATTGTTGAAGATCAATATCTATGATAATTGCAACTCACTATGTCTCAAAAAAAAATAATGCTTTTAGGTGCCGGTGAATTAGGTAAGGAATTTGTGATTTCGTGTCAGCGGTTAGGTGTTTATACCATTGCCATTGATAAGTACGATGGAGCCCCGGCTATGCAAGTGGCCCATGCTTCAGAAGTTGTTGACATGCTAGACCAAGAGGCTTTGCGAAGAGTGGTTTTAAAATATAAACCTGATATTATAGTTCCTGAGATCGAAGCGATTTGCACCGAAGAGTTAATTCATTTTGAAGTCCGCGGGGTGCAGGTTGTTCCTACCGCTCGAGCCGCCCATCTGACTATGAACCGAGATGCGATTCGCGACCTGGCTTCGAAAAAATTGAAACTTAAAACGGCTAAATACGCTTATGCCGAAAACATGGAAGACTTAAAAAAAGCAAGTCTTGCGATCGGCTTTCCAAGCGTTGTTAAGCCTGTCATGTCATCATCTGGTAAAGGTCAATCGGTCATGACATCACCTAAGGATATAATAAAAGCTTGGGATTATGCCCTTCAAGGGATGCGAGGTAAAACCGCTAAAGTAATCATTGAAGAGTTTATAAATTTCGAAAGTGAAATTACACTTTTAACCGTAAAACAGAAACAAGGTCCAACTCTTTTTGTGGACCCCATCGGCCATCGCCAAGAAAGAGGGGACTACCAAGAAAGCTGGATGCCTGCCGAAATATCCAAAAAACAATTAGCAAAAGCTAAAATGATGGCCGAACAGATCACAGATGATTTAGGTGGTGCTGGATTATTTGGTGTCGAATTCTTCTTAACCAAAGATGAAGTGTATTTTTCTGAATTGTCACCGCGCCCCCATGACACAGGAATGGTGACTTTAATCAGTCAGAATCTTTCGGAATTTGATCTTCATGCTCGGGCTATTTTGGGTCTGCCCATAGGGGAGATTGAAAGTTATGGGCCTTCGGCATCAGCTGTCATTTTAGCCAAAACACAATCAGTAGATTTTAGTTATATAGGATTGCAAAAAGCATTAGCTAAAAAACAGACCGATGTTCGACTTTTTGGTAAAGCGGAAGCTCGGCCTTATCGCCGTATGGGTGTGGCCTTAGCCCGAGGTAAATCTTTGAAAGCGGCTCGTTTTAAAGCCCAAGAAAGTGCGAAGTCGATAAGTCTGCGGCAAAACCGAGCTAAACCTCAGGTTGTAAATCCTAATACTGGGAAGAAGCCATGAAACTACTGCGAAGTTCTAAAAACATAAGTTTTAACTTGCAACTTTTAGCCCTGATCTTGCTAGGGTCTTTTTTAGCCTCTCCAAATAGTTATGCGTATCAAATTTACTTTGCTCCTAAAACTAATTTGGATCAAATTGTGGTCGAGCAGATTCAACGGGCGCGCCAACAGATAGATATCGCCATTTATACATTTAGGTCCGAAGCCATAGTTCAAGCGCTGGTAGAAAAATTAAAAACCAATCCTGACTTTGAGCTTCGACTTTTAGTTCGTAAGGTATCCCTTGAGGCCTTAAGCCCTTATCTTTCCCCGCTGGAAAAGGCTCTTAAGGCCCAAGGACTCGATACGTCCAACATACGATTTGTGAATGTCACCAATCACCATAAGTTTATGCTTATTGATAAGAAAGTTCTTCTAAATACGAGCGGCAATTTTAATGATACACCACTAGCGGCTTCATACGACGAAAATCTATTGGTGTGCTCTAGATCGTGCCCAGAACTAGTAGCTTCATTCCAAAATGAATTTGAATTTTTATATAAGTATAGCAATCCGTTATTAATCACAGACGAAATTTCTAGCGATAGCTTTTCAAAACCTAGTTTAAGTGAAGACACACTTCGTGTTGCTAAAGCGGCGTTAAACCAAGATCTAGCATTGTTTACAAGTGTTAACTTTGAACCCGCAGTTAGAAATGATAGATATATTTTCCGTTTAAAAAAGCATTTAAACTTGGGTTGGGTCGAGCAAAATATTCTTAAATATTTGAGCTCCGCACAAAAAAGTATCAAAGTGGCCACCGGGCATTTACGCTCGTACACTTTAGCCAACGCTCTAAGGCAAGCCTCGCAAAGAGGGGTAAAAGTTGAGTTAATTTTAGATGGCCAAGAGTATTTAAGTCCAGACTATCAAGCGATCGAAGACCTAGAGAAAGAGCAGTGCTTGCAAAAAGGTATAGATTTAGAAGACTGTGTTCAAACGGGGTTTCATTTTGGGCGTTGGCTTCATCAGGAAGGTGTTCATGTCTATTTTAAATACTATATGATCTCGTGGGATTTTATCAATGCCCCGCAAATGCACCATAAGTATGTGATTGTCGATGATAAACTTGTGCTCACTGGCAGTTACAATTGGTCTAAAAATGCCGAATTTAAAACTTTTGAAAACAAAATTGTTTTAGATCATAAACCCAGTGTTTTAAAATTTATTAGAAATTTTGATGAACTTAAAAGTTATGGCGAAGGGGCTTATACCAAACTTCTTGAGTCTTGGTCCAAAGATCCACAAAGTAGTATCAATCTAATCTTTAACCCAATGACCTTAACTGTCCCCCAAATCGACCACCTCAGGTGCCAGGCTCAGGTGCCAGGTTCCGCAGTCGGATCACACTGCGTTACTAGCCTTTAGCTCAGTTAATAATAAAACTTAATCTCAGATAATTGGGTCGGTATAGGACTTAAACTATTCGTTTAAATTCGATCTGGGATTGCTACTATTAAGTAGATTAATAATTCTATCAACAGCTTCGAAATTGCCAGCCACAGAATGAAAGTCTATCAGATGTCTTAATATCCGTTCAAAACGGTACTGCGTTGCTGGGCTTATGCCACGACTTACATCTCTTATGCCTTTAATTCTTAATAAAGCCTTTTTAGCTCTAAGTGGATCATCCATTATATTAAATTCAATCACCGCAAAAGTTAAAATCTCAGCATCATTCAAAAAAGTTAAGTCGCTATAGTTTGAAGAATTTATGAGTTCCAATGATTCTGAGGTCATTAGATTTTGACCCATGATATTATTGTTGTATCTTGTAAAAACCTGTTGCAGTAGCTTGACGTCTTCCAGCTGTAAGCGACTTATAAAGTATCTGTCAGCACGAAGAGAATTTGTCGCCTGAACTATCACTTTTTTATCAGCCATTAATAAAGCCGCAGAACTTAAGTCTGATGGGTGCTCGATATAGTCGATAAAATCACCACTGAGTTGAACTTCTGTCGAGTCATTTAGAACTTTAAAGCTTAAATAAAATTGACAGGTCTTGGCCAAACCGTCTGAGGCTTTGGCTAAAATTATAAAAAATAACAGAATCTTAATAAATCTTTGCATAACCTGATCTATCAAGTTTCATACCCAAACAAAAGCCTTTATATTGTTTAAATATAGAAGATTGTCAAAATTACCCTAAAAATGTGACAAAATTAGTCACATTGAAACTTGTTTTTGGGGCCATAAAATCAACTTAGATTTATAACTTTAAACTTAGATTTATTATAAGCAAACTGTTATGAACTAAATAGATCTTTCCTAGCACATAAGTAAAATTCAACATAAATTTATCTATTAATTAACTCATTGTTAAGTCTATATGGATGGTATTTGAGTTGCCTTGATTATGAAAAAGCCATTAGGTTTGTTTCTTGCAAAGCTTTTAAAGGATGAGTTTTGTATCTAAAGTAATTAGTTTTTTTGTAACCATAATTGTCTTAGCTTCAAGGGCTAAATCTCAAGATGTTGAGATTTTTAGCGCTCATGTGAGAAACCAAGCCACAACCTACGATGCTCTCGCTAAAAAATAGGTTCATGTTTTTAGATTAGGTGATATTGATAATAAACCACCAGGTCATCTTGGTCACTGCACTGGATTCTATGATGAAGGTACTTACGAAGTTATAACGGCCGCACATTGTAATCATAGATTGGACATGCGTATTCTTTCAGATGAAGGATTTATTATTTTAGATTTATTGGGGGTCCAAAAGAATTACTTTGTTAATGAAATGGGGCCTTTTGATATTGTTTCCTTGCCACTCACTAAAAATCATTCAAATGTTATCACTAAAAATCCAAAACTTAGTTTAAATTTAGACACAAATAATGATTATGTGATTGCAGGTTTTCCATCAAGACATCGTTTTAAAGATACACTATATTTAAGTTGTCGTAGATACCAACAAATACCAATAAAATTTTCCAATTTTTGGTTTGAAAATCAAATGGGTACTATTCATTTGCAGTGCAATTCAAGCAGTACTCATTTAACTCAGGATCAGATTTTTAATTTAACACATGCAGAAGTTGCAGGAATGTCTGGTGGACCTGTTTTGTTTCAAAATAAAGTTATAGGTGTTGTATATCACTATGAAGAAAAAAAGCAGGATAAGGAGAGTTACTTTAAAGTTCAGCTTTTTCCTAATGAAGTTATACGAATGCCAGAGTCAAAAGCTAATAGAAGATACCAATTAGATCGAAGACTATTTGAAAGTGTAAAGCTTCCAAATTTAATTCTTCAACAGCTGCTTGAGTTAGTTATGATTCAAGCTGGATTGTACTCCTATAAAGAATCACAGCTTAAGGATATCTATTGGGCTGAAGATCAAGAACTTCATATTACGTTTTTAAGTTTACCTCCGCAAAACTTTGATGAAAAGGACTTGCCTTTGAGTTTAAAAAACTTTTTTGAAAAATATTTACCGTCAAATCAAAATTATTAAGAATAGATTTTGCCTTGAAATCAAAAATATTACTATTAATAGCCATGGTGATTATTCAAGATTGGAAAGTCCTATTTATGTTTGTGATGAAGAAAAAGTTTAAAGGGGAATGTCGTTGGGGTTTTAAAAAATTAATTTTTAAAAATATTTCTTAAGAAATCATAGTTTAACTTTAAATAAATTAAAATCAGCCGAAACTCCAGACTTTTGTCGCTTTGAGCCTGCTAAGAAATTAAGTTTAAATGGAAGGTGATGATAAGGGGCTGAAACCATGACCAAAAGCATTGCAAAAACGATATTTCTGGCAAGTGCATTTATTCTAAATATCTCGTGCGGTGGAGGTGGAGGATCCATATCTACCATCCAAACCACAGATGCTTTTGATGATTCGGCATTGGATTTTAATCCTAAAATTGATATTCTTTGGGTGGTCGATCCCTCCCGAAGTATGAAGTCAGAGATCGAAACAGTTCAAAATAATATCCAAGAGTTCATCGGCGAGTTTATTACCAAAGGCTACGATTATCAGATGGGAGTCATTTCAACTGCAGCCTGGTCGCACTTAGTTTATCAGAGAGATGGGTTATCTTATTTAGACGGAGGTGCTGCCGGAGGAACAGAACGGGCTTTATTTGCTCGACTTCATCGTGGCGACTGCACGGCATTTCCACCGGCCGTTGAGCAGCCTTCGATCTTATCACCGGGGACAGCTTCTGATATTGGAACGTTCATAAATAAATTTAAAAGAAACTTTGATGTTTACGGTATTGCTGCAGACACTTCAGGGTGTGGTATAGATTATATCACTGACTATGCCGCGGTACCTGGCAACCTGTTTGAAAATAACACACAGACAGATCGTACAGACCTTGCTTTATACATTGGGGATGAGCGCCCCCTTCAAAGTGTTGAAACATTTTTAGAACTTGATAAGTCGGCATCCCCGCGCTTTGCTCGGCCCGGAGCTTATTTGGCGGTTATAATTATTTCGGATGAACTAGATGGTTCCAGAAATAATTTGACCCCATCGCTGACTTTTGCTCCCAATCAACCAGGAGTTGCAATCCCTGGAAATCATACAGCCCAGCAGTATATAGACTATATCCGAGAAGAAATTAAAGCTGGTGATCCCAATAAGTTTGGGATTTACTCTTTCGTTGATTTGACTTTAGACGGAATAAATATTGCTCGTGAAGCAGCTGGTCCCGGCAATACTTTTGATATCAATGCCAACCGCGAAGCTTATATTCAAAACTTAAATCAAATTCGAGCCGATATCTTAACCAACGCCACCACCTATGCTCTTAAAAAAGAGCCTATTGTTAGCACTATTTCTGTGCAGTTACTTCGATCCAATGGAACTGTTTTAGAAGTTCCCGCATCTACAGGGCCTGGTGTTCCAGGCTGGGTCTATGAAGCCAATATTGGGGACTTTGGATCAATTGCATTTATTGGTTCAGATTATATTCCAGGCTTTCGAGATGGAATTATTATCGATTACACCCCGAGATTTTTATCAAGTGGACAGATTGAAGCTCCCTTTTTAAGACTCTCAAATGCCAGAATTCCAGAAAACTCAGTGAATGGAACTCCACTTGGTACTGTCACATTGGTTAATCGAAATTTAGCACCAACAGATGTGGTCTCGTACTCTTTAGTCAGTAACCCTGTCGGAAGTTTTACAATTGATTCTAGTAATGGACAAATTGTTGTAGCCGATAGCTTACTCCTAAATACGGAGCAATTAACCAACCATCAATTAGTTGTTTCACTTACTGTCACCACCGCTGATGCTACGGTTTTAAATTATGAGCGAACTTTCATTGTCAGTATTTTAGATCTGCCAGATACACCTCCGGTCGCTAACCCATTTACCATTGAAGTTTCGGAAGCCTCGGCTTTGGCTAACGGAGATATCATAGTTACTGGTAATTCATCGCTCTTTGTAAGTGGTGTTGATGGCTCCGAAGTACATACCTACGCTGTAACAGCGGGACCTAATTCTTTGCCAGCCCCGGATTTGCCTGCGACGGCATTTGGAACCTTAAGCCCCAATACGAATGGGACTTTCACTTACACAATCAACAGGTCGGATTTAGATTTAATTATTAATGGACCTAATTTTCAGCTGACCTTTGAATACACAGTGACGGGAACCAACACTGTGGCTGGAAGTGCTACAACATATGGTAACCCTGAAACCAGTTCGGCCTTAGTGAATATTCTTATTACCCCGACCAATACAGCTCCCAGGTACTTAACTATAGAAAACCCTATCAATGGAGGAATGTCTGTAACCCCGAGCACCGAGGGGATTCAGTTTGGTTTAATTCCCCTACAGGAAGCTGATGTCACGGTATCTGGTATTGTTTCTGGATCAGTAGCTTCGCTGATAGGTGCGGGCAGTGCGAATTTAATCACGGCCTCGAATGCAAGCGGTTACCATGAAGTGGCCATCGCATTTCCTGACGACAAATTATATGAGGTCAGTTGTGTTCGAATTTATCGAACCGGAAGTTCATCCCTTGAAAATGCTATCTATCAAATTCAAACGGGAGGATTAAATCCAATACCTATCACTCGTGAAGTATTCCCCGTGGGCACAACTGGAAATTCAAATCGACCAAAGCCAACCAATGCCCAAGCTGAATGTGATGTATTAAGTGCTTCGTACTTCACTATTTATACGGATCGAAATTACATTGGCGGCAGTTTAAGACTACTTCGACCCTTTGGTGCTAAAAATCGCCAAAATGAAACGGATCTTAGATTGAGTAAAATTGAAGTTTACGGGACTGAAGCTCGAACGACAAATATCGATTTACTAGACCATTTCAGAGATGAAGATATCGCTCTGGATGGGAATGATAAACAGATCAATGGGGACGGGGACACATTAACTTTTTATGTGACCGACGCTTTTGGTGAAGGACCTGCTCCAGGTTGGGCCAATATTCCTAATAATTTAACTGGTGGCACCCAGTTGCAATTGCTGCCAAGTTCAAGCGTGAATGATGTCCTTGGAATTTTAGCAGTGGACAGTTCAGGTTTTGAGGCCTTTACCACAATTCAAGTGATTGGAAGTGGTGGGGGATCTGTAGCCAATGCTCCTCCTATTTCGCTCTTAAAATTAGACGATACTAAACGTGGCGGACTATCTATGCGCCGCTGGGGTGGTATAGGCACAACCGTTCCAGCTTTATGTTTACCACTAGCCAGTGGAGATGATAATATAGTGGGCCATATTGAGATCGATAACTTTCTTGAAAATCCATTTTCTTCAACTAGCAATTATTATGATATTTTGGACACTATATCTAACCCTGAACAAGCTATTCATAACGCCAATGGTGATGTTTATTCTGGAGAAACAGAAAATGGGTGGTGCTCTATTCCAGTCCATGAGGATAATAAATATCCAACGGCTTCCTCTACTTTCTGTGGCAATAGTTTGTTTAACAATGCTAATAATATTGGGAAAATCATACCTTGCTTAAACTCGGCAAGATCTTATGGCGAAGTTTATTCAGGATATTTTGTCCCTGCGGTGACTGGGGTCTACAAATTCAGAACTCGTGTTGTTGATAATACCGTATTACTTCGAATTGCACCGACAGAATATGCTGAAGATACCACTCGTATCTTTTTAGCTAATTGGCAGGATGCACGAGTTGAAACTATTTTGCGCAGTCTAATTGATTTTCCAACAGAAGATTTAGGAAGTACGGCGGCTAGAAATAGTGAATTTGCAGGTTCAGGAACTGGTACGTCTTTAACTAACTACCGTGCTATTCCCTATGACACCAATATTTTTTATGATTTAAATGGGATACCAAATGCTAACAATTACAACAATAATTACACCAAAGGGTATATGTTTATGACCCAAGGTAACGTTTACGCTTTTGAGATGCGTTTTGGTGAAGGTGGCGGTGGTGTATTTTTTGAATTCCAGTTTGACCGTAGAGATCTAAATGGTTCTGTCTGGGATGGTTGGAAACCTATGGATGCTTCTGTTGTGGTGCCAGATCGTGGAGTTTCAACGGCTCACACTCCATTTGTGATACCAATCACAGGTTTAGATCAAGTAGTACTTGAAGCCCGAGATCTTTTTTATGATGCTGAATTGGATCTTTTAGAATATTCCGCACGATTAGTGAATGCAGATGGTTCGGTTTATTCGACCGGGCAGATTATCGAAATAGGACTTAGCATTGGACTGTTGAACGGTTCTTTGAGTGGTACGCTAACCCCAGAATTTTTAGCCTTACCCACTGCTGAACGTCCCAGAATTGTGTTTCGAGCCACCGAACGTAACAGTGGCAACTTCGCCGAATCCTTACCCATCAAACTCCAATAACCCAAACCTTCACGCTAGGCTTAGGTGCCAGGTTCTTTTTTCTTATCAAGTTACTAAGGTGTTAGGTAGGATGCCTGGATTTTTCTTTTAAGAAAAAAGAACCTGGCACCTTAGTCGTTAGGATGTCCGAAGTTAAGGTGTCTTAAAATCCTAATGTAATTAAAGCCATTTTAATTAATATTTATGTTTGAAGGTATTAGGTCTTGCCTCGACCCAATTTAATATTGCAATCCGATTTTCCTTATTATGTTTCCGCTCGTTGTTTTAATGACCAGTGGTTCAACTTACCCTTAGATAAAGTTTGGACCATTATGTCTGAGCAATTATTCTATATTTACAATTCGTATGATGCTCGTATTCATAGTTTTGTACTTATGAATAATAATTTTCACATGTTAATTTCAACTCCTTCTTCAAATTTGGATGTTATCATGGCAAGATTCATGAAAGAATGTAGCCGTCAAATCAACAATTCCACTGGTCGCATAAATCAAGCTTTCGGTGCTCGTTATTCAAGAAGTTTGATAAAATCAGATATCTATTTTCAACATGTTTATAAATATGTTTACAGAAACCCAGTTCAAGCAGGCATGTTGTCGAAGTGCGAATTGTACCCATATAGTTCTCTTGCGTTTTTATTAGGACTTAAGAAAGCTTCCTTTCCTGTGCTCAACGATACAATTCTTTTCAATGACGTAGAAAAAACCATAAACTGGCTCAACACACCAACAAGGGATGAGGATTGGTTAGCTGTTAAGCGTGGGGTAAAAAAAATTAAATTTAAACTTGCTCGCATAAAATTATCAGGTCAGTTGAATCGTTTAGAGTGTGAGGTATTTTGAAAACTAAATTTTAAAATTTCGTTAAGTTAAGCGTAGGAAATAGGTGTGATAAATAATTTCTTAAATTTTCCCTAAAAATAAGAAATCTTTCAATTTACTTTTGAAAGGTACCATGGCCTTTTATCACTTGTTAGAAATTCACAAAAAAGAACCTGGCACCTAAGGGGGTTACCAGATGCGGATTTGATCCTGGGCAGGTAAGAACATTTTGTCACCCGCTTTACAACCAAAGGCTTCGTGGAAGCTTGGAAGATGTATGACCTGTTGGTTGATACGTTCATAACCTATAGCATGTGGGTCAGTTTTAAGTTGTTTTTGTTTATAAGAGTCAGTACGAACTCCACACCACATTCTCGCATAAGCCACAAAAAACTTTTGTTTATCCTCAAGACTTACTTTACTAGGTTCAGGAAATGCAGCGTTATAGGAAAAAGTCAGACCCACATGATCCCCAATATTTTCGCCCAAAGTCAGCTTACCGTCATGGCCAATTTTATCAAACTGGGCAATAAACCGGTCACCACGTTCTTTAAACTTTTTTAAATCTTCTTCCGTAAACCATTGTCTAACTTTACCTTCAAAATCATACTTTGAACCTTTATCATCAATTCCATGACCCAATTCGTGTCCAACAATCATTCCAATGGCCGCTATGTTTTCAAAGTCTTTCATATCTGCAGAGAAAAACGGAAACTGTAAAATGCCTTGAGGTAATACAAATTTATTGTCTGCACCTGAATAATACGCATTCACTTCAAGAGGGGACATATACCATTTGTTAGGGTTTCTAGGCTCTTTAAGGTCTTGTAATGTCTGCTCAACGGCCGTTTGTCTGTATAAAATTTGATTCGCATAAGGCTGAGTGGCATCATATTTTTTTATCGGCATAAAATCCCAGTCTTTATCAGCCTGAGGTTTTACTAAATGCAATTTAGCCATTTTGATTTTTTTAATGGCTTCTTCTTTTGTGGGCTTAGATAACCATGTGTTCTTCTGCATGCCTTCTATGATCGCAGTGCGCACCGATTCACCCATATTTACAGCTCGCTCGGAAGGAAACTTCGGAAATAAAAGGTCTATCAGTTCATAATCAAGCTCCATGCCGAATTGGTCCATAACCAATTTAGTACAGCGTTCTTGTCGAGGGGATCTTTCCTTCGGGCCTCCCAAATATTTGCTCTTAAAGTTAAAATATTTACTATAAAAATCAGGATAAGCGTCGTCCATGAAATCTGTCATGCTATGAAATGCATAAATACTTTTTAAGGCCTCAATAGGTTCTGACTTAAAAGCCAGATTCATAAAACTGTTAGTCTCAGGGATTAAATCAATCAGTACGGTAGAGCTTGGTAATTGATCTATCATGCGATTAAATTGTAATTCAGGATAAGATTTTAAAAAATCCTCGCGAGTGATATCGCGTTTTTCAGCAAAACGTCCTCGAATTTCGTTCGGAAGTGGTGCTGCCATAGCTAATCTAGTTTCAAAATCGATAACCCATTTAGCTCTTTGCTCTGGTTGATCCATCCCTACTGTCGTGAAGAAATCAATTAAAAGCACTTTAAAATTTTCTATTAAATCTTTATTTTGGTAATAACTGCGTTCGGGTAGACTTCGAATATCTGATACAATGTAAGCATCGTTGATCAGTGGGTTTTCTTTATTTGGGATTTGTCCCAAGTAGGTAAACGATGTCAAACCTTTATCAAAACGACTTTCAGCTAATTTAACTAGCTGTTGATTGGTTTTGATTTCTGCTAATATTTTAGATTCATTCTTAATAAAAGCGAGCTCTTCAACACGAGACGAGTCTTCATTCATACAAGCCGAATAAACATCTTTGAACTGTTGACTACGATTATTTTTAGGTTTGAATTTGTCCAAATTCAAAAAAAAGTTCTTTTTTGCATGAAGTAACTTTTCTGCATTATCAGTGAAAGAAAAGGTCCAGCGCTCTCGGTCGCCCGGAAGTTTAAAATTAGATTCGGTTTCGCCGCAGACATATTCATGAAAATTTTCACAAGCTTTAACTTTTGAACTTAAGGTGAAATCTCTTCGAAGTGGAATGTTTAAGCCTTGATATAATTCTTGGCTACTTAAAGAGGGCTGTTTGGATTTAAAACAACCTGTAGCTAAACTCAAAACGAAAAGGCTTAAAAGGACTCTGATAAACATAAATCTCCTAATAAAATTAATAACTTATAAAGTATGAATTTTAAGTTTCACTAAAATCTTAAAATTGAGCTAAAACAAAAAACTAAAAAAAAACTTAAACTTAAACTTAAACTTAAACTAAAAATTAAACTTAGGCTAAAATAAAACTTAATTTTATAAAAATTTAATATTTAAGTTTAAAAAATATTTTTTTTTCAAACTCTAATCAACAATTATCGGGTTGAAATGGCAATATGAATTGAGTCATAAATGTTACATAAAAAGTTTTAGAATAGATTTTAATCTATTTTAACAAAGAGACTAAAAAAAACAAAGCCATGAAGGATCTATAAAGAACTAATTGGGACGACTTAAAAAATCGTCAGAGGGAACTGCAGTGTGCCAATTGATGTTTCGGGTCTGTAAATTATTTTGTGTATGGGTGACATTACCACTTCTTGTTTGAAACAATCTAACAAGGAGAATGCCTTATGCACAAAGACCAAAAAAATAAGTTCCTATTCGATCCCGAAGAAGTAAACTCAGCTTTAAAACAGGCCAAAACAATGAATGACCTTTTTTCAGAAGGTGGCGCGCTTCAGCTCATGCTTAAAAATACAATGGAGACTATGCTTAAAGCAGAGCTTCAAGATCATTTGGGTTATGCCCCTGGTGATATAAATTCCAAACTGACCTCAAACTCTAGAAATGGAAGTTACAAGAAATCTGTTAAAACCACCCATGGAAAAGTTAACCTTGATATCCCAAGAGATCGCGAAGGAACCTTTGAGCCCAAAGCTGTACCAAAATATGAAGGGGTTAGTTCAAAACTAGAAGAGCAAATCATATCAATGTACGCCAAAGGCATGACCACCCGGGATATTGAACGTCATGTAAAGGACGTCTACTTTGGCCTTGAGATTTCGCCCACAGCTATTTCTAGCATCACTGAGAAGATTTTGGATCATGCTAAAGAGTGGCAATCCAGACCCTTAGAGGCTATTTATCCCATCGTCTTTTTTGATGCTATCCACTTTAAAGTCAGAGTTGATGGTAAAATTAAAAGTAAAGCGGCTTACACTTGTCTTGCTATCGACAACAATGGCATGAAAGACGTTTTAGGCATCTACATTGGCGAAAATGAATCCTCTACTTTTTGGCTTTCTGTTTTAACGGACCTTCAAAATCGAGGTGTCAGTGATATTCTAATTGCCTGCGTGGATGGGCTTAAAGGCTTTCCCGATGCTATCAAGAGCATCTATCCTAAAACTGAAGTGCAGACCTGCATTGTCCACCAAATTAGAAATTCTCTGAGGTACGTTGGCTCAAAACATCAAAAGGAATTTTTAAAAGATTTAAAACTTGTTTACCAAGCTGCGACTGAAGAATTAGCCATCAAAAATCTTGAGGATCTAAAAATTAAATGGGGTGAAAAGTATCCTGTAGTTATAAATTCTTGGACATCCAATTGGCCAACACTTGCAAGCTATTTTAAATACTCGCATCCCATTCGAAAGATTATTTATACAACAAACATTGTCGAAAATGTTCATAGGCAAATGCGAAAGATTACAAAAAACAGAGCCTTGTTTCCAACAGACGACGCCCTATTCAAAATCCTATATTTGGCTATAAAAGACACTTCACAAAGATGGAAAACTCCTAAATGGAACTGGGGTCAGGTGATAGCGCAACTCTCAATTCATTTTGAAGATAGAATAAAGCTTGATCTGATTTAGTAGTTAGGGCTAAAACCAAAAAAAGTGACAATTTTGGCACCGACGAAAACGCTTTTTTGTCGGTTTTAATGTGTCTTTGTAAGTTTTATTGGATTTAAAACATTAGGTTTTGGTCCAATATTTGTAAGCCTTTTTATCAGAAATACGTGGAGAAATTTATGGTACGAAAATTATTGAGTATTTTAGGACTTTTTTTGTTTAGTTTAAGCTCTTTCGCAGAATCTGAACATCTTACTTGGAAGCAGCTGGGTTATTACCATAATGCGAATAGTATCACGAACATTCGCCCTGGCGCTAAGCTAAAGGTTATTGAAAGCTTTAGCGGTATGCTAACTTGCTATGATTTATTATCGAAGGATTTTATTGAACGTGAATTAATTAGCATATCCAATTCACCACAAGATGCGTCCTATCAAGATAGAGTAATATTCAATAGTGCTTCTACGAAGATTACGCGAGATGGCGCTCTGGAGTGGGTTAGAATCAGTTTAGAAGATTCAAATGATCCTTTGTGTTTTATTAACGTTATTCCAGCGGTAGGATTTAGCATGGAGATTTTTAGCCCTAAATCCGCCAGATTCCCTAAGTCCTATTTTGAAGAAATTCAAAATTAATTTTTGTAATACCTTGCTAGAAATCCAAGATTTCATCGATCTGTTGAGCGTTTCGGTAGATTAAAAAAAGGGAGTAAAAAAACGACCTTTTTTGGCTCTAAATAAAAACTTAAACACTTTTAATGTGTCTTTCCGAGTTTAATTAGGTTTAAAGGATTGGGTTTTAACTGCGTCTTTTATAATATTTTCAGAAAGAACTAATTACGCTTTGGATATGATGCATCTAATCCTGCTTACATATATTAAGGAGAAACAAACTAACATTGGAGATTTTTATGAATTTTATTTTACTTGTCTTAGTAAACTTGCTTTTTTCAATAAATGCATCTGCAGACTCTGGAGTAAATATTGGACCAAAGAATCTTGAATCTATATTTGGAGTTAAAGCACTAGATGCCGACGGCGATACAATTGAGGGTCAATGGTGTCAGTTTAATGATCCATCCATGTATCTGATTCTAAATTTTAAAACAGATGGAATGCTACTAGTTAACACTCTTACAGCTAGCGACCGTTTTGCTGATGCTGCAATCTGGGAATGGAAAGAAATTTCAAATAATTCAATTTCATTGAAGGGAAAAAACCTGTCATATGACTTGAATAGAAACTTAGTTGTCATCGAAAGAGTGGGTGCTTTTCAAAGGTGTAAAGTTAGCTTTATGTACGATGTTGACACGCAACTGTAGATAGATTCTAAAAAAATCTGTACCCAAGGTCAGCCTCTGTTTTAAATCCTTTGGTTTTGGTCTGATCTTTCAACGTTTTATTGTGCCTTTTAGTATCAGCTAGAAGGTGTAAATTTGCCCTAGGGCCTAGAAACTGAGTTGATCTAAATTTGAAATTTCACCACAACGCTAAAAAATCATTGCGCTCATATTCTTAACTTGATAGGGATTTGATTAAAGAAGTGGCGATATCCGCCCATACACAAAATTTCTTACACTCTCACATTACTGTCAACTTATTAGATACATTTTATTAGATTTATTCATACTTCTAAAGTCCTATAATGTTGCTCAGAAACTTATGAGGAAAATAATTTATAGCCTAGAAAAAAAGACTTAAAAAACGACTCTTTAGCATTTAATATTCAAATCAAATTATTAGCTGAGTTAATAAATAGTTGGTACATAATTAGCATTAAAGTTAGTTAACTATGGCTAAAAAACTTTTTAATGAAAAATATCAAATCGTATTTTCCATACTCTTGATCCTTCTTTTGTCCTCATCAGTTACGGCCACTAACAGCTGTATTAAAGCACTGTTCGGAAGCCTCGGGACTTATCATTCAACTCAAGCCCAAGGCGAGTTTTATTTGCTAGGAAAAGGTGCTATCGCTGAAGTTTTTAGAGTTATTACGACTAGTGGGGAGATTGAAATTCACAAAGTTTATACCACTTTAGATAGTTTAAATACAGATTTAGCTTCTTTGGGTTTATTTAAACATATCATCTCATCCATGAGCGCTAGTGATGAGCTAGTGGTTCCCCGTATCTTACGAGTAGATAAGGAAACACTAACTGTAGTTTTTGAAAATCACCAGGGCGAGATCCTTGAAGATGTTGTTAATAAAAATTTAAGTACCACAAGTCAAAGAGAAGCCTGGATAAAGCAGTACTTAGCCATTCGGGATCGCATAAATGCTTATATTGTTGAGAACTTTCGTGGAAAAGTAATCGTAAATGCACTATTTGAAAGTCCATCGGAAGTCTTTAGTATGCGCTCTTTTATTCTTAAAATTAATTCCGAATATTTGCCCTTAGTTATCAAGCCAGACAATGTTTTAGTAACTAATGATGGAAAATTAATATTGTTTGACCCATTTTAGTTTTTTTATTTTAAAAAAAAAATGACTTGTAGAAATTTACGTATTTTAAAAATTAATTATGTGATTTTAGGAGTTTATCAAAAATGAAAAATTTTACTTTAGCTCTTTGTACTGTTTTTTTTAGTTTTTCTTTATTTGCAAAGCCGCAAATAGTAATCGATGTCTACAAGGTTTTAGGTGTAGCAAATACTGTCACAGATAAAGACTTAAAATCTGCATTTCGAAAGCTGGTTTCAGAATTTATGCCTCGAGCCATTAATGGGGAAAGGCTTGCCACCGAAAAGCTCGTAGAAATTAATGAAGCCTGGGCCAAAGTTAAAACGCCGGATTTACGCCGTGCTTATGACATAAGTTTAAAATCTCAACCTAGTTCGCAAAGCAGGCAAGATACCGCGCAGCCCTTTGATTCTAGTAATCTAGATGAAGTTCTTGCAAATAATCCGGATTGGGCTGCTATTCTTAAAGACATGAATCAAGGAATTGATAGTTTATTCTCCCAGCAAGATTGGCCTAAGTTGATGAAGATGTATCAAACAATTATAGATGACAAATTTTTTAGAATTTTTTTTATAACATTAGCAAAGTTGGAAAATACCGCCAAAGTCCAAAGTTTTATTCAGCAAATATTAGATTATGAAATTAACTTTGGTAAATCTATATTAAATAGAGAATCAAATTTAAGTTTTTTGATTTCAAATGTTTTTTCCCAAGAAAAATTTAGTGATCTGACAAATAAATTACTACCAAAACTAATCTTTAATTTAAATCGGTTCGAACTTCGAGTTTTAGTTATATATTTTTTTTCGAAACCATTTTCTGTTTTAAATAACAACGAACACCTTTGGGAAATATTTCGTAAAACCCAAGCTGAAGAAGAGGACCAAGGCACTTTTTCTTTTATCGCTCAATGGGCATTTGTTAATTTTCCTGATGATGTAAGCGGCTTACAACATGATCCTGAAATGCTGGTGGCTATGATTAAACTGGATGAGCGTGATGTCAATACTGTTCGACCTGTGGCATGGTCGTTTAAGCCTATGTGGGGCGGTCGAGCCCTTTATGCAATTATTGAACGAAACGATGCAGATGCTATTAAAGGTGTAAAAGAGCGTTTAAATGATCCAGAGTTTGCCCATAAAGACTGGGATGTTTTTCGTAAAGCACTTTTACAGACCGAAATGCTGCCCAAAGAATTTTTAGCTCTAAACTTAGGTCCACTCGAGCTGTTCATTCCTGAAAAGGAAATTGTAAATGCTTGTGAAGGTTTTTTGGCTACTAAATCTATAAACAAAAGAAAATCTAGTAAAGGTCTACCGTCACCACACTTATAAAATAAGGTAAATTAAAGAATTTATAAACAAGCTTTAAGTAGTACGGGATCATGGTCAGACAGTCTTCCCATAAAGTCTGAATTGATATGCAGGATTTCAAGCTGAGCACACTTATCAAAAATGGCATTGTTAACAAAGATATAGTCTAACGGCTGACTGTTACCATTAAAGTTTGTGGTATAGCGCTGATCCTCTGGAAGCGTAAAAATCATATTTTTAAGTCTTCGCTCTTGGCTAGACAGTAACGCCAGCGAACCCTCTTCGGGCAAAGCATTAAAGTCCCCTAAGACGACAATATGAGCTTTGGGATTTTCTTGCTCTAACCACCTGATGAAATCACTGATTTTTGCGGCCATTTCAGCTCGTCTAAAATCTGAACGAGCTCGTGCTGGTTGATTGACACCCCAAAAATCAATGTCGCCTAATTTTGAATTTAAATGGTTGCCGATGATGTAAAGCTTTTCACTGGGTTTACTTAATAGAATAAGCTCCGTGACTACACTTCTTCGACTGTTTCGAAAGGCTTGATGATTAGGAAAAATTCGTCCTGGGTTACTACTTAAAATACCATTTTTTTGAACTGTAGCTTGAGTTCCGATGGACCCATCACTTCTAAACTCGTACCCAAGTTTTTTAGCATTGTACATCAGTGAAGTTCTAATATTTCCACCCGGTTGACCACCTTCATCATTTAGGAAGGGATCAATGTTAACGAATTGATAATCTCGGTGAAGACACATGGACTGCAGCATGCCTCGAAATTTTTTTAAAGTTTCCGTGGCATCTTGATCTTCTCGAAAAGATATTCCGTTATTATCTTGTATTTCAACTAAATTAATAACGTCAGGACAATTTAAATTATAAGCAAGTGCTTCAGAGAAAACTTTGATTCGATCCAGTTGATGACCGGCTAAGTTTTCTAAATTAAAAGTGGCCACAGTAACTTCATCAGCTTTATCATCAGTAAAACTTGTAACCCCACGCTCAAGTAGTGGAATAAATTCTCGACGATGAGGTCGTTTGACAAAAGCCTCTTGAGCTTGAGGTAAAACAATGGCGTATTCACCACCACCAAAAACATTTTTTTGATAGGTCATCACACCCTGAACGCGGCCTTCGATAACATCACCTACATTAAAGATAAATTCGGGCGCAGTTTTATCTTTTGGCACCAAACCTTCATTGTTTGATAAGTGGTTTGTCGTGATTACTGTGATTTCAGGATTAAAGTCATTGGCAAAGAAATCAATCATTAAACCATTTCGGTAGGTGGAATTTTTTTTAGAGTACGAATTTTCACTGACAACATAAAGATTTAAATAAAACCTATCACTGATTTCAATAAGATCTTCTTTGCCACCACGAAAGCCTAAAATTTTTGGATTCACAAGCTCGACACGCATACCTTCTAAGCTTTCCCAAAAATCAATACCATCTTCTAAATTCAAAGCAGCTTTTCGCATTAAATTGCCACCATAAGTTGAGATACGCTCGGTGGGTACCTTACGTCCCGCCTCCCCTAAAATTACAGGTGCCGGTAAATTTTTAAGTTTTTCTTCGCGAGGTAAAAATGGATCCGAAATAATTTTGTAATGAGTTACATCTCTAAGACTGGTCTGACCCATTCCATTTCGTCGAACGTCTTCATAGACGACACCAGTGACTTCGATTTCGTCACCTAGATCAAAGTTAGCATTGTTTGAAGTTAAATACACATGAAGACCTTCCGACGTTCGATCGTCATTGTCGGACTGTTTAGTCTGAATGTAAACATCTTGGCCAAAGGGGTACCAGTCTGCGGAGCCAAAGGCGATTACAACCCCTTGGGTTGTAACGGTTTTGCCATAAACTGGGGAAGTGTGTGAAGTCCCTTGAATCTTTGGAATAGTTTGAAAACCAATATCAGGCGCAGGGGCTTTAAACACAGAGGCTCGTTTTTGCCCCCAGTATGGAAAAGTAAAACCAGAATTTAAATAAGCTTTAATACTTTGTCTGACCGATAAGGGATATCGCTCCCGACGAAAATTAAAATTAAAATTATTACGATACTTATAGCCTGGAAAAGCAGTGCCAAAATAAAAATCATCACTGACGGCGACTCGATAGAACTCATCGTCTTGAAGTTGAAAGCGCCCATCAATAGCAAAATTTTGCACGGTTACAAATCCGCCTTGAAAAGCAATACTGTAATGCAAACCGTCCACTTCAAGTTCTGCATCATAGGTCTCACGGGCTCGCTCTAAAACGAACTCTTTGATTTTATCTCCCCGCATTGTACCCACCAAAAGTTGATCACTTGGTCCACGAGGGAATTCTAGTAATATCTGCTCGATCTCGAAATCAGACATATCGGGTTTAATATTAAGTAAAGTGTCTTTCGAAAAATATGTCGATGGTAAAAATACAAAATCCAGATTATGAGCACGACGTATAGCCGTAGTTACAAAATTTCCCACTTGAGTGGAAGTCACAAATCGGTTGTCCGTGGACAACACCACTGGATTTTGCAAACGACTAGCGGACCCAGAATCTTCAGAGCACTGTAAAATATAGGGAAGGGTTAAGCTTAAAATTATAAATTTAAAAGAAAACTTAGCCTTGCTACGAACGACAAGAGAATTAATGTTTTTCAAAAAGAAAGTGAAGAGTAAAAGCTTACGCATTATTTACTCCCGACCTCTAAAGATCCAAAAGTCCATTCAACGGTTCCCCCGTTGCCACTTCTTGCTTGGTAAAACAAAGATAACTCGACTTCGGTACCTAAAAATAAATCTGGAATTTTTATCCATGAACTGAGCTCAGTTTCCCTAGGCATTTCATCTCTGAAAGTACCAGCTGGCACTTCCAGAGTAGTCCAATCCACATCCCCTATTTTACGTATTTGTATTTTAATAACTTCAGAGGACTGAGTGTTATTTCGAAAAAAGAAAACCTTTTGATTTAAACGTAGGCGAACATCTGACTTTCCTGTCAAATCTAAAGTTGGAAACACCAATCTTGTAGGACCCAAGGACGAAGGACTACCAACACCATTAAAGCCACTGATCACAAACCCACCGGCTTTTTTATTCCATGCAGGGGCATTATCCCCCATTTCTATTTTGAAATCTTTGACCGAGGCTTTCAGAAAGTCAAAAAATGCCAATCGGTAATCTGTCACTTCTGGTAAAATATAATCTATCACTGTGACCGTTGCTTGTTGACCCAAAATTTGAACACTTTCAATGCTCCAATCAATTGTGTGGGCTTCGGCTTTTCGATCTTTTGAGTTAAACCTAAAGGCAACAACTATTTCTTGTCCTTGGTACTCTGATAAATCAAATACATGGGTTAAGTTAAAGCTCGAAGCCGATTCTGTCAGGTTTAAATCGGATCGTTTTAATAATTGCCATTCAGCATTTACAGGAGAAGTTCCACCTAAAAAGTTTTTTGAAATCATGATTTCAAAATTTTTTAAATTATCTGGATTATAATTTTGTTTTAAAAAGGACTCTTCAATTTTAAGTTCTGGGTTTACCAAATCTTTGGGTACATCAAGCTTTGGGGAAAGTAAAAAAGAGTCGACAAAATCTTTGGTATTCGTGTCATCGGCTTTAACATTAATAGTAGCTTTGTGATCTAAAGCCTTCCAATTTTCACCTGGAAATTCTAAAGAATAACTTTTATATAAACCTAAGTTTGAACCTTGAAACTCTTCTTTGTATTTAACAGGATCTTCTTTGATTTTACCGGACCCGTTGATTTCAAAATCAAAAATAGTCCATGAGTAATACTGAGTGAAGTTTATGCCCCGAGTATCAAACAGAAATCCCACTGCAAGGGTTCTGTCACGATAGGGTGAAAGACTTACATAGGGCGTCCAAGCATCATCAAAGTCTCGGCCTAAGGGAAGATCATCTAAATTGTAAGTGACTAAAATTTTTCGATCAGCGGGGTAAGTCTCTGGATTGTCGCCGGGTTGATAATCTAAAAGAATATAGGTTTTAAAAACTTCTCTTATGACTTGCGACAAAGGTAATACATTATTCGGAGCCACAACTAAATAAGAGCCAAAGTATCTAAAACTTGGGTTTTCAACTTGGCTTAAATCAAAAGGTCTTGAAATCATCCAACCATAAGACCCATCACGTCCTTGAGCTCGAGCTTTAGGTAAATCCGTTTGAAAGTTAGTGAACCATCTGGCTTCATCATTGGGACGTCCCGTTTTGGAAAAGCCCATAGTGGTGAAAGTAGGCTCTAACCCAGAAGTGCTAAAGTTATGATTAAAGATAGTCCAAGAGGCTTTGGCTTCATCTATGCCAAGCTCTTGGCTCAGTTCAGATTTCAAATATCGCACTTGATTAAAAACGCGGTCAAAACGCTCTTGTTCAATTTCTAAAACACGAAAGGCCTCGTACTGACGAATGGCATTACCAAAAGCCGTATATACTTTTTGTTTTTCTTCCAAAGTTCTTTCGCCCGTTTTGGCCAAAAGTAAAAGCCCTGATCTGGCCTGAAAGATGGCTGCATTGATCATTCCCAAAGTACGCTCAGGAGCCGCTTTTAAGACTTGCTTTAATCCAATGGCTTGCTGCAAAACCAGTAGATCATCCATAAGCACAGCGTATTCAGTGTTGTCGAATGAAAAAACCTGCACTTGATCATTAGAAGAGTCAGAGTCACACCCTAGACCTGAAATTAAAATAAAAAGTGAAAGAAATATTAATCTGATAGGTTTTAGGCAAAACATGGATTTTATATTTAAATCTCTCTTAACCATTTAGTAATTCCCCCCGCATGGCATGCTAACAAGGAGTGATTAAAACCAACTCCAGTTCTATGGTATATTAAAGTCTAAATGTTCTAGGTCCTGTACGCTTATCATAAAAGTACGCTACGTTTATGAACACAAAAAAATCTTGGCTTTTAAAACCGCTGACAATCAGTTCTTCAGTTATGGAATTTCGATCAGAGAACACATCATTGGCTGCAATTAAATATTCAAATCTTGGATTGATGATAAAATTATCTTTATAGAAATAGGCTCCGAACCCGATTCTATGTAAACCCCCATGAGACTCTGATTCGTCGTTAGTTCTTAGGGTGTGTGCGGATTCGCGATCACGAAAAATAAAATTTTCATCTTGATATTTATAAGACACATACGGCGTATAATCTCTTTGAACCAAGCCTAGCTTCAGAGATGTTGCATACCCCCACTGGCCGATCCAGTCGTGAGGATTTCCTGTTGTATCCGCAAAAACTCTTTGGTCAGGACCGGGACCTGCAGGACCTTCGGTTTCAAACCAATCAAAACCTCGGTTAAGTCTATAGGGCTTTGAGCCGCCTTCAGTGGCCGTACCTTCAAACTCGAACATAATTCGACCGAATCGATTTAAACTATAAAATGAAGCTGCAGACTTTAATAAAGATCCCGTCTGCGCATCTTCGGTGTGTCCCACATACTGTAAACTTGTGAAAGTATTTTTGGCTGTTAATAGCGCGCCAAATTTATAACCTATGTCCTCTTGTCTGGACCAGCTGGTTGCGGCAGCAGCAGTAGTGATATCAAATCCAGGATCGTTAGGAAATAAGTAGGAAGCGGAACCTAAACCCACATAAAACGATCGTCCCTTTTGGTCCTCATTAAAATCGTTATACCTAATTTCGAAACCTGGAATGGTTTTCATAGCCAAGCGATCATTTTCTGTAGCGACATCATTGATCACCGAAGGGGCACCATCAATAAAATAAATTCTAGTTACATCATTGGTATTAAACTCAACACCAACTTCACCATTAAAGTTAAAAGGGAAAAAGAGGATTTGCAATTTTTGACTGATTTTATATAGTAAAAAAGTATTTTCTGAGTCTAAATCCGGTCCAAAAGTGATTCCGCCATCGTTGTCATTCGTATCCAATTGTAAATCAATCTGTGCGGTAAAAGCGTCGTAATTATATCCTGAACGTATTTCAAATTGTGAGGTTTTGTTATTAAAGCGATTTTGCTCGGGTCGTGTTGAGAACCCAGCGGACACCCAACCATTTTCATTAAATTGATATCTAAATCGAGACGTCAATTTAAGCTGATCTCCAATCTCGGTTTTTTTGGATTGGCTGTAGCCGTACTCTTCATAGTTAAAAAGTTCGATCACAAATTTTTCTTTAGTTTGAATGGGTGACTGATCTAAAACCGTACTCACTGCAGGGGCTTGTTGGGCAAAGGCTAATGGTAAGTGCAGCAAACCGGCTGCCACAAAAACAACAAAACTATTCGCATTGAGTGAACATTTGAACATCAGAATTCATTCCCCTTCATGAAAGATAACGAGTACAAACGATACTACCTGCCATTTATAAAGGACCAGAAAAAACTTAAAAAAATCTTCGACCAAGTGCAAGATTTAACCAAAGCTTAACAAAAATTAAGCAAACTGACTTCACTTGGTTAAATAAGTGGATTTCTAATTTTTAATTTTTCTAAAATTTGCTTAAAATCAGGGACCTTATTACAAAACTCCAACCTCTCCCGGTGTCCGATGAATTCAGCTTTGATCCAGGAAACGTAGCTACATCAGGTATTTTACATGTTAATGTTTTAACACAAAAGTTTGCAATTAAAGAAAAAGTTTAAAAGATTAGTTCTTGCAACTTTATGAATGTTAATTTTTTTTAGAAATTAACACTTTAAGATTATAGCATCTCGTAAATTAATATTTTTTTAAATTATATTTTATTTTGAATTTAAAGGTTTTAGCTTTCTTTGATTATTATGATTTTATTTTAATAATTTTGTTTTTAAAATTGCAAAGTTTATTTCTACTTCATTAAATTTTAAAAAAACAACTTAAAGCAAAACTTCTTATTATAAAATATTATAAGTTTTCAAGTCGGAGATATTATTATAATCATTTTTTTTTTAAGGAACACAGAAAATGCAGGCAAATTTAAGTTTTAAAAAATTTCTTATACTAAGTTTTGTTAGCTTTGTACTTTTTTTGCAATATCTAAACTCAAGTTTGGCAATAAAACAAACCAGTAAAAAATCCATTGATGTTTCGAACAGCACGTCAACCCGAGCTAGTGTGATGACATACAATTTAGAAAATTTATTTGATACTGAGGATGATCCCTTAAAGGCTGACGAAACTTTTCTGCCTTTAAGCACAAAAAAACGTAATCCAAATATTAGCAGCAAATGTCACAGTCTAAAATCAAAGGATTGGAAATCGCAGTGTTTAAATTTGGATTGGAGCCCTAGAGTTTTAAAGTCCAAAATGAAGCGTCTAGCGGATGTGATCCTAAATAGTTATAATGAGGTGGGACCGGATCTTATTATTTTTCAAGAGGTGGAAAATTTTCAAGTCTTAGAAGAGTTTCGCACCCATTTTTTAAACCCTCATTATAAACACCCCGCTGTTTTGCTTGAAGGCCCTGATGAGCGCGGCATTGATGTGGCTATCCTCAGTAAATGGCCCCTAAAGTCAGACCCGAAGCTGCATATTTTAAAATTTAGTCCAAAGGGAAAATTTAATTTTAACAAGCCTCCTCAAACTCGAGGTATTTTGGAAGCCACTTTTTTGTTGCCAGACCAAACGCCCATAACGGTCTTTGGTGTACAATTCCCCTCGCAAGGCACACCTAGTCCCGCCCGACAACAAGCCTTAGAGCAGCTAAAAAAACTGATGGATAAAAGAGGTAAAACCAATTTAGTTATGGCCGGAGGTGATTTTAATATCACATCTTTTGAAGAGAAAAATCATCAGTATTTCAAAAATTTAGGCAAAGATTATATGATATCTCATCTCGTGGGCTGCGAGAACTGTCGGGGGACCAATTACTTTCATCCCCGAAGAAGCTGGTCGTTTTTGGACGCCTTGGTCTTTTCTAAGAACTTTAATAATCCTAATAGCCCATGGCAGTTAGATACCAAAAGCATTCGTGTATATAATCAAAGTTTGTATCAGAATAACAAATGGGGCTCGCCCAAAAAATTTAATTATCACAGCCAGCAGGGAGTTTCAGATCATTGGCCCATGGTCGCCGAATTTTTTTTAAACTCATCACGATCAAAAGGAACCCTTAAATAATCCCCTTCTACCCATTTAGAGGTTAAATCATTGATATGGGCCGATCCAATAAAACCGTCTTGCCCCCCTAAATACATTAAATAATTTTCGTCCATAGATTTTAAATCTGTCATCCATCTGGCCTGGGCGCCAAAAGACACTTTGGCCGTTTTGGTTGAAAGCTTATGGGCGGCTTTCATTAAGGTTTCATTGCCACCGGCCCAAGGTTGATCATAGTACGAGTAATTTAATTTAAATAACTTCAAATTACCGAGTGGATGGCGAAGATCCATCCTGTGAAAAGCTCCCCAAGTTTGATACTTTTCAAAAATAAATTTTGTCCGTTCAAAATATAGTTTAAATTTTTCAGGGGTTAAAAAATCAGTTTCAATTAATGATCGAGATAAAAAATTTCGGTAATTAAAATTTTTAGTTAGAAAGTCATAAGCTTTATTTTTAAGATCATTAGATTCTATATCTTTTAAACAAAGGTTTTTGATAATATCCTCGGACCAAGCGGCCAAAAAAATTTCAAAAAACAAAGCTCCTTTGGAATCCACTTCGTATTTACCGCTCCATGAATCCAAAGTTTTTAAATACTTCAAATCACTGTTTTGAACCCAATTCTTGGAACTTAGGAATTTGACAAGGTCATTTTTTAAATTAAAAGCAGTGGCTGAAAATACATCTTTATGTAATGTTTTAACATCCTCTAACGAAAAATTATTTTGGTTTTTAAGTAAAAAAGTCATGCGATCTTTTCGATCCTGAGGCGCTTGAAACAAAGACAAAGGTTGCTTTAAGCCTTTGGTATAATCGTTGGCACTGACTACAAACTCAGAGTCTGGATTGTACTCAACAGGCAAAGTCAGAGAATTTAAAACTTCACCCGAAAAGTCATTGGGCTGATAAAAAAGTTTAAGTTTATTAACCTGAGGTTGCGTAGTGGCAATAACCTTACCCACATTGCCAGCTTTATCACCGTATACAAAAGTCATTCCGGCGACGGCATAGGATTTAAAAGCCTGATGAAATTCCGAAAAATTTTGAGCTTTATTCACTTTTAAAAATGTTTCTAGCTCGTCTGACGGATGAAAGCCATGCCAGCGAAACACAATATCTTTGTCCCCAATCTCGGGAAAGTCTTCAGTCTTAAAAACGGGATACTCACCCAGCTTATAAATTGTAAATTTAGAATCAGGCCAAAATCTAATTTTCAAGGGCACTTTCTGACTTGTTAATTTCGAGCGATCAGTATCCTTCAAAGTTAAAGGATAAGTGCTAATGCCCCAAAGATTAGTTCCACCCCAACCTATATTTTCATTGCGACCAATTACAGGCACAGGGAAAGAAGGAATAATATATCCCATGGTTTTATATTCGGGTGAATCCAAAACGACAAACAGCCAAATATTTGGAATCATAAGCCCTAAGTGAGGATCGTTGGAGACGATCGCCGCTTGATTTTTAGTTTTTGTACCCTGAACAGCAAAAGCATTGCTGCCCGACTTTGTGATATTTTGTAAGTAGTCCAAAAATGAAATATCAAGCTTCGAAGAATGGTCTTGTTTATTAATATCCAAAAAAGCGTCTTTGATAGTGATCTTATCTTTTGGGGTATTAACCCCAAGATTACTACTTTTAAATTGATTAAAATGTTTAGGCTTGAAAGCTTTCGCAATTTTGGCCTGCGAATTAAAAGCATCTGCAATATTTGAATTTTGTTTTGAATTTTGTAGCGCTTGCTCTTTTAGAAATTCATCAAAAAAATCTTGCTCATTAATTTTAAAGTCCCATACCTTATCTAAAAACTTTGTGCTTTTAAATTCTAAGAGCTGGGCCACAACCATCCAATTGACATCGACGGAAGTGAATTTAAAAACTCGAACTAAATCTAAAGGTGTCCAAGGCTTATTTTTAATGTTCATGATACTTAAGTCTTTAGATTTATACTTCGACTGTTTAATATAATCATTCATGCCTTCAGACATCCACTGTAAGGTTTGAACAGAGGACGCTGACATCATTTTAAGACTGATTTCGGCAGCATGCTGAAAATCTATCGACTTTAAAAATTTATCAATTTTTAAAGTTGTGGGACCTGCCATTTCAGACAAGTTGCCCTGGGAAAGCTTGCGGTACATTTCAAGCTGGTTTCGGCGCAAGTGAACTTGCACAGCACCCAATGTGTAAAAAAGATCTTTCGAATTTTCAGCTTTAATTCTAGGAATTAAGTTCGGCGACCAAAGAACCTCTACAGGTTGGTCTGTGTTAAGTTTAACTTGCTCAAAATGTTTTATACGATCAAGGGTGGTGTATGTTTTATTCTTAAAACCGCAGCTTAAATCAATGATAAGGAATGTGGCTAAACAACAAAATATTTTTATTTTTTTCATGGATGTCACTTCAATTAGTAATTGCCTTTGATGAAACTGTACAAATTCTTTTGCAGTTTAGCATTTCCTCTGGGGTTTACAACATCACCCGCCAGAACATGGGATAGATATGTTGGGTCAGCATCCATCCTTTTATGGGATTTGATCTGAGCATATTTGGTTTCGACTTTGGCAAAATCTATAATCTCATCATTTTTGGAATAGGCTACAAACACAGGGGGTTTAATATTGGCAAAATCGGTTTCTCGGACGGCCATGCTAACCATCATCACTTGTTTTAAAATGGCTGCAGGATATCGGGTGGTCCAGTACTGCTCTTGCATTTCGTTTAAAGGTTTAAAACTTCGATAACCCTTAAAATATAAATTTGCGATATGATCCCCTAAAAACCCAGCTAAAAGATCCGCTTTAGGGTCTTTAACTCCAAAGTAGGGCGACACTAAAATCAAAGTATGAATTTTATATTTCGTATGGGCGGCCACTAAACTTGCCAAAGCAGCGCCCATACTAGATCCAATTAAAATAACTTTATCCCCTGTTCGCGCGGCCACTTCTACACACTCTACGGCATCTTTAATCCAATCCTGAGCTTTTACAGTTCGTAAAACTTCAGGATCTTGATACCCATGACCTGACAGTCGAGTAAAAAACAAATTAGCATCAAGTTGACTTGCAACTTTAGAGATGACGGGCTCAAGCTCCATACGGCTGGCTGAAAATCCATGAATGGAACAAATACTGTATTGCGTTTTGATCATCTGGCCGACAAACTTTTTTTCTGTTCTAGGTTTTAATAGTTCTTTGATAACAGCTTTGTCTATGACTAAAGAGGCAAACTTTTGTTGTCCCGCCTGAACTTCATAATTAAATGTGTTGAAAAGAAAAGGAGTGCCAAAGATCAAATAGATCTGTGCCAGTATATAAATGAAAAAGAGAAAGCGAAAAAACGATCGAAAAATACGTCTCCACCCATGTTCAAATAGGTAATTGCTTATTTTTTCTTTGATATTTAAGGCCATATTTTTACATTATGACTTAAGTTTTAATTTGGAAAAGATCAAATTGCTAACAGGCTAGACATCCAGCTAGTAAAATCCAAAAATAATGTAACGCACACCCAGAAATAAAGATTTTTAAGCTTTACTAAGTCTTAAATAATAGATAACACTTATGATTCGATCTTTGCTGGAGCGGTAGTTTAGTTGGTTAGAATGCTGGCCTGTCACGCCGGAGGTCGCGGGTTCGAGTCCCGTCCGCTCCGCCATTAAAATTCCTGAATACCAGTATACATGTATACCCGAATACCGGTATTCCAGTACTTGTATACAAGTTGTTTACCCGATGTTTGATTTCAGTAAGTTGTATAGCCAAGCTCCAAGCTTATCCGCTGTATCTATCAAAACCTTATCTTCGAACTTTGCTAATTTAAATATGATTTTACATTCTTGTAATGAAGCATACGAAATCTGATAAAAACGCTTCTTTTCTTTTGTACTGGATTTTGCATTGCCTTCTGCCAGGTTTAGTGAAACCGAAGAGCTTGCTCTCAAAATTTGATTACGTAAATGACCTTTGATTTCACATTTTTCCACCAATCCATAAAACTCTATCGCCAATTCCAATGTTCTAAATGTCTTCATTTTCAAACCTCCAAAAATTTATAGTTCTGCAAAGATCAACTATAAATTTTTGGAGGTTTGAAAATGAACTAAGCCTTAAGTATCCGATTTATTAGTTTATATTGTTTCGGGTTAAAAAATTTAAAGATAAGTTAATTTAAAGGTACAAGCTATTTCTAAATTGATCACAATTATTAAGAATAATAAAAAAATATACTCTTAAGAAATTTACATCGACTGTGAATTAATTGACATATAATTATAAGTTTAAAAAATCTTAATTTAAGTTTACGATTTGCTTAGAATATTGAGGTCTTTAAATGTCTGAATTGTTTGAGAGCGAAAATGGATCAAAAGCAAACACACTTGTTAGAAATTCAGAGAATAGATCCGACATTAAAGCCTATATTGAAGCACAATGGAATGAATTCAAAAATGTATGTGCAAATACCAAAGACTTTATAAGCCAATTTCCTAATAACTTTACTGAACGGTGGTGGGAACTAAGAGTATTTGAATTTTTAAATAAAAATAGTTTTAAAATCCTTAAAAACACAAAAGAAGGTCCAGACTTTAAAATTGAGTTAGAAAATGATCGTTTTCGTTGGGTTGAATGTATTTCCACAAGAATTGGTGAAAATGAATCAAATAAGGAAGAGAAATTCAAGTAAATCCAAAAACTAAAGTTGGAGTTGGTTCGGGGAATTACGATGACCAAGCCATGCTCCGAGTTGGAAACGCTCTCGTCGATAAAGCTAATTCCTTTTTAAATTATAAAAATTCAGGAATTGTGAAAGTCGAAGATATTAGTATATTAGCTATAGATATATCTCAGTTACTAGATTACGACGATCCACCAGGTGATCCAAATTTGCTTTTTAAAGTGCTAACTGGAATTCATACTCTTCAATTAATTATAAATTTAGGAACAAATGAAACAAGTTACGAATTCAGCAGAAAACATCCTGTTAAAACAGGAACTAAAAACGGCAATATCGAAATGGACTGGAGACTTGAAGAAATAGACAAAAAATTCACATTCAATGTATTCCTATATAATAGTTGCCCATTTGTCGTTCCAAGCTACAAAAAATTAGATTATATAAGCATCGACAATACCTTCAAATTTCATAGTGATGAATTTATAAATCAAAGTTATCTCATAGAGAAAACTTTAACTTAAAAAGTAGGTCCAAAGAGTAAGTGGCTATATTTTTGATAGCGCAATGGCTACCTTAAATAGCAAAATGACTAATTTATAGTTTTAAGCGATTTTACACTGCATGCAATTTGAGCACATCGGCTCTAAACGCGTCCCATTTGGCCCGCCAATTTTTGCGTCTCAAAATACTCAAACCTTAATTGTTAAAAAATATGGTTTACTACCTTAATTTATTTTATAAGATACAATTATATTAAACAGTTTTAAGGATTTCGCTTTGTCAAAAACTTTGATATCAGAATTTAACAAAGCTGTCCGTCAACTTAACCTAGCCATTGAACAGCCTAAAAATGAATTTATTCGTGATTCTGTTATCCAGAGATTTGATTTTTCCGTAGAGCTTGTTTGGAAAACTTCAAAAAAAATCATAGGGACTTCAACGGCTGCACCTAAAGATGTAGTTCGTGAAATGGCACATAGCGGTTATATCGACGATGTCGAGTTATGGCTAAAGTCTAAAGATCAACGAAATCTTTCATCACATACCTACAAAGAAGATATTGCAGAGATGGTCTATAATTTCGCCTGTGAATTTTTACCTCATCTTCAAAAGCTTGCAGAAGTGTTAAGTACAAAATGAAGTTTGGTTTATCCCCCCAGTATTTTGATTATATATTAACTGAAGTTGTAAAACCTTTGGAAACATATGGTGCCGAAGTGTGGTGTTATGGCTCACGCGCCAGAGGTGATCATCAAAAATTTTCTGATTTAGACTTAATGGTTGAGTCTAATACAGACTTGTCAAAAGTAATTTGCGAACTTCAAGAAAAACTCACTAATAGTAATTTTCCTTATAAAATTGATTTAGTTCAAATCAATGAATTTGCTGATTCTTATAAAGATGGCTATTTAGTTGACCGAAAAAGATTTGCATAAAATAAGGGTTCGTATCCCAAATGGCCCGCCAATTTTTTCCTGAACAATTTCAATATTTTAACTTTAAGGCCATTTTATGGTTTCGAACTTTCGATTATACTGCACGCTTTTAATCTGTTAAAGGATGCAATTTTTTGGATTTGAATAAGCTTAGTTACACATATTTGAAGTTACACCAACTTCAACGCAATTAAAAGAAATTGCTGGATAACTTGCAACTTGTGAAGCTTTTCCGCCAAAGCAGTAGTTTTGACCATCAACTAAAAAATTGGCAATAGATCCCTTAAGTAGGAGAACATCAATTTCTTGTTGAGAACTGGCAACTCCACCGAAGTCTAATTCTGAAATATCACCAGTAGATGATACTAAAAGATATTGAATTGAAGGATTACTGTTGAAAGAACCTACCTTAAGCTTTCCACAAAAAACTTCTGCGCTAACAAAATTTGAACAAAAAATAGCTAATAAAAAAATAAAACAACTTTTCATAAATTTCTCCTTAAATAATTATTAGGTCACTACATCAAGCTTCGGTCAACGGCCAAATACTTTAAATCACATCGCACACTATTACACATTAAAAGTAACCGAAATTGTCACCCACTTTTAAGCAAATAAGTTCAAACGCGTCCCATTTGTACCGCCACTTTTTTTCTTCAATAAATTCAATATTTTACGGGTTAGGGCATTTTGAGGTATTGAACTTGTAGTTTTTAAATTCCTTTCTAAATGCCAATTGCGTTGGGAAAAAAAGAGTCAACCCCACCCGATTTTTGAATGAACACGATTACGAATCTGCAAAAGCTCCCTCTTTTGTTGTTCTGTTGGATTAGTCCACATATGTAAACGTGAAAGGTAAAAATAAAGCACCCGCAGCCTTATAAATAAATCTATTTGCTTTTCATAATCTCTTGGAAGTGCTCGAATCGAGGAATAGCCATTTAATATTCCTTCCTTAATTTCCTCTCTATTTGGCTTTCTTCTAATGGTCGAAAGACTAATTGCAAGGTCTGATATAAACCAATGATAACAGCAGTTACCAAAGTCAAAAGCTGTAATACGATTTGCTTCAATAGCATATCTGAAATTTTGTGGCGCATGATCTGCGTGTATTAATCCAAAATCATTGTTAGATTTTGAAAGGCATTCGCACTCGCTGAATATCTCCTGCAACTCTCTTCTCGACTCAGTATCTTCGGGAGGAATTAAAACTTCTGCTCGTCGAAACAGGAGTTCATTTTTCCATTCCCATCGAACAGTTGTGGAGTTGCTTGTATCGAATCGGATTGAAGACGCATGGATCAAAGCAATATTTCTACCCCATTCCTTAAAAAACCGAATGTTCCAACCTTGGGAACTTTCATCAATATGGATGCCCTCAGCAAATTTGATTGAAGAACAAATAAAAAAACCGCTTTTTGTTTGAAGTTCAAATGCAAGTAAGCCTTCACTTGTATTTAGAGCTGGCGCAACTGGGACATTTTCTGAATACAAATGATTTACAAAAGCAAGTTCCGCATTTGTATCGGATAGGGACCTAAAGAAGGGGTCAGTGAATCGAAGTATCTGTAAGTTATCATCTTTGTTTTTGAATGTAAAAATTGAACTCGCGTGGTTCCCTACGTGAGTGATTGAATCTGGATCACCATTCCAATATTTTACAGCCACTTTTGCGATCGCTATATTTGCATGACGAATCATGTCCACAGAATATCGTCACAATACTTTGGGGTCAGCAAATAAGTTCTAAGCGCGTCCTATTTGGCCCGCAAGTTTTTTTCTTAAACAATTTCAATGTTTTATAAGTCAGCCATCTTACTATATTGAACTTATTAATCTGTAATTCCGTTAAATTTAGCAATTTTTTTAAACCAGGATAATTTTAATCTGTATTAATCTTTGCGAGTATCGTGATTCGATCAGCAGTCAGATTAGTTTTCAACGAGTGCGTGTCTACTGATGGAAATTTTAAAATTGCAAATGAGACCCATACATCCCGATATTTAATCCAACTCCGCTGGGTATTTTTAATTCCAAGTCTGCTAGTTGCTGCGGCCTCGCCTGTATCAAAATTTTTATTTTTCTGAATAGACTGATACAACCTGTTTAATTCCACATCTTTATTCTTAAAATCTAAGTCAGAGTGGGCACTCATCTGTTGTGACTCTAGTTTTTTAAAATAATCTATGAAATTTTTTAGAATCGCTTTCTCATGATAAGCTCTCGCATCGGCCCATCCAGTACCTGGCGAATTCGATTCATTGTCTGCATGTGCGTTAGCATAAATCGACAATGCACTTCTCAATATCTTATATTTAGCAACTAATTCACCACTTAAGTTCTTCGAAAAACCATTCAGAGTTCGTTGTATATCATCGTACTCTTTATTGAGCTGAACTATCTTTTCATCTGAATGCATGTACCCCATGCCAATCAAGGGAACTGAACAGACATATATGACTACAAATAACATAACGATTTTTTTCATAATACCACCCTATTAAAACGCACATGCTATAAAGAAAAAAACACTCGAACTTTAAAAAAAATTTTTATTTGAATTTTCTGATCACTCCATATTATTAAAATTATCTGTTATTGATATCAGAGCGACTTCTTTGACAGAGCCGAGAAAATCTATAATATGCTGTCTCTCCTGCTCCGGAATCGGAGCTTTCACATGTCGAATCAGCACACCGGAAGAAAGGCAAATCGGCGGTTGCCGATCCTGAACTTCCCCTGAAGTTTGCTTATTCTTATACTTCGGCGGTCCAACTTGTCGAATCATCTCATGAATATTTTCTTGGGCCAGTTCAAAATAGTTTTTAAAACCACTCCTTTTTGCAAATTCTGAGTTCGGACCATACTTGAAATCAGGTAAATAAATGTCCACAAGACCCGCGAGTTGGCGTAAGTAGTCTAGGTTTTCTATTCCAGAGCTTTTTAGAATTAGAGGGATGGGAAAGCGATTAGACTTTAAGAAAGTTAAAATAGGAATTAGCTTCGCCATGTGAACCGTAGGAGACAGAAACTGAATGTTCTCTGCCCCCCATTCGAGTAAGGTGTAGCAAATCTCAATGACATCATGAAGTGATGACCTGTGCCCTTGAGCCACCATCTCTGGATTGTGACACGAAGGACATTTCATAGGGCAGTGGGACAATAAAATGGTGCCAGAACCTTTTACGCCAGCAATCTCAGGTTCATCACCGAGGGATAGACCCCAGGTCCCAATGGATAATTGGCTGTCACCACATCTTGGATGGGCTTTATTAAGTCTATCAAATCCGCATTCCTTTGGGCACATTCTACAATTTGCATACTCCACATCTGAAAGTTCGGACTGTAATTTTAAAAAGATATTGGAGAGAGTTAAGTCTGGAAACTCATGTTCTATGATTGAAGCCGGACTCGCTTCATCTGTTTTTTCTTTTATGTCGTCCCATAAAAAACTAACACACACTTCGCCACTTGGGCTGATCGTGATGTCACTTTGCTTTGGAATTGACCTTTGTTTTTGTAGATGATTTTTCATAAAACTCGCTAGATTTTTTTGTGTTGGACATCGGACCCATGGTTTTTTCTAAAGACTTAAGCTCGGTCATGCAGCTGTTCCCCTTAAACCCATGGGTCTTTAAATACACTTCACCTTTTTCATCAATCACTACTTCAATTTCAACTTTTACTGCCATTTTTGCACCACGAACCGAATAGATCCATCTGGAAGTTTCTCTTCTTTCACTTTATCGTAACCTTTTTTCTTTAGATCATTTAAAACTTTTATCTTCGAATAGACTTGTTTAATTTTGTTTACAGTTTCGAGTGCTTTTGGATGCTTTGGATCAGCGGGCTCAATACAAATCTCTTTGTCTTTTTTGGAAACAATAAGCTCAACGTCATCGGCATATCTAATCGTGGTCTTCCAATTTTCCGCACGCTGGTTTTCAATATCTTTAGCAATCTCATCTATCTTATCCAGCTCCGATTGGGCCACTCTAAGCTCGCGAAAGGCATCGGCCAAAATGGAAATACCATTAATTATTATTAAATACTCTGCACTTGCACTCATAATTCTTCCCTATCTAACTGTCCTTTAAAAACGTCTTCCAAATCTATCATAACCAAATACTATCGATATTAAGATAAAAATTATTTCTAATCCATAAGCCCTAAAATTTTCAGTTCCTAAAAACGAAAATATGAAAAGTATGACTACGGTTCCAGCAATAAGAATCAAAAGGGATGAGTTCAGTCTGGCGTTGGCTCTTTGTCTTCGGCCTTCAAGGTCCTCAATTTGATCCTCTAGGTTCTCGCGTTGGTGTTTTAAAATTCTTCTGGTTTTTTCAAAACGCTGCCTCTGATGCTGGGCTCTGGTCTTTAAGTCCGGGAGTTTGACGTCATCTATTTTTTGTTCGAGGCTTAAATTCGCTGCGCTTTGTCTAGAAGGTACACTGGGATTTTTAATCTTATTATTACTGGATCGTGTAGAAGTTGAGGGCGAAGCTATGGAATTTTTTGTAGCGGTCGTAGCGGTTGAATTCTTTTGTGTTGAATGTAACTCTTCTAAAGAGTTTGGCTCTTGGCTTTTTGGTGAAGGAAAAATCTCAAGTTTTCTTTTAAAAAAAAAGCTCTTTCTTTTTTTAGGCTGGGGGGATTTATCTAGGTCAAACTTATCGTACCTTGATTTGTTTTTTCCCATTTAAATCTCAATTTTCGTCGCGCGAGATTTTTTTTGAAGATTTAAGGATTTTGGAGTATGTGCAAGACGAGCGCGGTTTTTAGCCCAAGACCTTAAATCCTCAAGGTTTTCTTTGTAGGTGGTAGATAAAGGAACAATATTGCTCATGGCCACTTCAATGTCTTTAAGTTCAAACGGGCGTTTGCCGTAGAAGGACGAGTACATCGCTTCAACGATAGAATGCTCAATTTCAGCCCCTGAAAATTCAATACTTTTCTCAACTAAAGATCCAAGGTCCCATTTAGAAAAATCGATGTTACGTTTTCGTAAGTGAACTTTAAAAATATCTTCTCGCTCTTCTTCTGAAGGTAAATCTAGAAAAAAGATCTCATCAAATCGACCGCGTCGTAAAAGCTCTGGTGGAAGTTGCTGAATTTGATTGGCGGTCGCAATCACAAAAACTTGGGATTTTTTTTCCTGCATCCAAGTTAGAAAAGTTCCAAATACACGAGTGGATGTGCCACTGTCCGACTGCCCCGAAGAACTTCCCGACAATCCCTTTTCAATCTCATCGATCCATAAAACAACAGGGGCCACAGATTCGGCGGTTTTTAAGGCTTGTCGCATGTTCTCTTCTGAAGACCCCACAAGACCCGAAAAAATACTTCCAAAGTCTAATTTTAAAAGTGGCATTTTCCAAACGTTCCCAATCACTTTGGCCGTTAAACTTTTTCCACAACCCGGAGCTCCAAGAAGCAAAACGCCCTTAGGCGCAGGAAGGCCGTACTCCTGAGCTTCAGGTAAAAAGGCTTGAGCTCTAATGTTCAGCCACTCTTTTAATTGATTCAATCCTCCGACGTCTGAAAGCGCTCCATCAGAAGGATAATACTCCAAAACACCTGATTTTCTGATGATTTGACGTTTCTCTTCTAACACCAAGTGGATGTCACTGGCATTTAAAACACGATCACTCACAATAGCTTTTGAAAATGCATTTTCGGCCTCGCTTAAAGTCAAACCTCGAGCTGCTCGGGCTAATTCCCGCGCTTCGGATTTCTTAAGCTGAACTACACCAGGGTTGGATTTACTTACGGTCATGGCCATTGTGCTTAGGAGATCCATCAACTCAGCCTCATCGGGCAAAGGTATATCAATGATGGTGACGCTTTTTTGAAGCTCTAAGGGTAGATTTAATTTTGGCGCCGTCAAAATAATACTTTTTAACGAGCCTTTTAGTTCATACTCAGCATCTCTGAGGCGTCTCACCACGTGGGGATCTTCTAGGAAAATATGAAAATCCTTTAGTATAAAAATAGATGAACTTTCATCTTTGATAATAAAATTTATCACCTCAGTGGGGTCATGAAATTGGGCGTTGTTTTTGTTCACTTCGGCGTTGAGTTCTAATAATCCTTCAGTCGCCGTCCACGTAAATAACTTCTTCTTGAGTTGCCGGGCAAGTGGGCCCATCAAAGTTTCGATTCTGTGCTCTTCATGGGTAACCAAGTATAAAACTGAATATCTGGCGCGAATTAAAGTATCAATCTCTTTAAGCTTGTCCTCGATCATCATTAAAGTCTACGCTGAGGAAAACTAAAAGGTCTACTTTTTATTTAGATGCTTATTATAAACTTGAAGGGCCAACCGGCTGGAATTAATTGCAATTGTTTTCAACAGAACACGAGCCCAGATGGCCTAGTTGTCGTATAATCGTAAGCAAGTTTAAGCGCATCCCATTTGGCCCGCCAATTTAAATACAGTACCCGGTATACTGTATTCAATAGTTCCTTTTTAAAACTTGAATTTCAGCTTATAATAATTTGTAAATAGGGTCTTAAGGCACTAAAGACCATGCAGTCTCTTTAATAAAACTTATTTTTTAATACAATAAATCGAATTACCGTAACCAGAACCTGATCCAGATCTGATTCCTGTAGCTACGTAGCAAACTACGTTTTCTTCTTCATCTACAATTTTATAAACTCGATTTTCATCGCCAATATAAGCTAAATCCGTTACATTATTTGCGGGATTTCGGGCGGGCGCCTTCTTTTGATTAGATAATTTCGAATTTGAATCTGATTTTTTAGTTTCCGAAGTAAGATTGCCTTCCCCTGCTATAACAGTAATGCCTATCAAAATAGGTAAAATTAAAAATAAAAGATTTTTCATATTTTCGCTCCTTATATTTCATAGCGTATCCTTAATTTAAATTAGTAGGTAGTCTTGAAAACACTTTCAGCTGCATCCTTTTTAAATATTTTTTGATTATTGGTTCCATCCTCATAAAGATATAGACCAATTATGGATTTTTTTACTAAAGGAAATAGTGTTAATCTCATAATTGCCATCATTAAATTTAATGGAACGTATGCCGTTCATCCCGATAAAAATAACAATCAAAGTAAAAATCTAAAAACCCTATTTCGAACGCTACCTATCCGAAATAGGTCGAAGGCACTTATTTTGCGAAATCTAAAGTTCAGAAAATTAAAGGAAAGATCGCAATAAAGTGCAGGGTCGCCCCGACTAAAGTGCATAAATGAAATAGCTCATGATATCCGAAAATGACGGGCCACAATTTTGGACGCTTTAAAGCATAGAAGAGTGCACCGACAGAATAAAAAACTCCTCCTGCAATCAAAACATTAAGTTGGCCAAGGCTGAAGGTCTCTTTGAGTTCGCTAAAGTATGGAAAACTCAACCAACCCATACAGATGCACAGAGTAGCCATCACCCACTTGGGCACTGTGGTCCAAAAAACCGAAATCAATGCACCTACCAAGGCCGATGACCAAATGACAGCCATCAAACTACCGCCCCTGTCATCGGGAAGTGCCAATAGTGCAATGGGCGTAACTGTACTCGCAATAAGAATGAAAATGGCTGAATGATCAAATCGTTGGATCAACTTTCTTGTTCGCGGTGACCAATGGAAGCGATGGTATACAGAACTACAACCAAGTAAAAAGAGGAGACCCAAAGAGTAAACGATAGCGGCTTTTAAGCTTTCAAGATTACTGCTTTTAGCAATAAGCATAGCACATGCGCCTGCGGCTATAAAAAAAGCGTGTTGATGGAAGTAACCCCTAAGTTTTGGTTTAACCCCTTTAACTTCGATTTTAGTTTCCATACAGTATCGTATCAACTTTATTAGAGTTTTCAATTCTGATTAACATACCTAGAGTCTAGATAATTCTGTAATTTATTATACTGAGGAAAAGCAACGCTTGTGAGCGCTAAGATGTTTTTAAACGCGTCAAATTTGGCTCCGCCAATTTTTTTCTTCAATATTTTTATTAATTCTAGGTTATGCCCACTCTTAGGTTTCGGACTTTGATTTCTCAAAACCTCAATTGTTATTTTAATTCCACAGAAAAAGTTTTATAAACGTTGCTGTTTGTTTGTTCTTCAGTCAGGAAGAAATTACCTTTTTCATCGGGGTTGAATTGATCTAGGTATTTGTAATCAGATCCCCACCAATTACGGACTTTAAGTTTACATTTTTTGGCACTTTCAATGTATTCGGCTCCAACGACAAGGACAGCGTGAGGCTTACATTCGTTACTATTTAATCGACTAATCCCTACATCTAAACCTTTGAAAAATGGATTTTGAATGACGCCGGAACAAAAATATATTGGGACAGGACGCTTATTGGCTTTCAAAGTTTTAAGAATTTCCCGGTAAGCCTGCACTCCTTTATACTTGTCTACCAAAGTTAAAGGGGACGAATAACTTCTATTATTGATAATGAACTCAGGGTAATGAATATCCCTTGCAGGACAAGCCATCTGTTCAAAACTCATTCTAATTTTAGCAATTGCTGATTCAAATTTCGGCCATTTATTCATATCGAATCCTTTTTGAAAGTCTTCTCTAGATACACTTGTAAGGGATAAATAAGCCCCGAAATGTTCTTCAAATGCATACCAGGCTTGTTGAGGTGGTAAATTAGAAATCATATCTAGATTTTTGAAATGTTTTCCCAGCTCCTCAATAAAGATTCTTCTATCTTTGGAAGGCATCAACTCATACATAGACAGTGAGCACCCCCCGGACCTTGCCATTTTTTCCAAAGTTTCATCGAAGTAGCCGCCGTTATTCAAGATACTAAGATCGTCACCTCTAGAAGCACTCACATAGTAATCAAGGGCAGACACAAAAAAGGAGGAAGGAAAATGACTCGTATCTGGAGGCTGTACCCTGTTAAGACGATCAACCATGACTGCGCCTACATCATTCATGGTAGGCATATAAATAGATTGTCCAGTTTCTAACCTTAAATAATCACCCATCTGTGCGGCTGTAACACCAAAACATGTGCCGTAAGTCTGAGTCATTTCAGGAAGCTTTTCAATAAATTCTAATTGATTCGCACCTTCACATTTTTCTATCTCAGAGAGTCGCAGCGTGTACTCTAAATTGTCTTCCCCTATTCTTTGTGGATACCTTGCACGGTAAGGTTCTAGGTGGTTTTTCAGCGACTGAATGGCTTGCATAAATGCTTTGGCTTGCTCTTCATTGATCGTTCTTTCATCAGCAAAGGCTGCGACAGCAATTGTTAAACAAGTGTAAACAACATATACAAATCTTGGCCTCTTTCTTTTTTTTGTGGGGATGGGGGTTTAATTGGATTTGAGTTCATACATCCATTTAAGCGCAAAACAGCTGTTTAAGTAGCCCACTTTCTGCATGATTTTAAGCTTAAAATACTCCATGTTTTTGTATCCAT
>JBGSLV010000026.1:0-33355 GCA_041740515.1 Bdellovibrionales bacterium | reverse complement strand
ACCAAAAACTAAAAAAATAGAAACTGTACAAAAAAATCATAAAAAGAAAACACTATTAGACCGATACATTAATTATTGCGAGGGCACTTATTTTAAAAAGTACGGATGGCTGGTGCCGCCGATGTCATGGAGTTCTTCACTTTTTTTAATTTTTTTTTAATTTTCACTTTTTTTAATTTAGAACGAATCTTTCCTTACATAATTCCCAAGGGAATCTGACTGAAGAACTTTTTCCATCAATTACATTGATCAAAAAGCAAACTTAAGTGAGCTGCTTAAAAATAAGTCCCACGATGTTTCAAAAAGCTTCACTCAAATAGTAGTTTTGATTTGTGGTTTCGAGGGTGGCTTTCCCAGAATAAATTGACTAAATTAATTCTAATCGAGTCTGACAGCCTGTCGGCAATATAACAACATTATTTTAGTGCCCAATAAGCCAATCCAAAACCAGCCAAAAAAACTTTTAAAAGCCCTTTGGCCAATCTTCGCTCCAAAAACATAAATTAAGGTAACTAATCAGCATTTTAACCAAACACTCTTGCCTAGATGCCAATTTAAGGACGAAAATTTGAATATTAACTAGCTTAAAACCCGAAAATGGTTAGCTAGTTACTATCGAATAAGCGCAAAAATAGATATTGATTACTTCTATCCTCAGTATTATTTGTTGGAATTGATCGTCAAGTCGATACTTATTTTAATATGCCGAACGGAAGATTAAAGTTAAGAAATTCTTCATTGAGCGGGATTTACCTAATTCCCTATATTCGACCAAACCAAGCGGGGCCAAAGAAAAGAGTCCCTCTGGACAGTGTTGAAGGCATTGGGAGTTTCTTTGAGCTTGAAGCGGTATAAATGAGGATGAAAGCCAGCGAAATCATGAAGATCAGAAGGTCAAATATCTAATGTTAAGTTTGAGATTTCAGCGGATTCGCTTCAAGACGTCTCATATCAAAAGCTATCAAAAACTTTGTAGCCTCAAACTAAGACCACCTAACAGTAGGTTTTCGTAAGAATAATTTACAAAACAGTTTTATATCCGTTACCAAACTGGCCATACATACAATTTTTAGGTACTAATCTCTTTCAGTGACCAATAAAGAGGTTTTATGAATTTGATTTTTTCTTTGGTTTTAGTTTTTTCTCTATCAGCAGTGGCCTATGGAAAAGAGATGGAGACAATCACCTGCTCTCTCAAGGATGCTGGTAACTCCACAAATGCGATATCCATCACCGCTGATTTAAACAATCTCCAGAACGATGGTCTCTACTCTTCCGATGGTATCGATATGGGGGATGATAATTACTCCTTTGATCTATCAATCACAAAAGAACTCAATGGCTACATTGTGGTAAATGCCATTTTTTACGAAAACAAACATGTTCAAGACGAGGTCGCCAGCTATGGTTGGGAGCTTCAGAAAAAAGGTATGGGTGTCATTCAAGAGCTACTCACTGATGATGATAAGACAGTCATGAGCTTTGTTTGTGATTATAAGTAGATTTATTTTAGTATTTTAAAAACTAAGGAGTACTCATGAAATACCTATTTTTGCTGACTTTGCTTTTTATTGTGTCGATCTCACAGGCCAACGCATTCGAAATATGTGGAGAGGCTTCAGTCCCAGATTCTTTGGATGGAACTTTGGTTGAGAAAATATGTTTTAATGAAAATGAAATGGACCTCTATTTAAGATCTGGGGAAATAAATACATATGAAATCACTGACTTTGACCCAGAAGATGGCGAAGGTGTTAACACACTGACTGTTGCCGACCCCACAGGCGCTGAGTTTTCCTTAAAGTTGATAACTGATGAAGAAGGCAACTACCTGAGTCTCAAACCAATTGCGGGCGAAAGTTATCCATTTACATTATATGTAGTAAATTTTTAAGTTTATCCAAATCCCTTCAAAGATATCCGAGCCCTGTAATGAAAAGTTCAGGGCTCTTTTCATTATGACCCCCCGTTGCGCTGGCCTGAGAGCGTTCGGTTTTTGCTCCTCATTACAAATACCGATCAGAAGTAGTTCCAAAACCCAAAGAGTTATACGTAGTTGAAGATTTAATTGAGTCTAAAACAAAACCTATAAGTAAATCCAGAATCAGCTGGGCAAGATTATTAAAAAGAGTCTTTAACATCGACGTCAGCAAGTGCACCAAGTGCAGTGGTCAAATGAGGATCATCGCAGCCATTGAAGACCCGAAGATAATTAAGAAAATCCTTTCACATTTAGGACTCCCAACCAAGGCTCCAGCTGTTTGGCCTGTTAGAGGCCCACTATCAGAGCTTTATGATTACAAACAGTTTTAATAAATATCTATAAATTGAAGGCCTCAAAAAAGTCTGCCAAAAGCCGAGCTTTATTCAAAACACCAATCTTATCGCTAAAAATCCAAAGTTAAATCAAAAACTCTTGCCTAAAACAGAATCTAAGGATGAAATTTAGATGTTAATCGCTTTAATGTACCCCAAAAAGAGAGGTTGATACTTTTGGATGGGATCAAAAATAGCTATTGTTTTCCTTATCAATTGACTATATTGGTTTGTATTTTTTTATTGATATGTATTTTTAATGCTACAGTTGTTCCAATAAAAATTTACCATTTTTGAAGTTTAAAATCTAGCGCAGGTGTTTCTCTAGCACTCGATCCAAATAAGTTAGTTAGTCGCCCCGGAAAAGTGGTTCAAGCTCTATATTTATCGCAAAAACTCTGTTATAAACAATACTTTACTAAGTCAGTGCGTGAGCTGATGTAGATCTGGGCAACTTGAATAGTTTTTGTGAATTTTGCTTGCAAAGGTAACTTCATTTGCTCTACTAGATTTTATTTAAGTGATTGGGAATAAAGCTGTACCAGTGCTTTTATGAATTGGTACAGCTTTACAAGTAAATTTTGGACTTATTTTTTTTCTAAGAGGGTAAGTATATGAATCTCATTGAAGTATTTAAGAGTTGGAGCTCCACACACTTTGGATTTTCGATAATGCTGTTCGCAATTTTGTTCTCAGCTCTCATTTCGCCCTACGGAATTCATGCCAGCGAGACATTGCTACAGCCCCTTTATCGCATCGATCTTCCAGGTGACCCAGGCTCGGTGGGTGCAGCTGATTTTGACAAGGACGGAAACATTGATCTTGCCGTAATCGTTGCAAAATCTAATAAAACGGTATCCCTTTTAGTCGCCTACAAAGTTTCCTCCGAAAAGTTTCTCATCACTCATGATTTCCCTCTGGGGCTTGATTTAGCCAAATTGCCACTACCCAATATGCGAGATACTTCGTCAAGAACGATTGCTATTGCCGATTTCAACTCCGATGGTTTACTTGATATTGGGACTAGCGAGGGAATTGCCTTTAATAGTGGTGACAGAAAATTTATATTTGTGTCCTTAACTAATGGGTCATTGTCAGGTAATCCATCACCTGCGCCAACGGGGATTTTATCTACGGCTAAAGGATCAAGACTTGTGCGCGGAGCTAAGGGAAAGCTTGAAATCTGTGATCAGAATCAATGCCACCCCTTTATTCATTTCGATTTTTTTGCCGATCTCAGTCATGCATTTATCTCTGAACTTTTAATTTTAGATTTTGACAAGGATGGAATTTCAGATGTGATCGCAGGGTCGCGCTTTCTAGACTCTCAAAACTCCTATCTCTGGCTTGGAAAGGACGATTATAAGAAAGCCCATAGGCTTGATGGCGTGAACCCAATTGACATACAGGCCGCGGACATCAATTTCGATGGGCGGATTGACCTGGTTTCTCAACAACTAGAGTTTATCAGCGATTTCCCTTCTCATACGCAAGTATTCTTGAATCAAGAAGCAGGATTGGAATTGGTCAGCACTTTGTATAACTTTGACAATCACAACGACAACGCAGTCCTTGTTAGGCCCCAAGGACAGGACTGTTATAATTACTTTCAAATTGGGGTCGACAATGGTTTTGGATGGGCAAAGGACCAAGACATTACAAACGGATGTCAGGCGTTCAGGTCCTCTGACCCTAACATGATATCACATGTATTTACTCGGCTTTCACCTCAAACAGGTATAGGCATTCAGTGCCTTCACCTATCGGGCCCAGAAGAAGAATGTCAGCTCGTCGTTCGATCATCATGGACAGTAGTGCCGAAAGTTGAAAGACAAGGGCAATTGATAGTTTTCCCCTATCCTACTTTACTTAAATAAATAATATTTTACCTGTGTAATCGGTGGATCGATAAACCTGAATATCCACTGCCATCAGCTGTTCATAGATGGTGTCTATGAATTAGATCAAGACAAAAAACCAACCCGATTTCACATCACTAAAGCTCCAGCCCATGACGAGCTAAACGAAGTCTTAAACAAAATCATCTAGAGCAATAAAGCTCCTTGAAAAACGGGGCTTTATTGTCAAAGACGAAGAAGTCAACTTACATCTAACCATCGACGATGATGAGGATTCACTTTCAAGTCTTCAAGCTGGAAGTGTGACTTACAAGTTCACCATGGGACCCAATAAGGGCAAAAAAGCTCTGACCCTAAAGACTATCCCCGAGTCCCACCCCAATAAAAGCTTAAGCATAGAGGATAAGGAAAACAATAGGTATATTTGAGCCTTACCTAAAGTACAAACCTGACAGTTTTTTAGTTTTAAGCTGGTCAACATTAAAATTTTAATCTTTAAATTGGTATTCAGGCAAAGGTTTTTGGTCAAATTGTCAATTCGTGGTCTTGATTTAAGTTTTTAAGCGAAGACCCAGCCCAAGGATAGCCCTTTGGGTTTTGGAACTACTTCTGAGCGATGTTTTAATGGGGTGGCCACGGCATGCGAAGCTGTACAGCTTCGCATGTGGCCGTCAAAAACCCCTTCAAACCGTATCAAGTGGATCTTGGGCCTTGGTACAATGGCAGCTAAACGTTCCATGAGTTCAAGCTGGGTTAGTACGATTTTCGTCGTGCCGTCATCATAAGGTTTTTTCAAGGTGTAAATGACCTGCCCACTTGAACTAAAACTCAGTCGGTTAAGGGCCACCGCTGGTCTTGCGATATACCGGCATAGCTTTTCGATTTTACTTCTCTGTGTGCAGTTCATGGCAACCCCAGCGTGAAGGCCGCGGAAAACCCAGTGTTTTTACGGTCAGGGCTTTTTTGCCCTTGTTCGGCCCCATGGAGAACCTGTAAGTTACACTTCCAGCTTGAAGACTTGAAAGCGAAACCTCATCATCGGTTATGTTAAGACGTAAGTGGTCTTCTTCGTCTTTAAAAGTAAAACCTCGTTTTTCAAGAAGCTTTATGATTTTCTGGATGATTTTGTTTAAGATCGCATTTAGCTCTTCGTGGGTTGGTGCTTTGGTGATGTGAAAGCGGGTTGGTTTTTTGTCTTGATCCAGTTCATAAACACCATCAAGGAAGAGTTGGTGAAAATGGATATTGAGATTGATAGATCCACCAAAGCGTTGAATTAGGGTTACGGTTCCGGTCTTGCTTGAAGTTCTTTTGAAACTCGCTTTTTTTACAACTTACGCTGAAATTCAATTGGGGAAATGGCGACTAGACATTTCTACATACCAAGACTAGCTACCAAACAGAAAAGATTGGCAACTTTTAGTTTGAAGATGATTTGCTGGATTTAATGAAGTCCCGCGATTTTGGTCATTTCCTTTTGGTGTAGTTAGATCTAACATTTTGGCAGCATATTCAACTACACTTTTAATAATGTAAACCAAGTCTTCAGGATTAAGTGGAGAATCAAACAAAAGATAGACTTCCCCTTCGGCAGAAAATTCTCTTTTACCTTCTATCCCATAAGAATCTCGTTGCACTTGCTGCACAGTATCTGCAACGTGGACATTTTGGCTTCGTCTAATCTTATCCGAATTTGTGAGTCTTGAATTATAATTTGTTATCAACTTAGACAACAAGGTTTCATATTCTATGTATAAACCCTCCATACTTTGCAAAACCTCATCATAGCTTGGCTTAAGTTGGTAGCTAATTTTATCTTTTGTTTGATGAACCAAACGACTTACACTTAAAAACACTTTTTGAGATTCATCCACAGTATCTTCTGATAATGATAATGCGAGCCCAGTGTTTAAATCTACGAAAATAGTTTTAAATTTTCTTTCGGCGTCATCATCAGAACGAGTGTTTGAGTAAACCAAGTCATGAATCACCCGTTCAATATAATCCTCTCCAGCGATTACAACTTTTAACTTGGGATCTACTTGGACACCTTGATCACTTGATTCTAAATTTGGCTTAATGACATCGAGTAACTGACGTTTTTGCCACAAAACTGCTTGCTCTGGAGTGGGCTTAAATTCCTGACCATAATAATGACCTTTTAGCTTAGCGATTGTATCCGTGAATGAAAACCGCTCTGGGTTTAAATTGGCATGAAGAGAATAAAATGCATTGAAAGCATCCGAAGAGATCCCCATGCCATGAAGGGCAACTTGAATCTCTTTGGCCAATTCACCAAAATGCATAATATACCGAAGTCCAAGCGTCCCTCTTTTTAGAGATACAGTGGCACTTGAATCTTCAATCTTTAATTCAGGATAGGAGGATAAAATTTCGGATAAAATGGGACCAAGAGATTCGTTTTCTGCAAAAGATTGAGTCCCCCAAGTGCTAAGAGAAATCAGGAATAAAGCGCTGAAAACAAACCTATTAAACCTTTTTGTGTTTGACATTTGAACTTCCTTTTTTAAAATTTGATTCAATAACATACTCGCTCTTCTTTATTATTAAATAGTAATTTTGTTGCATACAAAAATTGGTTATTTTTTCTTGTCCTTTTTACCCTTTTTATCCTCTTCGTTCTCTTGTTCCTTTATTTGCTTATTATTTAAGAATTTTAATAGTTTCGGAACTGTTATCGGTTGTCGTAATTTGCTGATCAAAAAGTCTCTTAGCTGTTTACTTTTTAACAGTTCTTCTCGAATTTTTGGGATATCATCAAAATTGATTTCCGAAGGCAGAACCATGATCTGATTTTCGCGGATGAAATCAGCCAAGTAAAACTGAATAAAGGTTTCAAAGTATTTGCCTTTCATTGGCACACCATACTCTTGTTCAATTGACATAAAAAACAGTCCTAATTGGGATCTTTCGACGTTATCTTTCAATTCGTGAATGTGCATTGGATGACGAAGAATCGAAAGGGCTGTCGGTGCGTAAAACCAATGACTTTGGATCGATAAATCGATAAAATCGTTTTCTGAAATACCTGTTGTTTTCGAATCATACATTAACTGTAGTTTAAAATTGATGTCGCTAATTTGATCCTCAAATAGTTTGTAAACGACGTAAACAGAATGGTGACTGTCCATTATAAAATACTTCCCCGAAGGGGACCGAACAGCCGGAATGGGCTCTTTGAGTTCTTCCAAAATGTACGTTTTCAATTTTTGCTTTTGATCATCCGTAAGACTTTCAAAAGGCAAGGTTGGGTCCAATTCTACATCGAACAATGCTTTTGCCAAGGCATAGACTTGGCCTACGGATTCTTGGCCACCATAAATATCATAATAACCAGCATCAACGATATTCATAACAAATTCACTGCATGAATTTGCATATGTAAACGAGGATATTAGCAAGCTTGCTAAAAAGCTTAAAAAAATATTTAAGATCATAGAGAAGCTTTCCTTAGACGGATCATTCTCTTATAGATGCTATAAATGTGCCACTATAATGCTCTACGAATTTGAGTTCGGCTAAATTCCATTGGTGTTTAGGACTATCGAATTGAATCAAAAGTTAGGACACTATGGAGTAGTGTGGCAATTTTGAGAAACAGCCTGGTTGAATCAAAAATCTTAAACCGTATCATTATGAGATGACTAAATCTTAAAATGAACTGGGGACAATTGAATCAACCAGTTGTTAGTGACTTTAAAAACGCCATTCGACCCAAATATCAAGAAGCACCTAAGCTTAAAAAAAGTGAATTTCTAAATACAGCCATAGATCTTACAGGATTAAATAGAAAAAATTTAATTAAATCATTAAACACAGATCTTTCAACAGCGCTGACAAATAAGCGCTCTGGCCGACCCCAGAAGTTTGATTTCGAAGGCCTAAGGCCCTACATTATGCACCTTTGGAATGAGATAAACTGTATTTGTGCAAAGCGCATGAAGGAGGCCTTGAAGGACTGGCTGCTCGCGCAGGGGCCCTATATAAGCTCGTTAACGATGACCGATGTTTACAGCACTTGGACTTCAAACAGAGCCATGATGGGTAAAACAGGCGCCGGTGTGGTCGCCATTTTTAAAGATATTGAAAGCTATGAACTTCCGTTTTTAATTAAAGAAGGTAACGGTGATTGTGGCTCTGAATTTTTAAATAAAACAGTAGTTGGTTATGCGAAGAAAAGATGGAAGCTAACTAGATCTAGACCTTATAAAAAAAATGACAATTGTTTTGTAGAGCAGAAAAACTTCACTCACGTAAGACAACTATTTGGCTATGAAAGGCTAGATGAACAACACTTAGTGAACTTAATGAACGAAATTTACAAAACCTACTGGAACCCAATGCAGAACTTCTTTTTGCCAAACTTAAAATTAAAAGAAAAAGTGCGAATAGGATCAAGAATAAAAAAAGTCCATGATAAAGCCAAAACTCCGTATCAAAGAATTTTAAATGCCCCAGGTGTAACACAAGAAATGAAGGATCAGCTAAAAGTGATCAAATCAAAACTCAAACCATTTGAATTAAAACAAGGCCTAACAATTAAACTTAAAGAATTTAACACAAAGTTACGAGAACTTAAAAACCTGAAGGACGTCGCATGATCAAGCTAAATCAAATACTTAAATTTATGGTGTCATTTACTTATGAGTTAATACGTAGCAAAGGCTCATTGAAACTCACAAAAGATTAGTTTTCATGACCGAAAAAAGTCGGTCAGAAACCCAAAGATCATGATCTTTTTTTAATTTTTAGGTCATTTAGAAAAATAAACAGGTCGCTTTTGCAAAAATAGAGTCATTATTAGCTGAAGATTTAGCGACCACTTGGCCCTTATAAAAAACGTTATAGCTAATTCCGTTTGCAGACATTGAGGTCTGACCAATAACCCCATCTTTAAACTTTACACCACAAGCTTGTTCCGTTTTAGCAACAGCTAAATCGACTTCAAAATTACGTGGTATGGTACTAAAATTCATGGCCGCTATTGGAAATGCCAATCCTAAAATTATTGTAAAAGTAAATATTGTTTTCATTTTTCCCCCTTTGTTTTCAAGTCATAGCTATTGGAAAAGCTTTTTTTGGTCATGACTGCACGCAGAAATTACAAAACAATTTTAGAGTCAAAACATCACCAGTGTCATTTTGCACCCCCTTTAAAATCCCCATATTTGAGCATAAATCCCGAATTTACGTTTTTTCAGAGTCAAAAGGCGTCTAAAAAACTTGGCCTTAGTCTTGTAATGTATCAGTACATGCCGGGCTTTTTCCACCTCCGTGGAGTCCTTAACAAAGCCCACCGTCCTACCAAAATTATGTCTTCCGACAAGATGGGTCCACCCCATCTCTGTCTGCCTGTGCAATGAAACCAAAAGTCGTCTATGAATTTCGACGGGGGATAGTCTTGACCTTCCCTTAACTGAACACTTAAATCTGATGATGTCTTGGCTAAAAGGAATTAACGCTATGTTTTTCAAAACCAAAAATAAATCGTCAAATGAAACAAATTCAAAGCAAGTATCATTAAATCCGGAACTTAAATCCATCGAAGGCTTGGGGACCAAAATTCTAAACTCCAAAGCGGATGCTAAATCGCTCTTTAATAAAGATTGGTGGTATGGAAAAATCATGGATTTGTCTATGAAAAGCCCTAGCTTTAAAACCCAGATGTTTCGTTTTGTAGATGTTCTGCCTTACTTGAATGACAACAATGAAGTGGCTAAACACCTTAAAGAGTATTTTTCCGATAAAGAAGGGGGCTTACCTTCGGTATTTTCCTTTGGTGCGAGTCTAGGTACACTCGCTCCAGGTGTATTAGCTGGCACGGTTCGAAAAAATGTATCTGAAATGGCCCGACTTTTTATCACTGGCGATAGTCCTACCGATGCCATTCCCAAATTAGAAGCTTCCAGAAGTAAACAAATTGGTTTTACCGTAGATATTTTAGGAGAAACTACACTTTCTGAAGTTGAAGCTTTAGATTACCAAAAAAGATATTTAGATTTAATTGCAACCTTAGCCGACAGAAGTCAGAATTGGGATAAACAAGATTTAATTGACACCAATCATTTAGGTGATATTCCGAAAGTAAATGTGTCGGTGAAACTATCTTCACTTTACAGCCAAGTGAAAGTTCAAGCCTGGGAGGAATCTAAAAAAATCCTGATTGAACGAATCGAGCCCATTTTTGATCTAGCCCTCAAAAATAATGTTTTTATCAACTTGGATATGGAGCATTACCAAATTAAGGACCTAACCTTAGATGTTTTTAAGACTTTACTTATGATGCCAAAATATAAAGACTATCCTCATTTTGGTATGGTACTTCAAGCTTACTTACGTGACTCTCATGACGACGCAAAAACCTTAATTGAATTTGCGAAACACCGTGGGGTGCCATTTACAGTTCGCTTGGTGAAGGGTGCGTACTGGGACTTTGAAGTGATTCATGCCAAACAGAACACTTGGAACATACCTGTGTATACTAAAAAGCAAGAGTCTGACGCTAACTATGAGCGCTGCACTTCTTTATTTTTGGAAAATTATAAAAACTTACATTTAGCTATCGGGTCACACAATGTGCGATCCATAGCGGCTGCCGTTATCAAAGCCGAAGAACTTGGTGTTCCAAGAAATGCCATTGAAGTCCAAATGCTTTTTGGTATGGCCGATAACTTTAAAAAATCATTACTTGAATTAGGTTTTAGAATTCGTGAGTACGCCACTGTTGGGGAAATGATCCCTGGTATGGCTTACTTAGTTCGCCGACTTTTAGAAAACACTTCCAATGAATCTTTTTTAAGATCGAGTACAACGGGAGAAACGCCCATAGCCTTTTTACTCAAGGACCCGGCCCTTGACTTGATCTCTAGTAGCAAAGAGCCCAACCTTTCAGGTTTTATCAACGCGCCTTTGATTGATTTTGCCAATACAAAACAGCGAACTCAATTTGAAAACACTCTGCAAAAGGTTAAATCCCAACTTCCAATAAAAGAAATCAAAGGTTTTATCAATGGCCAATTTGTAGCTTCTGAAAAGCAATTAATTCGTATCTCGCCTATCGATGGTGAAACCAAAGTCTGTGACTTTTATAGTTTAAATGAAAAACAAGTGGATGAAGCTATTGCAAGTGCTGAGGTAGCTTTCAAACAATGGCGAAAGACCAGCACAAGTGAACGGGCAAAATTAATTCATAAATTAGCAGATCTAATGGAAACCCATAGACAAGAAATTGCAGCCTTAGAAGTGTTTGAAGTGGGTAAGCCTTGGGCTGAGGCCGATGGTGATTTAACCGAAGCCATAGATTTTTGCCGCTATTACGCAGAAGACATTAAAAAATTAGGTGCAGGCCAAAAAGTGGGTAACGTGCCTGGAGAAAGCAGTAATTATCATTATGTCCCTAAAGGGGTTGTAGCTGTGATTGCTCCTTGGAATTTTCCATTTGCCATTCTAGCCGGTATGGTCGCTGGTGCTTTAGTTACTGGAAACACGGTTTTGATTAAACCCGCTGAACAAAGTACGGCGACTGGCTTTAAACTACTAGAGTTACTTAATCAATTGAATCTTCCTAAAGGTGTTGTTCAATTTGTTCCCGGTTTGGGGGAAACGGTGGGCGCACAGATTGTTAAAGATCCAAGAGTAAGCATGATTGCTTTTACGGGATCTAAAGAAGTAGGTTTAAAAATTATCGAACAGGCTGGACGCACCCAAACTGGTCAAACTCAAGTAAAAACCTGCATGATCGAAATGGGTGGAAAAAACGCTATTATTGTCGATAGTGATGCTGATCTAGATGAAGCCGTAAAAGCGGTCATATACTCGGCATTTGGTTTTGCTGGACAAAAATGTTCGGCGTGCAGTCGTGTGATTGTTCTGCCACAAAATTACGAACTTTTTGTGAGCCGGTTGATAGCCGCTACCAAAAGTATTTTTACTGAGAATCCGACAAACCCAAAATCCTTTCTTGGACCGGTTGTAGATGAGGAGGCTTATTTACGACTTAAGGGTGTTATTGAAAAAGGCTCTACGGAAGCCACACTGGCTTACCGTGGCGAAATTAAACCGACCCAAGGATATTACATTACCCCAACTATTTTTACCGATGTAATGCCCAATAGTTTCTTGGCTCAAAAAGAGTTTTTTGGCCCCATACTTTCGGTTATAAAAGCCAAAGACATTGATGAGGCCCTTGAAATTGCCAACGGTACTGAATTTGCCTTAACTGGAGGAGCCTTTAGTCGATCCCCTATCAATATTGAAAAGATTAAAAATCAATTTGAAGCCGGCAATGTCTACATTAATAGAACCATTACCGGTGCAATGGTCGACCGTCATCCTTTTGGGGGCTATAAAATGTCAGGTTTGGGAAGTAAAACCGGTGGGCCTGACTATTTAAAACAATTTATGGTCCCTCGAGTAATTACAGAAAATACGATGCGAAGGGGCTTCAGTCCTGATTTATTAGTATAAATAATAGGGCCAAGATTGATCCGCTTGCTCTTCTAGGAATTCAAGAAGTTGATCTTGATCCTGAGCCATAGTGACTAAGTGCAAAATGTTTCGAAGCAACACATATCGATCATATAATTCTTGATCTTCTGGGTTTATCGACTGGGTTAAATAAACTACAACATAATGGGTTTCAAAGCTCATATCTAAAGAGAATTCCTCTTGAAGCTGGCGCCTTAAATAGTCCCTCATGTCCCCGGGATAACTTAAAAACTGAATCTTACTTTTTAGAGCATTAAATTCAGCCAGCACAGGTTTTAAAGACACAAATTCACGCCAACTCTCTTTATGACCAAAATCAAAATTGGCAAGACCGGTTATCATTTCGTTAAGGATAAAAAGCGTTCGCTCTAAACCTAGAACTTCTTTAATCATGGATCTACTTGTATCTGAAAGCTTAGGATCATGGTCACGCATGATTCTATACACTAATAACTCAGGTTGAAGCGACATTTGCCCTTCATAGAATAAATGTTGTCTAAAATATCCCGGAATATCTTCTGCAGGGGCTTTTAAAGTCTCTGTGGTGTTGTATTTAGTAGGCTGTGCTGAAGTTAAATCCACAGCAAAACTTCGATCATAATTTGATCGATAGTCCACCCAATTTATCAACAACCAACTAAAATACGGGTCAGCTAAAATCTCTTCTTCAAGTTTCGAATAAGCTTCAGAATGCAAATAAGTACTTTGTAACCGATATAATTTTGCCAACTCTTCTGGAGCTATTGATGGCACAGGTTTTAACCCAGGGGTTTTTAAAGGTAACGCACGCTCAATCATCTCAAGCCTTAAGCTACTAAGCAGAATAGCTCTGGTTTCTAAAAGTTGGTTTTTAGTCGCCACTAAAGAATCTAATGTATCATAAAATAAATTTGGATGTTCATCAGGGCTAGTATTCAGCATGCTAAATTCTAAATAATTTTTACATATATATTCGGCCCCAAAACTATACGAGGGCAAGAGATTGGTTACATACAAAAAAATTAGGATTGAATACGAAAATGAAAACCCAAACAGTTTAAACAAATAGGCCGCCCTTACACTAAGTTTAAGAATTTCTTAGTAGCAATCAGGCGTTAGTTTGTCTATATTTTCATCTGTTAATTAAAGAATTATATGAATTAATACCTAAAGCACATACGGCTCCAACCAAAAAGCCTCCCAGATGAGCGCCGTAAGCGACACTATCTAAAAACCCAACACCTGCAAAATATCCTGCCAAATCACCGAGACACCATAGTAGCAAAATATAACCACTGCTTAGACTTATAAAACCGTAATAATTTTCAAGAGGTAAAACCCAATAAAAAAAACGCATTTTTTCTTTAAATTGCGTTATGGAATAAAAAGCAATTAAGCCGCACACCCCACCGCTGGCTCCGACTAAAGAGACCTGATTTAAATCATTTAAAAGCATATAAATGGGAGCCGCAAGAATGCCTGAACCTAAAAAAACTAAAATTAAAACAATTCCTCCAAAGACAGTTTCAATTAAAGCGCCAAATAAAAGCAAAAACAAAGCGTTACTGAGCAAGTGATAAAAACCAATATGAACAAACATATAACTAAGCCATCGATCCCAACTATAATGTTGATCATTAATACCTAAAAGATACGCTGGACTCAGTTGTAAGTTTTTTCGCATGACCATATGGACATCTAACCAATCGGCATATTCTAGAATGTCCAGACCTTCCGGTGATATTTTTAATGGGTCAAAAGTTTGGTCTAAAATCGTAACTCGAGTCAAAGATGCCAAAAATCCTTCATCTAAAATAGATGTCGACTTTGCATCTATGACGGAAGCCATTAATCTTTGATCCGAAGATTTAAAACCTTTTAAGTTGGCTAAATGTTTTTCATAGAGCTTGGCCTGAATTTTAAAATAAGAGGTAGATTTGTTTTCTGAAAATTCAAGCTTAGGAAGATATACTTTATTAAATTCAACAAAAAAATAAAATCCAACTAAAAAAACCACAAGCATTATACTTACTTGAAATCTAATAATGTTTTTTACTTCTGGTACGGGCAGTAATAACATTTATCAGGGTCCTTTGGATTCGGCATTACCGTTTAACTCTGACTGAGCTGGAGATCGGTCATCCGTTTTAAACGAATCTAAAAAATCTGCTTTATTTTGAACCTCTTCAAATTCAGAAGCTAATTTTTTAAATACCTGAAAACTCTGCTGTAAATCATTTAGGGAAATAAATTTTGCTTTTAATTTTTCTCCGGTTAGACGCCAGATAAAATCTTTACTAGCCGATGACTCCCAGTCTTGTTTAACAGCGATCAAATAATCTATATTTGCAATCTCATTAAAAAAAGTATTTAAACTAGAATACCTCAAGGCAAATGATGCTTCAGTATCTGTAAATATATTTTTAAGTTCATTAAGTAAGGGTTTTTCCTTTTTTGCAATTTTTAAGTAATAATTTTCAAAATCAGTATTTGATGAAAAAATATTTCGAGCTAGACCCTTACATGCATAATACATATTTTGCAGGTGGGAATCTGTTTCACGGTTTATAGTTAAGGAATTACAATTTTTAACTTTGGCAAAGGCCTCACAGTTTTCAGACACAGCGATAGAACAATAAAGCTCACTTAGTTTTCTTGGTCTTAGATTTCGATTTTCGGCAATTTTTAAAACCCCTTCAAAGCTTTTAGTATCGTTCGTAAAATATTTAACGCGCAGAAGATGCTCGGTATAAAACCCTTCCATGCCATGAGGGACTTGCATTTCATTTAAAATTTTAGCTAGTTGAAGAATGTTGCCTTTTTGATGATTTCTTTTTATGGCCCAAATTTTAACAAAAGTAGGATGGTGTGAAAAATCTATCTTTTGGACTTCACCTTCATAAAAATTGGGCCAAAAACTCATCCATGATGAGACAAGGCAAGCTGAAGAGTTAGGATCAACGGCACAAGCCTTTTTGAAGTATTTAATAAATTTTGTGTCATTTTCAATACTGATAAGACCTTTGGCAAAAAAAGCAGTAGCACTGTTTGAATTCACGCTGAACTCAAACTCTATCTCTTTAGATAAACACTCGACACTAAGCTCTCCAGCTGAGTACATCGCAAGAGCTACATCTAATCTTGACTCTTCAATTTTACTATCGGTCCAAATTTGGTGTATATCTGTAATAGCTTTACAAACTTTAGAATTTTTAACAAAATCAGATTTAAATTTTAAAGTATTTTTCGCAAAAAATAGACTCATATAACTTAAAAAAACAAACAAAATAAGTACTAAACTTGAACCAAGTAGTTTATCCAACGGCAAAAATGAATCTGTTCTTTTCGTGTTAGGCTTATCAGATACAACCAAAGTCTCAAAAATTTTATCATAAAAAGTTCGTCCATCTCGATTTGTAAGTATAGATAGTATTGGAAAAACTAAAAATACACTTACAAAAGTTAAAAAAGTTCTTGAGACCAATGTGTATTGATCCATGGGCTTGGTGTTCACCAAAGAAACTGTTTTTAATGAAAACAAGGCTTGGCCTATTGTTCGTCCTAAAAGACGATGCGTAAGTGCCATATAAATCAATTGAACCGAAAAGGTCAGCCAAAGTATATTGTAGGCGCTAGCAAGCAAGGATTGGTCTAAATCAAAATTTATGGCAACCCGCAAAGAATAAATGGCTTTAGCTGCAAACACTTTGGCAAATGTAATAACTATTGTTGTATCAACAAGATTAGCCGCAATTCTATCTAGTCTTGGTGCCGGATTCATATCCAACGATACCTTTGACTTTAAGGGCATCGTTTCGTTAGCAATAAAAGGATCGTGACTTATAACCACAATTACATATCGGCAAATCGATAGCAGTATATAACTATTATTTCCCAAGGCTAAGGGCTAAGATTTTGAAGTTGAAGTATTTAAATTTATTTATAATTAGTGTTTAAAGATAAAATCTGACGATCTTGATCTACTGTTACTATTAAAGAACCAATAATTTGACCTTTTGATATCAAATCATAGACGTAGTTATCTTTAGCCATTTGATCAGAATTAGTTTGTAATTGAAATTCTAAATTTTCCATTTGTGTGGCTTTTCGATACTGCGATAATACGATAGGAAGTTTAAGTAATTTTAGTGGAGTGTAACCTGGTTTTAAATGGATCTGTGCAATCTTGTTATTTACCTTAATAACATTATAGCTTCCCAAAAGGGTATCGAATATTAATTTGTCCTCTTGATCAGGCTTTTTGGAAAAAACGATTTCTGTATCACTATCTGATGAATTCAAACTTTTTAGAATATAATCATCAAGAGTGGCTTCATCGTTAGCTCCTTGATAGTTTGCAAGCTCTCGATTTTGCGTATTTTGATCTTGAAGACTGAAATTTAAAACTAGAGCAAATAAAAAAATAACACCTAAGCCAAGAAGCGCACCATTTTTATAAAAAGCAGGACTGAAGTTAATTTTCACTACTTTTACTTTATCACTCTGTTTTGGAAAATTAATAATTTTACCCACTAAGCCCCCTCGAAACTAGACTTAGATTGTGCTTTAATATTTTCTTGCTCTAGAACATAGTCCAGCAAAGGATCTAAGCTATTTACATAATTTTGCATTTTTTTAGTCTCTACGGCCCGTGTAGGTGATGCGCCTAAACCTTCAAGAATCTCTTTGTCATTGGCCGTAGCCCAAGCGTATGGAATTGAAATTAAAACATTAGGTCCCAAATATTTTAAGGGATACCAAATCGAAAGCACCATTTGGCCGGCTGTACTAGTGCCAAAAATATGAATATCTGGAAATTGATTTTTTAAAATTTGCACAAAAAGCTCGGACACTGAAGCTGTTTTTTCATTCATCATCAAAACAAGTTTGGGAGTGTTTAAGCAAAGCTCGGTTTTAAAAAGCTTTAGATATAAGGGATTGGCTTGAGTGACTTGGGAGATTTGTTCGGAGTCTGAAAGATCATCTTTTAAGTAAGCCTCACCCGTAAACTGCGATCGATTGTGAAAAATCGTACCAACATTTTGATCTTGGCATGTAATCATCGACAACAGTCTAATAACAGAAACAAAATTGCCCCCAAAGTTATCCCTAATATCGATAATTAAACTTTTGCTTGCCATATGTGGATATACTCGAGCTAGTTCATCATACCCAAAAAAATCAGACTTAAAAGAAGCTATTTTTAGGTATGTCCAATCAGAATTTATGGGTTTAACTAACATTTTTTCATCATAAACAATATCTGTGAATCTAATGCTCAACGAAAGCCTTTGATTGAATCTTAGAATATCAAATTGACCTTCATTCTGAAGGGCTTGTCTAGCTGAGTTTATTTTTTTCCCATTAATTCTTAATATTTGGTCGCCAACTTTAATACTACTATTTGGATTCAAAACTTCAGTTACACGCCATTTATTGAATAAATTTTTTACGATGATGCCAGTTTCCCGGCTTTGTCCTTCCCACATTTTTTGATTCTCTTTGGCATTATAAATATATAAATGGGAGATGTGAAAACTTCTAAGCCAGTTATTAAATTTGGTGATTTTGGTCTTGTTGGAAAAATCAGTGGGTTTAATTATTGAGTTACATTTATTAAAATTTTGCTCAGTTAATCCCTCTAGATAATTTTCTGCTATAGTTGTGCAAACCTCACGGACTGCCAATTGATTTCGCTGAAGCTGAAAATATAAGTTAACAATTATTGCAATTATCAAAAATAAAAAAACCTCAAGAATGAGGTTTTTTATAGGAGGGGAAACAAATCGTTCCAAGTCTTTCATTATTAAAGCCCTCAAACTTAAGGTTGTGACTTAAGCTGACTTTTTTCTACGGGCTAGGGCTGTATCGATTTCGTACTGTTTAACTTTTCTATATAAAGTGGCTCTTCCAATACCTAAGGCTTTAGCGGCTTCCGTTAAATTACCACGGTACTCATGGATAGCATTTTCGATGGCTACACTTTCAAGTTCGTTGATAGTTTTTACTTTTTTTAATTTACCACCGGCTGTTGGAAAAGGGATTACATTATTTGCTGTTTGGCCTGAAATTAAATTCTGAACCATACTAGATGTATCTTGTCCTTTTTCTTCCCACTGAGCTATCGAAAAAATTTCTAGATTTAAACCCATTGTGTAGGCAAAGTTTCTAGCTTTTTGAATGATCTCGTGGTCATCAGACACTACGATAACTTTCGAACGCGCCATTCATTCCCCCTTAAATTGTTACATACACTTTATCGGCGGTTCAAAATGAAACTTAAAAAAAAAATAGCTGAAAGTAAAATACAGGACTTAGAGCGGTAAAAGATACGTCTCAAAAAAAGACGTTATCTTCGACCAGATTTTATCTTCTTTTGTAATTTAGTGATTAAATGCACTGCCATCTTCTCTTGAACTTTGCACATTTTTAATTCGTCTTTTTTATAGGATCTTTGGCTTGGGGTTAAAGTTCCTGTCTCAAGCTCCATCTCATAATCTAATTTATTGGCTCGAATACCCTCAAGCTCTTTAGATTGTTGCTTGAAAAGCTTGGAAACACCACTTAAAGGAGCTACATCAATCCATTCTTCTTTGGCTCTATACCAATTCACCATACGTAAAAAGCGAGCTTTATTTTTAGCTAGAGTAAAACGTGGGTAAGACTTTTCGTCCAAATCTAAAATATTATCGATTTGGTCTAGATTAAAGTTTAAGTCTTCATCAGCAAGATCTTCGTCATCAACAAAACCATCCGTATCCGCTAGGGTTAAGTCGTCGACAAGATCTTCATCTTCATCAAGATCAGATTCAAAGGGCGAGGTTTTAAGGTTTTCAGTCTCGTTATCAGTAATACGGTCAAAACCATCAATATCAGTAATGTTCATTTAATTCCTCCGGTGACAATTTATAGCACCCAAATAGTTTTTTTTTCAAGGTCAGCTGAATCAAAAGGCAATCTTTACAGATACAGATCAAGTCCTAAACACGTAATAAGTTTATGGTATGTAAACTTCATAGACACTCACTTAAAGAAAAAAATTTAAAGTTAAAAAAATTAGGTGAAGTGTTATTACTACTTCACCTATGAAATTTTTAAACAATTATCTGTGCAACTAGATTGGATTACAAATTAAACAGCTTTGCGGTCCATCTTCCCCAGTGGCTGTGAACCAATAAAATTCACCAGCTAATTCTTTATATTCCCCACAGTTGTCCATAAAATATTTTTTACTACTTGAATTTTCATCAGATAGGTAAAGACCATTTCGGGACGCGATCACAGTGCTAATTAAATATTCAATGCCAGCTGGTAAATTTCCAGAAGTGTAAGTAAGAGTGAAAAATTTTGTCGCGCCAAAATCGGCTAAGGGCTTGACTTCGTTTTTGTAAGTCATAATTGCAGTTCTTTCAAATTCCGTTCTTCCCATAATATTGAGCTCTAAGCATTCGAATCTAGAATACTCTTCTGGAATTTCTACAGCAAAAATTGGTGTGGCAAATAACCCCATAAAACTAATTAGACTCAATAAAGATAAACGCATAATTTCCCCCTTGGATTATAAATTCATTACGATTTTAAAAAATCTTAAAAACGTTAAAATTTGAATACCATAACTCGAAGATAAACCAAAGTTAAGATCATCAAATTTTAATTAAGACAATTGATACCGTAAAGCAAAGGGTCAATTGTCCTCATTGCCACGGATGGAGTTCTCGATAATAAGAGCACCGGCCGAGTCTGACCATACGTTGACGGCAGTTCGACCCATATCAACGACCCTATCCACAGCCCAAATCATGGCTGTGGCTTCCACAGGAAGTCCTATAGCCTCTAGAATGATGACCATCATAACTAATCCCGCATGAGGTATGCCGGCCGCGCCTATAGAAACTAAAAGTGCTGTAATTAACACAATAAACTGTTGAAACAGAGTCACTTCATGGCCAAGCACTTGTGCTATAAAAATCACAGCCACACCTTCATAAAGGGCCGTTCCGTCCATATTGATGGTTGCACCTAAGGGTAATACCAAACTCGAAACTTTTTCCGAGACGCGGTTATTGATTTGGCTGCACTTCATAGTCAGAGCCAAAGTAGCTGCACTGGAGGCTGTTGAGAAAGCTGTAAGAAGGGCTGGAGACATTTGCTTTAAATACTTATAAGGATTCTGTTTAGTAAATATAAAGATAATACCAGGTAGAACTAAAAACATATGAGCTAATAGTGCTAGTGAAACAGTTAATAAATACCAAAGCAAAGGTATAAAAACGTCAACCCCAACTGTAGAGACTAATTTTGTCACTAAAAAAAAGACTCCAATAGGTGCAAGTTTAATTATAGCACCCACCATTTTGGTCATAATTTCGGAAATCGCAAATACGAAATCAAAAATAGGCTTTCGAACAGAGGCTTCAACTTTCATGGCAAAAATACCAAAAATAACGACGAAAAATATTAAACCTAACATATCAAAAGGCACAGCAGCCATTGATCCTATAGGGTTTTCGGGCACCATAGTTAAAAAACTTTTGAGTAAAGACTCGGGCTTTTTGACCGCAAAATTATCATTGTAGTTTAAGCTTTCAGCTAAAGTGGACCCAACACCTGGTTGGATAAGATTCACAAATATCAAACCTACAAGAATTGCAATTAAACTTGAGAAGATAAAATATACTGCTGTTTGGATACCAATAGTTCCTAGTTCTTTGGACGAATTGACTCCAGCAATACCTATAAAAAGTGAACTTGCTACCAAAGGAACAACTACCATTTTAAGTAAGCGAATAAAAAACTCGCCTCCAAATTCAAAAAACTGTAACAATGGAGCAACTATGGGGTTCATGACATGTGCGTGCAAATAAAGTCCAGAGACAATTCCTAGAAGAAGTCCTATACCAATTTGCCAATGAAGTTCTTTTAGCCAAGCCGTTTTCATCGGGTTTTAATCCTGGGCCAATTCTATTTTTATCGAACCATGCAAATCATCAACTTGCCCAGGATACGAAGAAATAAAAGCATAGGTCCCAGGTTCGTTAGGCAACTTAATTTCAAAACTTTCAAACTCACCAAAACCTAAAAGCTTTGAGCCCACAAGAATATGCTCGATAGGTGGAGCCCAATTACCCTCTTTACCTTTCTGCATGCCTAAAAAGGCATTAACAACAGGATCTTCATCTTTTTTTAAAACTGAAAAGACAATAGGCATAGCTTTGATTTGATTAATCACTTTAAGCTTTAGAACTTGTCCAGGTTTAGCAATAATTTGATGGGGTATAAACTTAAATTTATCGTTAGAAGCAATTAGTTTTATTTCAGATGACTTTGCAACTACGACTTCATCATGCACGGTTTGTTGCCCTAATAAACCCTTCACATAATTGCAGCCACTTAAGCCAAGTCCCATAAGAAATACAAACATTAAAAAACTTAAAGCTTTAGGTAAATTGACAATAGAAACTGAATTTTTATAGAAGCGGAAAAATGTAAACAATAATGATGAAGTAAAGTTTAAAATGTTCATATTTCACCTTTTTAAGAATCTGTCGCGTTGTTCAAAGACAAAAATGAAGTTTCAAGGAGAAGATGTCAAAGGTTTAGTGCGCCACAATCATTATAAGCCATAGGACTGAACCAAAAATAAAGAACGAGTAAATTTAGAACATTTAAGGGGGAAATCTATGGCCAAGCCAGGATTAAAACACATAATAACAGCAAGCATAATAAGCATTTGTCTTCCAATAACTTCTTACGGTGCCGGTTACCAGATGCGCTATCAAAGCGCTGAGACCATGGGAACTGGATTTGCGTCTGATGTTACGGGTGCCAAAACAGCCAGTGGATTTTTTAATAATCCATCTATAATCGCTTTTATGAACGAGGGTAAACATTTCAGTGCTGAGTTCACAACCTTAATCCCAAGTGGAAGCTTTGAAGGTGAAACAAGCTATTCAGCAAACGGTGCTGACGGAAGTGCAAGCGGTTTTGGGGAGACCTCTTTGCTTCCTAGCTTATATTATGGTCAAAAGGTCGCTGATAAAATATTTGTTACAGCTACTATTACTGTGCCATGGGCTACAAACAGTGATTATGGGAATGATTGGATTGGGCGCTATCAAGCTACCAAAACGTATCTAGCGACTTATAATTTTACTCCAGCTGTTACTTACGCAATGAACGAGAAGCTTGCCATTTCTGGAGGCGTTCAAATTCAGTATGCCACAGGTGAATTAGGACGTGTCGTAGATACAGGAGCTTTAAGTGGCAACCCTGCATTAGCTGGAAACGCCGATAGCTCTGCAACTTTCGATGGCGACAACTTAGGTTTTGGAGCTGCATTTTCTGCTATTTACAAATACAGTGACGCTTTAAGACTGGGATTTCAGTACCGCAGTCAGATTAAACATAACCTTAAAGGCAATCAAACTGTCCGAGGCTTAAATGCCAATGCCAATGCCGTACTGGCTAATCCGGCAATTATCAATGGTGGATTGGGTGATGGTCAGGCCGTTGAAGCTGAAATTACAATTCCCGATAACCTAACATTAGGGGCCAGTTACTTGCTTAATGAATCACTTGATTTACATGCATCGCTTTCTTGGACGGGTTGGTCCTCTTTTGATGCTTTAACAGTTAACAATACGGATACAGATACATCTAGCTCTTCGATTCTAGAATGGAAAAATACTTACTTTTTAGCCACTGGTGCAGATTATTACTTAAATGAAAAAATGGTTCTGCGCGGGGGTTTATCTTATGAGACAGGTGCTCCACCCGATGACCGAAGAACACCAAGAGGTGTTGATGACGATCGTTTAGGTCTAAATATTGGAGCAAGTTATAATATGAGCGAGACTTTGGCCTTTCATGGGGCTTTCACGCAGCTTGTCTTCTTAGACAAACCCTCGATCGATTTACCTGACCCTGCCCCACCATCTCCTGCTAGTGTCACTGGGGAGTACTCCACTTCAGCCAGCCTCATTAGAATTGCAGTGACTTCTAAATTTTGAGCACTTAGTTTTGGTTTTGTACCTAAGCTACTTGAAAATGACTTTTCAGGTAGTTTTGGGATAACCCCCCATTTAATTTAATTGCAAGAATTAAGGCTTTAAAGAGACTGGATTTAAATATTAAGATTTTTTTAAATCTAAATTCTTAAATTTAGATTTAAAATTAAAAAAACCAAAGTTAAAACCAAGCAAAAATTGTTTTCATTCTAAAAACAACCTTCCACTCAGGTTGTTTTTAAATGGCCTTTTGCGGAGATCATTTATGTTTGTGGAATTGTTTTTTGAGATTAGAGACCAATAATTTTATTTAATTTTTTGTTTTATTAAGGTTAAAGTCCCCATTTCTCAATTAAGTTTTCGATAAAGTCTTCACCGGTGGGATTGGGCCCGTCGGCCTCTTCGATAAAAGCGCTTTCAGGAGAAGATGCCACTTCTAACGCTAATTCTTTAAGCAAGCTTATATTTATATCCGGCTGCCAGACTTCAAGAATTGTATACATAGCCATGCCTTTTTTAAACTCAGATACACCTTTGATTTCAGTGTCAGACTTAACAAAAAACTGATAACCTATTTCTTGTTTGTGTTTAAGCCAAACCGAACAGGAGTAAGTCCCCGTTTTATGATCTAAACATTTAAGTTCAATAAACTTTTTTTCACGCTGATCAAAAAGTGATAGAAACATTTTTTCATTTTCAGTTAAAAATACTTTTTTAAGTTCAAATTGTGTTCGAATGTTGGCTCCACTAGAAACTGTAGAGTCTTGAAACAATGGGTTCATTTTGTTCGCCATAATTTCACCTCCAAAGAGCACGAGCTAGATTTTTATAAGCTTCAGCGGCTTTGCTTTCAGGACAATGCTTTCGAACAGGTAAATGCTGATGATGAGCCTCTTCTACAGCGATATTGTCAGGAATATAATCACTGAAAACTTTTAAGCCATAGGTTTTTTCCACTCGATCGATGACGGATTCAATAACTTTACGTCCTTTATATCTAGTGATTACTATGCCTTTTATTTTTATGGTATGCCCAAGACCGGCTCGGATATTATTGATCGTATCTAAAATAAGTTCGATGCCTTTCAGAGAAAAATATTCGGGACAGATAGGAATTACAATTTCATCAGATGCAATTAAAGCATTCACAGTTAAAAGCCCCAAAGTCGGCGAGCAATCAATAATAATCGCATCATACTTTGACTTCACGGCCATGAGGCTACGTTTTAAATATTTCTCTCGACCAAACTGAGCGGCAAGTTTGATATCAATTCCACTCAACATGATTTCACCAGGTATTACGTCAATCCCAAAACGTTCAGAGTGTTGCACACTTTGTTTTACAGAAGCGTTGTGGGTAACTACGTCGTAGGATGTATAATCAAATTCCAAGTCGCCAAAAACTGATTTAGTGGCAGAGGCTTGAGGATCTAGATCAATGAGTAAAACTTTTTTCCCCAAGGCTGACCATTCATAGGCAAGATTTACTGCTGTTGTTGTTTTAGCGACGCCGCCTTTTTGATTGATAATAGAAATGATCGACATAATGACCCCTAATAGAATTAAAATAAAAAAGAACTGATCTACAGACTATTGTTGCTATGAAATGGGCTTGGGTCAAAGTCTTACTGCAATGTGTATGCAAATGTAAGAAATAAGTTATGTAAAAAATTACTTGTTTTAATAGGGAAATCAGAACCGGTTTTGTTTTCAATAAAACTAGAAAAGCCATTGACTAAGTTATAATTTAATCCCAGCTCCATGGATTTATTCAGCGCATAGGTGGGATGGATGTCGAGATCAAAAACATAGCTATAATTTGTCGAAAACTCATCGCTTGCAAATTCCAAATAACTTAAACTTGCGTCAAATTTAATTTTGATTTTTTTTTGTTGTAATTCATATTTGCAACCTAACCCCAAGCCATAAGCCGGTGTCTTTTCAAACGCTGCAATGGATGTCAGGGCACCAACCTGAGTGGGAAATAAAATAGGGACATAGTAGAGAACAGGACTTGCATAAAAACTTGTTGTAGCATTTATTTTATGTCCAAATTTTATCATGGCAATATCATGAGTATAATCCCAACCATAAATATTAAGTAAACCCGAACCACTTTGTACTTGGGCTGCAAGCCTTTTGAAATCAAGTTCCAAATAATATTTATCTGCGAGCTTTAACGAAATATCCATTCCATAACTTTCAACTTTCAAAGATTCATAGGAAAGGTTTAGAGCTTTACTATAGTCTGTTGTCGAAAGCGTTAAACCTAAAAAAATATTAAAAACCAAAGCCACTTGAATTCGCCTCAGGATCTGCACCAAATAGTTCGTCTATGTTAACGCCTTTAGCTGCCGCGGGTTTTGGTGCAGGAGTCCACTCGACAAAATTATTTCTTTGCGGTTTGTCAAAAGAAGCAATTCTTCGTTTTTGATCCACAGGTTTGGGTTTCATCACTAGCACTGGGGCACTCTTAGGTTCAACCCAATCTTGAGATGGCAAACCAAAAAGTTCTTCCGTATCCACTGGTGGGATGTAAACGGCTTTAGGTTTAAATGCACGATTAAAACCCGTTGTTTCATTGGTATTAGATATGTTTTCAAATTGATTTGCCATTTCATCGCTTCGATCATTGGCCGAAAGATCTTGTTCATTGTCTACGTCTTCACTTTCGATATCGTCAGAGGTTTTAATAATTGCTGCGGCTTGCTCCGCACTATCGAATTGTCCAGCTTGCGCAATTATTTCATCAATTGAAGCCGCACCGTCAAAATCTCCCGGCTTTTTCTCTTTCACTAAGTCATCGACATAAGCATTATAATCAGACTCTGTTGTTGGTTTATTTAAAATCTCTTGCTCTTCTGGTGAAAGATTAGATGTATCCAAATTACCATCTGTGGAGCTCGTGTTTGAAGTGAAGGAGTTTAATTGTTGTGGATTAATCTTCATACCCTGAGAAGGATTGGTAACCGACTTAGCTTTATTTTCATCAATGGCGTATTTACTAAGTAAGGTATCAAATTCATCCATTTCTGCAGGTTGAGTATCTTGAGCCGCAGCTTTGGCATCGTCGGATATAATTCTTGTTTGAATATTTAAATCCTTACTAATGACATCGTAAATATCATCAACTTTAACCTCAACAATTTCCTGCTTTTCGATAAGCTTTGGTGGGCGTTTTTTTAAAAGTTCTCGCTTTGCAAAAAGTTGATCTACGGTTTTGGCAGCAATAACAGGTTCTGTTTCGACAAACGAAACAGAATTTAGAACTCGGCTTGCAAGCATAAAGCGATAATCCCCAAACCTAAGCCTTAAAACTACTTCTTGATATCCCTTTTCGGTCTCAAACTTTAACGGCAAATATCTAGTATTAAAATCATAGGGAAGTGTTACTTCGAAGTACGCTTTTTGTTCGATATCAAAGTCTACTTCTGGATTTTTTACTTCAAAATTGCGTATCATATTTTTTTGCATATCTTCAGAAAGTAAATAGTCCCTTCCTTTTAAGTAAGAAATTTTTTTCCCCTTGGGGTGGCTGGCTTCAAGTCTATAAATGACTTTACCTGTGATATCTTTTTCGAACTGCACAGACAACCATGCTAACTGATCTGAATTAGTTTTTTGCTGGATAGGGTATTTTTGGCCAAAAATAATTTCCATGGCGTATACAGGTTGAATAAAGCCCATACATATACAAACCATAAAAATTGAACAGCTTACATTTTTTTTCATCTCAAAAATAAATATCGGTTTGTTCAAAAAAAAAATGTGTTTAAAGCTTTAAAACTAGCCCTTAGACTAAAACTCAAATGGAATTTCCCATTCAAGGATTTTTACAGGTCTATTGATAATTTCAAAAACGTATCATTTTAAGCCGGTCGGGGTTAATCTCCACAATTGTTTTTAACTCTTAATTTAGAAATTTAGCCCCCCTAAGCCATAGCTCAACATTCAAAGTTAATTATTTTATGAACTTAACCGATACCTTAAAGTCTATTTAAGGAGTTAATTATGTTTAAATTAGCTAAAGAGCAGTTGTCTGATCCATTCGTCAAAAATTGGTACATCAGAGTTAAAGACAAAGAAACGGGACCCTACTCTTACACCGAAGTATGTATTCTAATTGAGAATGAAGACGTCACTGAAGATGAAGAAATAACCCTTCTAGGCCATGGCTCTTGGCACAAAATGAAGGATATTCCTCTATTTTCAAAAATGACAACTAAACTTTTTTTAAAAGAACACAATATAGATCTAAATACTGATATACCTCTTCGGAAATCAATTCGTGTCCCACTTACGGCTGAGATTGCAGTTATTGGCGAAGGTCGAATGTTTAAGGCTGCTACTTGTGACATGAGCACTTCAGGTATGATGATAAAAATCAACCGACACTCTATCAAAGAAGGTATGACCATTAAAATTCATTTATATGCGGCTCCTGAACAGAAACTTAAATCTTTAAATTTTTATGCAACTGTAGTTCGAAAAATTAACAAACCAGATCCGGTTTCAAAAGATGATAGAAATGCTATGTCACCAGTCCAAAAGTTTGATCACTTTGGTATTGAATTTTCAGAAATGGAAGACAAAGAAAAAGATCAGGTCAAAGAGCTCATCCGTCAGAGCATTATGGAAGGCCATAAAAAAGTTGCAGTTGATGAGATTTTTGGTGTCAGGCTGAAAGGCTTAGATTACGGCCCAGATCATAGAGTCGCATAAAAAATAAAATATTTTTTTATTAATATAACTCATTATAATTGCACTATAAAAATCTAGCCTTTCGATATGGAATGCTAGATTTTTAGTTTTTTAAGTCTTAGAATAACTAAGGGACCTAAAAGAGCTATAGTGATAAGATTAACATAAGCCATAATTCCAAAACCTATATCTATAATACCAACGGCAAAGTCGCCATCTTTCACACAACCAATAAATAAACAGGTACAAAAGAAAAATATAAAAAAGGTTCTTGAGGACAATATTTTTACTTTACCAAACAAGTACATCCAACATTTTTCGTTGTAACTGGCCATGCCAATAATAGTCGTCACAGAGAACATTAAGATAATAGCAAGTAGAGCATACTTTCCAAAACTGCCATAATACTGTTGGTAGATACTGCTGATCCAATCAATCTGTTTAAGTTGACCAAATTCATTTAAAGGAGTGCAAATGATTAAAACCAAAGCGGACAAAGTGCATATGATAACGGTGTCAATAAACGGCCCAAGCATAGCCACAAAACCTTCTGATAAGGGTTCGTCAGTAATAGCATTGCCGTGAGCCATAGGCGCAGTTCCCATTCCTGCTTCATTCGAAAATGCGGCTCTTTGAATGCCTTGCTTAAACACATGAAAGACTGCATAACCTGTAGCCCCACCGACTACACTTTGGGGTGCAAAAGCACTTGTGAAAATAAGTTTAAATACACTACCCACTTTATCGTAGTTACACATAATTATATAAATCGAAAGCGCAATATAGGACCAACACATAAATGGCACTATCGCCCCTGTCCAATTGGACAACCGAGTCAGCCCTCCCCATAAAATATAAAAAACATAACCAAATACAAAAGCCCCAACTGTGTACGAGCTGACATTGAACTCTGTCGACATAAACATGGAAAGCTGACTGGCCTGATAGAGCTCTGAAGTTCCTAAAAGACCACCAATTACAAAAATATAAGTCATAATTGAGCCTACTTTTTTGTTCCTGTAAGCTTTTGGAATATAATACATGGGTCCGCCTTGCGTCTCCCCTTTAGCATCTTTGGCTCGAAACATAAGTGACAATGTACATTCAAAAAATTTGGTATTCATACCAATAAAGCCTGCCACCCACATCCAGAAGATAGCCCCAGGACCGCCTCGCTCTAAGGCTAAAGCTACGCCTGCAATATTTCCCATTCCTACGGTTGAACCTACGGCAATTGTTAAAGCTTTAAATTGTGAAATTTGACCTTGAAGCGGTTTTACAATTTCGTTTAAGTCCCCGTCGCTATTGTTTCCTAATTCTTCACTTTTAGACTTTTGATCTTCTAAGTCTTTTGATGCTTTTATCTTGTCAGTCTGCTCATCTACGGAAGCCAAAACCACACGGCCAAACACAAGCTTCCAGGCAAAATTAAAATATTTAAGAGGCACACCTTTTGACAAAAAAAGCAAATATAGACTCACGAAAGATATTAAACTAAGCAGTGGGATGCCCCAAACAATATCAACCCAAGCTTGGAGTGTGTTTAACTGCATTAAAAAACTTGTAACATCATTTAAGGTCATTAAGTTCAATTTACGGAACTCCTTTAGTTAAGACTTTTTAGTAAACTATGAAGCAAAAAATAAATATCTTAAAAGCACCTGCAATAACAGAAAAATCAAGATATGAATTTTCACGTTTAGAAGTCAGTAGCAGAAAAAGATAAAAAATGCTTTTTTTTATTTCTCTTGTTGAATAATTACCCAGTCTCAAATAATGAATAGCAGATGTATAAAGTGGTGTTAACGGGCGGCCCCTCTTCAGGCAAGTCGACAATTTGTAAAAAATTAAAGGCTATTTACAGCACGAAAATTCATGTTTGTCCTGAAGCTGCTGAAATGATCTTCAGAGGGGGATTTCCAAGGCTTGAGGACGCTATCGGACTTACCGAACGACAATATGCCATTTTTCATGTTCAAATGGCTTTGACCAATATGGCAGAAGTTTTAAACCCACAGGCCGAGATTTTGCTTTTTGATCGCGGCCTTTTAGACGGATTGTGTTATTGGCCCAACAGTTGGGATAACTTTGCTGATAAAATGCGTATTCATATCCCAACAACTCGTGATGAATATCAGCTGATTCTTCAACTTGGTGTCGCCCATCAAGAGGACTACCAAAACACGGCCTTTCGACCCGAAGATCAGCAGACCAGTCTTGATATGGAAGAAAAGTTAAAGACGATTTGGCAAGAGCATCCCAACTATCATTTTATCCCCTATACTTTAGATTTAGAGGATAAAACCAACCTCTGCCTTGAATTAATCAACAGATTTAAATCCCAAGAGAACAGACAACTTATTGACTTAAAAAAGGAAAATACCTAAAACAAAGTTTATCTTTAATTTTACGAATTTAAGGACATATGGCGGGGTAGCTCAGTTGGTTAGAGCAGCGGAATCATAATCCGCGTGTCGGGGGTTCAAATCCCTCCCTCGCTACCATAAATAAAAATAATTCAATTACTTCAGGTAGTTACGAGTCCGTGTCGGGGCATTCGTGTCGGGTGTGCAGGTGTTTTACCATCAATCTTAAAAGGCTTTAAGCCGATGAGGTCGTCATGGAATACACTTTAACCAAAGGTTTTTTCTATATTCGTAAAAACACTAAGCCTGGTTCATGGACCTTATATTATGAGTACACAGAGAACGCTAAAACAGTCCAGCAGCGAGTCCCTGACTTAGGCTATAGTTCATTAGGGGTCGACCCGAACCTATCATTAGAAGAGGCCAGAAAGCGTATAAAAAGACTTAACCAAGAAAGGTCTTTAAAAAAGAAAGATATTAAAAGTAAAATTGCAGCGGCTCATAACGTTGCGACTTTGAACAGCTATGACAAAGTATTGTTTCCACAAGAGTACGTAGACGAGTTCGCTACCAAAGTTTTAAATAAAGGCTTTGGGGGCGATGCCCATAAAAAGAAAATCCGTGTCCATTTTAACTTTATTCAAAAAATGATTAAGTCCTTAAGGCTACTCCCCTATCAGTATTCCGAAAATCAAGAATCCATCTATCGTTATTTTATAAAACAAAAGGTAAGCCTTTCATATGCCCGAAAACTTGTTTCCATGTTGAATGCCTGGGGGCAATTTGTCTCTAAAAAAGAAACTAAATACTTTGGCCCTTTGAATTCCCCTAGAGCCAATGCCGCTTGGGAGATTTCAGACTCCCAACGAACAAAGAAAGGCAAAACAAGTGAGCTTGGAGTCAGAACAGAAAGCAACCCCCTACCGCCCGACCTGCTTGAAAAATTCAAAACGAAAATGAATGTTGAAACTTACAATTACTTATTTATAACAGTTTGGTTTGGGTTACGACCTTACGAGGTTGAACAGCTTTCAGACACTTCGACTTGGTCTGTGATTGAGGAGGGTGGGGTTCAAGCACTGAAGATTTATCAAAGCAAACTAAAAAATTTAGAAAGAAGTAAGCGTTTTAAATTCATCCCTATTCTTTATAAGGAGCAAGAAAAAGCCCTTAAAATTATAAAAGAAGGTCAGTACAAACGCCCTACCGCAAAAGCCGTTCGTAAAATTTTTGGTTCAAACATTACCCTTTATGGCGGTCGAAAAAATTTTACCGATTTAATGCTTAAACTTGGTCAAAAAATTAAAGACGTGAGCCTATGGCTCGGTCACGCCGATATCAGTACCACGTGGAAGTCTTATAAACAGAAAAATATTTTGACTTATACGAAGGTGGGTTAGTACTGAAACAAGCTTTACATTTAATTATTTGCTTGTTTCAAATGTACTCTCAGTTACAAAAGGAACCATAGCTTCATAAGACCATGTTGGTTCATTTTTAATTAAAGACGTTGGTAAAACCCAAGTATAAGCCGCATCTAAAAAATCCTGAGATATGTTAGAATTAACCGATGACATACTACCTAAACTAACTTTTGAGGAAAGGTGATAAACATACAAAAAATGACGGTCCTTTAAGTTTTCATTTAAAAACTTCTGTTCGTCGCTCATAGTGTCGCCATATGGCACGCCAAATAACCCTTGTGGACCTACCGGCAATGGCTGAGCAATTCCACTCATCATTTCGTTTAAATTCGATTGCCTGTAAACCTCTAAAACTTCATCATTAAAATCATGTCCATCATTATCTATTCTTTGAATATAAAGTGCGCTTGTATTAACATTTTTAGATAAGCTTTCCATTTCTTTTAAAGATAAATTTTGACAGTCATTTTCTATAAAAATTTGCAGATAATCATTAATTAACAATGGTCCTTCCGTATGGGCAGGGTCAATTGCTACCAATTCGCCATCGTTTCGCTTTATAGTGATAAACGTATGCCAACCATATGCTGTTGGATATTTACAATGACTTGTGTAGGCATCCGTAAAGAAGATATAAGATTGTCCAACCTGTTTTTTAATTTTTTTTTGAACCTGGTCACCAATAACAGCAGCACCTGCAGCACAATAAGGAAAATAAATCGATTTATACGGGTAGTTGTCTAAATCCCCATAGGAATAAAAAGGGATACTCCTTGCCAACTCAAACGCACTATTGATTTCAGCATCAGTGTAAGCTTGGTTGTTGATTGATATTTCTTGTGCCCTAGCATCAAAAAGAAACAAAGTTAAAGCTAAAACAGAAACAAAGGTTTTCATGAACATTTTAGAGCAAAAAGTATACCTCATAAAACTAATGGTTCAACAGCGCAATATCGAGTGACAGTAGAAGAAAAAAAACTAGCTGTTGAAAATACCAGTTTTAAGTGTCAAAAAACGTCACTTTAGTGGTTATGAAATTTTTAGGCGAAACGCATGTCGCCTCTTTCTTTTTTTTGTGGGGATGGGGGTTTAATTGGATTTGAGTTCATACATCCATTTAAGCGCAAAACAGCTGTTTAAGTAGCCCACTTTCTGCATGATTTTAAGCTTAAAATACTCCATGTTTTTGTATCCAT
>JBGSLV010000025.1:0-64109 GCA_041740515.1 Bdellovibrionales bacterium | reverse complement strand
GCCTTTGGCAATGGCTTCTAAACTTTTTTTAGCTTTTTGCCCATCACTGGTCTGTTGAATTGCGAGTTGCATATCCACATAACCCATCTTAATCTCAGCGGCTTGAAGATTCATCGAGATAAACCCTAAAGACAAAATCATAAGTATTTTTTTCATAAGCACCATCCTCGTAATTATTAACTCATTAATAGCATGCAAACGAGCTTTGGTCCCTCACCAATTACGCAGCGCCCAACATACCCATGGAGCCTGTCATTCATGAATGAGTCTTAAAAAATCAACTAAAAAGTGGAAGATATGGAGAAGTCAAAAACCACTTTCTCTTCCCCATACCTAATGTCTGAATCAATAGGAAAGCCCCACTCAAATCTTAGGGGTCCAAGAGGAGAAATCCATCGGATCCCTGCTCCATAGGCACTTTTTAGTTTAGAGACCGATAGACTGTCTTCAGCTTGTCCTACGTCAAAAAAGACCACACCTTTGATGCCAGCTTCTTGCACCAAAGCCCATTCAAATTCTAGATTATAATAAAGTTGTTGGGTGCCACCAAAAGGACGAAAGGCTTTAAATTCGGCGAATGGATCACCAGCCGCAAAAAATTTGTTAAAAGCATCCTGGGATCTTTTTCGTTTTGATAAAGTGAACCAATTGTAGCCTCGAATAGTATTTGCTCCACCCAATCGGTACAATTGACTAATTGGAACATCCCGACCCGATTCATTGGAAGTTAGCAAACCATAAACAAAATTATTTCTCCAAACTAGCGAGCCAATAATAGGTTTATAATATCGCACATTTAAACTTGTCTCTGAGTAATTTAAATCCCCACCAATGCCAGCGTACTCAAAAGAAAGGTTGGAGTAAAAACCTTTGGTTGGAAAGCGTCGATTGTCACGACGATCATACTCTAAGAACCAAGTTAATGAACTGGCAAAACCTTCTGATTCTTTTTCCACTGCAACAGGATAAATATCATTTAAGCGTTCAGATGCATTAAAGCCAAGATCCGTTTCATCCAATCTATATCTAATAGAAGTCCGCCAATAATCATCCAGCATGCGACCCAATCGAATGGCACCACCAACACGGGTCTCTTGAAAGTCTGGTAAAAATCTTAGGGTCTGGTAGGCATCAACACCTAATGACCACAAGGTATCTAAGAAATAGGGGTCGGTGTAATTTAAATTAAAAAGACGATTTACGTTTTCACTCCAATTGATACTGAAACCAATGTTTTTCCCTTCGCCAAACAAATTAGTTTGGTTCAAAGAGCCCTGAACCGCAAAGCCCTGAAACCCTCCAAAGCCCACACCTAAATTTAAAGTCCCAGTGCTGGTCTCTTCCACTTGAATGTTTAGGTCCATAACATCTGAAGCGCTTGAGTCTGTGTTAGGTTGAACATCAACTGCTTTAAAAAAGCCTAATCGATTTAAGTTGGCAATGGAATTTCGTTTAGCTGTTTCATTGTAAAGCTCGCCTTCAATAAGTTTCATCTCACGACGAATAACTTTATCTCTAGTTTTGGTATTGCCCATGATTTTAATTTCACCAATCGAAACTTTATCACCTTGATTGATTTGGAAAACTAAATCCATGACAGCCGTTTGGTCATTCATCAATGGACGGGGAACAATATTCGCATAAGCATAACCTTGATCCCCATAAACCGCTTGAAGCTCAGAAAGATCACTCATAATGATTTGTTGGGAAAAGTACTCTTGGTCATCCATTCGCATCATTTCAAGAAACTCTTCAGGAGTTTTTAAAAGGTCCCCTTTAAATGTAATCTCGCCAATCTTAAATCTAGGTCCCTCTTCAATTTTGAAAATCACTTCAATTCCGCTTTTATCAGGCGAGACTATTGTTTTCGGAGGATCTATTCTAACTTGGGCATAACCTTCATTTAAATATAAAAACTTTATAAGTTCGAAGTCTCGGTCAACGTCTTCTTCTTTGTAGTTACCACCGCCAAATAATGTTCCCGGTTTCGTTAACATTCTGGCTTTTAAAACATCTTCAGTTAGACCTTTATTGCCAATAAATCTAACTTTTTTTATTTTTACTTTTTTCTTTTCATCAATAATGATTTTTAATTTAACCGCACCAGGAGGTTCCGTTAAATCCTCTACTTTGTAATCGACTTGAGTTAAGAAAAAACCTTTGTCTTCATAAGATTTTTGAATTTTTTGAAGAGCCTCTTCAATGACCGCTTCGTCTAATAGCTGAAAGGCTTTAACATCAATGGCTTCACCTAATTCGTCATCATCAATTTCCGAGTTGCCGACATAATCCAACTCTTGAATTATTTTTCGCTCGTTGACAACAAAACTTAAAACCCCAGAATCAAAATCGGCTCTTACATCATCAAAATAACCCGACTTAAAAATGCGTCTTAAGTCCGATGCGATACTTTCAGGATCTAGCTTTGTCCCGGGCTTAGATTTAATTTTAGTTAAAATCGCTTCGTCCTCAATTCTTTGATTGCCATCAACTAAAACCGATAAAATAACTTGGGCGTTTGCTGATGTAGCACTTGAATTCCCAACGGGTTTAATAATCTTTGGATTTAAACTTTCAACTTGAGCCCAGCTAGACGTGGCACAAAAGTTTGTAAATACCACAGCGGTGGGCAGGAAGTATCTTACGAAAGGAGTTCTTAATTTTTCTAACATCGTCTTAAGGAACTAAAGATAAAAGTATATAGCCAATTACGCAAAGGATAAATGGTCCCAAAGCCCATCCTTAAGCTCTAAAATACGATTAAATCCAGAAGCAAAATCCCTATCATGAGTCACAACAACCACTGACGCCCCAAAACTTTCCACCAATTCCAAAAATACCTTTTGAATCTGTTTTGTATTCTTCGCGTCAAGATTGCCTGTGGGTTCATCAGCCAAGATCAATGCTGGTTTTAAAACCACAGATCGAGCAATGGCCACCCTTTGTTGTTCGCCACCACTAAGTTGAGATGGAAAATGATCTAGCCGATCTTTTAATCCGAGCTCTGCTAAAACATAGGAGGCTTTGGCTTTAGCTAATCCATTAGGCATTTTTTGAATCAAACAGGGAATCATAACGTTTTCAAGAGCGGTAAATTCTTGCAAAAGATGATGAAATTGAAAGACAAACCCTAGATTTTGATTTCGAAATTCGGCTAATTTTTGATCTGACCAATGAGTTACATTTTGGTCTTTAAAAAAAACTTCCCCTTCAGTAGGACTATCTAAGGTCCCCAAAATTTGAAGCAAGGTACTTTTTCCCGTTCCAGAGCCACCAACAATGGCCACACTTTCGCCCTGTTGTATTTCAAAATCTAAGCCATGAAGTATTTGTAGTCGCTGCTGATCTCGCAAAAAAGTTTTTTTTATGCCCACAGCTTTAAGTAAAGTTTCAGTCATAACGTAGCCCTTCAGATGGTTTTAGTTTATAAATTTTTAACGCTGGACTGATCGTTGCAACAAGGCAGATGGCCATGGCTGCAAGGAAAATAAAAATCAAGTCCTTAGGATTCATTTCTAAAACCAAAGCATTCAGCTTATAAACTTCAGGTGGTAAAAATAAGCCCGAGGCTAAAACAAAATTTAGAATTTGTAGCATTAAATAACCAAGAGCAATCCCAAAGATAAAACCCACAACACCGATAATTAATCCTTGAATAATAAAAATACTGGCGACGTGACGAGCCTGTAAACCTAATGATCTAAGAACACTCATATCCGCCGTCTTTTTATAAACACTAAGAAATAATCCCGTGGACAGATTAAATGCACCAATAACTATCATAATACATAAAATGAAAAAAATAATTACACGTTCAATCTTGATAGCTTCAAATAAACTTAAGTTTGTATCCTTCCAGGTTTGCGCGCTATAAGGAAGATTCTTATCAATGATTTCATTTTGAATTTTCAAAGCTAATTTGGGATCATTAAATTTTAATCTTAAACCCGTTGAAGCTGAATCTGAAAACTCAAATAATTTTCTCGCATTTGTAATCTCAGTAAGAACATAACGGTTATTATATTCGTACTTTCCCAGGTCAAGAAACCCCAAAATTTTAAAAGGTTGAACGGTTCTTCGAATACCAAAATTGTAATCCGAAAAAGGGACTACAACATTAATTGTATCATTAAGTTTTAATTTGAACTCTTCCCCTAGGCCTTTACCAACGTAAATTCCTGAGTCATTAGCCGCTTTAGCTAAATCCATAACTCCTGATACAATTCTACGATTAATGTTTGAAACTGACGCATAACTGTTAACATCAAGACCTTCAACAATTACACCCTGTATTTTACCGCGACTAACAACTAAAGCTTCTTTTTGAACGTAAGGTGAATAAGAAAAATCTTGTATAGATATTTTTTGTTTTAGATTTTTCACTTCGTCTTCAACATTATAAATAGGTATAGGAGCTTTAGTAACTAACATATGCCCTACCACATCAAAAACCGACGCCTTTAAGGCTTTTTCATAACCTGAAACGAGTGCCATTACGGTAATTAAAGTAGCAATTCCAATAGCGAGGCTTACTAAAGAAAGAAGCGTGGAAAGATTAAATAATCCTCGAGTTGTGGTTAAAGTTCTTGATGCATACCAATAGATCATGATTCAGAACCTAGCATCTTTAAATACTCTTGGACGAAGTCGTGAAGCTCGCCATCTAAAACCTTTTCGGCCTGGGAGGACTCAAAACCAGTTCGATGATCTTTCACAAGTTTATAAGGATGTAACACATACGATCTAATCTGACTGCCCCATTCATTTAATTTTTTTTCTGAATTTTGTTTATCTTTTTCTTCTTGGCGTTTTTTAACTTCAAGATCGTATAAAGCGGCACGAAGCATTTTCATGGCTTTTTCACGGTTAGCAATCTGGGATCGTTCATTTTGGCACTGGACTACAATTCCTGTTGGTATATGAGTCATCCGAATAGCAGAGTCCGTTTTATTGATATGCTGTCCTCCAGCACCACTGGCTCGGTAGGTGTCTACTTTAACATCAGCATCATTGATTTCAACTTCAATATCTTCATCGACTTCGGGCCAGACAAATACGGAAGCAAAGCTGGTATGACGTTTGGCATTGGCATCAAAAGGACTAATTCGTACTAATCTGTGTACACCCGTTTCGGATTTAAGATAACCATAGGCATAAGGGCCCTCAACTGAAAAAGTTACGGATTTTATTCCTGCACTATCTCCGTCAGTCATTTCAATAACTTCAACTTTATAATCTTCAGATTCTGCAAACCGAGTGTACATTCGAAATAAAGCATCTGCCCAATCACAAGCTTCAGTGCCCCCGGCTCCAGAATTTACAGATACAAAAGCAGAATTTAAATCCATTTCACCACTTAGAAGTTTCTGGGTTTCAAGTTTATCAGTGGCAAGTTGCAAATCCAAAATCTCTTTTTTTACCTCTTGAAATGTGGTTTCATCTTCTTCATCAGCCGACATTTCAAGAAGAACTAAGGCATCTTCCGCTTTTTTAAATATCGTATCGTATTCAGTAATAGTTTTTTGCAAGCCTGAAATATCTTGATTAATCTTTTGTAATAATTTGGGATCGCCCCAAACTTTTGGACTTTCGGATTTTTCTTTTAAATCTTTTAAAGTTTTTCGTTTTTTTTCAATGTCAAAGAAACCCCCGAAGTTCATCCAGTTTAAGCTGTATGTTCTCTAAGGTTTTTAATTTTTCTGAGTACTCCGTGCTTAGTCCCAATGGCTTCTCCAGAATTAAAGCCTAAGAATAGTGCTAAGGACTTAAGAGTCAAGGGACTGAATCCCGAAGTCAAAAATTATAAAAAAAATTAAACCTTAGGGCCTTCAGAGATGCTATTAAAAATTTTGTCTTGCAAGCTAAACATTATGAAAGCTTCTTGGTCAGATTCGTGATCAAAACCCAAAAGATGTAAATAGCCATGAATCAGCATGTACAAATATTCAAATTTAACAGGCCAATTATTAAAAGCGGCATTTTTAGTAATAACATGCGGGCAAAACACCAGTTCTCCTATAATTTCTGGGTCTGAAGAATTAAAGCTTAAAATATCAGTGGCTTTATCTTTACTTCGAAAGTTTTTATTTAATAATTTAATTTGTTTTGGCTTTAAAAAAACAAAATTTACATTTAACGAGCATTGCCTAGACTTGAGCAATTTTAATCTAAGCAATTTTTGAACAATCTTCATATTGGAAGATTCAATGAACTGTTTTGGAATCCGAAATTCTGACTGTTGGTTGATCCATAAAATATTGAGATTTTTTTTAGGCATTGGCAGATTTATCTATGATTTTTTTATCGGTTGATACATCGTTATAATCCACTCTATGATGATACACACCTAAAATAGTTCTATAAAAAGATTTACGAATACGGTTTAACTCAACAAAATTCAGATCACATTCATCAAGCTGACTATCCATAATTTTTTTCTCAATCATATTTTCAACTAAATGACTGAGCTTAACGGGATTCGGGTCATCCATGGATCGGGCCGCCGCTTCAATACTATCGGCTAACATTAAAATAGCAGATTCTTTAAATTGGGGTTTAGGCCCTGGATATCTAAACTCCTCTTCCTTAACATCTTCAGGCTTCTCAGCGTTTTTTATCGCTCTATTATAAAAGTAAGAAACGAGAGTAGTGCCGTGATGTTGCTTGATACCATCAATGATCTCTTGCCCCAATTTAGCTTTAATAGCCATTTCCACGCCATCTTTAACATGGGCCACAATAATGGTTTTACTTAAGTGTGGAGAGATTAAATCATGTGGATTTTCGCCTTGCCGTTGGTTTTCTATAAAATACGTCGGATGCTCAAGTTTACCAATGTCATGAAAATACCCCATCACTTTATTCATTAAGGCATCAGCCCCAATTTCACGAGCTGCGGCTTCGCACATACTTCCCACAACCATTGAGTGATGATATGTCCCCGGAGCTTTAACCATCATTTCTCTAATAATTGGATGATTCATGCTGGCAAGGTCTAAAAGTTTTAAATCTGTGGAAAATTCAAAAATAGATTCAATCACAGGAACTAATAAAAATGTAAGTACTGAACTAAGAGCCGCTCCTACTAGGGCTGCACCAATTAGTAGTCCCCAGGCCTCAAAGGACCCAAGAATTAAGGGCTGATTCACAAAAATAAAAATTAGACTAACTGCAAACGCAACTAAAGCTGATAAAAATGAAGAAAGATAAATGTCATTTCGTCTTTCAATCGCGTAAATAGTTCTTATGGCCGCAAAGCTAGCTGTGCTTACAATTACAAATGTAGGAAAATTTTGATCAGTTATAAAAGCGAATGCTATTGAAATAAAGAAAGTAAACATAAAAAGCAGATAAGGCGATCTAGTTATCAAACCAGAAATAATAATGGGGGCTACAAATGGACAAGCTAAAACTAAAACCTCTTGGGGGTATTGGGTGCCAAACTTTTGAACTAACGATGTTTCGAACATAAAAAGCAGAACTTTCCATATCCCTAAACATACCAAAGAGACTAAGAAAAGAATATTAGTTCGATAATCTAGATCTCGTTCAATAGCTTTAAAAGCGCCAATAACATTGGAAGCGACTATGATAAAAAGTAAAAATAAAAAGGCTACGCCTACAGGAACAAACCCCCGTTTACTTTCATACTGTTCGCGACGAATTTGATTAACAATCTTAACATCCGCCAAACTTATAATAGAGCCAGCACTAACAAGAGTTTGATTCTTCTTGATGGATATGGTTGCTGGTAAAATTTCTTTAACAGCAGATCGTCGACGCTTATCAGTCAAATCAGCATCGTAAACAACATTAGGTTTTAAAAGATCAAATGCAAGATCTAAGACTTTTCCTTGATTGATTTTAGATAATTTATTGAAACGAATAGGCAAGTCTTGTTTTAAAACGCTACGTCGGTAGATATCTTTCAAAGCATCAGAAGGAATTTTTGCCTCTTCCGATTTTTCGCTATAAGAGCTTACTAAATTTAGATACTTTTGATTCGGCAGAATATGTTTTTCGGGACTGTCTGCCAAAAATTGGCTAGCCCAATTTTCTAATACAGACCTTAGAGTATTATCAATTTCAGAATCGAATTGAACTTCAATTAACCAATCAAAAGTTCGGTCACTCACTTTAAGTCCTAGGCTTTTTTCAAAATCCTCTTTATTTATTTGATCTAATTTCTTTTGTAAGGTCAGTCTACGATACTTTAAAAAAGTATTATAAATTTGGTCTAATTGAGCTTCTGACTCTTGAGGAACATACCTAAACACAGAAAGAATATTTTTCTGCGCCACTTCTTTTTTAGCTTCCGTTGTCATGACATCAATCATGGTTAAATTCAAAGGTGATTTGATATCGGTAGCTGCAATTTCACCTTCATATATAACTGGCTGGTAATCAAATTTGGCAAATAGCAGAAAAGAAAAGCATAATGAAAAAATAAACCAAATACCTAAGTTCTTTAATGAAAATTTTTTATCAAGATAAACTAAAAAACTAAAAAAATAGTAGTTCTTAAGTTCAAGTTTATTAACCCAATCTTCAAATGTGCGTGTCTGATCAACCGACTGATACAGTTTTCGACTAAGTTTAACATCTTTCTGTTTTTTGTTTTTCATTTCACCTTTACTCTAAAATGGCTAAATTAACCTTAATTTATGCTACTGTCATTTCGGTTGAATTATTGGCATTATCAATGCTAATAGCCGTCAATACCAGGACATAAGTTAAGCTAAAAGCCAAATCACGACCAGCGTCTAATTTTTTTTTAGTTAAAATCTAGGGAAAACTTGATTAATTATTAGCCTCAAGATTTAGTCACGCTATGAGACTTTAATTTGGTCCAAAAAATGCCTAAATAGTCATATGGTAAAAGATTCTTTAACAGAAAGCTTTGAATTAGGACTTAAAGATAGGCTTTTGTTTGATTGGCCCAATGTTCAAGCTGTTTTAGAAAAAACCACAGAAGAACTAAACGAACTTAAACAAAGTCTGGAAGAGGGTCGACTCTCCCAAGCCCACGAACTAGGAGATGTGTTATTTACGTTAGTCCAAGTAGCTAGACATCTAAAATTAGACCCAGCTCTGGCTTTAAAAATAGCTAATGAAAGATACTTGAAACGCTTTAAGACAATGCAAGACTTTGTTATTGAAGATCAAAAAGATTTTGCGAACTTAGACCTCTCCGAGTTGGAAGTATACTGGCAAAAAGCCAAAAAAACCTTAAAATCCGATGAAATACAAACACTTGATCATTGGTTTGGTAATTACTAGTTTTAATATTGATTTGGATTAAATCTACCTTTGTTTATTTTAAAACAAATCATTTAACTTATTTTTTTGGTATTTTTTTTCCTAACTTTGCCAATATTTTAGAAAAAATTTTGGCTTGTTCAAATTTAAAAGCTACAGCCAATATAAAGTAAAGTCCCACTGATAATGTAATCCCAAGAACCAAATATATATTTTTAACCCAAAGATTGGCTTCCTGACTCCATACTCTTGAAGTTATAAAACAAATAAGTGCAGTTGAAAGATTTAATAAAATGAGTGAAGGCAAAGGCTTAAGAAAGGATGCAAAACTCATTCGAGCCACCAAAATCTGAAAACTGATGATGGTAAAAATCAGCGCACAAAAAGAAGCCAAGGTCGTAGAAATCACAAGACCCATCAAGCCAAAGGTAAACATTAATTTAGGCGCTAAAACATAGTGAATACCGATGATCAAACAAGATACAATGGCCGGGTACATGGTGTTTTTAACAGCATAAAACCCTTGCAACAGTAATTTAGAAGTTCCTCCAATCAGAAGTGTAAAGGCGTAAACTTGCACTAAAGAGGCTGTCAATTGTAAACTATCTGTTGTTAAATTTTTGGTTGCAAAAAGCAAAGTCACCATAGGCTCAGCCAAAAACCATAAACCTATGGCAGAGGGTATTGCTAAAAAATAATACATAGATATTGTTTCATAAATTTGATCTAAAAAACCAGTTGTATTATCTTCTGCCCATTTGGCCGTTAAACTTGGTAATAGAGCGGCTCCTAGGCTTATTGCTAGTAATGATTGTGGCAACTCTAAAAGACGATCTGCTAAATATAAATAAGTGATTGAACCTGCTTCTAAGGAACTAGCAAATCCTAAATTAAGTACTCCTAAAAATTGAATAGCCCCAATTCCAACTAAACTTGGTGCTGCTCTTTTTAGGACTTTAATAAATTGTGGCTCAAAAAATAAGAAATTAGGTTTTGGAATAATTTGTAAATGATAGGCTTTGAAAAAAACTAACAGAGCCTGACCAATACCACCAATCATTACAGCAACAGGAAGAGCCTCCCCCGGGATCCCATTAAAATTAGGATTTACGAGGATAATCGCTATAACCAAAAAATTAAATACGGCTGGGGCAAGCCCTGGAAAAAAGAATTCACCATGAGAGTTTAAAATTGACATGAAAAAAGCAAATTGACTGACTAAAAAGAGATATGAAAACATAATTTGTGAGAACAACAAAGTCGTTTCATACTTATTGGGAATCTGACTGATTTGTTCAACATCAACAATATACGGCAGAAAATTAACCATATAAAAAACAGCTAATCCCGAAACAGTTGCACTTAAAACCGACATAAAGGTCCAAACGGTCCCAGAGAGTAAGCGCTCTTGTCCTGGATTTTTTTGCTTTAAATCCACATAAGCTGGTAAAAAAGCAACTGACAAAGCGCCCTCACCCAGTAAAATACGAAAGAAATTGGGAAGCCTAAAAGCCGCATAAAAACTGTCGGCAACTTGCACATCAAACAACTGTACTATGAGTCGATCGCGAATAAAACCTAAGATTCGGCTCAACAATGTTCCAATGGACATTAACCCTGCAGCTTTGGTCACCGATTGCTTTTTTAGAGTTTCGGGCTTAAGTTGCTGAAATCCCTTAGATTCCGCCCCATTTTTCAAGGTGTTTGACATGTTTAAATGGACCTCTTCGGTGAGTGATTCTTGTTTCTTGCGTCTGGCTTACACCTATGATAATTAAATGACCTTTGATTTTATGCAACGAAAAGTGAGAGGAATATAAATGGCAAATCATAAGTCGGCAGCAAAAAGAGCTCGTCAAACAGTTAAAAAGAACGCTTTAAATACACGTACTAAAGCTGGCGTGAGAACAATTGAAAAGAAAGTTCGCTTAGCTGTAACTGCAGGTGATAAAGAGACAGCTCTTAAAACATTACTCACTTTTTCGAGTCGAATGGATAAAGCGGCTAAAAAAGGTTTATTCCATAAGAACACAGCTTCAAGAAAAGTATCAAGACTATCTACACTTATTAATACTTTAAATTAGTTGGTTTATTAAAATAGTTTTTCTAGTTCCTGTTAATAATAACTATTTACTTCATAATTGGTCTATAAACTTTTGTTAAGATAGACTCATTTCTTTTTGAGCTAAAAGACTTGTTTGCATGACAAAATTTTCCAACCAAATTTTTGATGATAAAGGTGATGTTTTTAAAGCCCTGTCGGTTTCAAATAGCAAATCAAAAACTACAGCCATCTTATCTAAGTTCCATCTTCTGCTTTGCTCAATGTACTGATTAATAAAAAATGGTGACACGCCTATTTTTGAACTGAGTTGCTTTTGCGATAATCCTTCACCTGAGTGTTCCAGAATCTTTTTTAATATCCGCATGTGACGACTGATAAGTGAAACAACACCAATTTCACTTTGTCCCTGATCTAAAAGATCAGTGACAAGTTGCAAAGACAAAGCTTTGTTCCCAGAAGCGACAGAATTGGTCAAATCGAAAACACTCTCGATTCTTTTTTTGGAGACAACTTTTAGAATATCATCGATTTCCAACTTTGCTTTTTGATTTTGATAAAAGTTTTTAAGTTTTAAAATCTCATTGTTAATTTCTATTAAATCCACACCAACTAAATGTAAAAGCTGTAGCGCGGCCCCCTGATCTAAAGTCAGACCATTTTTGTGAGCCATGTAATGAATCCAAATAGGAACTTGGTTTTCGTAAGGTGTAACTAGCTCGACAATTTGAGTTTGGCTGGAAATCCATTTAAAAATCTTTTTTCTTTTATCGAATTTACCTTCGTGAACAAAAACTATTACTGTCTGGGCAAGACCCTTTTCCATTGATTTTTTTAGTAAGTCCCAATCTTTTTCCTTGATCAGTTGCGCTTCTTTAACAATTACCAACCGATATGGTGACATCATAGGTAAAGTTTCTATAACATCGACAACATCTGCAGCCTTCTTTTCACTAAAGTATAAACATTCGAAGTTAAAATCAAAATTAACACCTAAGTCTTCGAAGTGGCCTTTTAGATTTGCTACGGCTTCTTGAATTAAATAGGCATCTTCACCCATAATGGTATATGCAGAGCAAACTTTACTGGACGTAAAACTTTGCTGCAGCATTCTGAGATCCCATGGCTTAGACATGTTTTAAGAATAAACGAAAGATTAAAGCTTTGCCAACATATAGTAGGATTTTAAATTCCACTTTAAAAATTTTCAGTCAATCGACCGTATAATTCATGCATCATAACCCGTGCAAGATCTTTAACAACGGCCTCTCTAGCCGTGCGATTGTAGCTCGCATTTGCCGTGTTTATGCCTTCTAGACCTAATTGTGGAGCATCATAAAGTCTTTCATCTCGTAGCCACTGTTTCCATACCAATTTACCATCTTTAAACATTAAGACTTCAATGGTCACGCGCGCCAAATATTCCGTTGTAATAACAGTACCCCTTGGCAAGTTACGAATACCAGATGTTTTTGGATCTTCATCTCGGGTTCTACTGTCAATATTGGCTTGCTCAAAATCTACTCGGATTACCCGACCTTTTAGAACAGCATCTGCATTTTTGGAGTTAGCTATACGTGCAATTTTTGAATCATGAATTTCGGCAATTAATGCATTGGTGAATTGAACTTCTGCACCTGTTTGAAAGGAATCATTTGCAAAAATTGGAATATGAACGCTCTTTACACCCTCTGGCAGTGATCGGTTACCGTAGCCAAACTGATATCCACAGCCAAAATTCAAGACCCCAATTATTATTAGCAAAATTACAGCTAACCATTTTAAGTTCGCAAATTTGGAATTAAGCGCAACCATGATGTGACCCTTTGTTTATATGGTAAGAATTAAAAACAATTTTTAACCCTTACAAATACAAATTTAAACAGTTAGAATATTTTTGAATCTAAAAATATCCAAGCTAAGAGCTTTATTACTGACTCTGAGCGCTTCTAAGGTTAAAACAAACATTATGAAAGAATTCAACTCTCCTTTGCTTTTTAGCCCTGGTCCGACTGAAATCTCGGACTCAAGCTTACAAGCTTTGGCTCGCCCCCCTATTCATCACCGAACTGATGAATTTGAAGCCTTATTACATCAAACTTTTAAACTTTTAAAACCATTTTTTCAGACTGAAAACCATGTTTTTATTTTAAATGCTACTGGCACAGGAGCCATGGAAGCTTGTTTAGTAAATCCTTTAAATCGTTATGATAAAGTTTTAGCCTTTAATGCCGGTAAGTTTGGCGAACGCTGGGCCCAAATGGCAAGGATTTTTGGTTTTGATGTCGACGAAATTATTCATCCTTGGGGTGAAACTTTTAACTTTGAAGTTTTTGAAAATTATTTATCGCAAAAAAAATATCACGCATTTTTAGTTCATGCGTGCGAAACATCAACAGCTACAAAATATCCTATTGCTGAAATTGCTCGAGTCCTAAAAAAACAACAACCGGATTGCTTACTATTAGTTGATGGCATAACAGCCGTTGGTTGTATGGATTTGCCTATGGATGATATTGGCATTGACGGGCTAATTGCAGGTTCACAAAAATCGTTGGGACTTATGACCGGCCTTTCATTTCTAAGTTTTTCAGATAAAGCTTGGGCTAAAGTCTTACTTTCAAAAACACCGCGATATTATTTTGATCTAATTCCAGAAAAGAAATTGAATCAAAAGAATTCAACTCACTTTAGTAGTCCTGTTAATTTAATTTACGCTCTCGAACATAAATTAAATTTAATTAACGAAATTGGTTGGTCTAACTTCAGAAGTCTAAGCTCCGTTTGGCAAAAACAAACCCGAAGCTTTCTTGAAAGTTTAGGCTGCTGCTATTTCAGCAATGCACCTTCTGAGTCCTTAAGTGCTTTTTACTTGCCAACTGATATTTCTGTTAAAACTTTACAAGATCGATTATTGCATAACGGGCTGTATTTAGCCGCCGGACAGGATCACTTAAAGGATAAAATTTTACGATGGGGTCACATGGGCGACATCACTCAAGAAACCCAAAACCAAGCAATGACCATATTTAAAAACACTTTGCTAGAAATCAGATCATAATTATTTGATTTAAGGCTTCGATAACTTTATGAACTCCCATCATGCAATTCAAGAATAGATTTAAATAGGACCATCTATGCCAAAAATTTACTTAACAACGCAAATACCACAATGGGTTCAGGCCAAACTTTCCGCAAACTTACCACAATTTGAGATTTTAAGATTATCGAGCGATAACTTAATGGATCATATATCTAAGGATGTCCAAGCCTTATTGGTAAGATCTCAGACGGCAATACATTCAAAACTACTGAATCATTATAAGGATTTAAAAATTGTAGGCACGGCCACAAGTGGCTTTGATCATATTGATCTTAAAGCTATGAAAAACAAAAATATTTTAGCCTTTCATACACCTGAAGCTAACGTTGCAAGTGCGGCTGACTTAACTTTACTTCATATCCTAATGACCCAAAGAAATAATTTTCCAACTGTTATGCAAAATAAAAACTTTACCTGGAAAAATCAGTTAACGCTTGGTTCTGAATGCTCTCAAAAAAGTTTAGGGCTACTTGGTCTTGGACGTATAGGCCGAGCTGTTGCCCAAAGAGCCTTAGCCTTTGGCTTTAAAGTTTATTTTCACGACCCTTATATTGAAGACTATGCTAGTATTGATCCCCAACTGGAATCGGTGGGTCGACTCGAGCTTTTTACTCAATGTGATATTATCAGTTTACATACCCCACTTACAGCAGAGACCCGTAATATTATTGATCGGCACACTTTAGATCATTTTGGTGAGGATAAAATCTTGATCAATTGTGCACGTGGCGAACTTGTGAACACTCAAGATTTAATTGAAGCCCTTGATCAGGGTGTTTTAAAATATGCAGGTTTGGATACCTTTGATACCGAACCTTTACCTGAGCATTCAATACTGCGCCAACATCCAAAAATCTTTTGGACACCACACATTGGAGCGCATACGACCCAAGCCTTCGAAAAATCGTGTATGGAGGCCTCGCAGATTTTAATTCAATTCTTTAGCCATCAAAAATTGCCCCCAAGCCTTTTGCCTCCAAATGTAGCTTGGGCTAAGAATATGTAAGCCCGAAAGCATTATCTCTACCCATGCAGATGATTCTTGTTAGTATTCTTTCTTTTAGGAGCAAATATGCCAGGAATAATTGTTGTAGGGTCCCAATGGGGCGATGAAGGGAAAGGTAAAGTTGTTGATGTGTTTTCTGCAGAGTCAGACTACGTTGTCAGATATCAAGGCGGGGCCAATGCAGGTCACACATTGGTTGTTGATGGAAAAAAGACCGTTCTTCACTTAGTACCATCAGGAATATTACATCCAAATACCAAATGTTTAATTGCAGCCGGTGTTGTTTTAGATATTCAGCAGGTTTTAAAAGAAATAGAAGCTTTACAAAAAAACGATCTGATCAAAAATCCAGAGCAATTGCAAATCTCTGAAGGCGCAACCGTTCTGTTAAGCTATCATCGTAGGCTTGATGCCGCTCGTGAAAAGGCTTTAAAAAATGAAAAAATTGGAACAACTGGCAAGGGCATTGGACCAGCCTATGAAGATCGAGCCTCAAGACGTGCCTTGCTTTTTGGGCATTTATTTTTACCTATTGATAAATTAAAAGAAAAAATTGAAAAAAGTTTGAATGAAAAAAACTTTTTACTCGAGAAGTTTTATAACGAAGAACCTATTTCAGTTGATGAAGTCTTAGCTGAAATCCAACTTTATGCGGAGAAGTTATCGCCCTACCGTTGCAAAGACGCTTCTTGGGAAGTTTACCAAGCTCTTAAAAAAGGCAAGCGTGTGCTTTTTGAAGGGGCTCAGGGAACTTTGCTAGATTTAACTCATGGCACTTATCCGTTTGTCACAAGTTCATCAACCCTAGCGGGTTCGGCCTGTGTGGGCTCAGGAATTGGACCTTTATTTATCGACAAGGTTGTTGGAATCACCAAAGCTTACACAACGCGAGTTGGCTCAGGTCCTTTCCCGACAGAGTTGACTGATGAAACTGGTGCTTGGATTCAAAAAAAAGGTGTCGAATTTGGTGCAACAACGGGACGACCGCGTCGCTGTGGATGGTTAGATTTAGTAGCTTTGAAGTATGCGATTCGAACTAATAGTCTAAGCTCATTGGCCTTAATGAAACTAGATGTCTTATGCGGTTTGGACGAACTTAAAATATGTATGGCTTATGAAATCAATGGGGAGCAGGTGGAAGAATTTCCAATGTCATCTTGGGGAGTTAAAGACGTCAAACCAGTTTATAAATCCTTTAAAGGCTGGAGTGAAGATATCGAACACATAACTGACTATGAAGACCTTCCAAAAGCAGCGATCGATTATGTCAGTTTTATCGCCAAAGAAACCAATACACCCGTTGATGTTGTATCCGTCGGCCCAAGCCGTAAGCAAACTCTTTGGTTAAGTCCACTTTTTAAATCTTAGTTAAATTTAATTTTTTAAAATCACAGAAAAAAGGTTGACTAATTTACGTTAAAAACTCAATTTATGAAGTCTTGATGGTTCGTTAGCTCAGTTGGTAGAGCATCTCCCTTTTAAGGAGAGGGTCCATGGTTCGAGCCCATGACGAGCCACCATTTTTTGTCTTTGTTCCCTTCGTCTAGAGGCCTAGGACACGTCCCTTTCACGGATGAGACACGGGTTCGACTCCCGTAGGGAACGCCACTTTAAAATGGTTCATTTTTAATTATAAACTAAAATGTTTTTTTAGTTATTTCGAATTAGTTTTAAAGTATGTTCTAGTAAATCAACTCCACCCACATCACCATGACCAGGAATAATTTTTTCAATTTGAAGCTTAAAAAGTTGTTTTATACTGGATTCATAATCCGAAAGATTTGCGTCTTGGGTATTACCAATATTAAAGTCTAAAGCTCGAACCATACAACCACCAAAAAGAATTTTGTGTTCAGGTAAATAAACCACCAAATTGTCATCACTATGAGCTGGTCCAGGATAAATAATTTCAATTTCTAAACCTTCAAAATTCCATTTTGGTTTTTCTGTATGATCAAAAAAATGTGTTGCAAACATATTCTTTCGTTGCAAAACATGCTTTCGATGTTTTTTATCTTTAATCATTTGAGCTAAACCTATTTGCATATTTTTAGCCCTATTTGTATACAATTTATGAGTCAAATGACTTGACCATATTTCAACACCACTTAAATGGAATGCTTCGTTTCCTCCAGTGCCATCCGCATGAAAATGAGTATTTAAAGCTTTAATTTTTTTGGGCATCAAAGCTTTTTTTATCCATTTCAGCATTGCTAAATTTTTAACTGTGTCAATTTGTGAAGACGCTATAAAAACATCCCCCGATTGAAGTTTCACAACCATAACGTTCGTTTTGTAAAAAGAAGTATCTTGCACAAAATATATCTGATCATTCAATTTATGAATCGTTAAATCATGGGGGATCTGCATTGGGTAAGTTAAACTTGGTTTAGGCTTAAATTCTTTAACACTTACACAACAGGTTAAAAGTGTAACAAGAAAATATAATATGAATTTCATATATTTAGTTTGCTAAAAAAACACGATATAAGTCAAAGCACTTAAATTACATTAAAAAATAGTTATTAAACTAAACCAAGTGCTGATAATTTTTTTTATTTACCACCTTGCTATTGTTTAGGCTTAGTTTCACAATACAAACTAACTTTATAAAAGGGGTTTTATGACAAGGTTTAATACATTAGTTTTTTTTATTGGATCTTTCATTTTAAGTTTAACTGTAGCCATATCTGCGGCCACTAAAACCAATGAATGGTCAGAAAAAATGATGGGTTTTATTAATCCCGTTATTCAAATCTATTCCATAGATTTAAAAAAAGAGACCTTTGACAATAAAGAACGATCAACACTTCTAAAAGCTATTCAAGATCTAAAAAACACATCTCATGGACTAAAGTTTTCGATGATCAGTTTCTTTTCTAAAAAAGATCCGGCTATACAGGCCGAGTACACTCAATTTAAAAGAAATTTAGATATGGCTGAAAAAACTATGGCTATTTCAACTAAGCAAAGTACATTCTACATTCGAAATGCTATTGGCCAATGCGCCTCTTGCCACTCGAAAGGTGGAAAGTCTACGGACTTATTTGCGCTTTTTGCAAAAACAAAGTTGCCTATGATGGATAAAGGACGTTTAGCCTTAGCAATTCGAGATTATGAGGCCTCCGCAGAAATATTTAAATCCATTTTAATGGACCCATCCCTTCAATCTAATTATTTTAGAATGCATGATATTTTAGTTAGCTATATCAACTCGGCTCTTTTGGGTGGTTTTGAAAAAGCTAAAATTTTACAAGATGTCCAAAATATTTTAAAAGTTACCAAAAATCCTGCGACTCAAAAGGACTTGGAACATATTATTTTAGATATTCAAAATTCCAAAAATATAACAAATTTCGCCGAAGCCTTGGCCTCATTCAAAACTTTTTCATCCGATTATCAAAATTTTGATAAATCGATGTATAGCACTTTGATCGTAAAGAATACACTGCATAAAAATCTTAATGATCTAAAGCAAAATTCGCAGAAAGCTCAATCTTATGAAATTCTTGGCGATATCTATAGTCACTTTCCAGAAATTTCAATTTTTATGGTACCAGAGAATTATTATGAACTGTGTGTACAAACTGTTCCTAAAACAATCCAAGCCGAAGAGTGTTTTGAAAAGTATAAGTCTAAAATTGTACTTGGATACTCAGGAAGCATGGGAACCAATGTTCCTGAGTACGAGACATTAAAAATTGAAAACTTAAAAAAACTAACTGGGAAGTAGTACATCAAAAGTCATATTAACTTGAGATTGATGTTAAAAATTATTCAATTGGAAATACTCGTAATGCGAAAATTTAAAATGTCGCAGCACGAGTATGTAATTTTTACAACTTAGAATTCCGCTAGCTTTTGAACCTCAAAATCAATATAAATAGAGTATGTTATCTAATGTTTATGTGAAAAAATTCGGAGGCACTTCGGTGGGCTCCATCGAACGTATTGAAAATGTTGCCGAAATTGTCCATCAAGGCCTTGAAAACGGCCAAAAGCCCATCGTTGTTGTTTCCGCTATGGCCGGTGAAACTAACCGTCTAGTTAGGTTAGCTAATGATATTTACCCCAATTACCGTGGACCAGCCTACGACGCTCTTTTAGCTTCTGGCGAGCAAGTTTCAATGTCCCTTTTAGCTATGGCTTTAGAAAAGCGGGGTATTAAAACTGAATCTTTTTTAGGTTTTCAATTAGGGATTCATACAGATTCTATATTTTCAAGAGCACGCATACAAAGCATTGACTCCTCGAAAATGATTGCCTGTTTAGAGAAGAACCAAGTCCCTATTGTGGCAGGGTTTCAAGGCATCGATTCCATGTTTAGAGTCACTACTTTAGGTCGAGGGGGTTCTGATACGACAGCCGTAGCCTTATCTGCAGCTCTTCCGGGCTCAGTTTGCGAAATCTTTACTGATGTCTCGGGTGTTTACACTTCTGATCCTAGATATGTGAAGTTAGCTCGAAAGATTAAAGAGATTAGCTTTGATGAAATGATGGAGATGGCCTCTTTGGGTTCAAAAGTTCTTCATTTTAGATGCGTTGAAATCGCTGCAAAATACAATACACCCATTCATGTTCGTTCAGCTTTTGAAGATGTTGAAGGAACTTGGATTTTACCCGAGGATAAAATTATGGAAAACCCAGTTGTATCTGCTGTAACCAATGAAATGGAAACGGCCATTGTTAAAATTTATCCCTTGCCAGACTCGAACAATTTTTTAGCTGATTTTTTTAATAAATTGTCTGAAAAAGAAATTGTTGTGGATATTATTTCTCAGTCCATTATGGATGAAGGCCAGCGCTTAGCTTTTTCCATTCCTCAGAGTGACTGGGCTTTAGCATCACAGGTTGTTAAAGAGCTTTCGGGCCCAAGAGCAAACATCCAATGTCTTGAAGAGATGGCCAAAGTCTCAATCATTGGCGTAGGAATGCGTAATCATTCCGGAGTAGCTGCTAGATTTTTTGGTGTTTTAGCGAAGCTAAACTTGGCTCCTCAATTAGTCACTACTTCAGACATCAAAGTTTCTGCTGTAGTTCCTGAAAGCAGGGCCAAAGAAGCTGTTATTGCTCTTCATACAGAGTTTGGCTTGGATCAAAAATAGTATTTAAATTTATAAAATTAAGTAAAATTTAATTATGTTAAGTGTATCTTAAGCTAAGTATCATTAAGGTGTAAAAATGAGCGCTCAGTCCTATTCCTATGTCAATGACATTTTATGTTTGAACGCGAACAAAGACTTAACATCTTTGGGTGACATCATAGGAACTTACGAACGCCCAACCTACATATATAACAAATCTTCTATCGAAAGCCGAATTCAAGCTTACACTCAATTTAAATCTGCTTTGGATTTTAAAATTCATTATGCCTTAAAAGCTAATACGAATCCTGAAATACTTAAACTTATCTGTAGCCATGGTTTATCTGCGGATGTTGTATCTTGGGGGGAAGCTACTTTAGCACTTGAAGCCGGATTTAAAGCTTCTGATATTATTTTCTCAGGTGTAGGTAAAACTAAAATTGAAATTACTCATGCTATTGAAAAAGGTATTGGCTTAATAAATGTTGAAAGTGCTCCTGAGCTTAAAAGAATAATAGAAATTGCGACTAGTTTGAATAAATCCATTAATATAGGACTTAGAATCAACCCTGATATTTCGGTAGAAACTCATCCGTACATAGCAACAGGCTTTAGAGAGAATAAATTTGGGGTTAGTCACGATGATTTTATTGAAATCATCGACTTATTGCAGGGCCAAACTTTCGTAAACCTAATGTGCCTTGGTCTACATATTGGCTCGCAGATCCAGAACTTAAATCCATTTAAAGCGTCCTTAGATAAATTACTTGATGGCGTGACTTTTTTTAAGAAAAAAGGATTTGCCATTACAGATGTAGATTTAGGCGGTGGGATAGGCATCGATTATATGTCTTCTAACGAATCTGGTGAAATTCAACAGATCTTAGATTGGATGGAATATATTCATATTCGTCTTAAAGACTCTGGTTTAAAATTTCATTTAGAACCTGGTCGCTCCATAGTAGCTCGAAGCGGAATTCTAGTGTCGGAAGTGCAATATATTAAAAAAAATCAATTTAAAAATTTTGTAATTCTGGATACAGGAATGCACCATCTTATTCGACCGGCTTTATATCAAGCCCATCACAGGATTTTACCATTAAAATTTAAAAAAAATGACTTAGATAGCGCTTTTAGAGCCGATGTTGTTGGACCTATTTGCGAGTCCTCCGATGTCCTTGGATTTGATAGAAGCTTTTATAATTTAGAATCTGGCGATCTTTTAGCCATTATGGATACAGGGGCTTATGGTTTTGTGATGTCGAGTCAATACAATCACCATTTACAACCCATTGAAATTCTATTCTAAGATCCTTAATATCTGCGGGAATATGACCCTAGTGTCGATTATTAACCTAAATATGTCATTTTTAAGCCCTAGGAATTCTTTACATTTAAGCTGTATGTGCTTAGAAATGGCATTGCATTTGCTGTAAGATTCACACTTTGTGTACAAAACGACTATTCATCCCAAAAGGGTTATTTATGATAAAACTTATGACGAGATCAATTGTGGCGGCTACGCTACTTTTAACATTAAGTTTACAAAATAGCTTCAGCCAAGAAGAGACCGAAAGCACAGCTGCAGTGATTAAGTTTTCACCAACCCATAAGTTAATTTTAACTTCCACTGATGGGATCGTTGGCGTTGAAAGAAAGGCTTTTGCTATTCAAAAAATCATTGAACAAGCACCAAATAATACGGTTTTACATTTGGTGTTCAGACCTACCCAATTTAACTCACAGTTTTACAATCAATTAACGGCTATGTTGTCCGCAACTATCAATGATGCTCGAAGAAATCGAAATGTAAAAGTTCGCACCCAACTGGTGAATCCTGAAATAGCTCAAGCCTCTTTTGAAGCCTTTTCCGAAATCAATCAAATACCCTTAGATCAAGCTTATCTTAATTATGAAGCTGCTGGTTTGTTAACTTTTGATGATGTGCCTAAAAATCTAGTTGAAAGGTTAAATCGAAATTCCTCTGTGTTATCCAATATGTGGGGTGTAACTAGAGATGCTGGAAAAACCATATCCAATGCTGTCCTAAATGACACTTCATTTTCAGGTTTAGTCCTTGCCACATCTTTAACTGGACTTGGCTACACGACTTTAGGTCCATCTTATGTTTATGTTTCCGAAGGGGAATGGTCACTAGGTACTATTTTAAACTTCGCTTTAAGCACGGCTTTGCTTTACACAATTCCACGGCACGAGAACTTAACACAAAAAGTTTATGAAGTAGGTTATGAAATTACAAGATCAATAAAAGAGTCTTTACTATACGTAATAGGCAGCCCGTTTAGATATTTTAGCAATCTTAAATATTATCTATCAGAAGCAAGCCCCATGGGTTTTAATATTTTTAAAGCAACTATGGGCGTAACTTTATATTCCTTCGCTGTTCAATCGACCTTCTTTTACCTTCAAGATGGCTCAGCAATTTGGAATCCCGAATATTTTGAATATATGGTTCGAACCTCTGTTCTTTTAGGTGCAGCTTCCTCACCTTGGAGCATTGCTACAGACAAGTTAAAAACCGAGACTGAAATTTCACCTAACTTAGTATCTCATTTACGTACAGCTCAGTTAGTTTATATTGGACATCTGGCGGCCTCTATACAGACGGCCGTTGAAGCGCAAGTGTTCCCCATAAATCAAGATGAAGCCAAATTGATTGGTTTAGGTGCAGCTGGTTTGTTGGTTAATCATTATGGGGTTGCAATTGTTAATAAATCTTTAAAAAATCCTTGGGTACAATTTGTGAATCAAAATTTTGAAGCTCTAACAAATGCTCCAGGTCTAGTTGCAAAAAATATTTTAAGAAAATTGTCTGGACGACCTCGACTTGCTTATGGATTTACAGCCCCAGATGATATTGATCAAACGTCTGGTTTATCATCCAATCAGTGTATAGGTTTTTTGGCCAATTAAGATATTAAGATACTTTTAAAGCGTTAGAATTGGTTTGTCTCTGCTCAAGCAACTCAAAATAATAATCCAGAGCTTGCTCCATATCAAAGATATCTGATCTTAAGTAATTATTTGGTATACTTTTATGATAAGCATCTTCAGGGGCATAAACAAAGCGACTGGTCTCAAAGTTTTCATCAATGTGGCCATATTTGTGCTCTGTGAGTAGTTGCATCCATGCCACTTTGGAAATTGGTATTTTCGATGACGTGGGATCAATCACAAAGAGTTGATCAAACTCTTTGACGTGAACTGAGGTCGCAACATGATACCACCACTGCACAAAACCCAAAGGATGAGACCAAGTTTTTAGCCTAAGATCTCCGACTAAAAAGCTTTTCACAGTTATTATACCCATATCTTCCAATTCCATAGATGTCTTATGGGCTCTGGCAAAACAACCATCGTCGGGATAGTCGAAAGGAATGTTATTCTGAGTTTGAATTTTTTGATAAATCTCAGTTAGAAAAGCCATAGAGATAGAACTAACTTCTAAACGCTTATGATGATTATCTTGAATAAAAACTTTAGTAATTTTTCGATCAACGTTTGCATAGGATAAGGACAAGAAGACTAGGTTAAGAACCAATATTCCGATGAGTATAGAAATCGCACGACGTACTGTTAGCACAAATCTGCCCCCCGACAAAATCATCCCTTGCTTAAGTCTATCGATATAAAACCTGATAAGAACAGCCTTATTTGCCGCGTTAATTCTCTATATTGCTATGAGAACGATTTAACGAACAATTGACTTTAAAAATACCGATCTATCACTAGAAAATAAGACCATTCTTTTAAAAAATAGTGCAGAATCATTCTAAAGCATTTCCAAAAGGATTAGTTAAGGCTTTATTTAATTTTTTAAAAATTTAGGTCAAGTTGTGTTACTTCTATATTATGAGTCCTATTAAATTAATTTTACTAACTCTTAAATTTTGTCTTTATTTGTTATTCGCTAACTTTGCACTAACAGCTTGCCAGCAATACTCTAAACGTTATTGTGAAAAGACCAATTGGCGTAAAGAAGCCTTCCTTCTGGCTCTGTCTGGTGAAAGTCGAGATATCTATGTTAAGTTTGCAAAAAAATGTAGAACCCATAGAACCGAAATTGATAAACAAGCTTTTGATGAAGGCTTTGATGAAGGAACTGCTCAGTTTTGCACTAATAAGGCAGGCTTAGAATTCGGTAAGAATGGTTATCTTTATAAAGGGACTTGTAAAAATTTGAACGAGAATGATTTTATAAAAAACTATATTCGAGGTCGACTTATCTTTTTAAATAAGCAGCATAAAAAAATTCAACATCAGCTTGAAGATTCAGAAGCTAGAGTTTGGCGTAAAAGAAATGAGCTTGAACTCGAATCAAACACTAAGCCTGTCATGGCCGACGTTGTCTCCGACGAACTAGATTCTATCATTGCTGAAAATGAAAGACTGAAAGGGGACTTAGAAAATTTAAAAAGTCTAATCAACGACTTGCAAAAAGAATCCGTCAAAGATCAACCACGAACTAACTTTTAAGCAAAGTATTAAGCAAATTCAATTAAATGATTAATATTTATCAATCATTTATTATTTAATATTTAATAAAAATATTAAAATAACTAATCAAGGTGAATACTATATTAAATTTAATAGGCTGATGAAAAACTATTTTCATCAGCCTATTAATAAATTTACTTTAATGTTTAGTATCTGATGTTGGTTGCAAGTCTGATAAAACTTTACCTTGAAAAATTTCTTCTTCGGCAGCGTCACGAATGTCTAAAATTTTTATGTCGAAATTTAATGAGACTCCAGCTAATGGATGATTCCCGTCGACAACGACTTTGTCAGCTTTAACTTCAATTATGTGTAAAGCTAGTGGTTCACCGTTAGCATCCGTAGATTCAAATTTCATCCCTTTCTTTAAAGCTAAATTATCAGGGAATTGCGAACTTTTCATCTCTTTAACAAGTTCAGATTTGTAAGTGCCGTGGGCTTCTTCAGGCTGTAATAGAAACTGCCCTGTAAATCCTTCACCTTGACCTAAAATCTTACGCTCTAAACTTGGAAGTATTTGGCCATGTCCAACAATAAATTCGACAGGATTGTCGGTGGTTCTTAGTTCTAATACTTGGCCTGAATCTGTAGACAAAGAGTAGGACATCAAAACCACTTTGTTTTTTTCAATTTTCATAGCCACTCCTATGGAAATCATTGAAGTTTAATGTATTTTCTTTTCGGCCAAAAAGCCATATCACTTGATGCGAGCTAGAAATTCAGCTCTAGATATTTCTCGAGCCCCTAATCGAGAAGTAAAATCAGTCACAATCTGTGTATCAATCCAAGACAGTCCAAAGTTTTTTAAGTACTCAACAGTTTTAAAAAGAGCAAATTTAGAAGCATTCGGTTTTATATAAAACATACTTTCCGCACTAAAATATGTTTTTGATATAACCCCATAAACTCCACCCACAAGCTTTTCGGCTTCATAAACTTCAAAAGACCAAGCTTTGTCCTTAAGGTGTAATAATAAATAGGCCGCAATAAGATCTGGTGTGATCCAAGTTCCTTTAGTTAATTTTATTTTTGCTTCGGCACATGTTTTCAGAGTCAACTCAAAATTACAATTTACTTTAAATTCATAATTACATTTTTTAAAAAACTTAAGTTCTTTTTTAGTCCAATATACATTGGTGAAATCTAACACTCCACGATGCCATGGACTAAACCAATAGATAGATTTTTCTTGATCCGGCCAAGGAAACATTCCCCCGGCATAGGCTTCTAGAACTTGCTCGGGTTCAATAAAGTCACTCCACGCTACAACTCCAGAATCATCAACAGGATCAAAGTTTTTAAAATATTTATTTTTTTTCATAAATTTAAATAATCCAAAATGTCTTTTTGAATCTGAGAAAAATCTTCTTTATTTTTCTCAATCAACTGAATCAACTGTAATAATCGCATCTGTGCTGCTTTTTTTCGAAGTGCGTAAAGTTTTTCATCTATATCGGGTATAGAAATTAGTTTATCTCTTGGTGCAAGTTGTGGGGGTTTATCTTTAGTTTCAATTAAGATATCCCAACGTTTTAATAAGTTCAAAGCTGTCTCAACTCGAAAATCTCTTTTATTATAAAAGTTAAGTTTTTCTCGTAAAAAATCTGCGCCTTGTTGCTGATACCTTTCAGGATAATCTAAAATTAAATTATAGATTGATATTATGAATCCAGGTTCTGGATGATTCCACTTTAAAAAATCCAAATGGATTTCACCATCATCTTGATTGTAAAGCAGTTCGGTTTGACTTGATAAACCATCTCGTCCTGCTCGACCTACTTCTTGGTAAAAGGCTTCAATAGATTGCGGCATTTCAAAGTGAACTACTAAGCGAATATCTGGTTTATTCACTCCAAGGCCAAAAGCTGGAGTTGCCAGCATTAGCGAGTGCAAATTATTAAAATACGCTTTTTGATTTTTGAGCTTTATATGTGAAGGTATTTGGCCATGGTATTTGGTATACTGAAAACCCAGTTTATTTAACTCTTCACTAACTTTTTCTAAATTTTGAATCAACGAAAAGTAAATAATTTTGGGTCCATTGATCTTTTGTAGCCAGTATTTAATACGTTCTATCTTATCATTGAAACTGTAACACTCATAAATTTGAATGGTAATATTCGGCCGCTCAAGTGGTGCCGCGTATGAAAACCAATCTTTGGTATTTTTTTGCTTTAATCGACTTACAACATCCTCTTTAACTTGACGAGTTGCAGTGGCTGTCAAAGCTAAAATTTGGGGGTGATTAAGCGCTTCTAAATAGTCTGGTATTCGCGTGTAATCAGGGCGAAAATCACTGCCCCATTGCGACATGCAATGAACTTCATCAATTACCAAATATTTTATTTTTAACAGGCCTTGTGATTTTTGCCAAAATTCAGACTGGATAAGTCGCTCTGGGGTTAAAAAAATAATTTCAGCTTCAGCAAGTTGATGAAAAAACTTAAGTTTTGCTTTTTGGTCCATATTCGAATGTATTTTAACCGATTTAAGACCAAGTTCTTTAGCCTCTTTATCTTGATCATCAATCAAAGCGACCAAGGGTGAAATTACCATAACTTGACCTAATCCAAGTCCTGCCAGAAATTGGTAACACAAACTTTTTCCACCGCCCGTAGGTATAGTGGCGAAAATATTTTGTCCGGCTAAGGCCTTTTCAAGGATCTCTTTTTGGCCTTCGCGAAATGCTTCTTTTTTAAACTTCTCTTGCAGTATTTGTTGCAAATCCATTGATTGCACTCCCAATTTTTTGATGATAATTCAATAATCTTAAGTATAAATTTATTTAAATATTTTGGGTCTTACGCTGAATATAGTAAGTTAATTAATCTAAAGGAGATTGGTGATATGGCAAGCAAATGGGATATAAGTAAAGTCAGAAATATTGGTATATCAGCCCATATCGACTCCGGCAAAACGACTTTAACGGAGCGTATTCTTTTTTACACTGGAAAAATTCACGCGATTCATGACGTTAGAGGTAAAGACGGAGTGGGTGCAAAAATGGATTCCATGGAACTTGAAAGAGAACGTGGTATTACTATTCAATCTGCGGCAACCGCTGTAAAATGGAAAAACACAGATATTAATATCATCGATACTCCGGGACACGTCGATTTCACTATTGAAGTGGAGCGTTCACTAAGAGTTCTTGACGGTGCTATTCTAGTTTTGTGTGGGGTTGCAGGAGTTCAATCTCAGTCTTACACCGTAGATCGCCAAATGAAGCGATATAACGTTCCAAGATTAGCTTTCGTAAACAAGCTTGATCGTCAAGGCGCAAATCCATTTAGAGTCTGCGATGCTTTACGTGACAAACTTAAACACAATTCAGTTATGGCTCAAATTCCAATAGGACTTGAAGACAAACATGTTGGCGCTGTAGATCTTGTAACCATGAAGGCTTACTACAATGAAGGCGAAGACGGGATTAGAGTTGTTGAGAAAGACATTCCCGCAGAAATGATGGAAGACGCTTTAAAATATAGAAAGGAATTGATTGGTAAAGCGGCCGATTTCGACGATGCCTTAGCTGAAAAATTTTTAATGGAAGAAGAACCTACTAAAGAAGAACTTCAAGCGGCTATTCGCAAAGGTGTTTTATCTTTACAGCTTACTCCAGTATTTTGTGGTTCAGCTTTTAAAAATGTAGGCGTACAAAAACTTTTAGATGCCGTAGAAGATTATTTAGCTTGTCCAACTGATGTTGTGAATAAAGGTTTAGACCAGGATAATAATGAAGCAGAAGTTATCTTAGAGACCAATTCTGATAAACCTTTAGTGGCCCTGGCATTTAAACTTGAAGAAGGTCGCTATGGTCAGCTAACTTATATGCGTATTTATCAAGGTACGCTTAAAAAAGGTGAATTTATTTACAATATGAGTGGCAAAAAGAAAGTCAAAGTTCCTCGCTTAGGTCGTATGCACTCGGATGAAATGGAAGAGATCGATATCGCTTATGCAGGTGATATCGTAGCATTATTTGGTGTGGATTGTGCTTCAGGTGATACTTTCACAGATGGTTCTGTTAACATCACCATGACATCAATGTTCGTCCCTAATGCCGTTATTTCTCTTTCGGTTCGTCCAAAAGATAAAGCCACGTCAGGTAATTTTACTAAAGCTTTAAATAAATTTACCAAAGAAGATCCTACATTCCGTGTCTCCAGAGATGAAGAATCCAATGAAACAATCATTGCGGGTATGGGCGAACTTCACTTAGAAGTTTATGTCATTCGTATGGCCCGTGAATTCAACTGTGAAGTTGTAACGGGTCAACCTCAGGTTGCATTTCGGGAGACTTTAACTGTAACGACTCCATTTGATTATACTCACAAAAAGCAAACAGGTGGTTCGGGACAATACGCAAAAGTTGTGGGCTCTTTAGAACCAATGGATCCAAACTCTGACAAAATTTACGAATTTAGTAACAACGTAACTGGCGGTCGAATTCCTCGAGAGTTTATTCCCGCTTGTGATAAAGGTTTTCAAGAGCAAATGGCTCGAGGTGCTTTGATTGGTTTCCCTGTTGTAGGGGTCAAAGCCAATTTAGATGATGGCGCTTACCACGATGTAGACTCTAGTGAAATGGCTTTTAGGATTTGTGCTATGGCTGCTTTCAGACAAGCTTATATGAAAGGTAACCCAGTAGCTCTTGAGCCACTTATGAAAGTCGAAGTTTCAGCACCTGAAGAATTTCAAGGAGCTGTAATGGGTCAAATCAACCAAAGACGTGGTTTAATTCAGGGTAGCACAACCCAAGAAGGTTCAAGCACTGTTATGGCGGATGTACCACTGTCAGAAATGTTCGGATACTCTACAGAGTTAAGATCTGCAACCCAAGGTAAGGGCGAATTCACTATGGAATTTGCCAGATATGCTCCTGCACCTCGTAACATCCAAGAAGAGTTAGTTAAAGCTTACGAAGCCAAACGAGCCGCTGAAAACGCTTAAGTCATTAATTTGAACTTATTGACTTAAGTTTTTTTAATCAAAACCCTATTTATTCTTCAATCATAGGCGGATATAAAATTATCCGTCCTTTTTTTTAATAATACTGCAATTCACATCATTTAAACCTTCCAAGAAAATTTAAGCTTGATAACATATTAAAATTAGTGCCAAATCATTATTTTACAAATACCAAGTATTATGTTTCATAACACATTGACTCAATCACCCAGGTTCCCATATTAAATAGAAGTCGATAGAATTACGATATAAATTTGTCAGTTAGGATGCTTAAGATCCTCGACATTTTTAAGCCTTTTAAATATTCACACAGGAGTGATATTTTAATTTATGGATGACGACCCTTTTCCGAAGACCAATTGTTTTTGGTCCAAAACTTTAATTTATAGCTTTAAATCAACATTCAATCGCGAGCTCTGCTGATATGAGCTTATTGATAGTTTATTTTACTGTTGCGATTGTAGTTTCATTTATATGTTCTCTTTTGGAGTCCGTGATTTTGTCAGTAAGCCCAGCATATATTGCTGTAAAACAGACCCAAGCCCCAAAGGTTGGTAATCTTTTACTGAGCTTAAAACAAAGTATCGATCGACCTCTGGCTGCTATTTTGACTTTGAATACCACGGCAAATACCCTAGGCTCTGCCGGTGTAGGTGCGCAAGTTTTAGCTCTTTATGGAGATAAAGCTGTGGCTTTAGCCTCTATTCTTTTAACTTTCGTAATTCTTATTTTTTCTGAAATTATCCCTAAAACCTTGGGAACTGTATATTGGAAGAAATTAGCTCCGACTGCGGCTTATATTATTTCATTTTTTATCTATTTAACTTACCCCTTTGTTATTATCTCGGAAGCGTTAAGTTCTGTTTTAGGTGGCGATATTCTTCAAAAAGTTACTCGTGAAGAGATGATTATGACGGCGGAACTAGGCGCAGATGAAGGTACACTTAATAAGAAAGAATCATTAGTTATTCGAAATCTTCTTATGCTAAATAAAATTAGCATTACAGATATTATGACTCCAAGGTCTGTGGTATTTGGTTTTGAAAAACAGATGACTGTTGGCGATGTTTTTAATGATCATAAAACTATTCAGTTCTCAAGAATTCCTGTCTATAACGATACGATGGATAATGTCGAAGGTGTTATTCTAAGATACAAGCTTATGGAAGCTTATGCCCAAGATCTTGATGAAATGACAATTGATCATTTTATGAAACCCATTCATAGCGTATCTGAAGAGTCCTCTGTTGCTGCATGTTTAGATCAGTTTATTAAACGCAAAGAGCATATATTTTTAGTTATTGATGATTACGGCGTGACCACAGGAATTGTAACTCTAGAAGACGTAGTCGAGACACTTTTAGGTGTTGAAATTGTCGATGAGTTTGACTCTGTTGAAGATATGCGAAAATATGCTCGCGAGTTATGGGAAGAAAGAAAAAAAACTAGAATTAGTTTTGCAGCCCCTAAAACAAAGTCAGTTTAAGGATTTTTCATGAAAGATTTAGCAGAAAAAATCTACAAGATTTCGCATCTTACAGGACATTTTTTATTACGATCTGGCCAAACCTCGTCAGAGTACTTTGATAAGTATCAATTCGAGTGTCAGCCCAAGCTTTTAAACGCCATCACTGCAGAGCTAAAAAATCTAATTCCAAAAGACACTGAGCTCTTAGCTGGACTAGAAATGGGTGGAATTCCAATAGCTACAGCACTTTCTTTGGCAACGGGCATACCGACCGTTTTAGTAAGAAAAGAAGCAAAGACTTATGGCACTTCAAAGCTTGCAGAAGGCCCAAGTATCGCCGGGAAAAAAGTTTGTATCATTGAAGACGTTATTACAACAGGAGGCCAAGTGGCTTTAAGTTGTAAAGATCTTCGTGATCAGGGTGCGATTATTGATACAGTCCTATGTGTAATTTACCGTGGTCATCATCCAGAAGGTGAACCTAAAATAGTCGCTAGTGAATTAAATATGAAAGCTTTATTTACAAAAGCACAATTTGATTTATGGTTTAAATAAAAATACACCCTAGAATTAATATTGAAACTTTTTTTGGAAGTAATTTGTTAAGTTTAAAGAAATGGAATTAAGTCCTACTCTTGGATTGTTTAATTCTAAATTTTTAAATAGGAGTGATTGTGAGAATATTTTTATTGATGCTGATTGGTTTGGGATTTTCTAACTTATCATTTGCTAAAAATGGATACAGCAGTTGTTATGTTGAAAATGGAAAAGCCCATTTACTGTTTTGCTCTGAGACTTCAGATTCGGGAAGCGGAACTGGAAGTTTAAAAGTTTTCGATAGATATGGCCAAATTATTGATAGTGATAATATCCTTATTTGGATAGGTATCGCTATTAGGGGCTGTGATGAAGTGGATACGGAAAGTGTTCCCGAAGAGGCCGTCGATTGTTACTTTAATTTACACAATTAATTCGATCACATTCAATTAAAATATGTTTTCCTCCCAAAATTAATATAGAAGCTAAAAAAATTGTTTATTATTTAGGGATTTTTATATAGTTTAAAACGGCAGATACGGCGTCTTTTACATCGGATTCAAAAGCTTCTGGACTCATAGATTGGTCTTGTCCACATTTATTTTTAAAAAATTCCGTTCCCATCAAAAGAGCATGATGGGTTATCAAGGAAAAAATAGTTTTCATAGCCCATATTTTTTGGGGCTCTGAAGTTTCGTTACCAACTTCTTTACTAATCTTTGCTAAGAAGACACCTTGTCCTGGTGGACCAAACATTTCGTTATTTTTTTTATCAGGTTCTAATTGATTTTCATAATCTGCAGCTTGATCTGATAAAATAATTTTAAAGATATTGCGAATAGCTAGGCCTTCATTTAAAAAAAATCTAAAAGTTCTTAATGCAAGTTCAGTAGTGTCTATGGAATCTTCGTCCAAACTTTGAATACCAATGTTGATCCACTCAAAATTATATTCAAATACTTCCCAATACAAATTGTCTTTGTTTTTAAAATGATAATTTACAGCTGCTAAGTTCACTTGGGCTTCAGTAGCAATATCTCGAATCGAAGTGCTACCATAGCCATACTTTGCAAATAGCATATTAGCTGTTTGCAAAATCTTTTCTTTAGTACCTAGGCTTAAATCAATATTTGTCATTTATCACTAACTTTTATTAACTGGTTTAAATTTAATAATTCCATACATAAACGGAATCACTTTTCTAGAAAACATGTCATTTATGTCTTCAACAATTGCATATGCTGCTGGAACCCATATTAAAGTTAAAACTGTTCCTGAAGTCAATCCCCAAGCCATTGCCAAGGTCATAGGAATCAGTAAAGCATCGTTTCCACCAATGCCATATGCCGTTGGGAATAATCCACCCACAGTTGTAAGACTTGTGACTAAAACAGCTCTTAATCTAAGTCCAGAGGCTTTTACTAAGATTTCATTTAAGGACAACTTTCCTTCAGCGCGCATTTCGTCAATAAAGCTGATCAGAACAATACCTGAGTTTACTATTATCCCTCCCAATCCAATAATTCCAATAAGGGCTAAAAAGGAAATAGGTCTTTGGTGAAAGTAAAATGCAATTGAAAAGCCAAAAAGTCCCAAAGGAATTGTGGTCATAATAATTGCTGGACGTATATAAGACCTAAACAAAAACACCAGTAGCGCAAAAATTCCAATTAGACTTAGTTTAAGTGCTGAAAAAAGGGAATCCATAGATTCATTGGTAGACTCTTGGGCACCTCCAAAAACCAGACTTACACCTGGGATCTTGGTTTTGTTCTTTTCGAATATATTCATTAAAATTTTATTAGCTTCCATGGATGTAATTTTTGTTGTGTCCACATCCCCTGTTAAAGTTTTTGATCGTTTAAAATCAAATCGTTTAATTTGTGGTAGCCCGGGTTCAACTCTGAATTGAGCTAAGTTACTTAAGGGAACTAGATTCTGTCTTGGATCATTTACGAAAAGTTGACTTAAACTATCAACATCGACTCTAAACTTTTCATCTAATCGAAGGACCAAGTCGACATCTTTGTTTTTCAAATTTACATCAGAGACTCGATTTCCTGAAATTGCGGTTCTGAGTGTATTACCGATTCCATTCACATCAATATCAAGTCGTGCAGCTTTAGCATAATCTACATCGACATAAATTTCATCATCTCCGATAATATCATCGACTTTTAAATTTTCTACCCCTGGTTTTATAGCTAATTCGGTGGTTATAGTCTGAATCATTTTATCTATGTCAGAGCTAGAATTAGATCTAAAAGTAGCCTCAATGGCGTTACCAACGGGTGGGCCGTTTATTAGTTCCTGGAAGGATATGGACTTGGCATATTTAGGCTTGATAGTTTTTAGATCTTTTAGAACTTCGGTATATGGTCTATTAAACTTCGCATAGTCAGAGACAAATATTGTTAACATTCCAACATTGTTCCCATCCTGGGCTTTGGGATCACCAGGACCCATTTGGGATGTTCCAGCTCTAGCCACAATATGTTTAACATCATCTTTAAGCACCCGCTTCACATCTTCAGTAAGCTCTTTTAATTTTTCATGAATCTCTTCAAGACGAGTTCCTCGCTCCATTTCCAGGCGAGCCACATAAATTTCGGTTTGATCGGCAGGAAATAATTCAAATTTATTCATAAAACTCATCATGAATATCGAAAAACCCACGGTGATAAAAAAGATGAGGGCCACAATATATCTAAACTTAACGACTATACCCATAAAGTTTTCAAAGCTATTTTCAAATTTTGCAAACCAATCTTTTTGGTTATCGCCAACGTCAGATTTAACGGCATCACCCGCCCAAACCAAGCGCTGTGGAAGAAATAAAAAAGATTCAAGCAGCGAAAGAATTAGGGCCAATGAGACAACAATAGGTATAGCTTTAATAAACTGCCCCATTATTCCTTTTGTAACTAACATAGGTAAAAATGCAGCTATAGTTGTAAAGGCTGTTGCCGTTATAGGAAGCCATAACATATCTATTGATGCCGCTGCTGCATCTTTTGAGTTAAGTCCCTCTTTTCTTAATCGTGTGAAGTTTTCACTGATAACTACAGAATTATCAACCAACATACCCAGAGCAATAACTAAACCTAAAACGGTAATGGCGTCGATGTTCATGCCATAACTGGGCATAAGTCCCAAAGTCCCAAAAACGGCAAGTGGCAGAGACAAAGAAGCGGCAAGGCCAATTTTACCAGGTAAAAACAGAAAAAGGAAAACAACTACTAAAATTAATCCTGAGAAGGCATTGCTTTGTAAAACTTCAACTCTATTTTTGACCTCTAAGCCTTCTGATAGATATAAAACAAACTTAAGATCTTTATACCTTTGTTGGTAGTTAGTTAAAATTTCATCAAGTTCAGTCACCATTTTTATAGTGTCTGCTCCTGCTTTTTTATTAACTACTAATAGAGTGGCTTCTTGACCGTCATATCTCGAAAGAACTGTGGCTTCTTCTTCGGAGTCTTTAATGGTTGCGATTTCTTTTAATAAAATATTTTTACCGCTAAAGTTAGATCTCACCACAATGTCTTCTAGATCTGAAACATCTTTAATTTTACCTTCAACTCTAACTAGTTTTTGCTGACTTGAAGTTCTAAGAGGTCCACCAGGAGTATTGGTATTTCGAGCTTGGATTTTAAGTTGAACCTCATTGATCGATATGTGGTTTTGCTCCATTTTTTTTAAATCCAGAAAGATATCAAAGGCTCTTTCCCGGTAACCTACAGGTCGAACTTCTTTAACTGATTTATTGTCTTCAATATCCTCTTTCAATTGATCAGCAATTAAGTCACGCTGTCTTTTATTATTCGATCCAACAACGGCAATTTCCATAACTGGAAATTCGTCACTTTTAAGTTCAGTAAATTGCGGCTTATCTTTTAAATCTGTTGGTAAATCTTGGGCTCTATCGACAAACCTTTGCAGATCACCCATTGATTTGTCGACATCAATTTTAGGGTCATCAATATCTATTCTTACCACTATTGTGGACAAGCCAGCTTGTGATGTGGATTTTACATCTTTTAAACCAACCACCCCACGAATTTCATCCTCAATAGGTTTAGTGATTTTAGTTTCAATATCTGAAGCTGTTGCACCATCATAAGCGGTGACAATAGTTGCTGTCGCCAAAGACACCGAAGGAAAGCTTTCGGCATTCATACGTTGATAGCCATCTAAGCCAAAAAAAACTAACCCCAAGGAAAGTACGATTGTTAATTTCGAATTATTAATAAAAAATAAGGATAGGTTTTTCATAGTTTTAGATCCTGTTGAATTCGCAAGGTGTCGTTGTATATATGCTAAAATAATCAATAATGGTTTTTACAATAATTAAATTGCTATCTATTTCGTTCAATTTATTTTGTACCTGAGCATCTTGTTCGCTGATGAGCTCTTGTAAACTGATTCGACCTTGATTAAATTTTTTTCGACTTTCACTTAAACTTTGACCAAGGTACTGACTGGTCTCTTTTTGTGATTTTAAAATATCTTTAAGTGCGCTTATTATTTGAATAGTCTCAGTATGAAAAGCATTTATTTTAGCCAGTTGCCCTTGAGCTAAAGATAGGGTTCGACTTTTGTTGGCTTGCTGTGTGATTTCTTTGGTTCTAGTTTTTTTGCCATCAAGAGGCATTGATATTTTTAATGAAAGGTTGGTTCGAGCTCTTGGGTCATCTGCAAAATCTTGTCTTGCACCCTCGTAACTAAAATCTCGTCCAACATTTGAATATTCGCCGTTTAATTTTATATCTAGACTATTATAACTTTCGATAATTTTTTGTTCATACTTGTTATCTTCTATAAGAAGTTCAACTATGTCGTCATATAGTGAGTAGTCTAGAGGTGAAGAGGACTGTGAATTGATCAGACCAATGCATTCAAAAACTTTCGCTGTGGTCTGTGCCACATCATATTTATCGATGACAATATTTTTGGATGCTAATTCAGGTAAAAGCTCTCGTAAGTTTTTTGCGATCTCACTTTTCTCATAAGCTAAGCTAGTTAAGTTGGCTTTTCGTGAGGATAGCTGGGATCGAAATCTAGCAATTTCACCATCATCTGCGACTCCCGATCTTCGGCGAGCTAAGGCATCAGAAAGTTGCTTCTCAGCCGTTTGAATTAGGGACTCAACTAAAATCTTCTTCTCTTCATTGGCCACCAAAGACCAATACATCTTTCGTAAATTGGACTCGAAGGCTTTTAACTCAACTTGCTTTTCAAGTTTTGCTTTTTTTAAATTTGCATCCGCCTGTTTAAGTGTCCAATTTGATTTTCGACCAAGAAAGTTTTGATACAAATCAATACTAAGTCCTAAAACAACACCATTCGTCGAAGCACCAGAAACAAAAGCATTAGTAATTTTTTCGCCAAAGGCTTTAACGCTCAAATCAACACCCATTGATGTAGGTCGAACTACTCCAAAAGTGTAATTGGTTGCATTTTGTGTGACGGCATCGAAATTATTTAAAAGTCTTTCGTTGGATTTATAAACTCGACCTTCGCCTTCAAAACTTAACGAAAATGCATCTTTAGTCGCCAAATCCTTACGTTTATATTCAAGAAAACTGGCTTCAAGCTGACTAACGGTGGGCGGCGAGTTTTCTATTAAAGATTTAAACGAAGCTTCACTTAAAACATAATCATTGGTTACATCTTGAGCCTTTAGAACAAGTGGTAACAGTAGTGACATGATAAATAATAACTTGGTATTTTTTAAATTTGGCACAAAATCTCCGATTCAAACAAACGTTTGAATAAAATTACTGAGTTTTCGTGCCCGAGACAAGTCCTAATTTTAGGAAACTTACCTAAATTTAATTAGTATTTGTTTTTTTTGAGTTAATTTTTTGGATCGACGGTCTTGAGTATTTCTAAAGTAGAATTTTTGGAGTGAAAGATAAAATCCTTGACCAGAATTTATCCGCTCTATGTGGCTTAGATATATTGCAGCAATTAACAAAAAAACTTAGTATTTTTAAATTTTACTATCTCTGTTAAAGCTTTTTCCCAACAACATAAGCTACCCAAGCTTCACAGTCTTCACCTTTCTCGGCACGATAAAACTCGCCATTGCCTTCACCATCTTCACCGTTGGCTTCCCAAAGAACATGGACGTCCTTAAATCCAACTTCTATCATTAGCTCTTGAAGTTCTGGCAAAGACCACATCCTCCAGTCATAAGTGAAGGCCTTGTGAATTTTTTCTTGGGTTCCGATTTTAAAATGGATGTTAAATACCGCATGATTGTTAATTGGATTGAAACTTTCTTGATCCCAGAAGTAGCTGAAATCATCATGCTCAGTCTCTTCTTCATTTTCAACTTGAGCTGCAGGACCTCCAAAACAATCAATCACGAAAAGTGAATTAGGATTTAAAGTCTTGTACGCATTTACAAAATAATCTTTAAGTTGTTGCCTTTCCTTAAATAAAAAATACGAAAAATTGAGTGCAGCAATTATATCTGCCGACGGAAGCTCAGGGCTCATAACATTTTGTTGTAAAATTTCGACACGATTTTTTTGTGATTCATTCAAAGTGTTGAAATTGTGTTTAAAGCCATAATCAATGGGCTCTTTGTCTAAATCCACGCCTATGGCTTTTTTATTTTCTGCCAATTTTGTCCATTCACAACATATAGCAAAAGTCCCGCAGAAATCTTCTCTTAAGACTTCAGCTTCTTTGTTAAAAATTTGTTTATAGAGCTGATTAAAAAATACCACATCATTTTCAGGGGATTGCACTGCTTCTTTATAATATTTGTATTTATCAAAATCTTTCATGATTAGTCCTTTATGGCACTTCAGCTAATATTTCTAGTATTTCTTTTTCAATTTCATGCTCATAGGGCACACTAGCTTCTTCCATCGCAGGATAAAGTCCAATACCAGGAATGTTTTTCCCCGCAAGAACTTTAGGACGGGCCATAAGGTCATAAAATAAATCTTGGGTTGTTCGATACACTAAATGTTCCCCAAAGTTTGTAACTTCGGTGTCTTCGTTAACAAAAAGCACGCGACCGGTTTTTTTAATCGAAGCTTTCATTGTTTGCCAGTCGTAAGGATAAATGGATCTAAGATCAATAACTTCTATTGATACTCCGATGTTAGCTTTTAATTTCTCAGCCACTTTTAAACATAAGGGAAGAGTGCGCCCGTAACTGATCACTGTCAGTTCGTCACCTGACCTAACTATTTTGGCTTTACCAATAGGAACTTCAAAATCTTGTAGGTCCGGCCAATTGGGTTGCCAAAAGGATCTATCTCCTAAGGGCGCATCAATTCTTTGTTTTAATTCTTTTTCGTTAGAAGGTTCTCCAGGAATTAGTTCTTCACCACGAATACGTAACAAGGATTTAGGTTTTAAAAACAAAACCGGATTTGGATCTTTTACCGCTGAAAGTAGCAGACCATAAGCGTCGAGGGGCGTGGATGGCATAACGATCTTCCAACCTGGAAGACGGCTCGCCCAAGCATCAAAACTATGACTATGATAGACCGAACCACGAATACCTGCCCCAGTTGGAGTCATCAGTACTATTGGTAAATTGTACTGACCATTCGTTGTCCATGATGTGTTGCCCACCATTTTCAAAAGATCAATAGTATTAAAAATATAATCACAGAATTGAATCTCGGCTACGCATCTTTGTCCAGCAAGCCCCAATCCAATCGCGGCTCCGACAATTCCTCTTTCGTCTAAAGGAGTGTTCCAAGTGGTTTTAAGTCCTTGCGTGCAAGTAAACACACCGCCCAGCGGAGCTCCAACGTCTTGGCCAAATATTTCGCTGACCCCTAAATGTGTTTCTGAATAATGAAGTGCCATTCTAATAGCTTGAGCCATGTTGGCCATTAAAAGTTCCTCCAATCTGCGTTTTCACTTTGAAAGTAAGTATGATCCCAAATACTATCCGGTGATGGAAAAGCTTCTTGTCGTGCGGTTTCCATAGCGTCACGAGCTTCTGCTTCAAAAGTATTTCGTAATTCAGAAATATCTTGATTTGACATCAATCCCGAATCTTTAATACGTTGAGAAAACAGAGCTAAACAATCAGTCTCTTTGTCATCTAAATTAGCGCCCGAAGCCGATGAATGACCATAAAGTCTTGAGACATAAGCTTCAAGCAGAACGGGTTTTCTCTCCTTACGAATGTAATCCATCTCTTCTTTCAGAGCTATGTAGGTTTCTATAGGATCATTGCCGTTAATCAATCGAGTACGTATGCCAAAAGCTTTACCACGATCAGCAATATTCTTTTCGCCATGTTGACCTGAATACGCTGTAGATATTCCCCAACCATTGTTTTGAACAGTGATTAACAATGGCAAAGGACGTTCGGGTCTTGAAGACCATATTAAACAGCTTGCAAAATCACTTTCTGCAGTTCCAGCGTCGCCCCCAGTAATGATTGAAATACCCGAGCTCTGATCTTTGGATTGAGCCAAACCGGTTCCAATCGCAAAGTTATACTGAACGCCAATTGGAGATGTAATCGGTGTGACATTCCACTTAGGTATACAATAATGATTACTAAAGTTTCGACCTCCGGTATGAGGATCAGTAACTTTGTTCATAATGAGCCGAATCGAATCAATCATCGGCATTCCCATGGCTACAACAGTTGGTGTCGCACGATAGTGTAAATGCAAATAATCGTGTTTAATACCATGACCTTTGTTTACTAATAAACCAAGTGGAACACCAAAGGCTTCTTCACCAGGCGCTCCGATCCAAAAAAAAGCTTCCCCGGCTTTGTAAATTTTAATTAATCTTTCTTCTAAAACTCTGGATTTTAGCATCAAGTTAAATATCTGTTTAACTAGCGAAGCCTCTAAACCCATAAAATCATCAGTGGACTTTGAAGTTCTAGCCGCTTTAATTTTTTGAACTTTAGGGGATGACTTCTTACTGTTAACTTTTAGTTTTGAAGACTGATTTTGAATCATGAGTATCCTCTGCGAAAAGATAAAACTTAAAATAAAAACAATAGCTTAAGATATTTTTTATTTGTACTCATCCATAGCATAGCTCTTAGTTTTACCCTTAAGCCGAACCAAAAGGCAAATCAAAACAAAATCATTTTATTAAGGCCAAAAAAAAGAAAAAAGCTCTGGAATAGAGCTTTTTTTGGGAGAGGTAAGATACTAAGATTAAATTGTAATCAATTTGTTGAAGTTTTAGAGTCTTTAGAAATGGTCGATTTAACGGAGGCTTGAGGCTTCGGAACTTGAACTTGTGATAATGGAATATCACTTTGTAAAGCTATCAAGTCAGAGACAATATTCATGGCCTCTTGAACTTCGGGTCGTTTTTCATATTTTTCTTGCTTTTGTTTTTTTGACAAAGGACCTTCGTTCTCTTCTTTATTGGTTTCAGATTTTTCTTTCATCACTTCTGCAAGCTCAATCGTTTTTCCACGTTTAGCTGCTTTTTCTAATTCGTCTTTAATTTTTTTAAACTCTTCATTGGAAGCGACTCTTTTGTCTGAGGATTCTTTTAAAGTTTCGATCGTTTTTTTATCTAAAATGCGCCACTTACCTTTCCCTTCAGTAACAAAAGCAGACGAAGAGACAAAAGATTCAAGCTTTTGTGGTGGAAGCGAGTAGTCATATGTTTTTTCACCAATATCATCGGTTTCCAACGGACTTGGAAAGCTGATATCAGAAATCACACCACGATGCTGGGTAGAATATCCACCTGGCACAAAAAACATTCCCACTGTAACTTTTAAAGCTCCAACATTTGGAAGTGGAACAACAGATTGTACAGTCCCTTTGCCAAAAGTATGATCAGCACCTACAACAACGGCTCGTTTATAATCTTGTAAAGTTCCAGAGACAATTTCAGAAGCCGAAGCACTTATACGACTCGTTAAAATAACAAGCGGGCCATCGTAGTTTACGTCTGGATTAACATCTGCAAGAACTATAGCCGGCTGCAAAGGATTGCTTGAGGACTGCTTCACCACATTTCCTGTTTTGTAAAATAAACCTGAAATCTTAACAGCATCATCTAAACTTCCACCACCGTTGCTGGATAGATCCAACACCACACCGTCAACTTTTTTGGTTTTAGCTTCTTCGATTAATTTTTCTAAATCTTTGGCTGAAGATCGTCCACCTCGACGACCATCTGAATAAAAAGAAGGTAAATTAATTAAGGCTATTAGTTTTTCATCAGTGCCTATTTTTCGTTTTTGATAAGTTATTGCTGCAGCTTCATCTTCTAAATTAACTTTAGCTCGTTTTAATTTAGCTACAAAACGTTCGGTTTTATCACCTTTTTTTCTAAGAATAGTTAAATGCACAGGAGTGCCTTTTGGCCCCCTAATTTTTTTCACAACATCACCCAAGTCCATATCGATCACATCGACCATTGGTTTTCCATCACCCTGGCTAACAGCAATAATCTTATCCTTAGGCTCTATCTGATTACTAAGCGCAGCCGAGCCACCTTCGACTAGACTTTCAACAACAGTAAAACCGTCTTCCCAACGTAAAGTGGCACCGATGCCTTCAAGTGATAATTTCATTTGAATCTCGAAATTTTCTAAGGCATCTCGTGAAAAATAACTTGAATGAGGATCTAAAGCTCTCGCAAAAGAATCCAAATAATCAGCTAACCGCTCTTCTTCAGTTAAATCAGCAATTTTTTTAGCGACCCTTTCATAATTTTTAATCACTTTGGTTTTAGCTTTATCCAAAGGAATATCGGTTGCTAAATAATTTGAAATTTGAAAATGAATATATTTTTTATGGAATTCATTAATTTCAGCAATTGTTTTGGATCTCTCTCTTGAATCAGCGTCAAGACTTAAAGACACAGTTTTATCAAAAACATATTTATCATTTAAAAAAGACTTTACAAATTGCAAACGATCCGCCACTCGAGCTTGATATGTTGTGTAAACCTTCATCATGGGCGAACAATCCACCTGCTGGGTTCGCTTAAGAACACCCTTCATACTTTTTTCGGCTGCTTTTACATCAGCCTGAGTGAAATATAATTTGGAGGGATCAAGCCTTTTGATATATTGATCAAAGACTTGCTGTTCTAATTTAGTTGAATAATTTTTATGTTTGATATGTTGGTCTAAGAATCCCTTTTGAATTAAAGGAATGTGCTTACAAGACAGAGCTACATTGGCTTCAGAATTGAAAACCAAAAATGATATCGCGAGTGTTAAAAAATATTTCATGAATAAGCTCCTTAAAATTTAAAAATTTATGACATTAAAAATTTATTATAGGCCTATTGCCTAAAGAATAAAGTGTAGAATTCTAGGAACAGCCCAAGGACCATACTTTCTTATAATACCATAGACTAGAGTATGGTATATGACTTTACTTCTGTTTTCTTAAGACAACTTTTCGCCCTGCATCTGTTTTAAGTTTTACATTTTTTTGTGTCAAAGCAGGACCTTCTGACTTTGGACCTGCTTTTTTAGTAGCGGTAGATTTTATTATCTTCTTTGAAGGTAAAGCTTTAGTTTTTTTAGTAGTCGATTTCTTGGTAAGTTTGGTTGAACTTGGTTTTGACTCTTTGGCAGCCGCTTTAAGTTCATCTAGTTTAGTTTCTAGTAATTCTATGGCTTTAACGAGATTAACACCTTCGACACCAATGTCTTCTGGTACCGATACATTGACCTTACCACATTTGATATAAGGTCCGTATTTACCGTTATAAACCTCAATTATATCTTTAGTTAAAGGGTGCTCACCCAGGGTTTTTAATGCACTGGCTTTACCACGACCTTTTTTGGGCCGCGATAGTATTTCTAAAGCGTCATGTAATTTAAGCGCAAAAATATCTAGCTCTTTGGGAATAGATCTAAAGTCCCCATCATGAACAATGTAAGGACCAAAACGACCTATTCCTGCTTTGATCTCTTTACTTGTATCGGGGTTAAGACCTAACTCGAGAGGTAAAGATAAAAATTTAAGAGCCGTTGGAAAATCAATAGTTTCGTGATTGATCTGTGCCGGAATTGAGACTCGCTTTGGTTTTTGCTCCTCATCTGTCGCATCCCCAAGTTGCACATATGGGCCATACCTTCCATTTAAAATATAAACAGGTAAGCCTGTTTTAGGATCTTTACCTAAGGCATCGGCTCCATTGATTTTAAGATCAATAAGCTTGTCAGCGGTTTCACCGGAGACATCCGCCGGAGCGCTCTCTTCAGGTAAAGAAGCACACACTTCTGTGCCATCTTTTTCGGTTCTGCAGACATAAGCTCCATAGCGGCCAACCCTAAAACTATAATTTTCAAGTCCTTTCAATGTTATTGATCTAGACTCTTCTGGGTTGATGAGTTCTTCTTTGGTTTCTACTAAATGTCTAAGCCCTGCTTTTCCAAGATAAACTGAAGTTAAATAATCTAACCAATCTTTATCTCCTGAAGCAATCTCATCCAAAGAGTCCTCCATCGACGAGGTGAAACTTAAGTCCACATAATCCGGGAAAAACTTTTTTAACAACTGACTTACAATTAAAGCTGTGAATGTTGGCTGTAGCTGGTTACCAACTTTTTTAACGTAACCCCGGTCTTGAATAGTTCCAATAATTGAAGCGTAAGTTGAAGGACGACCGACTCCCTCTTTTTCTAATTTTTGCACAAGACTAGCTTCCGTAAAACGAGCTGGTGGTTTAGTTTCATGTTGATTGTATTTGTAATCTTTGACTTCAATATTATCACCGACTTTTAGCTCGGGCAGATGTATCTCTCGGTCCGAAAGCTCTGCATCGGGATCATCAAAACCTTCCACATAAGCTTTTAAAAATCCCGCAAAAGTAATCGTCATTCCAGAAGCATTCCATTCTGTATCTTGGGCTTCCATTTTTACGCTCACCTGTTTCTGCTCCGCATTTACCATTTGGGAGGCAATCGTTCTTTTCCAAATAAGATCGTAAAGTTTAAGTTGAACCCCGGTTAATTCAGATTCATCTGGTTTAATAAAATCTGTTCCCGCTGGTCGTATGGCTTCGTGAGCCTCTTGAGCTCCTTTGGCTTTTTTAGAGGTATAATCGCGAGGAGATTCGGGCAAAAATTTGGCCCCATAGAGATTTTTTATTTCTTTTCTTGAAGCTTCAATAGCTTGCTGGGACAAAAACGTAGAATCAGTTCGCATATAGGTTATTAAACCCTGTTCATAAAGTTTTTGGGCGACTTGCATAGCTTCCCGGGAAGATAAACCTAGTTTACGGTTGGCCTCTTGCTGAAGGGTTGAGGTTATAAATGGAGGTGCAGGTTTACGGCTTACAGGTTTTTCATCCACTTCAATTACTTTAAGCTTTTGCTTTTGTAATGTAGCTTTAATCTGATTTGCGATTTTTTCTTCCAGAACAATAACCTTAGTTTGACGTTCTTTTTGAAGCTCACCCGTCAATTCATCGAAGTCTTTACCAATGGCTAACTTTTTACCTTTATAACTGTTTAAGCGGACCGGAAAGTATTCACTATTTTTTAAGGCATCCCCATTTAAGCTTCCATATTTAGATTTCACAAAACGAATGCGTTCGTGCTCTCGCTCTGCGATCAATCTAACGGCCACGGACTGCACTCGGCCTGCTGACAGACCAAAAGCCACTTTTTTCCAAAGTACTGGAGAAATCGTATAACCAACAAGTCGATCCAAAATACGTCTTGCCTCTTGAGCCCGAACCATATTGTAGTCGATATCTCGGACTTCTTTTAAACTTTTTAAAATCGCTTCTTTGGTAATTTCATGAAATACCATTCTTTTAATGGGCACTTTAGGTTTCAATACTTCTAGTAGATGCCAGCTAATACTCTCCCCTTCTCGGTCTTCGTCGGTAGCTAGAATCAATTCATCAGCGTCTTTTACTAAGGCTTTTAACTGACTGACAATTTTGGTTTTATTTTTTGGAACACAATATATTGGATCAAACTTATTATCGACATTTACACCAAGGCGTGACCAAGGCTCTTTTTTATATTTATCAGGAATATCTTTAGCAGATTGAGGAAGGTCTCGAATATGTCCCATACAAGACTCGACGACATAATCTTTAGATAAAAACTTTCTAATGGTTTTGGCTTTAGTTGGCGACTCAACAATAACTAAAGTTTTTCCTTGAACTGATTTCGCCAATATATACCTCGGTTTTTTTTGAAAAAATAATATTTTAGTTTTATCACTAATTTAACTTTTAATGCTTTAATATAATTATACGATTACTTTTAAAGTAAAGTTTTTAAACTTATAATAGCAAGAGGATTCATGACTCAAAGCAAAAATTTACAAAGCTTAAGCTCTCTTAAAAAAGAAAACTTAAAATATATCCTCTGTGATATTGATGACACATTAACAAACGAAGGCAAACTATTTTCTGAAGCTTACGACTCTTTATGGCGTCTCAATCGTTCAGGTTATAAGATCATACCAATAACTGGTCGACCCGCTGGATGGTGCGAAATGATTGCCCGCTTTTGGCCTGTGGAAGGGGTTGTTGGTGAAAATGGAGCCTTTTATTTTTTCTATGCAGAAAATAAAATGCAACGAAGTTATACGCAAACAGAAGCTGAGCGAAACAAAAACCTAACCAAACTCTTAAAAGTTCGTGACCAAATTCTTAACGAAGTACCAGGAAGCGCTGTGGCTTCAGATCAATTCTGTCGCACCGTTGATCTTGCCATTGATTTTTGCGAGGATGTTCAAGCTTTAACAAATCCTGATATTCAAAAGATTGTACAAATTTTTAAATCTTTTGGCGCCGAAGCCAAAGTTAGTTCAATCCATGTCAATGGTTGGTTCGGTGATCATGACAAGTTAACGACAGCTCTTAAGTTTTTAAAAGATCGTTATAACCTCGTGAACACAAGTGAATTAATGGCCCAAGTGCTTTTTGTAGGGGATTCACCTAATGATGAACCCATGTACGCATTTTTCGAAAAAACTGTGGGGGTAAAAAATATTGAAAACTACTTAGCTCAAATGCAGTTCAAGCCACGATATATATGCACAGAAAAGGGTGGACTTGGTTTTACAGAATTAACTTCATATTTAATTTAAATTGCTAAGTTATTTAGCTTTTTGACATTGTGTTTTCACCATTAGGATATATTCATTTAATATCGGACTTTTGATGGCGTCTAAGGACTGTTGATCGTTTAAACTATAATAGTCCATTAAAATTTTAGGATAAGTACGACAAAATTCTTTAAGTTTTTTGGGACTTAAAGGCAAAAATTCAGCCAACGAAAGTCTCTCAGCAGATTTTGCATGTTCATTTAAATAAGCATCTCCAACATTGATCAATCTAGCCTCAGTTAAAACATTTTGTCGTTGGGCCTTATCTAAATAGTCTTTAAATGTATCTAAAGCCGTTGATGCATTTGCAAACGAGACTTTCATTAAAAGTACAATAAATAAAATAATCATTTCATCCTAATTGAAATCTAATGAGACTATTCTTTGATATTTAAATTGGAAAGTGCTGCAAAAGGGTTGTTGAAAGGAGTTTTTTGCGATTTTCCTTTATTTTTATCCTCAGTTCTATCTTTGTTGGATTTATTTTTAAAATTTCGCTCACGTGTATCTGGAGTTGTATCTTTGGATTTAACTTCATCTCGACGTGGTCCCTTACTATTATATGTTTTTTGACCGTCTTTAGAAGACTTTGGACTATAAGTTCGAACATTGTTTTTCTGTTGAGGACGGTTGTCTAAAGCTTCGGGCTTTCTATTAAGCTCTTTAGGTGGACTTGTTGAAGTTGAAGTTGCTGTTACTGTTGCATCTGTAGTAGCTTTTGGATCTTTTGCTCGATCTTTTCTATCTTTAAAAGATTCTTTAGGTTTTCTGTCTTTATTAAAATTATTTTGAGTTCTAGGTTTAAAATTAGACTTAGTTTTATTAGTTGCAGCTACTGCTGTTTTTTCAGCTTTGATTTTAGATAAAGAGATCAATTTTTTATCTAAATTAAAATCAACGACATAGACATAAATCCATTCACCCAGGCCAACAACTTTTCTTGGATCTGAAACATACTCAGTAGATAATTCACTAAGATGGATTAGTCCTTCTTGCTGCACGCCCAAATCCACAAAAACACCAAAACTAGAAAATTTAGTTACTAGAGCAGGGTAGTTCCACCCTATTTTGATATCCTCAATTTTTTTAAGTTTATCACTGAAACCAAAAAATTTATAAGGACGTCTAGAATCTGCATAAGGGTTTTTAAGTTCTTTGAGAATAAACTTAAGCTTTTTTTCTCCGAAAATCGTAGCCCATTTAGAAGCCATGATTTCACTCTCTTGCTCAACTTTAATTTCTGTTAAAGGAGCCATTAAGTTTTGATCTTTTAAAAAGTCTTTGATAGCTGGAAAGTCTCGGCCGGATAATTGCGCTTTATCTAAAACAGATTTAGAAATTCCAACTTTTAAGAAACTAGAGCAAAGGTCATAAATGTCTTCAGACATATTGAGCTCTGCTCGTAGTTGGGCTTTTTCAACGAATCTTGATTTCTGCGTTTTAAATTGTAAAATTTTTTCTTGAAAATCGACCGTTAAACCCGGAATCAATTCAAGATGGATTTTTTCAGCCTTATTAATATCTAAGCCCACAGAACAGATGCAATGTTTAAGAACTTTTTGAAGCTCTGGTAGCAGTTTTTCATCTGACACATAAGAAGGAATATCCAACAGAGATTTGGCACTATATTTTGCTAACTCCATTAAAGGATCTTGCATCCTGCGAGCTAAAGATTGCAGAGTATATTCTAATCGAGTTTTAGATTTATCTGCCTCATAACAAATATGGACGTAAGAGGAAATACCACGCATATCAACATAAGCCATTGGGGCGGGTAATTTCTTTGGATCATTTTCAAAGCAACTTAAAATAAAACTCTCAATCACTCTGGCATGAGGGTTTAGTCCAATGGCCAAAGCACCAATTGAAATTTGTTTAACTATGCTGTCAATAAGACTTAAAAAGTCAGCTTTTGAGGTCTCTTTATCGATAACAACTGAAGTCGCAGATACCAGATCTCCAGCTTCAGTGATTAAAGCCATTTCAATTTGACTATCTTTGTTTTGCGTAAAAGCTAAAATTGGCTTTTCGCCAAATGCCGGTGTCATCAATATTTTCTGGTAGTCTTGTTTTAGTCTTTTAATAGTTTCAATCTCTGAAAGTAAAAGTAACTCTTCAATTATCTCTTGAGTGATTGAAGGAATAACATGAATATCAATGGCTTTTAAAAAAGCTTCATTGACAAAACCAGCCCAAGGATTTTCTTTTGGCAATTTTAAAATCTCAGCCTTAAGAGATTCAACAAGTTCTGACTTTTCTACTTCAAGCAAAACTTTGAGTTGCCCTTCTTCCCAAGCTTTTTTGACCATAGGAAATTTATAATAGTTTTTAGTATCTAATAGCGAAGACACTCTTTCTTTAAAGTTTAAAAGAGAATTGTATTTGGTATTCTTAAATTTTTCTGTTTTTTCAACTTTTAGGAAAGCACTTTTGTAATAAAGCTCACTAAGTTTAAGTCGAAGCTCAGGTTTTTTTAAAAGACGATCAACTATAATATCTTGAGCTCCTTTTAAAACTATATCGTAAGTAATGAACCCCAGCGCAGGTTTTAAATACTCTTTGGCTTTAACTTCAAGGCTCACCCCAGAGTCCATTTTGCCGTAGGCTATATCTAAAATCCAATCTGCAAGCTCAGCAAGTCCCGCTTCTCTTGCTAAAGTCGCTTTAGTTTTTTTTCGCCGTTTGAAAGGGCGATAAAGATCCTCTAATTGGGTATTGTCTAAAGCTGACTTTAGCTTTTCAATAATCTCATCTTTATTATCTAAAGTTTGGTGTTCAACATCTGCAATAAATTTGGTTTTCTTTTTTTCAAGATCAGTGAAATCTCGGATTAAAGACTCAAACAGATCAAGCTGCCAATATTGAACATCAGACCCTGTCTCACGATTGATCAAGTGGATCTCTTCAAGAGAATGACCTTTGCTCATCATGTCTAAAGATTTGGTCTGATTTTCAGTTAAATTGAATTTTGTTTTCAAAGAGATAAACTGATTTAAAGCATTCATAATTGCACTCGTTATTAAGGATATGGTTTGTTTTCAAGTTGATTTACGTTAGATGAACCTGTGTTAAAAAGTTTATATTTTCTTACTTGTGTCTATACATGATCAACCCATGGGAAGGATCATAAGGGGAAACACCAACTGTTACTCTATCACCAACGACTACACGAATATTAAATCGTCGCATTTTGCCACAAAGCTTTGCTTTGATCGAAACACCATTTTCTAGCTCAACTTTATATAAACCGCCTGCACCAGCATCTGTAACTTTACCATCTATTTGAGCAAGATCATCTTTTGCCATTCAACCTAACCTTTTAACATAACTTAACAATTAACCTTTAAAATTTGAGACAAGCATCTTAATGCCAGATTCAAATAAAACTTCAAGCTTGTTCTCATTTAAAGATAAAATAAATCCCCAACCAAAAACTGGATGTTCAACAGGAGTGTTCGGCTCATAAACATCAGACATTTTATACTTCTGAGCTTTAGCTTCATGATCAATATCTTTAAGTTTGGCCCATTTCTCGGTGAGTTCGCTACGCTCTGTCTGATCCGCCAATTGCTTTTTGGTCATGCGCTTTTTCTTAGCAGGTTCCTTTTCAGCAGCAGATACTAGGGTAGATGGTGTTTCCATCATAGCCTCTGGGCTTTCATCAACCACTTTACTAACTTTAGCTTTAGTAACTTTATCTTTGGTTACTTTTGGCTCTTTAGCTTTCAAGGCCTTATCAGCTTTAGGTTTTGATTTAGGTTCAGTTTTTTTTGAATCTGCTTTTTTAGCAGCTACTTTTTTAGACGCCTTTTTAGCGGCCATAGTTCACCCTCTTGATTTAAACGAAGCGTTAATTTTGTATGAAGATACAACAAACTCAGCCTGTTGACTAGAGGCATAGAGCTATGAGTTGGTATCTGCTCATTATTAATCTATGAATTACTGTTATGCAGTTAAAAAAATAAAAGCAACAACTCTCATTTAGGCATTAAATAAGATTAAATAATAGGCTTTATATATGGATATGACTTTAAAATTTGATAAATTTTCAATCATTGAACTTCTTAAATGCTGGCCCGAACTTTTAAAACCCAGCCGTGAATTCTCACCCCATGAGTTACAAACTGTTTTACACCAAGTCTGTTCAGTGACAGCTCCTTTGCCTGGCAGCATAATTTTTATATCTGATATTACAGATGACCCACTTAAATTTATGCAACAAGATAGCCCTAAAGTTATAGTTTTACCCTTAAATACTTCACTTGATCTCATTGATTCACTAGATAAAAGAGAAATTTTAATACTTTTAAGTCCTAATCCAAAGCTCGCTATGGCGCTGGTCATTGAAAAATATTTTTTAGCCGCACGAGTAAACAACCACTTCAAATTTTCAGAATCTAACATCCATACTTCGGCCATTATCCATAAAACTGCGAAGTTGGGTCAAAACATCAAAATTGGACCTAACGTCGTCGTTGGTGCCAATACCCTTATTAAGGATTTTTGTAAGATCGCATCTAATGTGGTGATTGAAGAAGATGTTGTCATCGGCGAACACTGCCAAATTCACCCCAATGTAACTATTGGCTGGGGTAGTATTTTGGGACAACACTGTTGGGTGCAATCTAATAGCTGTGTTGGGAGCGATGGCTTTGGATATGCAACCAATCAGATCGGTCAACACTTTGCCATTCCTCATATAGGACGAGTTCGTTTAGGAGATCACGTTCATATTGGTGCTGGAACACAACTTGATCGAGGTACTTTTGGGGAAACCGTTATTGGCGATTATACCAAAATAGATAATTTGGTTCATATTGCACATAATTGTAAAATTGGTAAATCCTGTCTGATCACTGGTGGGTTTATGGTTGCAGGCTCGACGGAAATCGGTAACTTTTTTGTGTGTGGAGGTCGGACTACAGTGAACGGTCACATCAAAGTCACTGATCATGTGCAAGTCGCAGGTCTTTCCGTTGTGCAAAAAAGTGTAAGCGCCCCTGGAAAGTATGGGGGCTATCCATTAATGTCACTCAGTCAGCACCTTAAGGTCACTGCGACTTTAGCAAAATTATTTGAATTTAGAAAAGATTTAAACCGTGTGATGAAACAGCTTAAGTTAGACAAGGAATAAACCAAGATATGAAATTTTACACCACAACACCACTTTATTACGTCAATGATAAACCCCATCTTGGAACAGCTTATGCGACATGTATGGCTGAAGTTTTGAATCAATACCGTCAGTTGATTGGTTTTGAAACTTTATTTTTAACTGGTATCGATGAGCATGGACAAAAAATTCAACAAACTGCAGAACGAAGGCACGTTTCACCACAAGCCCATTGTGATGAATATGCCAAAAATTTTATTTCAACTTGGAACAACTTAGAAATTGATTATGATATTTTTTACCGAACCACGGACCCAAAACATAAAAAAGCGGTTCAGGATCTTCTTACAAGACTAAATGCTAAAGGTGATATTTACGATCAAAACTATGAGGGTTGGTACTGCGTTAGTGATGAAGCCTTTTATCCAGAAGACGATCTTATAGATGGTAAATCACCCACAGGTAAACCGGTAGAAAAAATTAGTGAAAAAAATTATTTCTTTAAAATGTCAAAATATCAACAAATTCTGATTGATCATATAAAGCAGAACCCTGATTTCATTCAACCAGAAAGTAAAAAAAATGAAGTTTTGGGTTTTTTAGCTAAACCTTTGGAGGACTTAAGTATTAGTCGTCCAAAATCTAGAATTCATTGGGGAATTGAGATTCCTTTTGATAAAGAACATGTCACATATGTTTGGGTTGATGCTTTAAGTAATTATGCAGCCGCAGTTGGTATGTTTGATGATCCAAAAATGTTTGAAATGTGGTGGAACCAAGCCACTGTTCAGCATATCATTGGCAAAGATATTCTTATCACCCACACAGTTTATTGGACAACCTTACTGTTAGCCGCCGATTTAAAGCTACCTGATCAAATCTTTGCTCATGGTTGGATCTTAAATAAAGACAGTGGAAAAATGAGTAAATCTGAAGGTGAAGTCATCGATCCACTTCAAGTTGTCAAAGACGTGGGGCTAGAAAGTTTTAAGTATTATATCTCGAGCGAGATTAGATTTGGCAATGATGCTCCTTTTTCTCAAGAAATGGTTGTGCAAAAAATTAACTCTGATTTAGCAAACACCCTTGGCAATTTGTTAAGTCGCTCAACAAACCTTATTGCTAAATTTTATGATGGTGCAATCCCAGCGGGAACAAGTGATATGACCGAGCTTAAAACTGTGGGCCTAAATTTATTTAGTAAAGTAAAAAATGCTATCCTTAAAAATGAACCCCATACGGCAACGGCCGAAGTGATATCCTATTTAAAAATGATTAATCAATTTGTTGAGACAAAAGCCCCATGGAAAATGGCAAAAGAAAATCCTGAGGAAGCAGCTATTGTTTTACGAGATACATTAGAGGCTTTAAGAATATCAGCCATACTTCTATCACCCATTTTAAAACAAAAAATGTCTAGCTTATTTACAAGCCTTGATTACAAGTTTGATAAGTCTAAAGCTGAAGAAGAGTGTAATAATTGGTATGGCTTAACGACCCATGCAAAAATCACTAAGCCTGAGCCTTTATTCCCAAGACAATAATTGATTATGTAAAAGCTCTGAAATTTAAATGTTTTTTTAAATCTTTTGTTGCCAATACAAACTCGTTTATTTTAAAAAAAAAGGGCCTAACCAATCAGTTAAGCCCTTTTTTCGAAATTGTTAGACAGTTTCTGATATAAAAGCAGAAACTGTCATAAAAATTAAAATAGTGCGATAAGTGGAGCAATCAAAAGCGCAACTATAGACATTAATTTAATTAAGATATTCATAGCAGGACCGGTTGTGTCTTTGAATGGATCACCTACTGTATCTCCAACAACTGTTGCTTTATGCGCATCAGAGCCTTTTTTCTCGCCCGGAACATCACCTTTTTCGATTCCCTTTTTTGCATTATCCCATGCGCCACCGGCATTAGACATAACTAAAGCAAGTACAACACCTGTTAATGTCGCACCCGCAAGCATTCCACCTAAGGCTGCAGGTCCTAATGTAAAACCAACTACTACTGGCGCAATAGCCGCTAGTAGTCCAGGAGGAATCATTTCTTTTAATGCCGCTTTAGTAGAGATTTCAACACAACGAACGGTATCGGGCTTGCCTGTTCCCTCTAACAATCCTGGAATTTCTCGAAACTGTCTTCTAATTTCGTCAACCATAGCACCAGCGGCTTTGCCCACTGACATCATGGTCATGGCTCCGGCTAATAAAGGAACTACCGCTCCTAAAAATAAGCCGATAACTACTAAAGGATTTAAAATATCAATAGACATTTTATCAAGTCCCTCGGCAATTCGAATTGAATCAACTTTTTGACCATAGGCCACAAACAGTGCAAGTGCCGTTAAAGCCGCAGAACCAATAGCAAAGCCTTTTCCAACAGCAGCTGTAGTATTTCCTATAGCATCTAAGCCATCAGTGATTTTTCTAACTTCAGGTCCTAAACCCGACATTTCAGAAATTCCACCGGCATTATCGGCCACAGGCCCATAAGCATCAACAGTCATCGTAACACCAACTGTTGCAAGCATACCCACCGCTGCTATGGCTATTCCGTATAAACCCGCATAGTGATTACTTAACCAAATCGCTATGGCTATTACTATTAAGGGCAAAGCGCTAGACTCTAAACCAACAGCAAAACCTTGAATGATATTTGTTGCAGGACCTGTTTTCGAAGCTTGAATGATTTTTAAAACCGGGCCTTTGGAAGTGTAATACTCTGTGATGTGACCAATGGCTAAACCAGCTATTGAGCCTGCTATAATAGCCCAAAGAATATTCATAGAAAAACCAAAAGAATTCATAACGGCGGCGCTGGCACCAATGAAAACTGCTGTTGCCGCCAAAACTGTCATACTTAAAGCTTTAGCTGGGTCCATTGATTTAAAGACGTACATTAGTAAAATTCCAACGATAGAGCCGCCTAGTCCAATAACAGATAGGATTAAAGGTAAAGCCATTAATCCCATTTTACCAGTATCAACAGCAACTAAATTAGCAACTTCAGAAGCCGACATAATGGCCGCAATCGCAATTGCAGCTACCATTGCACCCACATAAGATTCAAAAATATCGGCTCCCATACCAGCAACATCACCCACATTGTCGCCCACATTGTCAGCGATAACACCTGGATTTCTAGGGTCATCTTCGGGAATTCCAGCTTCAACTTTTCCTACCAGATCAGAGCCCACATCTGCGGCTTTAGTAAAAATACCACCACCGACACGAGAAAAAAGAGCTATCGATGAAGCTCCCATTGAGAATCCAGAAATAATACCAACTGTGTTAGGATCTTCCGTGACAAAAAGAAAATAAAAAAGGCCAAGACCAAGTAGTCCCAAACTTGCAACAGCAAGTCCCATTACTGATCCACCAGAGAATGCCATTAGTAAAGCGGCCGCTTCACCTTTATCTTTCGCAGCGGCTGCAGTTCTGACGTTAGTTTTGGTAGCAGCCTTCATACCAAAAAAGCCTGCAAGACCTGAAGTGAAAGCTCCAGATACAAAAGCTAAAGAAGTTTCTGTATCAAAGCCAACAAAAATAAGTGCAGCCACAATAGCAACAAAAACAACTAAAATTTTATACTCGGCTTTCAAAAAAGACATGGCCCCGGCATGAATTTCATCACCGATGGCTTGCATCTTTTCGTTTCCAGCTGATTGTTTAATGAGTTTTAAATAAATCATTAAAGCAAATACCAATCCCAATACACCAACACCTACTGAGATGATTCCGATGTCCGTAATCATAATTCATTTTCTCCTTGTTGTTTTTTAAGCATTTATAAATCTTCTAGGCCGACTTTAAAGTCAAGAAATCACTCCATATTTTTAAAGTTTATTCTTTGAAACTGAATATTAAAATAGCACTTGTTAAAAATTTAAAACCTCTCTAAAAATAAAAAACAAAAAAATTTCTCAATTCAATTTAGAGGATCGATTTATGTTAAGCTATACAACTTATAAATTTATTCACATAATAGGCATATTTTTTATTTTTATTGCTATTGGTGGATTCTCGGCATTAGCGCAAAACTCAAAATCAAGAAAACTATACGGCATGATTCATGGTATTTTTTTGCTGATCGTTTTTGTTGCAGGATTTGGACTTATTGCACGCCTCAAGTTAGCGACGCCATGGCCTTTGTGGGTTTGGTGCAAGATTGCTGGTTGGCTCGTAATTGGTATGGCTCCTAAGTTTACAAAATCTTGGTCACCAATTCAAACAATTTTATTTTACGGAGTGTTTGGCTCAGTTATGGCTTATCTAGCCTTATTCAAACCGTTCTAACAAGCTGTTGAAAATGACTTATCGGTTGCGCAAGGGTTCTTCAAAGAACTTTAATGGCAAGGAAATAGTCTTACATTAGTGTGGCAACAATTTATTCTTTATGTGCATTACGATATCTTAATAGTTTAATTCTAAGTCCACCAGACTCAAAATTTGCAACTGAATCTGGTATATATTTTAAGGATCTATCATCAAGATCTGCAGGAGCAAGAATACCAATTCTCCAACCAGGTAAAGATTTATGACATTGTTCGATGAGCTGATCAAAAAGATCTGCTAATGGCATTTTAGTTTTCAATCTTAAGTCATAAGGAGGATTCATAAGAATCAACCCTTTTTCCGGCCAATTAGGAATCTGTTGATTTAAAATCTTGGCATTGACATTAAAAAAATCAACTTGAAATAAATGAATTCTTTGTTTTATTTTGGCATTCGCAATGCCAATTCGAGCTGCATCTAAGTTTTTTGGCGAGATATCGGACCCCGCAATAAAAGTTTTATTTAATCCCCCAGCACTTGCATCCGATCTAATTATGGTTTTTGAGTCTAATCTCTTCGCCTCTGGCTCGGCAGGTTTTAGCTCAGATAGTAATTCCTCATAGACTTCTTTTTGATAAGTCTTCCAGCTTCTAAAGGCGAAATTATCTTTTAAATGCACTTGATCCCACATGCTGGCTTCAATTAAGAATGTAGCCGAACCACACACTGGGTCATAAAGAGGTTCCTCTTTAGTCCACTTCATTAACTTTAATAAAGCGGCAGCCACATGTTCTTTTAAAGGGGCTTCAATAGATTCAGAACGGTAACCTCTTTGTGAAAGTGAAAAACCACTTGTATCAAGTGATATTGAAACCTGATTTTTATAAATTTTAACAGATAATGGCAAATCAGGTTGATCCCTACTAACGCTGGGCCGTTCACCAAATTTTTCTTGAAATTGATCCACAATGACATCTTTCAAAAGCATGCTGGGATAACGTTGGTCTTTAAAATTGGAATCTTTAATTGTACTTTGCACAGCTAAAGTTTGATGGGCAGTTATATATTTGGTGAAATCATGTTTTTTGGCATTGTTGTAAAACTCATCCTTATTATATGCCGGAAAATCTAGAATGGGTTTTAATATCCGTGGCGAGTTTTTAAGTATTAAATTAGCGCGGTAACATTCTTTCCACGAACCTTCAAACTCTACCCCGGAAGGTCCTTTCTTAAGACCTTCAAAACCTCGTTCTTGCATTTCTAAAAGTAGGGCTTGATGCAAGCCCCGAGATGACACAGCTAAAAATCGAGGCATAAACTATCCTTTGAACGATCGATCTAAAGGCAAAATAGATCGGGTCTTTGTTAAAAAATTAGGGTCAATGTAACAAGTAAACAAACCCGCTTCTTGACCAGCATCTAAAATCACATTGCCCCAAGGATCTACAACTAAAGAGTGCCCCCAAGTTTTTCGAACCTGATGAGTTCGTTCACACATATGTGGACCCGTCTGCGCAGAAGCCACAACATAAGCTTGAGTCTCTATAGCGCGTGCTCGAAGCAGAACATGCCAATGATCTTTGCCGGTTCTTTCAATAAATGCAGAAGGCACTGTAACTACATCAACTTTCTGTTCGGCATAAAACTGATAAAGCTTTGGAAATCTTAAGTCATAACAAATGCTGGAACCAAATTTAAGTCCATCTTTAGAAAGATGAACGACTGGTTCTTTACCTTTTTGAAAACTTTCATTTTCGTCAATGGTTTTAGTGGGAAGTTTTACTTTAAAAAGATGGATTTTGTTATAAAATGATTTAACTCCCTGGCTTGTAATCCAAAAAGAAGTGTTAAATATTTGGCCATCATGGTTTTTATAAGCAGTGGCCATTTGTATTTCTAGATCATGTGTAACTGCTATTTGTTTTAGATCCTGTAAAAAAGCATCCTCTAATGTAATTAGATCAAGCTCGTCATCCGAATTAATTTTGAAGCTTAAACTATTTTCAGGAAAAAAAATATACTTCAATGAAGTCAAATCATGGGAGTACAGCTGATCAAGAATCCAAGCTTTATTCTGCTCAAGACTTTGAACGGATGTCATTTGAAAAACGCCAATCTTAATCATAATTGCCTTATAAAAAATAGTTTTTAAATTTTAATATTATTTAAAAGCTAAATAATTAATTATTTAAATCTAAATTAAACTCGTGTACCTAAAAACGAAAAAGGCGTTAAAGCCAATGTGACTTAACGCCTTTTACACTTAATTTCGAATGTAAGAACTTTTACAAATAAATCCTACAAGACAACCCTATTTAATAGAAGAGATATTGGAGTAATCAATAAAAGCTTCTTTTTTAAATTGACCTTCTTTTTTATCAAAGTGCGTACGTACTGCAACGCCAGCTACTTTAACTTTAAGATTCTTAACATTGATTTCGATCACTTCTCCGGTTTTGCCTTTGTCACTACCAGCAATAACTTTAACTTTTTGACCCTTTTTTATTTTTAATTTCATGACGTTGTCCTTGGATACAATATATTTTTAAATTTTATTTTTTAATTTTTGTGAATTGCACAAATGAGCTAAAACTTATTTAGTCGTTTTAAATCTAATTTTTTTAGCAATTTTGTTTTTAACGACCAAAGCCTTTTTTGATAAAGATGTATCATCTTGTTTCAAAATATACTTATCAAAACCACCCATGTGTTCGATGCTTTTTAGAGTGCGTGTTGAAACTTTAAATGAAAAACTTTGATCTAAAGCTTCACTGATAAATTTTTTGTTTTGTATATTAGGAAAGGCTGTAGACTTAGTTTTTATGTTAGAATGACTAACTAAGTTTTTAACAACAGGGCTTTGACCTGAAAGTTCGCAACGAGACATGGTGGTATTCTCCTTAAAAAGGCAGCTGTATCAAAATTATTGAGTTAACCGCAAGTAAAAGACTTTATAATGATTTTTTTGGCTTGTTGGCAACTAAAAATTAGTCTATAACCTTCAAAACCACAGAGATAAAGTTATTTTATCTCCTTAAGCCCATTGTGGAGGATTTTATAATGGTAACAGAAGACAGAGATTTCGGCGGCGGCTTTGAAGAGAAAGAAGACCGTAAAAACTATAAAACTAAATATCGTACCGACTACCCATCAGATTTTAAATTTGATTATAAAGACCCAGTTTCATTGAGCAAATTCTTATACGAAGGTGGCCGAATTGTACCGGCTCGAGTAAGTAAATTGAGCTACAAACAGCAAAAATCCTTGAATTACGCTATCAAAAGAGCCCGTCAATTAGCTCTTTTACCGGTAGGAACTTTGGCTTATGACAACATGAGACGACCTTACCCTGTGACCCCAAAGCCATTCGAATACTAAAATTTCTTTTTTAAAACACTTAAGTTATTGGAAACATTAGATAATACCTAGTGTTTCTAAACCTATGATATGGCTCAATCTAAATATTGAACATTTCTTTAAAATTTTCATAATTTGATTTCCGTTCGTTAAAAATTAATCTTTGCTTTAAAAAGCCTAAAACTCTACCCTTTTAGTATTAAACTAAAAAAGTGAGTGGTTTCATGAGATCCTTAGCAACATTAACTGTTATTATTTGTTCTATTTTTACTTTAAATGCTTGTACTGATGAAAAAATAATTGAATCACCCTCTGTAGAAGCTGTGCAATCTTGCCAAGCTTTTTTTTATCAGGACATTGAGTTTAGATACACAACGACTTACTTGTTTAATGGTGATATTTTTGTGAATTGCGAACTGACTGACTTCGCGCTGAATAGATCTGTTTCCTCTGTTAAATTTTATTCAAGTGAAGATTTAACTTTAGAGGCCATAAATCTTGAATGTTCGTTATTTCATGAAATTACGCCTTCTTCACTAGCTGGTGAGTTTGTGTTTGATACTATAAATGATACCCCTGGAATGACATTTCTTAATGAAGTAGGCCCTAGTGAGACAAATTTTGTCTTTCAAACTTCAGAATGTACACTTGATGTTTTTTAAATAGCCAAATCTGTCTTAGATATCTTCAAAAAAGACTTCTTTATGCTCCAAAATGATAATTTAAGCTTTAAAATTTTATTTATCAAAGTTTAAAGAGGATAATAGCATTTAAGGAGAAATATTTATGGCTATAAAGCAGTATTCAAAAAATGGTTCCTCTGAAAGCGAAGAAATTTACTTTTTAAAGGAAAACGATAGGTTGATACAGAAAATCCATGAAAAGAATCATAAAACAAATAATAAGCTAAATAATGTTATTAAAATGACTACAAACAAAGAGTCACCATCTTCAATTAAAAAGAAAGCGGCTTAAAGCTGCTCTCTTTTTAATCTCTTGCTTGAAAGTAATGACGTATTAAAGAGCGCGTTTAACAAAAGTAATTTTTAAGAATTTTAGAAAAAAGTGTATTTGTATTCAAAGATAAAATAAACAATCTGTTGAGAATAGGCTTAAATCATAAGCTCTCTGGTAATCCATGACGGCTTTTTCAAATTTATAGGGCTCGATCTCATCATTGTTTTCCGTTTGAGTTTGTAAAGAATTTAAATTTTCTGCTTTTGCATCTAAAAGCTTTTGCTTGATTTTATTTTCAGCAGCTAATTTTAGCGCGGTTTTAGGGTCTATCACTAATTGATTTAGGGTTTTTTGAATCACCTTACTCAATGTTGCTGGAGGATAAAAATCTTGAAAATAACTTTTAACCACACAAAAGGTTTTAATATCTGGATCTGATAAAAAGCCCGTTTTTACGGATTGCGATCTTGGTGGATGCTCTCCCCAAGCTAATAAAGCCATGGTCGTTAAATACTCTTCAAAAAGCTGTTGAATTATAGGAGTTAGCAAAAGTTGTTTTAAACACTGATTTTCTAATTTTTTAAAATCATATAAAACACTCTGAATAATTTTAAAATATTGATAACAACCCTTTCCTTGGGGGGATGCTATACAATGATTTTTTGAACGCTTAAGATTATTGTCAAAATAAACACCACCTGTGAGTGGATTTAGGACCTGCACAGCTCGAGGGAAAAGCTTACCATTTTGTCCATTCGCAAAATCAGATATCTGAGCATCACACACTGACATTAAAGGCTTGTCATAAAAGAAATAGGACATGCCTAAGCCAATTATTATCAATACAAAAACCCATTCAGGGATGTAACGAAATATTTTACTTAGGATTTGCTCCATTTACACAGGTTTACCACAATTTTTTAGGTTTGGATTTACTGGATTTTGAGCCTTTGGTAATGTTTGAAGCCATAAAGATTTATCTTGAGGACAAAAAAAGATTTTATATTTTTTGACATCAAATACTTGGGTGATCTGTACAATATCTTTAAAAAAATCTTTTAAATCATCGCTGGCATTTTTAGCCATCGGGTCTTCTCTAAAAATTTCAATAGAGTTCCTAGCCGATTGTACAATTTTGGTGATATGTAAGCTCTGAACAGAGTTATTTTTTTGTGTTAAGTTTGCCACACTTCCTAACTTAGCTGCAATTTCTGTAGCTAAAAGAATGGTTTTTGAAGTATCCATGCTTACGCGAATTTGATGAAATTCAGCTGTTAAAGCAAGAACCTCTTCAATTCGCTCAGACACACTATCTTCGACTTTCATTCGCTCTTTAGTCCAAACACCGGCTTGGGACAAAGTAGTAAAACAAACTAAATTAAGATTGAAAAAAAATAGATAAAATATGGCTATTTTTAAAGACCCCATGACTTATATCTTATCGTCATAACACGCCAAAAATATACCCTAAACTAGACGAAAACCTATGTTAGAAAAAAAACTCTAAACCAAAACGTTGAAAAAAAATTAGCTTTGATTTGTTATAATCTTTTAAATAAGAACCAGGTTGAAAAAGACCCGTGATACTTTGAAACTTAAGTCCAATCGCTGATTTAAATTCAATAATAAGATCAAGTTCGTCACCTATAGACGTATTCACTGAGTTTAAATTATTGTCATATGGACCGGAATTAGTTCCTAAAAGATCTAAAGTCAGAGGTGAGGTACCAGTAACAGTTAAGCCATTAATGCCCGCATCCTCTGAAGTTCGAAAAAAAGCATTGTACTCTAAGATGATCAAGGTGGTAGGACTCGACTTAAAGCTAAGTCCCAATGAGTAAGTAGTTAAATTACCCCAGCCTAACAAATTCATTCGTCCTGCATTTAAAAAGTGGTTATAAAACAAAGGGTTATAACCTTCAAAAGTGTCGCTTGTTTGGTTTTTGTCGCCAGAGTCACGATGGAATTGACCATAAATTTTAAGTTGGCTGCCCTTATTAAACTTATAACCCAATTTGCCATTGAGCATTTTGGCATCTACAAGTTGATTTAAAGTTAAATTATTACCCTGTTGAATGGCGACATCGGCTGTATAAAAAATAGGACCCAACTCCCCAGTTAATGAGGCGGAATACATGGTGAAAGACTGTTCAGGAAAAATGAAATTATTGAATTCAGGGAAGGTTTTCTCTTTAGTATCATAGCTGACAAAACTTAAATTGATATTTTGAAGCAAATTTTGGTCTAGTTTAAGGTCAACACTGGCTAAAAATAGCCTAGAAGTTTCGATCTTCAAATTGGGATCTTGGAACTGCGATAAGATAAATCCGCCACCAGAAAAATTAAAATAATCTTTACTGTAAAGCAGTAATCCTCCATCAAATCGAGTCGGAAAAGGATCGTCCAAATTGGAAGAAAAAAAGTTTTCATTATTGGTTGAGTATAAAAATCGACCGACTTTAAACCCAAGGCCTGATTCAGAAAGCCAATTTGCATAAAGCTCATAAACCGAAACTGCGTTGTTAGAGTTTTCACTTAAAGGGTAACCAGCATAACCTTTAAAGTCCTCAGCTAAATTTTCTGATAACATCAGTGAGGCTTTGATTTTGATATCTTCTTCGGGTGCAAAATCTGTTGAAACTATAAAACGATGACTAAATGTGTTTAAAGAAGAACTACCTGTACCCTCTGGTGGACTTAAAAATTCATAACGAGTGCGGTACTCACCCGACCATTTAAAATATGTAGGATTTAAGTCCTGGGGTATTAGTAAAGTTTTTTCAAAGTCAGAGCCTTGTGCTAAGAAATTTGTGCTTGTAGTGTTTTTTTCCTGTGCAGAGTTTTGAGCTATGGCTGCACAGTCCCATATTGTTAATGGTGAGAAACTAAAAATCACCGAAAAAATTATTATATTCAGATTAAGCATAGGATTAATAGATTTAAGCGTGTTTTAGGTCATAAGCAAGCTTCGCACTTAAGTCACTTTTTTAGACAATCAGTGATTTTTTTAAAAATTTGATGTTTAAAAACAGGCTTTGCATTATTTTTTTAAATTCTTTGAGTCGAAAGCATTGTGAGTTGATTAAGAATGGTATAGTTTTCTTGTTTCTAGTTTGATGAATATTTGATTTAAATTCTAGAAATGACCTCGGGGAGTAGCGCAGTCTGGTAGCGCATCTGGTTTGGGACCAGAGGGTCGCAGGTTCGAATCCTGTCTCCCCGACCAATTTTCCTTCTAAAAAAATAAGCACTAAAAAATGTAAAGTAAAGTCAGGCACCTGCCTGATTTGATTTGAGAAAAAGAAATCGAAGAGTATTTCACAAAATTTC
>JBGSLV010000024.1:0-18695 GCA_041740515.1 Bdellovibrionales bacterium | reverse complement strand
GCGTCCATGCCTGATGCTCCTTTTTGATGTTTTGGTTCTACAAAAATCAAATCAGAATTTCAGGCGGTTGTCTGGGGCTTTTTTTTTAAAGGTCTAGCTAACTTATCCACATTTTTCCCACAAATTCTAGAAAAAACCGATTTATCGGTTCAAAATCCGGTCTAAATCTGATCTAATTTTTGTATGAAAAATAAAAAAAATTGTTATCCCTCAGAGCGATTTATTCTCAATCAGTTTTTTTTAATATTTATAACCGCGTAGTAAGTTTTGTTTTTTCTTTCTTGCATAATATTAACAGTGATGTTTTCATCATTTGATATTAAAAGATCCGCAAGTGCTTTTGCCTCAACTAAGTTTTCAGTACTAATAGTGGCCATGCTTCCTAATCCTTCACAATTCACAATTAGTTGTTTTGGGTTAGATATTTGAACAGAATAAACATGACAGACATCACCGCTAATTTTGACTTCTCCTGCCCATGCCAAGTTTAAGCCTTGTGTTAAAAACATCAACACTACCAAATATTTTTTCATAATTCGTCCTTCTGTTTGATTTAATCTTTTCAATTCAAATTGAATGTATAAATCTATTAAAGCAATAAAAATGCCAATATTTAAGCTCTACCCGGTGAAAACTCATTAAATAGCTATTGCTGTAAAGCTTGAGTTGATTTTTTAAATGGTAATTTCAAGAAAAAAATTAGTAATTATAAACAGAGTAACTATAAACAGTGAAAATATGAACTGAGAAACAAAAAACAGAGATGTTTTAAATAGGAGTTGAGAACTCATTTAAACCCTCTTGGACTTCCAAGCCAAAAAGAATTAAAGAAGCGCAAAGAGCACTTAAAGAAATCATAAAAAATAAAGCAGACACCCAAACATGATTTAAATTGAATAAAGCGGTAGCAAAAGCAAAGACAATAAGTAATGTGGCAACGATACCACTACCGATTGCGAGCATAATGGCTTTGTGGAGATAAGACAGTCTTAGTTTAAGACTATTGGACGTATCCTTCAGTGACTTTGTATTTACATGGGTTGTGTCGTTTGAGCTCTCAATTTTTCTTAACCGTTCTAACACCACATTGAGTCGGCTTATTAAGATCGAGATAAACGAGGCAACAGAACCCAGTAAAAAAGAAGGTGCAACAACATGGGATATAACTTGCGACAAGTGTTCAAAGGTTCCAAACTCAAAATGCATATTAAACGCCTTGTTTATAGATTCAAGAAGTACGATTAGCACATAATAAAACTTAGAGGCAATTTTGCCAACATGTGTAATATAGGATTCGATGGGATTGTGTTCTTAAGGTGTTCTTCATAAGGTTTTGCAACCTTAGAATAACTGACAGACAACCAAATTTCTTTAGGCCTTAAGAAAATATTTTAAAAAAAATATCATAGGCAAATCATGGTCATCACATGACAAGTGTATGGGCCTAAATCCATACAGTTTGCTCTTAGATCAACTCCGTTTGTAGCGTACTCTCCTGGACCAATAGCGTCCATGTAATATCCCGTTATAACTGGGCTTCCACTTTGGCATGACATCGTCACACCGTTATCAATGGCTGTTCCCCAACAGTTTCGTAATCCCAAAGCCGTGGGTGAGCCATTATGATAGGATGTACATCCACCCGTTGGACTACTGGGTTGTCCACACCCAACCACTTTGACGCTGGTTGGGCTTAAACTGGAAAAAGCTAAATTCAATGGGATTTCAAGATTTTTTATACCTCGAACCAATCGAGACTGATCAAAATTTAGCAAAAGTTTTCCTACAGGCGGGTTAACACTGGTGATACTCAGTCGAATACCGTCATTAGCAGACCCCGTATTGGGATTAAGTCTAAGGGAATTTGAAAGAGGTGATACTAATTGTCCTGCTGTTACTAAAGCTCCTGCAGAGCCACCTAGTGGCACTTCTTTTAACGAGAAATTGTAGGGATTGCCAGGGGTCACTATGCTTTTGTTAAATGTTGTCGTCCCTAAAGTTTGTAAATTCGAGTCTTGAATCAGTTGATTGCAAACCAACGAATTAGTAAGGAACTGGGAAGCGGATCTTTGTAGATCAAGACTTGCAAGCTTTTCGGTTAAGCCTCTGGACTCTTTAGCTTGCATTGCAAACATAGTGGCCATAGCAATACCCATGAAGGCCATGATCGGTAAAGCCACCATCACTTGTAGCAAGGCAAAACCAGTTTGATTATTTAAATGAATAGCACCTTTACTCATCAAAACCCTTTTACAAATAAAAAAAATCATTTCAGTATGACATTTCAGTTATGCCGTATCATCTCTAAGATTTCAGTTAAGTTATATCGGTTTAGACAGCATAAAAGTTTAATCTTTATGCTGCCGGCATAGGGCTAGGATATATTCAAAGTCATTTTTGATGACAGGTTGAATAGACAAACGCTGGCCTTTTTTTAGGACTAACATCGAAGCCAGTTTAGAATCTTGTTTGATGATTTCAAGCGACATTGGATTGGCAAATTTTTCGATAAATTTCACTTCTACACACTCCCAAATGGGGCGCTCAAGGGTGGCTTTGGGCTCATAGTACTCCGACTTTTTATCAAATGCGGAGGGGTCAGCTACAGCTGGTTTTGAAATTTCAGCTAAACCCACAATGGCTGGTGGCTTACAGTTGGAATGATAAAATAAAACTTGATCTCCCACTTGCATCTGTTGGGTCATAAAGTTTCGTGCTTGATAATTGCGCACGCCTTCCCATAAAGTGGTTTTATCTTTTTGCAATTGCTCAATGGAGTAAGCATCGGGTTCTGATTTCATCAGCCAAAAATTGGGTTTTATTGGTTTTGCGGTCATAGCTCTGGGCTCCGTTTACTTTCCCTTTGGCATTCACTACTATCGAAGACATAATTGCAATAATTAAATATGACTTACAAATCAATAATTAAATTTGACTTACAAAAAAGGAGCACAAATGTCCACACGAACAGAGAGCGATTCCATGGGACCCATCGAAGTGCCAGTAGATAAACTTTGGGGCGCTCAAACCCAAAGATCTATTGAAAATTTTAAAATTGGACAAGATCGTTTTCCACCTGAAATGATAAAAGCTTTTGGCTATTTAAAAAAAGCGGCAGCTTTAGCTAACCGAGATCTAGGTCTTATGGACAATGAAAAAGCGTCAGCTATAGTTAAAGCCTGTGACGAAGTCATTAAGGGGCAGCATGACCAAGAGTTCCCCCTTGTCATTTGGCAGACGGGCAGTGGCACCCAAACTAATATGAATGCCAACGAAGTGATTGCTAACCGAGCCGCTGAAATTCTAGGTTTTCAACGAGGTGATAAAAAAGTTCATCCCAATGACGATGTCAATAAAGCGCAGTCATCTAATGATACTTTTCCAACAGCGATGCACATCGCGGTCGTGAACGAAACTGAAAGTAGGTTAGTTCCAGCACTTAAAGATTTTCTTAAGTCCATGACTAAAAAGAAAAATGAATTTAATGGCATTGTTAAAATCGGTCGCACTCATTTCATGGATGCAACTCCTTTAACTTTAGCTCAGGAATTTTCAGGCTATGAGCGACAAATCTCCCAAGCCCTAGTTCGAGTCGAAAGATCACTCACGGATGTGCTTGATTTGGCCATTGGTGGAACGGCCGTTGGTACAGGTCTTAATACCCATCCTGAGTTCTCAAAACGAGTTTGCGACTATATTGCGAAAGATACAGGGTATAAATTTCGCTCAGCACCTAATAAATTTGAAGCCTTAGCCGCTCATGATGCTTTAGTTGAGTTTCATGGCAGTCTAAAAACCTTGGCTGTATCTTTGATGAAGATCGCCAACGATATTCGCATGTTGGGTAGCGGTCCACGAAGTGGCATTGGGGAATTGAATCTGCCGGCCAATGAACCTGGTAGTAGTATTATGCCTGGTAAAGTCAATCCAACCCAATCCGAAGCCATCACTATGGTCGCCGTTCAAGTCCTGGGTAATGATGCCGCGGTTGGTTTTGCTGGTAGCCTTGGTCATTTTGAACTGAATGTTTTTAAACCTGTGATTGTGTTTAATGTGTTAAACTCAATTCGTTTATTAGCAGATTCGATGGATAGTTTTCGAATTAACTGTTTAGAGGGTATAGAAGCCAACACGATTCAGATCAAAAAACACTTAGAAAATTCGTTGATGTTAGTGACCGCTTTGAATCCTCACATTGGGTATGATAACGCTGCCAAAATTGCAAAACGGGCTTATGAGAACAATACGACATTAAAAGAAGAAGCCATTCATTTAGGACTTATGTCGGCTGAAGATTTTGATAAATATGTTCGTCCCGAAGATATGATTGGACCCACTCAAGACTAAATCAGTATAAAAATAATTAATCTCCAAGGTGGATATGTCATCATCAGAATTTAAACAAAAAGTAACTTGGCTAGATCACGAAAACGTCAGACCTTATGTTCTGGCGCGTGGGATCAACTTACCAGAAAATCCAGGTCAGCTGCATAAAAACATTTCTTGGTTTGATATTAATCGCATGGTTTACAAAAATCCATTTCATCTCAAAGAGCTTGAGTTTTCTGATCTTATTTTAGACATTGAAGGTCGCGCTTTTCAGGGAGCCAATATGGCTATGCCTAGATGGGTGTTTTTTGATTGTGCTATTATGCCTGGAATTGTATGTGGTTTTGCTCAACGCACATCAAGCTTAAGTACCGCGGTAAAAACTGCAATAGGCCGTCCTATCGAAGGGGAATGGACGCCGCTGTCTTTGTTTATTTGTATCCCGACGGTGCAACACAATGCTTGGCTGGCCCATAATTTATCATCTATTAATTCCTTATTATTAGAAGAAGATAGATATTATGGCCTAGGTTTTTTATCGAAAGCTTTTGGGTTATGGTATTGCAATGTGCCCAATCTTTTTGGGATGACCCAATGGGAAAGCCCGGCTATGAAACTTCATTGCAATTATGGCAACCTTGAAATTTTAACGGCTTTTACACCTGTGCATTCCCACCCAAGAACTGTCACTTATAACTGTGACGTTGATCCTAAACTTTGGGACTCGTTTTTTACTAAAAAATTTGATGCCTCTTTTCATTCTGATTTCGAATATGCTGGTTTTGATATAAATCCAAAAGATCGTAAAAGTATGCTTGAGCTGCAAGCTCGACTTGAAGCTCAAGAAAATAAATACTATTTAGACTCTGAACATTTACGAAATGAGCCTTTGGGCGAGCCTATTCCTATATATCGCCCTCGATGAAACTTATTTTAACTTACATTCTTTTTGTCTTAAGTCCTTTTTTACCTATTTTATTGGGTACTCTTTTGGGTGTGGTGTCTTCATTTTTAGGAATAGGTGGTGGAATTTTTTTAGTGCCCATGCTGCCTCTGATTTATGAATTGTCGGCCTATGAGGCGATAATTTTAAGTCTATCCTTTATTTTTTTTACAGTCTCCATCAACACAATCATATTTCAGTTCCAAAAAAAAATTGTGTGGAAGTTGGTTGGCAAAATGGGGCTGATGATTCTGGTCGGAAGTTTTGTGGGTTCTTCTGTAGCAAGCCATGTTCCAGATATTTATCTTCGGTCCTTCTTGATTTTGTTTCTATTAATTATGAGTTATAATTTCTTTTTAACGCTTAAAAACAGAGCCACTGAAAATAAATCTAACGAAAAAAGTTTAATCAAACAATTGCCTCCTCAAGGATTAGGTTTATTTGCTGGGCTGCTATCTGGTTTTGCAGGTGTTGGAAGTGGCGTGTTTTTAAATTACATAGTTCTAAAAGATCCAAACGTCAGATCAGATCAAGAGTCGCCAACAGTTAATGCTATGATGATATTTGTCTGCAGCGGCGTTTTTGCCTCAGCTTTGTGGACAAAACCTTTTATTTTTACAAATTTTTACCAAACCATCGGGATCATCAACATCTGTCTTGTGATTGTTGGGATTTTGTTAGGAGCTTTTATGGGTAAAGCTTTAAACGCTAAAAACTTCCATCGGGCCCGCGTTATTTTACTTTTTTTGCTGACCTTTGCTTTGGCGATCATTGTTTTGTATGAAATGATTTTTAAATGAAAATTAAACTAAAGTTCCCATCATTCGCGCTTTTTGCATTTGCTTTTTTACTTTTTCAAATACCTGCCTATGGTAATTTCAATGAGAGTTGTCATTTAGAATTAACGGATTCAGAAATGATGCGCACCACTCGCATCGATAGACATGCCCCATGCAGTTGCAAGCCCTTTCATCTCAAACAATTTAAAAATAGTGAAATCGACTATTTCGTGGGTGGTATAAACTCTACCAAAGGAGCTGATCAACAGATTGATTTAGAGCGAAGCGAAGCTAGGACGCTTTGGTATGCTTTAAAAGAATCCAGAGCCGCTGGCAGAGCAAGGAGAAATGCTAAAGATAAGTTGGCAAAGGATCCACAGCTTTTAGAATATTATAATCAACTGCTTGCGATCAAAGATCTTCATGGGTTTACTTTTGGCAATGAGGGTGAAGTCCTAGAAGCCTTATCGATTTTGTCGTTAGAGAATCAGTACCCTAAAGATAAATATTTTGCGACTGGAGGGATAATGTATTTTCCTTCAAGTGGCCCTAGTACATTAGGGGAACTAGATTTGGTGGTCTACGAAAAAGCATCATGTAAAGTTGTTCTTGTCGGTGAAGCCAAGCTTTCAAGAAACACAGGTAAAGCCCGTGAGCAGCTGACTCGCTTTCAAAACTTTTTACGCTCACAAGGGCAAAACTGATTTCTATTAATTTTTTAATATTTAGTTATTTTTAGATATTAAATATCTATGGCTGGAGTAAAAGATTCATTGGTTTTGGGCTGCGAAACGGGTGCAACCTTATCTATTACTTGCCCAAAAAAGGTCATCGGACAGACGGAAGATATACGCTTTAAGGCTTCTCTGGTTGTTGTTATATGGTTATCTCTATCAATTCTTCTAGGATCTCTTAAAAATGTAGTTTCAGATTTGTCTTCACACTTTAAAGTGTAAACCACATCGTTTTCAGACTTAAAATACATATTTCCAGAGGTAAAAAGATAACCAAAATGCGAGAAGGTCAGTCTCGTTCCTGCGGGAATATTTAATTTGTGTTTTTTGTCTAACTTTCTTGTCAATTTACAAGAGCCTCTTCGGTTTTTTGTATAAGGACTATAATATGGAATTAAGCCTTCCTCGGTTGGATAAATAAAGTCGCATTCCATAACAACTGTTTCTACTTCTTTATTAATTGAATTTGATAAACTAATAGCGTTATTTAAAGCAATTTGATCACCTTCAACCAGTCCCGTTTCATACTCATTGGCCGCTAAATGGTTACAAAAAACCAGTGCCACCAAAAAAAATAAGCCTTTCATGAAGCCTCCTGATCATTAAACCATATTATAAAATCTATTTAATAAATAGTTAGCCTCGACTTTATTCATGTTTTTTTTAGCCTAATTTTTTTTATTTCCAAATAATCCCATGGCTGGACTGAAGTAGTAAAGCAAAACGAAAGAGGGTGAGAGCTATGGAACCTATAAATGCAGCAGCTTCTATGAAGAAATATTAAAAAAACGTTTGTATCTTATTTTTTACAAGGTATTTTGTGGCCTATGACAGATACGCTCTCAGTTGCAAAACAAATTGAAGAACTATTAAACCTGAACTACGAACCAGATGTCTTAAATATTGTAAACGAAAGTGATCTGCATTCTGGGCCAAAGGGTCGAGAATCCCATTTTAAAATTTTAATTGTAAGTGACTTTTTTAAAGTTATGAAACGTCTTGATCGACAAAAACACATCTATCAAACTTTAAGTGAAGTTATGCCAAAAATTCATGCCTTATCACTTCGGGCACTATCTGCCGAAGAATTTGGTCCCCAAGAAGACGCAATATCATTTCAAAGTCCCAATTGTGCTCATAAAAAAAATCCTAAATAAGATCCTTAGTTATAATTTAAGTTAATTATTTATTTATTTATTGGTTGATTCATGACCTGATTGTTCGCCTAAACAAAATAAAAAATAACCCTTACAATGATAAAGTTTTTAATTGAGCTTGGATAACTTTTAGAAGCTTAGTCTTCTTTTGGGGTTTAGCCGCTAAATGATCAGTATCATTCAAATCCACCTGAGCAGAGCTAGAAGCAGGGCTATCTAAATCTTGCCAATTATTTAAGGCTAAGGTGAGTTCAGAGCGAATCTCTTGACTGATTTTATTACTTTTAACTTCATTTTTTGTAGACACTCTATTAGTGTAGAGCTTTAGGAATCTTTGACAAGAAAAATTATTTCGAAAAGCACCAGCGAGCCCCACTGCAGGCAAAGTAAGTTTGCCGGTGGGTGCGAGTGTGCTAGAAAAAAAGAAAAGCACCAGCGAGCCCCACTGTAGGCAAAGTAAGTTTGCCGGTGGGTGCGAGTGTGCTAGACAGAGACGGATTTTTGGCAACTTAACTTTACCAACTAAACATAGGAGCAAAACATGGCCGACGATATTATATATACAATGAAAGGGGTCAGCAAAGTGATTCCTCCGAACAAATATATTTTAAAAAATATTTATCTTTCGTATTTTTATGGCGCAAAAATTGGTGTGCTTGGATTAAATGGTTCTGGAAAAAGTACTTTGCTTAAGATCATGGCGGGTATTGATCAAGAATTTTTAGGAGAATCCTTTCCCGCTCGGGATTTTAAATTGGGTTACCTTGAGCAAGAGCCTGAACTTAATCCAGAAAAAACAGTTTATGAAAATATCTTGGATGGTATGGGTGAGTTGCCCCTGTGGCTGAAAGAATTCAGTGAATTGAGTGAAAAAATGTGTGATGAAAACATCACTCCTGAAGAGATGGAAAAGCTGATAGACAAGCAAGGTGCCATTCAAGAAAAAATTGAATCTGTGAATGGTTGGGACGTTGATCAAACAATAAGTATGGCTGTGGAAGCGCTTCGATGTCCTGTAGGTGAGTCGTCGGTGGTTAAATTATCTGGAGGTGAAAAGCGCCGTGTGGCCTTAGCTCGTCTGTTATTGTCGCAGCCTGATATTTTGCTATTAGATGAACCTACTAACCATTTGGATGCTGAGTCTGTGACTTGGCTTGAGCATTATTTAGCAAAATTCCCTGGAACTGTGATTGCGGTAACCCATGATCGATACTTTTTAGATAATGTGGCCGGTTGGATATTAGAGTTAGATCGTGGTGAGGGTATACCGTTTAAGGGCAATTATTCCTCATGGTTGGATCAAAAGAATAAACGTTTACAGCAAGAGGCCAAAACCGAGGCCAATCGAAACAAAACCTTAGAAAAGGAACTTGAATGGATTAGGACTAATCCTAAAGGGCGGCAAGCCAAAGCGAAATCTAGGATCTCCAATTATGAAGCGCTACTTAAAGAACCCACTAAAGAAAAGTTAAGTGAGCTACAGCTGTATATCCCGCCAGGTCCAAGACTGGGTAAAAAAGTGATTGAAGCTAAAAATATTTCGAAGCGTTACGGAGACAACCTACTTTTTGAAAATTTAAGTTTTGATATTCCAGCGGGAGGAGTAGTAGGAATTGTGGGTCCCAACGGGGCTGGTAAAACTTCGCTTTTTCGAATGATTGTAGGGCAAGAGAAGCCAGATAGTGGCGAGCTACAAGTCGGCGAAACTGTGAAGTTGGCTTATGTGGATCAATCCAGAGAGAATTTAAATCCTAATAAGACCGTATGGGAAGAGATCTCTGGCGGCGAAGATCTTATGAAAGTTGGTGATAAAGAGATGAATTCCAGAGCTTATGTCTCTAAATTTAACTTTTCAGGGGCCGATCAGCAGAAGAAAGTTGGGACTTTATCTGGAGGGGAGCGCAATCGCGTGCAGCTTGCGAAGCTTTTGGCCGAGGGCGCGAACGTTATTCTGCTCGATGAGCCGACCAATGACTTGGATGTGAATACAATGCGAGCGCTTGAAGAAGCCATTGAAACATTTGGGGGTTGTGTCCTTGTAATCAGTCACGATAGATGGTTCCTCGACAGAGTTTGCACTCACACTATGGCTTTCGAAGGAGACAGCCATATCGAGTTTTTCCCAGGATCGTACTCTGAGTATGAAGAAGATTTGAAAAAGCGACTTGGAGTTGACGATTTACAACCGAAGCGAATCCAATATAGAAAAATTTCAAATTAAAATGTTTACAAGGGTAAAGAAATAGATATCATTAAAGGTGAAGCTTAAGCCTTTAATGGGAGGAATATTTTAATGGCGACAAAAAAGAAGAGTGCAAAGAAAGCAACTAAGAAAGTAACCGCAAAAAAAACAACTAAGAAAAAAGCCGCAACTAAAGCCGTAGCTAAGAAAAAGCCAGCTGCTAAAAAAGCTGCTGCTCCAAAAGCAAAAAAAGCTGCTAAACCAGCTGCTAAAGCCGCTCCTAAAAAAGCCGCTGCTCCAAAAGCTAAAAGAAAGCCTAATGCCGCTTTCATGAAAGCCCTTACACCAAGTGCAGCTTTATCACAAGTTGTAGGAACTGCAGCTCTTCCAAGAACTGAAGTTGTTAAAAAACTTTGGGCTTATATCAAGAAGAATAATCTTCAAGATGCTCAAAACCGAAGAAACATCAACGCTGACGATAAATTAATGCCTATCTTCGGTAAAAAACAAGTTTCTATGTTTGAAATGACTAAAATTGTAAGTGGTCACTTAAAATAATTTTGTTTTAACAACAACTTTGTTTATTATTTTCATAATTAAGAGCCTCCTTGTTGAGGCTCTTTTTTTTTTAGGTTATGGTTCTCTAAATGAATTCAGAGAACCAGTCCTTTATTACCGGCATGCAAAAAGCAGGAAAGCTTGCGGCTGAGACTCTGATCCACGTTAAAAAATTCATTCAACCTGGGATATCAACTCTCGAAATTGACAAAATTGTTCATGACTTTACTTTAAGTGCGGGAGCGAAGCCTGCACCTCTTGGTTATAATGGATTTCCCAAATCTGTATGTACATCTGTTAATGCTTGTATCTGTCATGGAGTTCCCAGAGCCGATGAAATTTTAAAGGCTGGGGATATTATCAATGTGGATGTGACTTGTATTTTGGATGGTTTTTATGGCGATACGTCGGCGACATTCTATGTTGGAGACGTATCTTTAGCCGCAAAACGGGTCACCGAATGTGCTTACCATTCTATGCACCAGGGTATTCAACAAGTTTCTGGCAAAGCCACCGTTGGGGACATTGGATTTGCAATTAATAGATATGTTAGTCGTAAAGGATTTTACGTCGTTGAAGAGATTGGCGGTCATGGGATCGGACGCATTTTTCACGATGAACCCTTTGTGCCCTCGGTCGGAAAAAAGGGTCGGGGATACCAACTTAAACCGTGGACGTGTATTACGGTTGAACCTATGGTCAACGAGACGGCGGCTCAAACCGTTGAATTTGCAATACCTGGATCATCCATCAAATATTACGAAACCAAAGACAAGTGTTTGTCCGCACAATTCGAACACACCGTCTTAATTACTGACACTGGTTTTGAAATCATGACCCAATCCGGCTCCGAAGTTATCTCCTTCCCCTAACATAGGTGCCAGGTTCCGCGGTCAGGTCACATAGCGTTAAGCTCTAGCGCAAGGTCCATAGATGCCAGTAACAAAGGTGCCAGGTTCCGCGGTCAGGTCACATACCATTAGGCTCCATTGCAAGGGCCACTTTCAGGTTATAAAACATTATAACCCTTTTTCTTATTTTAGTTTCTAAGACAAATTTTCATAAGTTTCGAATTCGAAATTAAAGATTAAATTCTTCATGAAAATTTTGAAGCAAAACTTTTAAAAAAAACAAAAAATATTTTTGCAACTCCTAATTACAATTCATTGAAATGTAATCATAGCAACCAGCAATTGAATCTAATTGATTACCTTTGAATCAGATTTATTCCCTTCTAGAATTTTATTTCAATGTTCCTAATTTCATAAAAACCGAACAGCTGCTAACAAGAAAGAAATCCAAGGGAAAACGATCTAAGTGATATGCAAGATTTTTTTATAAACTTTTAATTTTTTTTTACAAAGTTCATTTTATCATTCAACTATCTTGAATAAGATTAGAATATTAAAAGAACTTGAAGATAAAATTATAAAATTCTTGAAAGGGAAAAATAGTTTAATCTTGAGTCAATTGTTTTTGATATAAACATTTTATTTGATCCAACCTTACGAGTTTATCAATTTTAATAATTTAGATCAGACTCTGTGTTCATTCGTTTATAGTGTAAAAGTGCCTATTGCCTAACTTACATTTTTTTGAACCTTGTACTGAAGCTGATCTAGGAATCAGTTACCTAAGTTTGGAACTTAAGTCCTGAGTCCTGTGCCAAGTGCCTAAGTCTTAACGCGACTAGATCTGAGTTCGGAACCTGGCACCTAAGTTTGACGCGACGGGATCTGAGCTCGGAACCTGGCACCTAAGTCGGGGGCTAAATTAAATTGGAGTTCCTTCCGAAAAATATTTTGTGAAAATTTATGTTTTGATTTTTTTTATTTTCTTTGTTGGTTGCGCTACAATTAAGCGAGCCTCCGATCCTAATTTGAACACTAAAGATTCTACTTCTTCGGTCTCTGAGAATTCTGCAAAACAGGATGTTTCAGTCCAAAACTCTTCGGCAGCTGAAACTACAGACTTGGCAGAGCAAAACTTCACGGGCAACCAACCTGAGATTTTGGCCGACGACGAAGATGACGCTACAGCCGATCTTTCAGAGGCCAACCTTGAAGAGGTTTTTGCGGAAGATGCAAAACTGGCTCAAGCAGCGCAAGCAAATATCATCAATGATGTCGTTGTGACTGAAGATTTTGAAATGAAAAAAACATCAAGGTCTAAAAACAAGGGTGCACAAAAATATATTTTAAATGCTATCGATTTTGAATTTGACTCCGCCCAATTAGATAAAGCCTCACTTAAAACTTTAGCCAAAGTCTTAGATGAGATTAAAACGGTATCGTTTAAATCCATAAAAATATGGGGTCATACCGATTTCTATGGCCCTTCTGTATACAATGAATACTTAGGCTTAAAACGCGCGAAAGCCGTATATGATTATTTTAAAAAAGCCGGCGTACCTGCCCCATTTATTGATTACGATGCATTTGGCGAGCGTCGACCTGTTTCAGTTGGACTAGTCGAGAGAGAGCGAAGAAAAAATCGTCGAGTGGAAATTATAGTTTACAGAGACCAGGAGTAAATTATGAAATATCTGGGAATCCTAGTATTTGTTCTCAATGTATTATCTATGAGTTTAGTTTGGGCCAGAAATTCAAGTAGTAATACAAACTCTAACAATAACGAATTAAGTAAAAATGTAAAAGTTTATAGTCAAAAATCAACTTATGAAAATGAGTATGACACTTCTAAATTTAGATTAGGAATTTTAAATTCAAACTTTTCCAAAGAATCGTCAAAGCTATCTCGAGTTCCATCTTCCTATGTTTCGGTTCAGGATAAACTTAAAAGCTCCTCCACAGATCTTTGTAAAGTTGTTAAAAATAAAAAAGGTTTAAAATTTAAAGATTCTTCTTCCTATGTTGTTTCAGCTTTAAAAAAAGCAGGTTCTATAGCTCCAAGAGATAAAAACTACAGCTTAAACACCGCCCATTTTTTATGGGAATTGTACCTTTCTCATCGAGATTTTGTTGATATAAGCCAACCTATTGCTCGTGAAGGTTTGTTTAATTTTAGCAAATTACCAGATGCTACGATTATTACTTTAGAACAAGGATGTAATGCCAATGGCATAGCGGCAATTCATTGTGAAGGCCAGTTTTACGCTCCGAAATTTGTCGACGTTAAGGTTCTACAAAAACGCATCAATGACGCTTCCGACGAGAGTTGTAAATTGGGTAAAGGCTTTAGGGTCATCGCTGAAGCGGATAGATTCTTATAAAGAAAAATTACCTCAAGTAGTATAATAAGCCTTAAAATCCCATTCAAATTTAAAGTCGAGCCTAAAAAGCTGCTTAAATCATAAGACATTCATTTTCATTATGACTAAAGACGGCACTTATTTCGTATAATCTTTGCGCTTTTTCCGCGCCTCTATTACTCTTTCATTTTAAATATTCTTTTTAAAAAAAAACTAGGAGAAACCTATGCAGACTGCCACTCTTTCAACTAACATGATCGCCAAAAAAATTACTTTGGCCAATAAAACTGTAGACTTTCGAGTGTGCAAAGAAGCGATGGATGATCCAAAAAAATTTGAAGAACTGGCAAGATGGGGTCGTGCTGAAATCCAAATCGCTGAAAGTGAAATGCCAGGTTTGATGGCCATCCGTGAAGAGTACAAAGGTAAATTCCCACTAAAAGGCGCTCGCATTACGGGCTGTATTCACATGACCATTCAAACTGCGGTTTTGATTGAAACTTTAGTTGAGCTTGGTGCCAAAGTTCGCTGGAGCTCTTGCAATATTTATTCAACACAGGATCATGCCGCCGTTGCGATGGTAGCCGCAGGAATACCTGTTTATGCTTGGAAAGGTGAAACTGAAGAAGAGTATAATTGGTGTGTGGAGCAGACAATTACAGGCTGGGGTGACGAGCCCGCCAATATGTTGCTAGACGATGGTGGGGATTTAACCAATATGATGCACGAGCCTCGCTTCGCAGACATTTTAAAAAAGATCAAAGGTGTCACTGAAGAGACCACAACTGGAGTGCATCATCTTTACAAAATGTTTGAAGAGGGCAAACTGAAAATTCCGGCTATTAACGTCAATGATTCTGTGACCAAAACAAAATTTGATAATCTCTATGGATGTCGCGAATCTTTAGTTGACGCTTTGAAGCGAGCCACAGATGTAATGATTGCAGGTAAAGTGGTTGTAGTTGCAGGATATGGGGACGTGGGCAAAGGCTCTGTAGGTTCTTTAAAAGGTCTTGGGGCACGTATTCTTGTCACTGAAGTAGATCCTATCTGCGCTCTTCAAGCGGCTATGGAAGGCTATCAAGTGGTTACAATGGAAGAAGCGGCACCAATGGCTGACATATTTGTCACGGCTACAGGCTGTTGTGACATCATCACACAAAAGCATTTTGAAAAAATGAAAGACGGCGCCATTGTTTGTAACATTGGCCATTTTGATATCGAGATTGATATGAAATGGTTAAACGCAAATTCAAAAATGACTGAAATTAAACCACAAGTTGATATCCACGAGTTGAAAAATGGCCGAAAAGTGATCGTTTTAGCTAAAGGCCGCTTGGTTAACCTTGGTTGTGCCACAGGTCACCCTTCCTTTGTCATGAGCGCCTCATTCACTAATCAAGTTATGGCGCAAATCGAAATGTACACCAACACGGATAATTACAAGATTGGAGTTTATAGATTGCCTAAACACTTAGATGAAAAAGTGGCGGCCCTTCATTTGGACAAAGTGGGTGCTAAGTTGACGACTTTAACGGCGAAGCAATCAAACTACTTAAGCTTGGACAAAGAAGGCCCATTTAAGCCAGATCACTATAGATATTAGTTTTACGATTAGATTTATTTGTTTTTCGTTTAATAACTAGTTAAAAAATACTAGTTATAAAAAAATAGAGTTTACTAAGAAATCCCAAGTTTTGAAGAAATAGTTTTTTTCTAACAAACTACAAGTTTTTAATAACTAACTTTTTGCCAATAAAGAGCTAGTTATTAATAAAATAGCGGATTGCTAAAAATTAACTTCAAGTATTAAGAAATAGGTTGTGCAATCAACTTAAGGTCTGGCTTTTTAAGAAACATAGATAAAAAGCCAAGACTAAATAATGACATTGTATAAATATTTAAGCCGAAATTGATGGTGCTAAACAGACCTAACAAACTGATAAATTCCGCCAACATACAAGACAATATAAATGGTACCAAATATTTTTGATATAAAATTGGTTTACCTGATACAGTTCTAAAAATTAGATGAGAAACTATAAAAGCCATTACACCTAAACCAATTAAAAGAGTTGGACTAAAACCCGGACCTGTGTCTTCAGCGGAATTTGATTGTAGTGTAAGCGAAACTGTTGGTATCAAAATCGTATTAGCAAAAAAAGCCAACCAAACTATTGTTAAAATATTATTTTTTGAAGCGGGTGTCTCGGATGGTGTCATTTTTTTATAATAACTTTCTATGTATTTATAAAACAACTTCTAAACTATATTTTTTTTAAAAAACCATTTCTTGGTCTAAGTTCTTTTTTTACTTCCCCCGTAATTTTTTCCAGTGCAACCCTTTAAATATAACGAGTTGAGTAATAGGTAGTCACCTGACTGGCTAACCCCATATGAGGTCATGATGGAAAAATAGTTGCACTGGGAAATGGTTATCAGGCTTTGTTCTTTCATTATTTATTTCATTATTCTTTCTTTATTCCTAATTCCTTATTCTTTATTTATTCATTCATTTACTCTTTCTTTCTACGTTACTTTTGATATATACCAAATTTCGACTAAGTTTATTTATTGAACCATTGTCGAATAAGTTAACCGCTTAGGTTGATTAAGTAAAAATACATAAAATAGAGCCATGATTTGGGTATGATTGGGTTCAAAGGAATTAAGTTCTATTTTAAAATTTGTATCAAGATCAAGGGTTATCTCGGCATTGTTATTTATAAATAAATTTTGATGTCTATCTATAAATTCGCGCCAAATAATTTGGATCTGTTGAACTAAAAACTCTTGAGCATCAAAAGGTAAGCTGTAAAAAATATCATCATCAATAGAGATAAAGGCGTAAGATGATTCAACTAGGCTGGGAAAATCTTTGACTAAAACAAGACTAGATAAAAGGTGTTGGCCTAATTGTACTTTAGCAGATTCTGTAAAAATACCATCCGTTAAAAAATAGTCCCCAGGTTTAAAGCCCATACGATCTAATTGTCCTGCTAAACTTAAAAGTTCGGGGTAGGCACTGATCATAAAAATGACTTCGTTTCTTTCACCAGCCGTTAAATGCTTTAAGCTCTGAACGGGTGCTAGTAATTTTCGGACCACTGGCTCACGCATCAAAATGGTAAAAATCCAAATAGCTTCAAACTCATGCAGCCAACTCGTTGGGGCGTCTATGGGACCCAGCTGAGTATTAAATCGTATAGGAGAAATTTTCAGCTCTTTTCTAGCCTTAGTTAAGACGGCATTAAGGGCTATAGTGTGTTGAAATTCAGGATCAAGATTTTTAAAAGCATCAATAGATTGACCCGAGTTTGTATTTGAAATTATGCTTCCATTTGAATTTGAATTTGAATTTTCGAATGGGTTTAAATTTGAAGTTAAAGTTAAAGTTAAAGTAGAAGTTGGATTTAGGTTGTAAGTGTCAAAAAAGGTCAGGGCGTGCTCGTAACTGCTTAAAAGCCAATTTAGAAAGCTAGGATCAACAAATTCTGGAGTTCTTTGTCGAGAAAAAACTTGATCTACAAAATTTGTCATTTTGTCATCAGAAAGACCATAATTCTGAATCGTGGCCGCTAAATCTTTAAGATCTTTAGTTCTAAGAACCACGGGGCCGAAGGGCGTTAAGACTTTTTCTGTGATCGAGGGGATAGGGCCATTTAAATTAAATGATGTAAAATCAATAAGATAACTTTTTGATGAAATTAAGGCTGAAGTTCCATAACTAAGGTAATGCGGGCAATCTTGCTCTTGAGCCGTTGAGAAATGGCAAAACAGCAAAATTAAGCAAAAGCCTAAACCCAAATCTATTTTCTTCGAGCAATACATCACTTAAACTATCAGCTATTTTAAAACATTAACCCAAACATTTTTTTTCTTTAGAAAACAATTCATACCTGTCAAAAGTTTGAAAGCTGCAAAACAGCCTTAAGATCTTTGTTAAACCAGAATCTAGACCATCTTTAATTCGCAAACGATCTTAGCTGGTCACCCGACGGTAATTCATTTTGCAACTCTTTTTTTTTGCAAAAAACTGAGTCGCAAACTGTCTGTCAAGTGACTACCTTCAACTAAGCTTGTTAGTAATTGAGTTGCACTGGAAATATTTTTTCGGGATTTTTAAATTTTACAAAAAATGAATTTATAGGCCTGTAACAATCGAACTGCACTTAAATTGCTAAGATCGTCAAATTAAGGCTCTTAATTTGCATTAAAATTTAAATGTAAAATTTAAGTATTATTTTTTTTCTTCAATCGGAAGTTCTAGGAGAGATTTAAACAGGTTTTTTGTAAATAAATTATATTAATATTCAGATGATGCTAAGTAAAGCTCTTCGCCAATAATAAAAACAGCATTTATCTCAAGCTTAATACTAGGTGTGTTTTCTAAAATGGATTCTGCGAACCTATGATCTCCTATTGATAGTGGTAGTGGTTCAGGATGGGTATGGAAATATCTTATCTTAAGGATATCTTTAAAATTAAGTGAATAGCTTTTCATAAGTCCATTTAAAGTTTTTGCTATATCAATCCCCTCAATTTCAAACTTATTTAAACTACTTGTATAACCTGTAACATTTTTCCCATTAGCCAAAGTGATTATAAATATGCCGTATTCAATAATATTTGAACTAGTACCTAAAGTGTTTGGGTAACTTGTAGCCTCTTTCTTTTTTTTGTGGGGATGGGGGTTTAATTGGATTTGAGTTCATACATCCATTTAAGCGCAAAACAGCTGTTTAAGTAGCCCACTTTCTGCATGATTTTAAGCTTAAAATACTCCATGTTTTTGTATCCAT
>JBGSLV010000023.1:0-58937 GCA_041740515.1 Bdellovibrionales bacterium | reverse complement strand
ATGGATACAAAAACATGGAGTATTTTAAGCTTAAAATCATGCAGAAAGTGGGCTACTTAAACAGCTGTTTTGCGCTTAAATGGATGTATGAACTCAAATCCAATTAAACCCCCATCCCCACAAAAAAAAGAAAGAGGCTGCAAAATGGACATGAAATATCCATTTTGCAAAGAAAAAGTTAATTTATGTAAATATTTATATACCAACAAAGGTCGAAATTATTATAGGTAGCTTTTAAAATATTCGATGGTTTTATCAAGACCTAGTTCAAGATCGACGGCCGGCTAAATCTTTAACTTTAAATTCGTGGGGATTGCCCTATATCCGCTTATCTAGGCGAAAAATTTAAATTGTCGCAACACTAGCTTTGAATTTCAAAGCGAATTTTAGGTTTTAAAAATACGATAATATGAAATCATAAAAAGAATTAAATATCCAAAAAAAAATTATTTCCCTATATAATCTTAATCATTGCTATGAAACTTGAAGGACACCGAAAATTATACGTTGTATCAAAAGTGATAAGGGGCCTAAGAAAGTTATAAAGATTTAAATTTTCTTATAGGATAAAATGATTTACTTCTTAAGTTGCATTCAAGTAAAATTAAAATGCAACTTACTGCGAGTGATTAGATTCAATGTATAAAATTTTTTACTATAACTTTTGTAACGTATCTAATTTTAAATCAAGCTAGGGTTAAAGGTAGTCATTGAACACTTCTAACAGTACAGGATTAAGCAGTATAAAGACTATGTTGCCATATCTAAAACCTTACTGGGTTAGAGCAACTTTGGCCGCTGTATTATCTATTCCTGTTGGTTCTATGGATGCCATGATAGCACTAGCCTTAAAACCATATATGGATATAGTTTTAATTGCAAAAGCAACAAGTAATACCTCATACATACCTGTTTTCATCGTGGCTTTTGCAATTATACAAGGATTTTTAATCTACTCCATTGGTTATTTAAACACTTGGGTGGGTAGTAAAATAAACAACGATGTTAAACAGAGTATGTTTAATAAATTAATGACTTTTGATGCGACTTTTTTTGATAGATCTACATCCGGTGAAATTCTGTATAGATTTAATAATGACGTGGATATGGCTTGCCAAGGTTTATTAACTAACGCAAGGCAGTTTTTAACACGTATTATCTCCACAGTTTCACTAATCGCAGTGCTATTTTACAACTCGTGGCAGTTAGCTATCGTTTCCGTATTTGTTTTTTTATTAGCGCTTTTTCCACTGACTTTGGTGAGAAAAAAATTAAAACAACTCATGGGTCAGACAGTCCAAACAGGTTCAGCTGTCGTTACCCATTACAATGAGGCCTTTAGTGGAAACAGGATAGTGACCTCATACAATTTAGCAGAATTTTTAAGTCAAAAGTTTAAAAAATCGTTGGATTCAGTTTTTAGTTTAAACATTAAAATTATACAACGAACTGGTATCATATCACCTTTAATGCATTTTATTGTGTCCATCGGAATCGCCGTTGTCATATGGATGGGCAGCTACTTAATTTTGAACAACGAAATCACACCTGGAAATTTTGTTTCATTTTTAACGGCCTTACTTATGCTTTATACGCCTGTTAAAAGCATAGGTAACAATTTTAATTCAATTCAAATGTCGATACTTGCTATCGAACGATTGAACGCCACCATGGATAAAATTCCTATGGTTATAGATGTAAAAAATCCTTTAAAACTTAAAGATATTAAAAGTGAAATAATATTCAGAAATGTAACTTTTGAATATCTAAAGGATCGTCCGGTTTTAAAAAATATTAATGTGAATGTTAAGATTGGTGAGACTATAGCTTTGGTTGGAAATTCCGGCGGCGGTAAAACCACTTTTGTAAATCTACTACCTAGGTTTTACGATGTAACTGATGGTGAAATTCTGATTGATGGAATAAATATCAAAGACATAGAACTAAAAAATTTAAGATCACATATCTCTATAGTTTTCCAAGATAATTTCTTATTTGCTGGAACTTTTAGGGAAAATATTGTGTTAAATAATAAAAATGTTAGTGACGAAATAATTTATGAAGCTCTAAAGAATGCTTGTTTGGATGATTTTGTTAAAACTTTAGATCATGGCCTAGATACCGAAATAGGTGAGAGAGGTATATTGCTTTCGGGTGGTCAAAAACAACGTTTAGCTATTGCTCGAGCTTTTCTAAAAGATGCATCAATTGTAATACTAGATGAAGCTACATCAGCTTTAGATAATAAATCAGAAGCAGTTGTTCAAAAAGCAGTTACAAACCTTATGAAAGATAGAACAGTTTTTATAATTGCTCATAGGCTTTCAACTATTCAGAATGCAGATCGTATACTTGTCATAAATGATGGCGTTATAGTTGAAGAAGGTAATCATAAAAGTTTAATATCTTCAAATTCAACATTCTATACATCGCTTTATCAAGCTCAGATTACATAAAAAATAATAGGTTTAAAATGAATGTTTTTGTTATGCATTAAAGATCAGTTAAAAACGTAATTAAAAAATTTATACATTTTCTTGCGTGAGGCTTTTCGCATTTTTGAAAAGGGAAAAATAAATGAAAAGTATTTTGTAAAATAAACAAAAATGTAAAACAAATATAAATTTCGATTTAATATTTCTCTTTCCTTATCTCTTTTAGAAAACAATAAATTTTCGTCACAGTTTTTTTTATATAAGTATTTCCATTCATTATGGGTATAGCAACTAGCAAAGTAAATTGGATTCATTTTTTGGTTAAATGTGTCCTTGGTAGGTAGCAAACTAAATTGTTCAAAGTTAAGCAGAATGAAATTAGAGGCAAAGATTCTTTCGGTTTCAATTATATTTTCTTGGGTTGTAAAATTATAATAATTGCAATGATAATTGAAATTACTTTTTTTTAAACAATTTAAAAGAATATGTTGTTCTGGATGGAAACGATTTCGTATTATATCCTTATCCAAGATAAATCTTTGGTCTTGTTCATTCATGAGGGGAACGTCGTATAATTTTTTAATGTCCAATGTTAAGCCAAAAAATACGAGATCAGAAATGTGGAAGGGAAAGGGATGGTAACTTTCAGGGTTTCTGGAAAAAAAACTACAAGCTAAAATTTTATTAGAAAAAATTTGATAGTTATCAAGAAACTTAGGATACTTTCCAAAATATCGTAAAAAATGGTTTCCTTGTAAAATAAAATCAGATCTTAGTTTAAATACCAACCGAGTGGAAACATATTTTAGACCCTCGTGAGTTGAAACAATCTGTCGATTTGTGTTGTTTAGTCTTGAATTTTTATAAGTTGAAAATGGAATTGCGCCAGGATCTTCGGAAACAATAGTTAAATCGGATGCGGGGTAAATTTCTTTATAATCACTAGTGCTTGAAAGTATTATTTTCGAGGCAGGAAAAATATTTTTAATATTTTCAATACTTTTTTTAATAGCAAAGTGCTCAGGCCCTTGTATTAAAAAAGTTATTTCATGATCTGGTATGATAAACTCTTGATCCATGTTTGGACTATATTAAGTATTTGTCATTTTTTACGCAAGGAAGTTTAACAACTACATTTATTGTTTTATCTTCTAAGCATTCAAAATTGGTGGCTTCATTAGGTTCTATAACTACTATAGTCCCGGCTTCAAAAATTTCCCCGTTCATTTTAACTTTTCCTGCAACAATGGCCGTATACTCGGTGGCAATTTTATGGACATGTAGGGGCTCTTTGTCACCTTTATTATATGATTTTATCGCGACCTCTACATCATTTGATGGGGCTAAAGTGGGTGTGAAATTTCCTATAAACCAACCTTTGGTCATATTTTGTATTTTAAATGATTTCATTAATAAATTCCTTCCTTGTCTTTAACTTTTAGAAGATATCTGGCGAGTTCAAGTTTTGATTTGAGGGAATGAAATTCGTTATTCTGAATTTTATAGGAAGTAACCTTTTTATGGTTCAGGATAAATTCATTAATTACTTGGCTAATATAAAAATTTTGGTTGATAGAATTGTCCTTTCTTATGACCGTCTTTGCGGCTTCGACAAATGATATACCATTTTTAAAATAATAGAAGCTGGCTAGTGCATTACGACTTATTGGAACCTTTTCTGAGGTTTCAGAAACTAAGCCATCAATGTTTGTTTTTATAAAAGAATACTTAGGGTGTACTGAATCAAAGTATACAACACCGGCATCGGAATCTCTATTTCTAAAGTACTGCAAAATTTTAGATCCAGGAACATCAATAAAATCGTTAACAGCTGTAATAAGAAGTTCGTCAGTGTTAGAAATGAAATCATTAGCTAAAAGGGCTGTGCATAAGGCGCCCTTGGTTTGACCCAAGATGTTGAAAGTATAAGCCTTGCTTGATAACTGTTTAATGACAAAATCTACTTTGTAATTTACGGCGTCTAAATCTTTGATACAAAATCCAAGTTTACTTGGGTTCATCTCTTTGCAGAAGTCGACATGCTTTTCCAGAATCATACGTCCATTAATTTCACTCATATAAACAGGATATTCAGCGGTTTTCTTTTCAGCAAAATTTTCGCCGCCCATTAATGTTAAAATCTGCATGCTAAACTCCGGATATTTTATTTATAAAATTGATTATATTGTCATAATTTACATCATCAACGGATTTAACTATCATCACATGGGCGCCTGAAGCTTTGGCGGCTCGAATCCCATTGTCATTGTCCTCAACAATGAGACACTCTTCTGGTTTTAATTCCAAGTTCTGAATGGCTTTTATATATATTTCTGGATCTGGTTTAGGATTTTTTACGTCTTGATTGCTTAAGACTAAGTCAAAATATCTACTTAAATTTGCTTTTTCCATCATTAAATTTATGGTGAGTTTGATAGAATTTGAAGCTAGAGCTAATTTATATCCATCTTTTTTTAGAGTCGATAAAGCATATTCATGATTAAATCTTGGTCGACAGTTAGAATGAATTAAATTAATTGTATATTGCTGTTTCATCTCGTTGATAAATGAATGGAGTGATGATGGTAAACCCTTTTCCAAAGATAATCTTTCAAGCTTAACTTTTGTTGGAAGTCCATCATAGCACGTAAGATGTTCGTGCCGGCTTATTGTGAAGCCAAAAATTTCTAGGGCTTGATTTAAGGCATGATAGTGCCAATCCTTGGCTTCAATCAATACACCATCCATGTCAAATATAACTGCTTTTATATTCATGAGTGATCTCCAAAAAAATCAAGAGCTTCTAAAGGAAGGTCTGTGCATAACAAGAGTTTTTCAGATTTAAGATTAGAAACATTATTTATGACATTCCATTGTTCTTTTGGGTTTCTTTTGTGAAGTTCAGAGGAAACTATACACACAGAAATACCTAATTCTAAATATTTATCTATTGTTTCTGAAGTGTACCATTCCGAATAAAAGGAATCTAGCCAAATTCCAGTCGCTTTATCAAGCTGAACAGGTGTTTTTAATATATCACTTAATCCTGTATATACTTTCAAATCCAATCGAAAATGGGAAAGCATATCAGGAATAGACATATCAAATGTAAAATAGTTGCTGTGATTATATCTAACCATTATCTCTTTGATATATTCAGCCAAGCCATCAGCTTTGATATTTAATGCAAGTGGAAGATTTTTGTAATTCATAAGTTCAAGAACATCTTCTAAATACAAATCAGTCACGTCTTTGACATCATGAGCAATTGCTAACCTGCCATTTCTGTCCCGAAGGTCTGTCTCAGTTCCTAATCCTAAATCAAAGGATCGTTTGAATGCACTTAAGGTATTTTTTTCGGTTGGCTTTTGCCAAAATCCCCGATGTGAAATTATTTTCATTATAGGGACCGTGAAATTGGATTTACTAAAAAATTATTAAGATCTGCAGGAATACCTAGTCCATACATACCATTGTTTTCAGCACCTATACTGAAAGTGCCAATCCTTTTTTGTTGTTGAATCAGATAGTTATAACAAGGACAAGTGTAAAATTCATTATTTACACGAACATTGTCTTTGATCATGGCCGTTGCAGAATCAACTAGATACTTTCCCATTCTGAAATTGAAAATTCCTACAGTGGCTTCGTTTGAAATGACTTTTTTCTCAGCAGTTTCTATTACTAAACCATTGGCATCTTTTTTAACAAATGACCATTTTGGATCGTTTGCATCCATGGTCATGATTAAGCCATCAAATTTGTTATTTTCCATATAATTTAAATACTCATTAATATCAAAATCAATAAATTGATCGGAATTTGCAGTCATTAATGGCTGGTCATTATTGATGAAATCAACAGCTTTAAGCACAGTACATACCTGTCCCTCTGTAACTCCATCAATACCCAGTATTATTGGATCTTTGGTGATTTTTTTTAACATAGTTGCTAAGTCATATTTTTTTATATGCTCATTTTGGCATATAAAAATAAATCTATGTTCTGTATTGGGAGACAAATTTTCAACTACGACTTGGATCATAGGTTTACCATGAACTTCTATCAATGGTTTTGGAAGTGTGTATCCATTTTCTGCAAATCGACTGCCCTTTCCGGCCATTGGAATAACTATGTTTAACATTGAGCCATCTCCTAGATTTATTTTTATATAGCTTGCTATAAAGGTAGTACATTGATTCATAAAATGAAAGGAATCTTGAGTTTTTTTTTCAACAGATTTTTTGGAGTCCAGTTTCTTTTAAAAAGGATATCTTTGTTCTTGAAATATAAAATAATGTTTATTTGTGAAGCACAAAATGGATGTTTATATTTATTCTTAAATTCAAAGTATTAAAAGAAATATGATAATCTTAATTTCTTTAAGATAAATGTCATCCAAACTTATGAACATATGATTTGTAGAAAAATCCAACTTAAATTGGGTCTGGATTAGTTGGATTTATTGTTGGGAGCCGGTATTTTTTAAAACTGATATTTGAATTAGAGCCAAGAATTAATCAGCAGGATTTTTAATAAAAGGGGATCGAAGTAATAAAAAAACTAAAATGATACTATAAATGATGACAGAAAATGGGCTTCGCAGCCATATCAAGATATAAATAAAAGGCAGCAAAAAATACTTAAGATTTTTCGCTGTTTTTCTTTGAAATTTACTGAATTTTATTGATGACATAATTTGAATAATTTTGTGATAAAATGGAGTCTTAAATCTTTGATCGCAAAAGTATTTATAGTCTTTTAACCACAGGCTGTGGTTTGTCTGTGCCCTAAAGTCCCATTTATAAGGATCATATTTTAAAAACTTTATGCCAAAGCTTTCATAATTTAGAACTATAAAATTATTTGCTATAGAAAGCCTACTTAATGCTAACTTTTTATCATCATAATCACAGAAATTTTGAAAATTAGTTATAATATTATTTTTTTCAAGAACAGAGCTCCAAATAAATTGTTCAGGTATATACTTTGAAAGCCAAGAGTCATGTTTTGATTGTATTGGTCTAGGCTTGCCTAAAAAATACGTAGCTTCTTCATTGGATTGTAGCTTTATGTCCCACAAATTTATTAAATCGGTGGTTAAACCAAATTGAGTCCAATCGCTTATATGAAAAAGATATTTAGATTTAATAGGATTTGTGCAATATAAATTGTTAATAACAACTCTGGACTTAAAAACCTTGCACTCAGGATTTCTGAAATCAGAAAATTTATTGAAATAAGTTATAAAATTTAAACCTGTCAACAGCATATCGCTTCTAAGTTTTAATGCATAGATTGTATTAGTGGCTTTTAACCCATTTGCAGAGGATACGATCTGTCTGTTTACATTATTTGCAACATTGTGTTTATAATCTGAAATGGTTGAGCCTGGATCTTGGCTTAATACTAAAGTATCGAAATCTAAGCCGTCTAAATTACTGTTTTCCCAGGTTGAAAGTATCAAATGGCTTTTTGGTAAATGTTTTCTAATGCTAGCAAGGCATTGTTTGGTTAATTTATCATCAATAGCCCCTTGAACTATAACTGTAATCGTTTCTTGTTGAATCATTTATACCTTTCTTGCTTTTGTGGTTTAGTTATTAATAATAGTTTTAACTAAAGTAAAGAAAGCTGATTATTAGTTTCTTAAATAATTATTATATATTTATCAATTTACTTATTCGATCTTGTTTTACTTGATGACTATGTTTAAGAAATTTTTATACAAACCTTCAGAATTTGCAAGTTCGCTATGATTACCAATTTGCACAATTTGTCCTTTGTCTAACACATAAATAACGTCTGCATTTTGAATTGTTGATAACCTATGGGCTATGACTATAGAGGTTCGGCCTATCATCATTTTATTTAGGCTCTTTTGCACTTCGGCTTCACTTTGATTATCTAGGGCACTAGTGGCTTCATCTAAAAGTAAAATAGAACTGTTTTTTAATATGGCTCGTGCAATTGAAATCCGTTGTTTTTCGCCACCACTTAAACGAGCACCGCTGTCTCCGACTTTTGTGGAGTAACTTTCAGGAAAAGAATCAATAAATTGATGGGCATTCGCTAAGTTTGAGGCGGTTAAAAGTTCTTTTTCTGAGGCCTTTTGATGTTGATGTCCTGAAATTATATTCTCTTTGATTGTATCGTTAAAAAGAAAAACATCTTGTGAAACAAGCGCGATGTTGTTTCTTAACTCTGAAATTTTAATATCTTTGATATCGATAGTACCAATTTTTATTACACCAGATGTAGGGTCAATAAAGCGCTCTAGCAGATTTATTAAAGTTGTTTTGCCTGAACCACTTTGGCCCACTAAAGCGACTTGCTTACCGCGATTGATCTTAAAACTGATATTTTTTAAAATTTCAGTATCACCTATTTTATAGCTCACATTTTCGAAAGCAATAAAGCTCCATTCCTGGGGAAAAGGTTTCGGGTTAATTGGTTCTTGTATCAAATCGACGTGTACAAGCAGGTCTTCAAGTCTTTGCCTTGCCACTAAAGCCTGTTGTATTCGCATGTAAGCCTCTTGCATTTTTTTTCCAGCATCTGTGCAGAAGCCCACTGCAACAACATAGCCAATGAAATCTGGCATATTCATCTGATTTTTTGCAATGAGCTGACCAATTAAAATTAAAATAGTTGCAAATGCAAAAGTAATCATAATTTCAGAAACAGGCCCTGATAGCTCTTCACGCTGAATAATTTTCTTTTTACTATTAAAATAAGTGTTAATCTGATTTTGAAAATCTGCTTGCATTTTATTTTCTAAGTTAAATGATCGAATAATTTTTGATCCGTCTAAACTTTCTTTTAAGGTTTGAGCTAAATTACCAAGTGATTCAAGATTTTTAACGCTGTGTTTTTTTAAAGATTTAACAAATCGGGATATGACAAAAAAGATGAATGGCATAAAAGCTAGTAAAACCAGAGATAAAAAAGGATTCACATAAATTATGTAAATCAATGAAGCCGTGAATACGACCGGTTCTTTTATGATGTCAGCTAATCTGCTATAGCCAATTTGAATTATGGTAATGTCTTGAAGCATACGGCTCATTAACCCGCCGCTTCCAGATGAGTCGGAACTTAAGAGGTCTAAAGAAGAGTACAAATATTTATTTAATAATCTTTGTCTTAACTCTAGACACAGTTTTTCAGAGATTATTCGCATTTTGGTGGATACTAAATATCTTGTTATATTGCTTAAGATTAAACTTAGAGCGATGAGTAAAGGCAGTTGCCAAGCTTTGGTATGGTTAAATGGTTGTGTTTGCCATATCTCGCCTAACTGTTGGATAAACATGGCGGGCGCTGATTTTGATAGTCCAGCAACCACGCCCAAGACCAAAATACCTATGAAGACTTTGGAATGGGGTGTAACATCTTTAATCAGATTTTTTAAAGCCATAAGCTAACATTTAATATTATATTACAAGATTTTAGGCTATGAAAAAGAGCGGAGTTTAATTTTTTAATCGGAGAGTGTGTTTTGAAAATTTCAGTCATCTTGTCCACTTATAATTCACCTGAGTGGCTTAAAAAGGTTCTTTGGGGTTACAAGGAGCAAACCTATTTAGATTTTGAAATTGTAATTGCGGACGATGGTTCTAAACCTGACACTAAAGATTTGATCGATTCATTTCAAGGTCAATTCATGAATCCAATAACTCATGTTTGGCATAAAGATGAGGGATTTCGTAAAACAATAATAATGAATAAGGCCATATTAGAAGCTAAATCCGAGTATTTACTGTTTAGCGACGGAGACTGTATACCTCGAAATGATTTTGTGGAGACTCATATCAAATTTCGTGAAATAGGTTATTTTTTATCTGGAGGCTATTATAAACTTCCTATGAATATCAGCCAAATAATTAATCAAGATGATATTAGAACAGGTAAGTGCTTTGACATCAAATGGCTGCGAAGCCAAGGACTGCCTCTGTCTTATAAAAACTTAAAGTTCGTTGCCAAAGATTGGAAACTAGAAACCTTTCTGAATAAAACAACAACAACTAAACCTTCCTGGAATGGTCATGGGGCCTCTGGGTGGAAGTCGGACTTGATTAAGGTTAATGGATTTGATGAGCGTATGGAGTGGGGTGGTGAAGACCGTGAAATGGGTGAGCGATTATGGAACTTAGGTATTAAATCCAAACAGATTCGGTACAGTGCAATTTGTATACATTTAGACCACTCTCGAGGCTATGTGCGTCAAGAAGCGCTGGATAAAAATATGAAAATTTGGAAAGAAACAAAGGTCGTAAAAAAAGTTAGAACCGAATTTGGGATAGAGAAGGCTATATAGTTTTATCCTAGGAGATTAATTTTGAGGAAAACATGAAAGTTGCAATTATTCCAGCGCGTTCAAAGAGTAAAAGAATTCCCAAAAAAAACATTCGCTCTTTTGTGGGGTATCCAATTATAAAATATTCTATAGATGCAGCTATAGAATCAAAGCTTTTTGACAGGATCATAGTCTCGACCGATTGTGAGGAAGTAAAGCAGCTTGCCCTTTCTTTCGGGGCAGAGGTTCCTTTTTTAAGATCAGAAAAAAACTCTGATGATCATGCAACGACGATGGATGTTTTAAAAGAAGTTTGTCTTGCTTTACATGTTTCCGATGAGAAAGCTTTTGAAAGCGTGTGTTGTATCTATCCAACGGCTCCTTTTCTTACGGCTAAAACACTTCGGGCTTCTTATAAAGAATTTTTTGATAACAACTACAACGCACTTTTACCCGTAACTGAATTTGAATTTCCAGTATTTCGCTCTGTTATTGTGAAATCGGATAATTCTTTAGGATGGCTTTTCCCTGAATTTGCCGATGCTAGGTCGCAAGATTTGCAAAAAGTTTTTCATGATGCTGGTCAGTTTTATTGGTTCAAAAAAAAATTCATTTTTGAGGGCAAGAATATCTTAGAAGGTCCTGCGGGCTATTATTTTCTTGAACCTACAGAAGTGCAAGATATAGATAACGAAAGCGACTGGAAGCTTGCAGAACTTAAATACTCGATCTTAAAAAACTTAACATAAAAATTGGTAGAACAAGCAAAGCTAAAAATAATAGCTAAGGAATAATTAAGTGGTTTGTGAAAAATTTTAGATTTGTTTTTAGAGTTGATGCTTCGCTTGAAATTGGCGGTGGTCATCTAGTTAGATGTTGTAATTTCGCAAAGAAACTGCGCCAAAAAAAATACGAAGTATTGTTTGTTTCGAGAAGTCTTTCAAAGGGCTTTAAGGAAATTCTTAGTTCTGGTGGATTTGAATTTATTGAATTAGACTACAAGACAAACAACTATTCGAATATTTTGGATGCCAAGGCAACGCAAAAATATATTAATGAAAACGATATTGTGGTTATCGACTCTTATAAACTAGATAGTTCTTGGGAAAAAATAATTAAACCCCAAGTTCATGCAATTGTTGTTATCGATGATTTATCTGATAGATCACATTATTGTGATCTACTTATTGACTACAATTTCTATTTAAAACCCAACAGATATAAAAATTTACTTAATCAAGAAGCTATACAACTTATGGGAACTAAATATTGCATTCTTGACGAAAACTTTAAACCTTATCGTCGCAATAAGGAAAGTTTAAGTAAAACTCCAAATAAAATTTTAATATTTTTTGGCAGTAATGATGCTTTTAATCTTATCCGTCAAACAGTAGAGTTCTTAGAATTGCATTGGCCCCAAAAATTTTTTATGATTGGCGTGGTAGGAAGATCCTCTGTGCATAACCAGGACCTAGAACTATTAGTTCAAAGCTTGAAGGGCAGATTCGAACTTCATATACAAACCAATCAAATGGCTCATTTAATGGAATCCAGTGATTTGTTTATCGGCTCAGGCGGGACTGTGACCTGGGAACGGGCCATAAAAGGTTTGCCATCTGTGGTTATAGCGGTAGCTGAAAACCAAATTGAAGCCGCAAAAGATTTAGCATCTGAGGATATTATTAAATACGTAGGGTTTTATCCTGAAAACGGGGACAAAGTTTGGCAAAATGCAAAAATTGAGTTAGCCGAACTGATTGAAAATGCAGAAAAAAGGATTGCACTTTCGGTGAATTCTTCAAATATAGTTGATGACTTAGGTTTAATTCGTATCATAGATAAAATAGAAAATAATTTAATAAATAAAATGGAGTTATAATGTTTAATTTCGCAAATAGAAAAAAGACTTACATAATAGCAGAAGTTTCTTGCAACCATAACGGGAGTTTAGACGAAGCCATTGAGTTGTTGCATGTTTCCAAAAAGGCAGGTGCTGATGCTATAAAGTTACAAACTTATACGGCTGATACTATAACAAGGGATTTCAAAACTAAGCCAAAAGGAACAATGTGGGAAACCATAGACTTGTATTCCCTTTATGAAAAAGCCTATATGCCGTGGGATTGGCAGATTAAAGTCAAAAGTGAAGCTGAAAAGCTTGATATTGATTTCTTATCGACACCGTTTGATGAAACCTCAGTGGACTTTTTAGTGGACGAACTAAAAGTCAAAGGTCTTAAAGTTGCAAGTTTTGAAGCCGTGGACACCATGCTGCTGGCTAAAATGGCCAGAACGGGGCTACCTATCCTTATGTCTAATGGAATGATGGACTATAATGAGCTTTATGAAGCGGTTACGGTTTTAAAGAATAACGGATGTAAAGATTTAACTTTGCTTCAATGTAATAGCGGCTACCCAGCTTCCTTTGCTGATGCGAATTTAAAAACTATGGTAGTTATGAAAGACCTTTTCAAATGTGAAATTGGCTTGTCTGATCATACCTTGTTCTTGGACACAGAGGGATTTACTAATCCTTTACCCCATATTACACCTTTAGAAGCCGTAAAGTTGGGTGCAAAAGTTATTGAAGTGCACATACAATTGGATCGCGAGCGCTCTAAGCAACTTATGAAACTTGGTGATGGTGGCTTCGATTGGGCTTTTTCAAGAACACCTGAAGAGTTTAAATTAATGGTAGACGTAATAAGAAAATTTGAATCAGAACATACATTTTCATACAGCGACGAAGAAGCTATGGTTGCAAAATCGGTTTTAGGACAAGTTCTCTTTGAGCCAACTTCAAAAGAGCTCGCTTCTCGTACTCAACGACCAAGTCTTTGGGTCACGAAAGATGTTAACAAAGGTGAAAGCTTCATATTTGCAGCCGAAAAAGAGCAAAAGATCCAAGGTAATTTTGATTCTATTAGGCCTGGAGGTGGATTACATATCCGCTATGCTCAGTATATTGAAAACAAAAAAGCTGCAAAAAATGTTGAAGCCGGTAATCCACTAACATGGGATATGATTGATTTTTAAAACTAAATTTCAATTTCAACTTTATTGTTGTAGCGCTCAAGGACATAAATTTTATTGGCCCGCTGAGAGTCCCACTCTTTAGCGGTTAAGCCTAAGTGAACAACATTTACTCTTTCATTGTTTTTTTCAATCTGTGATCTGATTTCACCTTCTTTTATAAATCCAAACTTTTCATGCATTTGAATGACTGAAGTATTGAAATTTAAAACTTGGCAATTAAGCTTTTCTAGATTCAGAGTTTTAAAAACATAATCAATAATTGAAAACTCAATAACAGCACCAAGACCTTTCCCTTGAACCTCTGGTGAAAGGTAAAAGGCCCAATCTGATGTTTTATGAATGTAATTTATGTTGTTTATGGAGGCCAAACCAATAACAGTATCTAAATAAAAAATACAAAAGGAAATATTGTTCTTATCAGAATGTAATTTCGTCACCCAATTTTTATGCTCTTGCACATCGATAATGTGTGATGTGTACATGTTAAATCTAATAGCCGGTGAGTTTCTTAATTCTAAGATTTTTTCAATATCAGACCCATTGCACTTTATAATATTTTTTAAAATCATTGGAAGCGCCTTTAAACCTTAGTGTTTCGTTATAATTTTCTTACAGAAATTTCATTTTAATTTTGTTAAGATAAATACCATTAAATTGGGTTTAAATTAATGGTATTACAAAATAATTATTATTCCCAAAATGCACTGAATTGCTAAAATTTAAGGCATATTTAATCTATAAAATTTTAAGAAATACGTTGGCTTGCCGTTTGAACAAATTTATTTAATAACTAAGTACGAAATATCATTGGAGATGCTGTAATGTTTAACGATAAAGTCATATTAATAACGGGTGGCACTGGCTCGTTCGGAAAAAAATGCGTAGAAATAATGCTTGAATCCTACAAGCCCAAAAAAATAATTGTTTTCTCAAGAGATGAGCTCAAACAGTTTGAAATGTCGCAACGCTATAATGATCCCTGCATGAGATACTTTATCGGTGACGTTAGGGATAAAAACCGATTGTTACAAGCCTTTAACGGCGTTGATTACGTCATCCATGCCGCGGCACTAAAGCAAGTTCCAATCGCAGAGTATAACCCAACTGAATGTATTAATACGAATATCAATGGCGCTATCAACGTTATTGAGGCCTGCATAGAAAGAGGAGTTAAAAAGGTCATCGCTTTGTCTACAGATAAAGCCGCTTCACCAATAAATCTCTATGGGGCAACAAAACTAGCTTCGGACAAATTGTTTGTGGCCGGCAACCATCTTTCTGGAGGCACAACTCAGTTCTCAGTCGTTCGATATGGAAACGTTGTTGGTTCAAGAGGTTCCGTAGTTCCTTTCTTTCAAAAAATTTTAGATGAAGGGGCGAAAAGTCTTCCTATTACTGATACAGAAATGACAAGATTTTGGTTACGTTTAGAAGATGGTGTTGGATTTGTGCTGAAGAGCTTTCAAAGAATGTTTGGTGGCGAGCTCTTTGTCCCGAAGATTCCTTCTGTGCGCATAACAGACTTAGCACGTGCAATGGCCCCAAATCTTGATCAGCACTTAATAGGAATTAGACCTGGTGAGAAAATCCATGAGGTCATGTGCCCTAAAGATACGGATTATATGACCTTAGAATTTGACGATCATTTTGTTATAAAACCTAGTTTTCAGCTTTTTAATAAAGATATTGATTATGTGACTAATAAATTAGGCCAAGTTGGCAAACCCGTTGAGAGAGGATTTGAATATAATTCTGGAATCAACCCTCACTTTTTAAATTGTGAAGAGATCAGTCAATCAATATGAATCCCATTATCCCCTATGGAAAACAGTTTATTTCTGACAGCGACATAGAAGCTGTTGTGAAAGTATTAAAGAGCGACTTTTTAACCCAAGGGCCAGAAAACACAGAATTTGCTTCAAAACTTGCAAGTAAGTGTGAAGCTGCGTTTGCCACTGTAGTCAGTAATGCAACAGCTGCTCTATACATTGCATACAAAGCCCTAGGGGTTGGGCCTGGGGATATCCTTTGGACATCTCCAAACACTTTTGTGGCTACTTCTAATGCGGCTTTACTTCTAGGAGCAAAAGTAAAATTTATAGATATAGATATAAATACATTTAATATGTCTATCGATCGTCTGGAAGAAGAATTAAAACAAGCCGAGATTTATGGTGCCTTACCAAAGGTAATAGTTCCAGTTCATTTTGCGGGACAATCTTGCGATATGAAAGCGCTTTGGCATTTGTCAGAACAATATGGATTTAGAATAGTTGAAGATGCTTCGCATGCTCTGGGTGGGAAATACAATAGCAAACCAGTGGGAAATTGTGAATACTCAGACATTTGTGTTTTTAGTTTTCACCCGGTAAAGATTATTACTACAGGTGAAGGCGGTGCATTACTAACCAATTCTGCGGAATTAAAAAATAGAATCGATATGTTGACCACTCATGGTATCACCCGAGATTTTAGTTTATTCGAAAGAAATGATGCTGAACCATGGTTTTATGAACAACAGTTCCTTTCATTAAATTTTAGGTTAACAGACATACAATCCTCTCTTGGCAACTCTCAACTTAAGACTTTAGAAAAAAATATTGCACGACGACGTGAAATAGCAGCTAATTATAAATCAGCTTTTAAAAAATTGAATATTAAGACTCAATCTAATGAAAATATAAGTTCTGATGAAAGCACTTATTCATCTTGGCATTTGTATGTGATTCTGTTGTCTTCGTCGCAAGAGAGGTTAGCCCTCTATAAATTTTTACGAGAGAATAATATTTATACCAATGTTCATTATCCTCCGGTTTTTACCCAACCCTATTATAAACAATTACAATTTGATCAAAGTATCTGCCCCATATCCCAAGATTATCATAGCAGGTGTCTGTCTATTCCAATGTTTTATGGTTTGAGCGAAGATGAGCAGCATAAAGTTATCGATGCTATAAATAAATTTTTTATTTTATAATTTCTAACCAATAATCATATGACACTACAATTTCATTTACATTCATCACTTATAATAACGATTTGAAGGAATATAATTGAGTACAAACAAAAAAAATCTTTTTATAATTTTCACTCAACATCATGCCACATTAACGCTAGCTTTGATTAAGCAGTTAAAGATTAACAACGCAATTATATTGTTTTTTGCCTCTAAAGAACAAATTAGTTCTGATGTTTTTTTTAAAGCTTTTGAAGATCTTGCAATAGAATTAAATTTTCAAATTTTTTATTTAAAGTTAAAAAAAAGCAATTCTGTCTTTCTAAGGCTTTGGCAATCTTTGTTTGAATACAGATTAACTTACAAGGCAGCTCTAAAAGAGGTTGTTGATTTAAATAATGTTGACTTGTTTGTTTTTAACGATGCAAGGCAAGAGTCGCAGTTTTTTATTTATAAAGCGAATTATTATTCAAACACTAAATGTTTTATGGTTCAGGATGGTATTGCTCCGTTTGTTGAACATAAGCTTAAGACTAAACCTAAGTATTTTGAATTCTATTATAAAATAAGATATGGATTCTTTTGGTCCAATATACTTCAAATAGGCGACTACACTAATTATGATGGTATTTACAGTCTGTCGACAAAAGCTTTGGTGCCAAAGTATCAATATACAGCAAGGTACGAAATACATTGCGAGTTTTTCTATTCTGAAGAGTTTAAAAGAATATCGTTTGCGGTTTTTAATAATATATTTCCGGAGTTTTTTAATTTAAAAAATAATGATGTTATTGTTTTTTTACCTTATTTAACTTCAAATGAAATCTGCGAATTAGCTTTAATAGAAATTACCAGAAAAGCAAAATTAGCAAATGTGAAAAGAGTATTTCTTAAATTTCATCCTCGGTCCCCATATTTAATTCCTGAGGGGGATCATGAAGGGATAGCTTTTGTTAATATTCCACCAGGTATACCGGCAGAATGTTTTTTTTCGATGGATGAATTGTATAGGGGGATATATTTTATTTCACTTTCTACAGTTGCAGTTGTGGCCGCAATTAAGCTAGATCATAAGAAAGCTTATATTATAATGCGTGAAAGTATGCCTTCAGAAAATAAATTGATTGAGAGTAATGTTAATCTTTCAGAAATTTTACGATCTAAATTGAATTATTAACTTAGCAATTTTAATGACTTAAAATATGACAAAAGAGAATATTACTCTAATACCTAAGGAAGAAACCATCAAGTGTTCAGGGTATAAACAGAGCCATTATTAAGTTTAATAAATATTTTAAAATCCAAAATTTAAATTTTAAATTAAAGATAAAAAATAAAAATTAATCTATTTTCTATAGTAATTAATAATTAAAAAATGAAAAAAGTAAATTATAAATTATAGATATAATTTTAATTTAATTTAAATTAAATTAAAATGTTCGCTGGCAATATAGTCTTTGCCATTCCATTCCACTTGAGCTGCATCACAGTAGGGGTCGTGCTCGAAAAACATATACCATTTATCTTTTGCGGCTGTCTGTAAAATCTCGTTTTTCTCTTCGATGATTTTTAGTGGATTAAGGTCATATCCCATTACCCAAGATAGTCTGGTATGAGTGGCCGTTGGGATTAAATCCGCACAGTAAAACAAAGAGGTTGTGCCATCAGACACTAATACATTCTGTTGGGCATGGGTGTGGCCGAACGTTAAAGATAAAAATATCCCAGGAAATAATTCTTGAGGGCCGTCTAAAGTTTTAAGGCAATTAGCTTCCAGCAATGGTTCAAAATTTGGTTTTAAATAACTGGCTTTTTCCCGTCGATTGGGATTTAAAGCGGTCGCTAAATTTGCTTGCTGAATATAATAAGTAGCGTTGGCAAAAGTAGGTTTAAGTATGCCATTAACTTCTGTTGTTGAACCCCCCGCATGATCAAAATGCAAATGAGTTAAAATCACATCGGTGATATCACTGGGTGTGAGACCTAATTTTTTTAAAGAAGATATTAAGTTTATTCCACTGGAATCAACACCGTAAATCTGCTCGAATTTTTCACCAGCGGCATCACCAAATTTTAGTCTGAAGTCAGAGCCATTGCCATTATCCACTAAAATGTTTCGTTCTTTCGATTGAATAAGTAAGGCACGACTTTCCATTAAAATTCTATTCTGATCATCCGATGGATTCGTTCGCTGCCAAAGTACTTTAGGGACAGTGCCAAACATGGCCCCACCATCGAGCTTAAACTGTCCTGTAGGTACACTGTGTAAAGTGTAATCGCCAATTTTTAAAGAGATATTTTGTATATTCATCAGATCACTTCCCCTTATTTAAAACTTTCCATCAATGCAGTCATAGTATTAACGGGTATTTTTAAATCATTAGCCTGAAGGGCAAAGAGCTGCGAATGGGTTTGAAGTTTATCAGCCAAAATAGCTTTCTCCGAATTCATACGAAAGATACCAGTTAAGATCTGGCCTTGGTCTTCCGCATGCCGTAGGTCTTTAATGGTGTCGTCGATGGATTGATTAAAAATATCATGTTGGGCTTTTTTTAATAGAAGGGTCGTACCATCTGGCCAATTGATCTGACTTATGTCTCCAGGTTGGGAGTCAATATTTTCTATTTGGTTGTGGGTCAAAAATTCAACCTCTTGATAACTGCTCAAGTGAAGTTTAGCGAAATCATAACTTTTTGTTGAGCCCTCATGATTGGCGTAAGTCACGCACGGTGAAATTACATCGATGACCGCAGTGCCTTTAAATCTTAAGGCAGCACTTAAAATAGCGTTCATCTGTTTAACATCTCCAGAAAAACCCCGAGCCACAAAACCACAGCCTAAGTCTAAAGCCATTCGACAGATATCAATTGGTTTTGAGGTTGGCAAATCACCCATTTTGTTTTTATGGTCTTCAGTGGCTGTTGCTGAAAACTGTCCCTTTGTTAAACCGTAAACACCGTTATTAGCCATTATATATACAATTGGGATATTTCTTCGAACCATATGCGCAAAGCCCCCCAGACCAATGCTGGCTGTGTCGCCATCACCAGAAATGCCTATCAATTTTAAATGCGCATTGGCTAAATGAACGCCTGTAGCAATGGGAGCCATGCGGCCATGAATAGAATTAAAACCATGACTTTGACTTAAAAAATAGGCGGGCGTTTTAGAAGCGCAGCCGATCCCAGAAAGTTTAGCTATGTCATAGGGGGAAATTTCAAGTTGATGAAGGGCATTGATCAATTGGGTTGTGATGCTATCGTGGCCACAGCCAGTGCACAATGTTGAAGGTAAAGCCTTATAGTCTGCTCGGGTAAAACCAAATTTATTTTCACTAGCTATTGTCGAAACACTTTTGGAATTAGTGTTTAATTCTAAAGTATTTTCATGGGGAATAGATTCGTTCTTTGTATTATCACGAATATTAGAATTAGAATTTTGCTTGGAATTCATAATTACCTCGAGGCCCTATTAGTGTTTGCAAGTGGCGAAAGGTGGTCGATGATTTTTTTGGCGATAATATCAGCCTGGATGGACCAGCCATCAAAATGTAAGATTGATTTAAGATTTTTGGATTTTATAAGCTGATCACTTTGCGTAATAATATTTCTGAGCTGACCGTCGCGGTTCTGTTCGATAACAAAAATAAGTTCGTGTTTGTTAATGAAATCATAAACTTGATCATGAAGTGGCAAAGCTAAAACCTGGCAGGTATTTAATTCAAAGGGCAAAAGAAGGTTGTGAAGTTCAGGGAATATCTGTTTCGAAGTTCCATAAAAAATAGCTCCCCATTTCAAATGGGATTTAAGTTCAACGATGGGTTTTGGTAAGTCCTTTCTTGCGCTTAGAATTTTATGTTTAAGTCGTCCCATGATTTTTTCATAGTCCTCAGGATGCTCAGAGTACCCAGCCGCTTCATTGTGACCACTGCCTCTTGTGAAGTATGCGGCTTTAGGGTGATGGGTTCCAGGTAAAGTACGCATTGGAATGCCATCTTCAGATCCTAAATAGCGTTTAAAAACTTTGTTTTGTGCTTCAAGATTTTCTAAATCATTTTCAAATAAAATTTGCGATCGATCAAAGTCTTTAAAGGATCCGTTTAGCTTAACATCAGATTTTAATTTAGAATCTAATTCTAAATGAACCGAAGAATTTTGGGGTAAATCAACTTCAGTCGTTAAAACTTCAGAGGTCCAAAGATTCATACCTAAATCAAGATCCGTTAACACAAAAACAGGTGTTTGGTATTTTTCGGCTATGTCAAAAGCCAGCGAGCTCATTTTATAGCAGTCTAAAGGGTTGGCCGGTAAAAGCACAGGGTGAAAAGTATCACCGTGGGAAATTTTATAAGCAAATTCTAAATCTCCTTGTGAAGTTCTAGTAGGTAGGCCTGTCGAAGGCCCTACTCGCTGGACATCACACACAACCGCTGGAATTTCAGCAAAGTAAGCAAGTCCTAAAGCTTCGCTCATTAAGCTAAGTCCAGGGCCAGATGTAGCTGTGGCAGCTCTTGATCCGGCCCATCCTGCGCCGACGACACTGGCAATGGCCGAGATCTCGTCTTCAGATTGCACAACGGCAACATGAGATGCCGAAGGACGTAGTTTCTTAGCATAAGTTTCAAAAGACTCCACTAAAGATGTCGATGGCGTGATGGGATACCAAGTCGCAACTGTACAACCACCATCCACCCAGCCTAGTGCAGAGGCTTGATTGCCTTCAATTAAAATCTCTGATTTTCGTTTATGTTTTATCTGCGGATCGAAATTTACACCTTCAACTAAGCAGCTGTTCCAACCTTCAAGCATGACATTGATATTTTCTTCGATCACTTCCGTTTGCGAAAAATGCGTAGCTACTACGTCTTTAAGAACCTGAAGATTTAAATTTAAATAGCGACCTAACCAGCCGACATACGCCATGTTAGACATTCTTTTTTTTATTTTTAAAGGAGCTTTTGATGTTTTTACAGTATCTTTAAAACTGATAGCAAAAGATTGCGAAATAACTTCTGGGGTTAGTTTTAAGTCAGAATTTAAAAGAACAGCTGTTTCAGGATGAACTAAAGTATTTAGGTCACGGGTATAAGTTGCAGGGTTTAAAGCTACATATAAATTATTTTGTACTTTCAATGAGTTGCTGGATTTTGAAACTCGAAGAAAATAATAAGTCGGTAAGCCTTCGATATTTGAAGGAAATAAATTCTTCCCTATAACGTTGTAACCTTCTCGAAACAATGCTTTTTGTAAAATACGGTTGGATGTTAAAGTACCGCTGCCGTTTGTCGATGCTATAACAAATTGAAAGTCGTCTAAATGGTTTTGCATAGTTAATTTCTAGAACCGTCTGTCGGACTCGTCAAGAAACTATAAATTTTAAGAGCCTTTTTGATCTACCTAAAAAAATTGTTGGTTATGAGTCTTTTAGATTGAATTTTTGACAATACTTAGAAGCTATGAATCTAGGGCTTTATCGTCGGCATAGGCTTCAGGGTTAATAGTTTGAACCCAAGTTTTATAAGCCTCTTTGACCTCTTCGATATCACCCGTAGGAGGTATGACTGGCCCCACATATATATTTAAGATTCCTGGCCGAGGTATGAGTAAGCCTTTAGGCCAAAGCCTGGCATTGCCTTCAATGTATAAAAAAAGTATGGGTGTTTGAGAACTGACAGAAAAAATACTTACACCACGTTTGAAACTTTGCACATAGCCATCTGAAGAACGAGTTCCTTCAGGAAATAAGATAAGCCAAATTCTATCTAAATCCGTTAAAAGTGTATTTATTAAGCCTACAGCTTCAGACTTCTTGTGTTTACGATCTATGGGTATAGCTCCTAAACAATATTTTGAAAAAAACGTAAATAGGGGGTTACGGAACCAATAATCTTTGGCGGCAGAGATATAAAGATCCCCCCAGTAGCGCCAAGGTACGGCCGCTGTAATGGACGTAGCATCTAAATGCGAAGAGTGATTACTTATAATCAAAAGTTTGGGATGTTTTTGATAGATATCTTTAAAAGAGCCGTGGACTTTTAGTCGAATATAAATGCCAAAACCTAAAAATTTTAGAAAAAAAGCCCAAATCATACTGATTAAATTTGCGGTCAAATCTCTATGTCTGGTGAATAAGGGCAAGTGCTTTAAGTGGGAAGGCAGCTGCGTCCACTGATCATTTTCATAATTCCAGTTTTTCATTTTCATAGCACTTATCTCTTTACGCAAAACTTATATTTTAATGTCATTCTTTAGGCTCAAAAAAATTTACTTTTGTTTTTAAAAATTAAATTTAATCTCAAGCAATTTGACAAAATAATAATAGGCTGGAAACACAAAAATAACTTTATTAACGCGGCTTAAAAGATCGCCTCGACCAATAATAAACACGCCGTGGTCTTTGATTTTAAGATCCTTTCTAATAACCGATAAAGTGAGATCCCCTAGGGTTGCAAAAATCGCACAGATTAAACCCACAATTAACCATTCGTCTTGCATGTCATCTGGCAACATGCGCCGCCAGCCCCAAGCTAAACCCACAGTGAAAATAGTAGCTAAAAGAAAACCTTCTAATTTTATCTTAGAGTTAATACGATTTCGCAGGTGGATTTTGCCAAATTTAAGACTTAAGCTTGAGCTCAGTGCAATAGAGAATTCGCTTAAGGCATACAGATAAATTAAGGTATAAAGTCCATGCTGAAAGGTAAGAATTTCGGCCCCGTGAAGGTAAAACCATCCGTATATGGAAAATCCAATAAGTGATAAACCGATATACTGCACCATGTTTAAGTAGTTATCACGAAGCATAGCCACCATAATAAAACTGGTTAAAGCAATCATAGGTAAAGCCATAAAGAAGTTTCTATCATCAACATAAATAAGATAAGTCCCGAAAGCGATGAGGATGTAACTTAAGTAAACAAAATAATCACGATGATAAACGCCGGTCATTTGTAAAAAAGTTTTAAGGGCATAGATGGACATGAGTCCCACGACAATAATTGGTCCAGGTTCTGGAAAAGAAAAAAGTATAAAGACAACTGGTAAAACATAGATCCAACTGACGACGCTAGACCAGGCCGCTTGATAGTAAACACTTTGGTTTTTTAAAAAATAAAGCGGCAAACCTAGTAGCACTAAAAAGCCTGCAATAAAAGCAAAGTTTTGAATATAAAAGGGATCAAAAATCAAAAAATGATTAAACATAAATAAGTGCCCTTAGTTTTTGACCACTAAATTTTAAAAAAATATAAAGCTATTTTTGAAAAATAGGTGTCGTTATTTTAAATTCTTAACTCAAGCTACATTAAGTAGTAATGTTTAGATAAGAAAGCTTAGACACAGCTTGTTTGTTTAAAATTTTAACACTGAAGGACTTTAATTGAATATGAACGCTCTGCTTTTAGAAAAAGTCCATAAAATTGCAAAAGCCAACTTCGAAACTGCAGGTTTTAAAGTGACTGAATATGCCCCTTCCGAGACTGGTTCGGAACTTGTAAAGCGCCTTAAAGGCATTCAAATTCTTGGCATTAGATCTAAATCTTTAGTAACTGATGAAGTATTGTTTGCTAGCCCAGACTTACAAGCCATAGGAGCTTTTTGCATCGGGACTAATCAAATAAATCTTCAAGCGGCAACCGAAATGGGCGTGGCTGTTTTTAATGCGCCTTTTGCCAATACAAGAAGTGTTGCAGAGCTGGTGATAGCCGAGATTATTGCTCTGTCTAGAGGACTTTTTACGAAAGCTTTTCAGATGCACATGGGGGAGTGGGATAAGTCTTCAAATGGAAGTTATGAGGTTCGTGGTAAAAAATTAGGTATTGTTGGATATGGTCATATCGGATCGCAACTGGGAATTCTGGCCGAATCTTTAGGCCTTAAAGTTCATTATTATGACATTCAAAAAAAATTACCTTTGGGTAATGCTGTGACCGAAAGCACACTCAGAAAGGTTTTACATCAATCTGATTTTATCAGTTTGCATGTGCCCGAAACGGAACAGACCAAAAATATGATTGCTGAAAAAGAACTTGAATTCATGAAAAAAGGAAGTTTTCTGATCAATGCAAGTCGAGGGCATGTTGTCGATATCAAAGCCTTAAAAAAAGCTTTGGTATCAGGGCATTTGGGTGGGGCAGCCATTGACGTTTTTCCAAAAGAGCCCAAAGAAAACCAAGATCAGTTCTCTTCACCATTGCAAAAATTAAATAATGTTATTTTAACTCCGCATATCGGAGGTAGTACTGAAGAGGCTCAAGCTTCCATTGGTGTCGAGGTCAGTGACAGTTTAATTAAATATATGACGACGGGAGATTCCTCGGGCGCCCTTAATTTTCCACATTTAAATCTTAGAACTTTAGATAAAGGCTTTCGAATTTTAAATGTTCATCAAAATGTTCCGGGCGTGTTAGGAGCCATCAATAAAATCATCTCTGAATATAACGTCAATATTTCAAGCCAACAGTTAGCGACTAATCCAACAATTGGTTACCTAGCTATGGATTTAGAAAAAACACCAAGTTTAGAAGTTATAAATAAAATTCAAAACTTAGAAACTTCTATAAAAACTAAGGTTATTTTTTAATTCCTTAGTTAATTAAATCCTGCTGTAGCCCAAATTATATTGCAAATTTGTAAATAAACTAATCCCCAGTCTGGTTGTCATTAGAAAAACCATCTTATACTCTTGTAGTTAACTATAACTTGATAACTTAAGATCTTTGCACCAAGGACTGACATCATGAATCCATCTTTTATCGAAATGATAGGAACTATTTGTTTTGCTGTAGCTGTTATTCATACATTTACAGCCAGCTACTTTCAAAATTTAGCTCATCACTACCAGGAAGGCTCTATGGGTGAAAATTTTTTTCATTTTATGGGCGACGTTGAAGTTGTTTTTGGTCTTTGGTCAGCTGTATTTTTAATTGTTTTTTCTTTTACTGAGGGCTTTGCTGTTTATGATGAAGCTCATCACGTTGTAGGGGGCGCGCTTCATTATTTAGAATCACAGAACTTCACTGAACCGGCTTTCGTTTTTGTAATTATGTGCATGGCTGCTACTCGACCAATCATTATTTTAGCCGAAAAGTCTATTCATCTTGTTTCAAAAGTTTTACCCTTGTCCTCCAAAATATCTTTTTATGTTTCCACTTTAGTTGTTGGACCAATTCTAGGATCTTTTATAACTGAGCCAGCTGCTATGACAGTAACGGCCCTTATTTTATTAAATTATTTTTATACTCACGACATGTCTGAAAGATTTAAATATGCAACCATAGGACTTTTATTTGTGAATATTTCTATTGGTGGAACTTTAACGCATTTCGCGGCACCACCCGTTTTAATGGTCGCGGCTAAATATGGCTGGGGACTTGAATTTATGCTTTCAAATTTTGGATGGAAAGCTGTCATAGCTATCATCATAAACACGGCTATTACAGCCTTTGCTTTTCGTAATGAGTTAAAAGGTAATCTTGTAGGGTCTAGAGACAATCGTTCAGGAATGTTTCCGCCTTGGTGGATGTTTTTACTTCATGTGGTTTTTTTAGGGGCCGTGGTTGCTACCGCCCATCATATGGTGTTTTTTCTAGGACTCTTTTTATTCTTTTTAGGATTTCTAAAAATCACAGAAGAGTATCAAACACCTGTTAAGCTTAGAGAGTCTTTGATGGTTGGATTTTTCTTAGGTGGACTGGTTGTTCTAGGGTCCATTCAGAAATGGTGGTTGCAAGAGATTTTAGTCAGTATGGGGGATTTACCACTTTACTTTGGGGCCACGGCATTAACGGCAATCACTGACAATGCCGCTTTAACATACTTAGGCTCTTTAGTGGATCTTTCTGAAAGTGCCAAATATTACTTAGTTGCAGGTGCTGTGACTGGAGGGGGATTAACAGTTATAGCTAATGCTCCTAATCCAGCAGGTTATGGCATTCTAAAAGCTAGTTTCAAAGATGGAACTATCAAACCCGTAAATCTTCTATTATGGGCTTTATTCCCAACGTCCATAGCCATACTTTGCTTTTTACTGCTACCAAATTTAAGTTAGATTTTAGTCAAAGATTCTTGGTATTGGTTTTAAAAAAAAATGTCTTAATTATTTTCCATAAATAAAATAATTATAACCATTACTTGTAGTGCCATAGACTTGATATGTTCAGTTCCGATTGTTAAGTTTATTATTCGAAATGAATAGACTTAGTAAGTATATCCTCATCCTTTTGACATTTTTTATCACCCTTGAGCTTTTTTTTCGACATAATTATCAAGAGATTCTTATTTTATCGGATAAACAATTAATAAAAAGTGCAATTTTAAAAAAACTTGGGTTACAAAATGTGGCCGTCTTTGGAAGTTCTAGGTCAAATGATGCTTTTGATAGTCGATATTTTAGCAAACAAGTTGTTGAATCAAATCCTTTGATTTTCAAAAGGCAAACAAGTGATGTCAAAAATCCAAATAGTAATATTTTAGCTAAGAATAAAGATAGAATCAGCTTTCAATCCTTTAATGCGGCAAGCATTAGAATGTCGCCCCAAAAATATTTGCAAAGCTTAAATGAGGCTTTTAAGAATCAAGCCGCAAATTTATTTATCATTGAAATCAGTGAAGGTATATTTAGCCAAAGTGACTCTAAAGCAACTATTTTGACATCAAAGCAAGCAAAGTCTGCCGATGAAATAAGTATTAACCATGATCAGGGATTAAAGATTGAAGGTGAGACGGGAATTGAAGGTTTTTTACAAGATTTCTTTTATGATAATTTTATCTTAGTACAGCAAAGACATGCTTTAAAACTTAAAACGGCCTTAAGACTACTAATGCTTAAGTCCGCAGGCTATATCCCTAGCGAAAGATGGTTTAGGTCAGGAATCATAAAATCATTTTTTGCCAAAGACATTGTTTTTATGGAAGAGGATTATAAAAAGTATTCACCTCAGATATATCAAAAGAGTAGTGAACATACAGTTTATGTTCAACCAGACCATGAAGTATTTAAAAACGAACTTATGCACTTATTTAAAAATATAAATAATAAATATATACTTATTAATTTGCCTGTCAAAATTAAGGTGAGGGAACAGGAATGCACCTCAAAGAATCGTGAGTTTTATAAATATATGGTTTATCAGTTGGATACAACAGTATTAGATTTTTCTTGTTTAGATCTACCCAATGATTTTTTTAAAGATGAAAAGCATTTAAATTATAGGGGTCGAGTTTTCTTTTCAAAACTCTTAGCTCACCATTTAACGTCTATGGATCTTATTAAAAATGCTTTTTAATTCCCTAACATTTGTTTTTTTTCATTTATTTTTTGTCGGACTCTATTGGACGTCTTCTAGTATAACTATTAGAAAACTTTTATTAGCTGTATCATCATTAGCTTTTTACGGATGGTTTTATTGGCCTGGATTAATTCTTTTAGGTTTAACCATGGCGGTAAATTATGTTCTTGCCAGAATTATTGAAAATTCTGGCTCAAAAAAAAATCTGACTCTTGCAGTGAGTTTGAATCTAATGTCTTTAGGATTTTTTAAATATTCTGGATTTTTCATAGATAACTTAATTGTTTTTTTTAAACTATTTGATTTAAATCTTGCAAAGCCTGAATGGTCTTACTGGTTGCCCCTAGGAATTTCTTTTTATACTTTTCAAGGGATTTCTTACCTTGTTGATGTTTATCGAAAACAAATCTCTGCTGAAAAAAATGTACTTAATTTTGTGGTTTTTAATTCGTTCTATGCTCAATTGGTAGCGGGTCCTATTGTAAGGGCTAACGAACTTTTACCGCAAATAAAAGAAAAAAAAGTTTTTAAATCTGAGCTCTTTCAACTTGGTATTTATTATATTTTAGCGGGACTGCTGATTAAAATTGTAATTGCAGATACCTTAAGTCAATTTGTCGATTATGGTTTTGGTGACCCTTCAAAATTAAATTTTGCTAATTCATGGATGACTATTTATGCCTTTTCAGTCCAAATTCTATGTGACTTTTGGGGGTATTCGACAATTGCCTTAGGTGTTGGGTATATGTACGGGTATACTCTGCCCCTTAATTTTGATAATCCTTATATTGCAGACTCAGTCACCGATTTTTGGCGACGTTGGCATTTGACACTTTCAACATGGCTTAGAGATTATTTATATTTTCCCTTGGGTGGCGGACGACATAATAAGTATCGTAACTTAATGCTGACTATGGTTTTGGCTGGGCTATGGCATGGTGCTAGTTGGAATTTTATTATCTATGGATTTGGACATGGATCATGGATTGTAATTGAGCGACTATTCATGGATTATAAAAAGTCTTTGCACCTTCCAAGATTGCTTAAACAGTTTTTAGTTTTTCAGGGTCTAAGTTTATTAAGGGTGTTTTTTAGGTCACCTGATTTATCAACCTCAATAGTTTATTTTAAGTCCTTGTTGGGTTTTTATAAGTTTGATCAAAATATACCCGAGGCTTTGGTTTTACAGTTATTATTTTTTATTCTATTTATGATCTTCTTTGAAAAAAGCACTAAAGACCGCTCTTTTCTTACTTGGTCATTAAAAAAACAGGTTTTAGTTTCCGCAGCTTTCATCTCATTGATTCTATCATTTGCCAGTAACAAACTCGATTTTATCTACTTCGTGTTTTAAGCCGCTAAGTGCGTTACCCATTAAAGCCTGCGGCGAAGCCGCTAATTGTGTTAGCCATTAAAGACTGCGGCGAGATTTTTTTTTAAAAGATTTTTCCAGGATTCATGATCGAATTAGGATCAAATAGGTGCTTGATCTGGCGCATAAGTTTAATCTCTTCTAAGGATCTGGAGTATGGCAAGTAAGCTTTTTTTAATATACCAACTCCATGTTCGGCCGAGATACTGCCTTCAAATTTCTTAATTTGAGCAAATAGGGTAGGGCTTTTTGCCGCGCACATTATTTTAAAATCCTCTTTATCCATATCTTTGGGTTTCAAGATATTGATGTGCAAGTTGCCATCGCCAATATGGCCAAACCATACAACTTCTGAGTTTGGAAATTCTGATTGGATGTAAGCCTCACTCGCTTTGATAAACTCAGGTATTTTACTTGTTCGAACCGACACATCATTTTTGTAGGGTTTTTCATGCGAGATGCTTTCCGAGATATGTTCGCGGTAGCCCCAAAGTTCTTGGTATTGGTTTTGATTCTGACTTAGTAGGCCGTCGGTTATTAAACCATCTGACAACAAGTTTTCAAATATCTGTAAAGCCATATCCTGCTGACTATCGTTAGCTTCAAAATCTACAACCAAATAGACAGGATATCTTATTTCAAATGGCGCTGCCATGTGGGTGTGTTTCATCACATAAGATAAACCCAAATCCGTAAAAACTTCGAAAGCATTTAATGTCATTGATCTAAAGGCTTTTAAGATAGGTAAAATATGATCAGGTCCTTCCGTGGCCAGAAGAAATACTTGTGGGTCTTTTGGAGGTTTGGTTAGCTTTAAAGTGGCTTGAGTTATAAAACCCAAAGTCCCTTCGCTGCCAACAAATAAATTTTTAAAATCATAGCCCGTGTTATTTTTTTCTAAGCCTTTATTTAAATTTAAAATTTCTCCAGCACCAGTGACAACTTCAAGAGATGTCACCCAATTCCTAAACATCCCATAACGAATAACGTTTATGCCTCCGGCATTGGTTGCAATATTGCCACCAATTTGGCTTGAACCTGTTGCCGCAAAATCCACAGGAAAGAAATAACCTTTTTCTAAAGCTAAAGTCTGGATTTCTTTGGTGACAGCGCCACTTTCACATGTCACAGAAAGATCGTCTTCGTTAAAATTTAAAATTTTATTCATCTTTTCAAAAGAAACAATCGCTTCAGAATTCAAAGCCACAGCTCCGCCACTTAATCCTGTCCTACCGCCACTTGGCACTAGTCCCACTTTATATTCATTAGCCCAAAGCACAATATTTTGAACGTCTTTTGTGGTTTTAGGAAAAAGCAAAACACTAGCTTTAGGATCAAAAAGTTTCGTCCAATCCTGACCATAGTTTTTAAGCTCCAATGGATCAAAGACGACTTGTTCAGTTGTTAATATTTTTTTTAAAGCTTCAAACATATGAATATACTTGTACCTTATTTTTTTAAAGTTTCTAGGGATGACTTTAAGTTTTTGAACCTTGGGTCTTGTGAAATATTAAAGGCTTTATCTTTGGCTCTAGCAGCATAAATGTCTTTAAAAAGGTCGTAAGCATCTAAGGCCCAATTCAATTGAGGATTGAATTCTGTTGCAATTAAAAGTTCTTCGAAAACAGCGCCTAAATCAGTAACTTCAGGTAGCCCATAAGTTCGACCAGTACCTTTAATTTTATGAAATTCTTCTCTTAAGCTTACAAAGTCTTTAGCTTCAATATGCTTTTTCATAAGCTGCAATTTATCTGGCATATTACTGATATAAGTTTTTTGCAGTTTAGCAAGTACATCTTCTAAGTTCATGCGGCTACTCCTGGGCGAGTTTTACGATATTTCCATTTAGGTAAAGTGAAATAAAAGGTACTGCCTTTCTTAGGTAAAGACTTAACCCCAATTTCACCTCCATGCTCTTCGATAATGGCACGGGCAATGGCTAAACCAAGACCAGTTCCTTTTACAAGAGGACTGCGATCATTAGTGGCTTGACGAAATTTTTCAAAGATTTGTTTTTGATCTTCGGGGGCAATACCACGACCTTGATCTGATACTTCTAAAACCAACTGATGATGACCGTTCACAAAATAATTTAATGTGACGGTGCCATTATTAGGACTGTATTTAATTGCATTAGAAAGTAAGTTTGTTAAAACTTGATGAATTCTGTCTCTGTCGATAAAAATATCTATGGGCAACTGATCTTTAATATTCAAACTTATTTGTGTAGATTCAGTTAAGCCTCTAAGGCTAGCAAAAGTTTCTTCGATAATACCTTCAATTTGATACCACTTTTCATCAAGTGGTAATTTTTTGGCTTCAATTTTTGCTAAATCTAAAAGATCATTTATCAATCTAATTAAGCGGTCAGTTTCTGTTTCAGCGATGAACAAAAGCTTGGATGAATTTGCATTTAATTCGCCGCTTACGCCATTTCGAAGCAAGCTCAACGAGCCTTTAATTGAAGTTAAAGGGGTTCGAAGTTCATGACTTGCAATATTCAAAAATTCAGTTTTAGCACTATCAAGGGTTTTAAGCTCCTCGATGTTATTAATTACTCGTTGAGCCAAAGAATTAAAGGTGGATTGCAAATCTCCAATTTCGTTGGCTTCAGGAGCTTGGAATTCGTACGTGTAACGATCATTTAAAAAATCAAGCATTCTTAAATACAATGTATTTAGGGGACGGAAAATAGAGCGTTGAATGTAAATTGACATAAAAATTGTAACAATAATAAAACAAACTATAACTAAATACAGACACCAAATGATTTTACTTCTTAAAGCTTCAAGTTTTTGACTTAGAAATTGTCGATATGTAATGTCCTGCTCGATAAAAAAATTAATTTTTTCATTGTAGGTTTTAGATAATCTATTGTTAATAGCTTGAATAACAGAACTTAATGCATCTTGACGAAAATTCGGCTTGATACTTTTTCGCCATACCACTAACATTTCGACTTCGCTGGTTTTAAAAGTCATAGATTTTAAATAGGCTTGAATCTTCCAACTTTCTTTCAGTTCCGCATAAGTGTCTCGCCACTCAATAAAAGAGTCCACGCATACCATCAAGCTTGCGCCAAAGACCAAGACAGATATTAAAATAAAAAAACGGATCTTGAATAAAATAGAGCTCACAAGTTTTTAGCTTCCTCTAAAATTTCTAAAATTTTGGTATTAAGAGTCATAGGGTCGAAGGGTTTTGGAATAAAACCTGTGCCTACAGCTTCAAAAATTTCAACATCAGTGAGCTGTGATTTAGCACTTAAAAAAATAATTGGGGTTTTGATTTTGCGGGCTCTTAACTCTTTACAAACCTTAATGCCATTCATTTTAGGCATCATTTCGTCCAGCAAAATCACATCAAAAGTTTCTGACATAGCTTTATTAAAAGCGTCTTCGCCATTATCCACAGTATAAACTTCATGACCACCTAAAGCTTCTAAAGTCATTTTTGAAATGGTCGAAATATTTGGATCGTCTTCCGCCAAAAGAATTTTCAAAATATACTCCCTTTTATAATACTAAATAATTAATTTGCTTTAGGATTTATCGGCCTATTTAACCTTTATTTGTAGTTAGCCAAAGGTCGAGCTTCGTTAATAAAATTATATTACTATTAGATTTATTTAAAGATTAGAGAAATGCATTAGAGCTTAATCTAAAGCTCTAAACTACCCCTAGAAAACACTTAAGGATTTGCGTGAAGATATTTTTCAATGGTCATAATTTTTTAATTCTTATTTGCCGATTTTTGTCACTTTTAATTTCTCTTTGAATGAATATTTTTGATTTAAGCATTTGAATATTGACCGCAATTGGTCAGAACGAAATACTATTAGAGTATGATAAAGAAGATCGGATTTACGTTATTTTCAATTACGTTGCTCATCTTGCTTTGTGGGAATTGCAGTGCACGAGCTAAAGTGAGGACTGAATTTTTGGAGAAGGAATTGCTGCTTATCTCAACTGAATGTATTGGACAGATTAATTGCGAGTATTCGGGAAAAGATTTGCCAATCAGGATCACGATAAAAAACACAAGTGCGGCAAAAATTAAGTTTCCTCATAAGTTTCTTCAAAAAACGGGTCCGATTATTCGATTGAAAAATTTAAATACTATGGCTGAAACATTTCTTCCGACTAATCCCGCGGATTTCGAACTCGAGGAAAGTTTTACTGAAATTGAATCGCAGAAAGTGGTCAGCATCGATTGGATTATTCATAAATATGAACTTGAAACACATGGCATTGAAAAATCGAGTTTGGCTGCGGAATTAATTATAACAACTAAAATTGAAGTGGACGGAGAAATCACTGAGTTTCAAGGCGCGAGTCAGTTACACATTGCAAAGTCTAACAACTGAGGTGCTTCAAATTCACTGGCATCTTTTCTACAATTGTAAAATGATCTGATGCTCATACCAGTTTTTTCAATGAATATTCTTTTTTGATATTTGACCTTTAACTGTTCTTAATTTTAATTTTGATTACAAATTCCTTGATTTTAATATAAACGTTTTCAGATCTATCAAGCTCTTCCGTCCAAGGCAGGGCTATTACTTTTTGTTCCTATAGCGCTCGGCTGATGAACGAATTTAATCATCAAAAATCCTGCTTTTTGAATCATATTAATTTATACTTACTAAAAAACCAAATAAAAAAATAATAGTTTTATATCTATGTATAGTTCCAAAACATCAGTATTTTGATAGATAGGCAGATTTGTCCAGTAACATTTACAATTAAATAGGGCTGTTCAATAAAATTATTCTCAGACATACTTTAAATATGAAAATCAAAAATACATTTACCAAAATGCTAAACTGCGATCTACCTATTATTGCGGCCCCTATGTTTATTGTGAGCAATAACCTGCTGGTGATAGAAGCCTCAGAGGCCGGAGGTATAGGGACAATTCCAACACTCAATTTTAGATCTACTGAACTTTTAGCTGATGGACTTACAGCCATAAGATCGAAAACTTCGAAAACATTTGGGGTAAATCTAATTGTCCATAAAACCAATCAAAGATGGCGAAAAGATTTGGATGTTTGTGCAGCACATAAAGTTCCTTTTTTTATTACGAGTCTAGGTTCACCTCAAGAAGTCATACAAAAAGTTAAAGCTTATGGTGGTATAGTATTTTGTGATGTCACTAACACTAAGCATGCCCAAAAAGTTTTAGATCATGGGGCAGATGGAATAATTGCTGTTTGTGCCGGAGCTGGCGGGCATGCGGGGCCCCATTCACCTTTTGCTTTAATTTCAGAACTAAGACAAATGACAGATAAACCTATTGTAGCCGCAGGTGCTATTGCAAATGGAGCCAGTATTTTGTCGGCACTAGCCTTAGGTGCTAGTGCCGTGAGTATAGGTACTCGGTTTATAGCTTCTATCGAAGCCGAAGCTTCAGAGGATTACAAAACTGCAATTGTGAGCTATCAATCAGAAAATATTCAAAAATCTAGTAAGTTAACAGGTATTCCGGCTTCGGTTATTCGCACACCTCAACTGCAGCGTTTGTTTCAAAGTCCTTCATTGATTGAAAAAGTAATTTTTTTAATAGAGAGCAAAAACCAAGGAAAAACCAAAACTTCAAAATGGTTACGTCAAACATTCAATTACGACTGGAATTGGAAAAATGTTTGGAGTGCGGGCGAGTCTGTTGGGCAAATTCACAAAATAAAATCTGTCAAAGCTATATTTGCAGATTTAACTAACGAAATAGCTGAGCACCACCAACTTTTAAACGCAAGTTTTGAACAAACTTAAGCTAGGCCTATTTCAGCTTAAATAATACTTATTTTACAACCCAGATATTTAAGCTTAAGTAACAAGTTAAAATAGATAACAGAACTGTTAACGGTAATCCAATCTTTAAGAAGTCAGAAAATTTATAACCTCCTGGACTTAATATTAATAAATTACCGTGATGACCTATGGGAGTTAAAAAAGAAGCTACAGCCCCCACGGTTACACAAATTACGGCTGCGGTAGGTGAAATCCCAGAAGTTTTAGCAAATGCAATGGCTATGGGAGCGAGCAACACTGTAGTTGCAGCGTCTGATAAAATTTGCGTCAACAGCGACGCCATCCAGAAAAAAACAAGCAGCATAATTATTGGTTCCCAACCGTTCATTTGTTTTAATAACTGATCAGCCAGTAATTGGTCGACACCTGTTTTTTCCATAGCAATTCCTAAGGGTATAACCCCAGCAATCATTACATAAATTTTAGTTTCTATAGAAGAGTAAGCCTGATCAAGATCCACACATTTAGTCAGAATCATAATGATGGCTCCTAAAACAAATGCAATATATGCAGGTAGAAGACCAAATGCTGAAAAAGCAATGGATCCGATCATAATCATCGAAGCTATAAGACTTTTACGCCGTTTTATCGAACTGCCATAAAAAGGTAAAAACATCAAAAAACCACGATGAAGATGCAGGCTATCTAATTTATCTTTTGGACCCCAAAGAACTATCATATCTCCCGCTTGTAATAGGGTGTCGTCGAGTGAAGTAGAGACCCAACCAGTCTTTCGCCATAGACCAACAACGGCGACATTAAATCTTTTTGGAAAGTTTATATTTACTAATCGACGACCAATAAACTCGGATTTAGGTGCAATAACGGCCTTGAGTATATGTTTCTCTTCGCCAATAAGGCTATTTGTTGATCGCGAATCTGAATTCAAGCCCGTTAGAGCTTTAAGAACCAAACCATTGTTCCCGTCATGAGATACAAGTTCATCAGGAGTAGTGCGGATAACAAAATAATCGCTACTTTCGATGACTGTGTCGAGGTCTTGTTCTTTTTTTAAGAAGTTTTTATTAGTCCAAGTGATGATTTTAAATTTTTTCTCAGTGGCATCTTTAAGTTCATGTAATTTTTTTCCAATCCAAGAACTATTCTCTAAGATCACCAACTCGGTGGTTATCTCCGTCAATTTGAAATTATTTTCGGTATCATCGATTCCTGATGTTTTTGGTAAAATCCATCGCATGAGAATACAAAAAATAATACCAGTAATGACAAGTGGTGCACCGATTTGGCCTACTGTAAATAGGCCTAATGAGGGCTCGCCACTTCGTTTAATAATATTGTTGGCGAGTAAAAATGCAGGTGCGCCAATTAGAGTCAATGTTGTTCCGAGTGAAGCGGCGGTGGCCATTGGGATTAATAGCCTGGAGGCATGAAGATCCTTTTCATCTTTGCAAATTTTCATAATTATGGGAAGTAGCATCGCTGTTACCATCAAATGATGAGTAAATGCAGACATCACTGCAACTGCAACCATTATAACAATCAATGCACGAATCTCACTTGTACCAGAAAGTTGAGTAACCCATTCGCCAATTATATTAGTCACCCCTGTGAAAGATAAACCGGCAGATAGCACAAATACTGCAGCGACAATAATTGCCGGTTCACTTGAAAAACCAGAAAATGCATCTTTAGGGTCGATAAGTCCAGAGATTGATAGTGCTAAAATTATTAAAATAGCAATAACATCTACTCGCAAATACTCAGTGATGAAAAAAAATATTGTCACTAACATTAAAGCCATAAAAATAATTTGCTCACTGGGTAGTCCCAAAATCATAAAATCTCCGGAATAGATTTTGTTTCAATATTGTGAACATATATAACTCGTTTAGGGTAAGGAATTTCAATATGATGATCTTGTAGAGATTTTAGGATTTTAAAATTAAGAATACTTTTTAAGGCACCAATACGATCACTATATTCTTGAGTCCAAACTAAAAGAGAAAATTTTAATCCACTGTCACCAAATTCAGACAGTCGTACCATTGGAGTTGGTGACTTTAATACTTCATTAGTATCCGCTGCGACCTCAAGAAGAAGCTTTTTAACAATCTCTGGGTCGGAATTATAATCAACACTGACAGATACACTTGTTCGAACATTCCTTCCCGAATGACTCCAATTGATGACTTGTTTAGAAATGAAGTCAGAATTGGGTACAATAACGGACACATCATCATTAGTGAGGATGGTTGTTGCACGCACAGAGATGTTTTGAACATTTCCATAAATATCATCAACTTCTACCCGATCACCAATTTTTATAGGTTTTTCTAATAGAATAATTATACCACTGATAAAATTACTAAAAATTGTTTGCATTCCAAAACCAACTCCAATCCCAATCGCTCCTGTTAAAACTGTGAATAGACTTAAATCTAAACCAGAGGCTTGGAGTAGCGCGATCAGACCAATTACTAGAATCACATAATAACTTATAGTTATGACAGCGCGCCAATTATTAATATTAGCGTCTGATTTGCTGACAATATTGCGAATGATAATGTTTTTAAGTTTGGTGAGAATAAATAAAAAAGTAAAAAGGAAAAGGATATTGAGTACTACCCAGGAAAGGGTTATGGAGCTTTTACCTAAAACAATGAAAGGTTTATTTAAGAAAATCCAAATTCCGGTCATGTGTTCGAAAATATAATCCATATTTAACTTCTACAGTAATTTTTTTAATAGTATATCTATGTTTGGTTATTGTTAAAAAATTGTCTTAAAATATTTTTGTATCTTCCAAACGTTTGATTTTAGATATTTTTAAAGAATATTTTTTCGTTTAAATATTTTTAAAAAAACGGTTACATTTAATTATATAAAAGAAAAATCATTTGTTAAGTTTTATCAATTTTTTTAAGAATACTACCCTTTAAACTGAGTCAAGATAATAATTCAAAGAGATGTTACAAAACATCGATATTCGTATTTTCTTAAACAATTCTTTTAAAAAATACTAATCCAATTAAATTCGTAGAACTCAATTAAAATTTAAACCTATTTGTACTGATTAGAAGAGAAAAAATATCGGTTTGAGATTTTAATATAGCTATAATCTAAAAGTTTTTTTTAGAACAAATAGTAACTTATGTTATCTATGTTATTAACATACAGATTAAAACTTACGATGAATATATGAAATTACTGAAAGCCGATTGTTGGAGTGTTTGATGCACTAAAAGAAATTGAGAGATTAAAAACACTTTTTTTATTGCATAAATCATCATTTAAAAATAACCAGGCCCATGACCGGGTTTTGAGCTATGCAAATAACTCTTTGAGTTCACCAGACTCAAACATTTCCATAAGTATATCACTGCCGCCAATAAGTTCCTTTTTATAGTAGAACTGAGGAATTGTGGGCCAATTTGAATACTCTTTGATGCCTTGGCGAATAGCTTCGTTTTCCAAAACATTCACACTATGAAAATCCATTTTGAGTTCATTTAAGATAGCTACAGCTCGGGCTGAAAATCCACACTGAGGAAAACTGGGTGTGCCTTTCATAAAAAGTACAGCCGGTTTTAATGCGATGGCCTGTTCGATAGCTGTTTTGGTGGCTTCAGTTAACATAGTTTTTTCTCCGATTTTTTTTAGTTTAATTTAATTTATTGGGAATATATTTTTATACTTATATTTATATTTATATTTATATTTATATTTTTTTTTACGGGTTTTAATTTTAAAAATTAAAACTCGACAGGTTTAACACTTAAAGCATGAAGCTCGCCAGATTTAAATTCAGGATCAAAAAGTTTTAAGATGGTTTGATGTCGTTGGATTCGACTTAACTTGTTTATCGCTTCGGATGAGATGCGAATTTCAAAATGGTCGCCATTCCCATTGGAATCAAAAATGGCAAGTTGAGCATCTGGGTAAGCTTGTAAAATTCTATGTTCTAACTCTTCGGCTTTCATAACATTTAAATCCTATAAATTAACCCTTGGTTAATACATTAAATTTTTAAGGGATTAATACTTATTATGCAAATATTTAGATCCTTAAAATTTTCAGTATTGCTAAAAATTAAGGATAAGGGCATTTAAAAGGGATGTTTTGGTTTACCCCGGCTTCTGCCTCTCATGTTAAAAAAGAAAAAGCCAAGGCCCGAGTTTTACGGAACAGTCCTTGGTGGGATCAACAATTAGTAGAAGGATTGTGTCATTACTGTCAGAACAGTTTTGCTAAAACGGAGCTGACAATGGATCATAAAATTCCAATTATTAGAGGGGGAGTGAGTTCAAAATCCAATGTAGTCACGTGCTGTAAATCATGTAATTCCTTGAAGAAATATCAAACTGATGTTGAGTTTTTAAGCGATCTTAAAAAGCCTTAAAAATAAGCTATTAAAGACAAGGACTTGCATTCGTAGCGTTTTCTTTTCAAACTACAAAGTCATAATCCTTTGGTTTCATAGCTGACACCAAAAACAGGCCGTAACATTATCTTTTTTGACTCTTTAGGGGGACAATTGGCTCAAATTACATCAAGCAGTACCGCCGAGTACTTTGCCAAAAACTTACAACAGGTAGGGTTTTCCTCAGCCACAAAAGCCGTTTTAACGACATTAAAAGAAGCCGTGGATAATTCCTTAGATGCGTGTGAGGACCATGGTATTTTACCTGAAATAAGTATTGAGATTGAAAAGATTGGTGTAGGTGGTTCTAAAGGTGCTGATCTTGTTCGTATTACGATTGAAGACAATGGACCCGGCTTGTCGCCAGAGGACCTTCCCAAGGTATTTGGTGAGTATTTAGCATCATCAAAATTTGGTCGGGGGCGTTGTTCTAGAGGACAGCAAGGAATTGGTATTTCAGCAGCAACAACTTGGGCGCAGTTAACGAATGCCAAAGGGGTTTTTGTTCGAAGTAAAACTCAAAATATGCGAAAAGCCATCGAGATGCGAATCGATGTCGATATTAAACTAAATAAAGGAATCATCAAAGATAAAGTCACCGTAGACTGGGATGTTGAACATGGTCTTAAAGTTGAATTTATTATTGATGGCCGCTTACAGCTTAATGGTGACGGCGGCATAATGACTTATCTAGAAGGTACGGCTCTAGTTAATCCCCATTTAAATTTAAGATATAAAATCAATGAAGACCCCGTTATAAAAGTTGACCGAGTGACTGACGTCGTACCCAAAGCTCCTGCAGCCACGCTGCCTCATCCACATACGATGAAATTGGGTGAATTTATGACCCATGCATTGCTATATGGAAATATAAGTTTAAAGAATTTTTTAAAAACAGCTTTTTCCAGAGTTACGGATGCAACACTCAATGATTTTGTAAAAGCGGGTTTGAAAAGTAAATTTCTAAATCAACCTCTGTCAAAAACGAGCGAAGTTGAGTTCAAAGAGATCTTTCAAGCGATTCAAGCGGCTGAGCTTCCAAGCCCTTCCACCAAATCTGTACTGACCATTGGTGAAGAGTCTTTAGCTAAGAGTATACAACGCTTAGGTGAAGTTGACTTTTTTAGTGTTGTTGCACGAAAACCCAAAATCTGTGACTTCAAACCTGTGGTCGTTGAAGTTGCAATTGCTCGATTTATTAATCGTGGATCCGAAGAAGACCCTGTGCAGCTGCTTCGATTTGCTAACCGAGTTCCTTTGCAATTTGATAAAGCAGGCTGTGCCATCACAAAAGCTGTTGAATCTGTCAGTTGGAGATCTTATGGCTTAGTGCAATCTAAAAACAGTTTACCCCAAGGACCATATGTTTTTGCGGTAAGTGTGACATCACCATTTATTAAATTTAAAAATGCATCGAAAGAAACCGTAGATGCCAGTGATGATTTAGTGGAAGAGATTCGTAGAACACTGATGCAGACAGGACAAAAGCTTTCACGACATATTAATCGTGAAAATAAAGCAGCGGATTTAGAACGAAAAATTCGTCACATTGAAAAATTCGGTCCTATTTTAGTCAATGGTTTGGCAACAATTGTCGGAGCCAATGATAAGCGAAAAGAGCGAGCCACTGAAGGCTTAAATAAAATTTTAGGCCGAGATGCAAGTGATGCTGAAAAGCAATTAGAAGATGCTGAAGTTAAACTTCAAACATTAAAAGACAATAGAACTTTTGATGTGAATGACATTGAATCCCAGCCAACCATAGAAGACCAACGACAAGAAGCTAAGCGGTTAAGAAAAAAAAGTAGTAAAGTTAAAACTGATGGTAATGAGATTCCAAACAAAGCCCCTCAAAAAGCGAGTGGCCAAAAAAACCAAAGTAGTGGAACAAAAACAGCTCGCGTGGCTTCAGCTTCATCGACAAAAGCTACCAATCGCGCAGGCAGCAAGTCTAACCCAGTTGGAAAAAAAACTAAGACATTAGTAAGACCAAAAAAGTAGGAATAAGCAACGTTTAAAAAAGATTAATTTAAGATTAAAAATTTATTTTAAAAAATATTAAGAACTTAAGGTGCAATAAATATGGCAAAAGCAGGCGTAAAAGCAAATTCAGGTGTCAGTCAGAAAGAAATGGTCAGTAAAGCAAAAATGCTATGTGAACGTATGTTATCGGACCTTGAAAATTCAAGACGACCGGTTCTAGAGTCCATCAAGTGCAGCTTAGACAATTCAGACTATAATTCGAAATTAGGTTACCTTACGCCAAGTGGTAAAATGGTTCGAAGTGAATTGAATGTTTCTTCTGTTCAAAAATTAGCCCGAACTGTTTTTATGTTAGATATTTTACTAGGCAATGTAGATTCTGGCGGTGTGAATACCAAAAGAGAGCTTTATTACATGGCCAAGGGTTTAGTAAAAAAAGACAAAGAACTTATGCCTATTGATTTTGAAGAGCAGACGGAAAGTGATTCAATAATTGATTTTATAACGGACATGCTTGAAGTTTACCGTGAAGAGATGAATTGTTTTGCCAATGATAGAGGTGGCCAAACTTACTCCCAGAACTTAATCGTCACAGAAACTTTAACTGATGGAACCAAAGCTGTAATCGACCTTAGTACTTTAGGTACCACACCATTTCAACCTAAAAATAAGCCTCAAGCTTTAACTCTTAAAGCCAAGGGTAAAATTGATTTTTGTTTAGTTGTTGAGTCAGAAGGTACAGCCAATACCTTAGTAAGTAATGGGTTTACGAAACGAAATAAATCTATTTTAATGGGCGCTCAAGGTGTTCCAAGTAATGGTGTTCGTGGTTGGTGTAAATTAATTCAAGAACAACTAAATATTCCAATTTACTTTTTCGGAGATCTGGACGCGTACACCTTACAAAATATTTTTAGAACCCTAAAGGCGGGCTCGGCCGCAAGTCTAATACGTAATAAAGATTTCTCGGCTCCAGATGTTAAATTTTTGGGTGTTTTACCGGAAGATATTAAAAAATATGATCTGAACTATTACAACGTAAAGCCCAATGATATGGGAGAAGCAAGAGCCTTAAAAAAGGCTAAAGACGTATTAGAAAATGACCCCTTTTTTAAAGATAAAAAAAATAAAAAGTTGGCTGATATCTTAAATTATTTAATAAAGAATAAGATTCGATGTGAGCAGCAGGCCATTTTTAGCGTTGACCCTAAAGATCCTTTAATGCCTGAAAAAATCATCCTAGAGAAAATTAAACGGGGAAGTTGGGTTTAGAATAAAACTAAAATCTAACATTAGACTTGGTCCAAGGCTTGCACTGGATCTATATAACCTTTACTTTTGACTTGAATTTAATTCCGGGGCCGTTCTAGTGGGATTTTTAAAATCTGATTATTTAAAATCATCTATACATTATTTTAAAGTAGTGGTTGTCATTTTTTGTTTTTTTATCGGCCTTCCATTTATGGCCCTGGCCAATTCAGAAAATCCAATTGAAGCTAACCAGTGTTATGAGTTTTTATCAAAACAAGCCCATGAATTGGCTTTAAGTAAATACAAATTTCCAGCTATAGGTCGATTTTTTATTTTCGAAAGACTATTACGAATTGCTATACATGAAGCTTTTGAGGGCCTTGATTTTTATACAGGCCTGCCATTAGATTTTGATTATATGTCTATTGATCATATTCTTCCTAAAAAATTAGGCGGACCTGACTCTGATAACTTCTTTAATTATGTGCCAACTACAGGTCAAATTAACTATGCCAAAGGTCATAGCTTTGAACACTCCGACATAGAAAATTTAAAACAGGTCCAAGAAATATATGCTCCAAGAGTTTTAGCTTTACTTAAACTGTATGGGGCTTTTGAAAACCGTGACGAAGATTACGCTAAAGCAGTTATTGCTTCGACTCGACGAAGCACCTACCGTTACCCAAAACGTGAGACTAAACCAAGTCCTGCGGTTGCGACAATTCCTGCGGCCTTAGAAGGTCGAAAAATTACATATCGACGAACCATAGATAAACCTGATGCAGATATGCTTGAGCTTATTTCGCTTATGTCCAAAGAGCTCTCTAAGCTGTCTGATACAGAATTTGCCAGAGTTATGGCTCAAAAATATTTTCAATTTAGCATTCAATCACGAACGGCTCCAATAATAGATTTTAATGATAAAATGACATTCTCGTTATACTTATCACAACGTAAGCATGGTGCTAAATTATCTGATGATATTTTACGTTTTCAAACCCAGTTATTCGCAGTTACGGATTATAGTTCAAATCCTCGTAATAATAGAATCAATGTAACAGTAGATTTTCATCCTCTGTTTGCATTGAAGTTATTAGAAGCACCTGCGGGACGAGCAAAAACCATAGAATTTCTGTTAGCATTTTTCAGGGCGTCAGACATTGTAGAAGAAGAATTTATGGATTGGTCGAGATAAAATTAAATTACTCTTAGGTTGTTACATTCGTGTCCTGCGCGTGTCGTGGAAAACGTTGCCCTGAAGACAGGTCTTATCTTGTTCATGCTGTCACATGGTGCGTGACTTGTCGTATTGCCTCATGGGTACGAGTTTTGTTGTGCTTTTTCATGGGACGTGTTGCCTCATGTGATGTGAGAAGTGTTCGTATTGCCTCCTGAGTAAATGACATTTTTTGTCACTTAATTCCATCTGTGCAACAGATTTTGTATGAGCTATAAAGCTAATAATCTTTTAAGACATTTAGAAGATTAGTATTTTTAAATATTTGATTCATTATAATGGCTTACATCTTGCTTTTAAAATGAAGTGAGTAGGTTAAAAAGTCGATTGTTTTTCTTCTGGAATCAAATAAGAACAAAAAAGTTAAAAAATATTATTGTTTTTAAGATATCATTTGGCACTTTTCTAAATCCCGTTAGTTTACTTTTTTTAATGGTCAGTATCAGTTCCTGCAGCTTAAATAACGTAGATTCTGATATTGGACCAAAAGCAGGTTTGATTGCCGATGACGTTGATTTTAGCTGGGATCTTTGGCCGGAATTGGAAGAGAATCAACCCTTACAGGAACAAAAAATTGATCTATGGCCCGAACTTAAAAAGGATTCAATTTTGTTTTTAGGTGATGAATCCTTGCAAGCCAATTGGGGTTTACTTATACAAAAGGCCTTTGTTAAACTTAATCAAAGCTCTTGGTTTTTATCTACATGCATGTCCGCCAGAGATTTTAAGAACGGGGGCATAAGTTCCTGTGGGTTTTGGACGAAACCATTTCACCAAGAATTTAATTCACCAACATATATTACCTTGAATCAAACTCCCAATGGGGAAAGGCTAGCTCCTAAAATAATTTCAGATATAAATGTGAACACTGTTGTCATAAGTTTTGGTCACAGAATTTCAATAATGGAGTCTGTGGCAGAAATTCAAATGGAACTTTCGGCCATTGAGCTTTTAGCAAAATGGGCTCATAGCTCTGGTAAGAAATGTTATGTGATTGAACCCAGAGATTCCTTGTACATTGAATCTGAAAAATCCGATTTTTTAACTATTGATGAGACAGCCCAATTAAAACTTGCTGTTTCCAATTATTGTGATTGGATCGATGCTGAAACATTAAAGAATGACTTTATGGAACAGTCGAAAATTCCAGTGGATCAAATCTTAAGTATCAAAAATGAAGATGTATCGCAGGGATATGTTTCGGCTGCAATACCTGAACTAAATACTAATACAGCATTACCTATTAATGAAAACATAAGTTCCGAGACAATGAATGAAGTTAACGAGCAACCCAATGTACAGCCTAGAGAAGAAATACTAGCACCCTTAAAATCAAAACGTCCTAAAGCAAGGCCTAAGAAAATCACGATGGCTGCACAGATTGCAATTAAAGAACAGCTTGAAGCTGAAAAAAATGAAGCGATAAAGAAAAATGTGGTGCAACGTCAAAGCTCCCTTGAACCTCAATATTTATGGAATGGTCACAACAATGGTGCCGCGTTAACTGAAATTGGGCGATCCTATCTGCAAAGCTCTTTGGCGTCTTATTTAATTGAGACTAGAGATTTGCGAGATGTTGAAAATTTTTGTCCTAACTATTGGAACCTTAATAAAACTAATAGAATGAACTTTTGGCTTTATTTGTATTCCGCTATTGCTCGTTTTGAAAATGATAAATTTAATCCACGAGCTCTGCATAAAGAAAAAAAGAGTGGTCGGCATAGTATTGGAATATTTCAAGTTGATACCAAAAACTGTGGTTACGGAAGTGATGCAAACAAAGCCGAACTCTTCGACCTCGACAAAAATTTTAAATGTGCACTAAGTCGTGGAACTTCACTTGTTAAAAAAGGCCGACAAGTTGCTGATGGTAGATTTGCAAATAAAAAGTATATAGATTTTGGCTTAGATGGCTATTGGTCCGTGCTTCGTCGCCCTTACAAAGGTGCCGCAATGAATTCAAGAACTGGTCGATATGAAAATGCCCAACTTGGCCGCCGCGATCGTATTCTAAATATGACCCGATCCATCGACATTTGTCTCAAACCCTAAACAGTTTAGGTGCCAGTTTAGGTGCCAGGTTCTTTTTTCCTATTAAATTTTAAGTTTAGTTATCAATATTTTTTTCTGTTCAGTTTAAAATAATATTTCACTTATAAATTCAAGAAACAAGCCTTGTCATTCGCTTTGCAAAAAGTGTCCGAATACATTAAATTTTCTAGGACGGCAAAGCTTCATGCCAACGAGTTCTTAAATTTTTAAGTGAAATATTATTTTAAACTGAACAGAAAAAAATATTGATAACTAAACTTAAAATTTAATAGGAAAAAAGAACCTGGCACCCTCGGCTGGGATATAAGGTTTAGAGAATTTCGAATAGGACTGAAGTTTTTACTTTATCAGAAGTTTTAATTTCGTAAATTTCAAGGACCTCAGGTTTCAAGGTATAGCGCTCGTGGTTAGCCCAAGCTTTAATTTTTGGATAAACTTTAAGAGAGACTAAAGCCGGTGAACCTTCAAAGGATCCTATAATATAGTTTCTAGCATCTAAATATTTTATTTTTAGGTCTAAGTTTTTTTCACTTATTACTTTTTCAAGTGGAGCTCTGAATTTTTCATCAAACAAACAACCCAAATCACTTCGTAATCTTGCAACTTCTGTTTGATTTGGATCATCAATATATAAGCCAAAACTTTGGATACATAGAAAATCATTGTCTTTCAAAAGCTTTTCAACTTCAAAAAGGGTTTTAGAGCTTTCGTGATAAGCTCCTAATCTAGATTTATAAACTGCTATATAAGGTCCAACACTAGCTTTTTTTATCAAAACGGATTTAAAGCTGCCGCTTTTAAACATCACAAATAAAATGATAAAAAAGAAGCCGAGAAAAATTCCAGCAATAGTTCCACCAAACCACTTCATAATTAAAGATCTGTCCAGGGCACTTTTAACCCACCATCAATAATAAGATCGCCATTCGACAAGATGCTGACCACATTGTTGTCGGGCCATTTTTTTAAAGCAGTTAAAATTTCTGCTCTGTATAAGGATGGAATTTCTTGTGACTGACTCATAGTTGTGGCTTCTTGCAAATTTAAGTGGAGTGAAGATAAAAATTTAAACCATCTTTTTGCAACTATCTCTGCGCCAATTTCATTCTGCAGACACGTCGACAAAAGCACATCTTTAGGTGAAGAGTTGACGTTTAAACCAAGTCCAACACATAAAAAGTGGTTAGGGCCTTGAGATACAGACTCTAGCAGTAGGCCCCCCATTTTTTTGTCATTCACATAAATGTCGTTAGGAGCTTTGACACTGAGGTTTAGATCAAATTCATCATTCAATGATTTATACACGGCCCAACCCAATAAAGGTGAGGCGATAGGCTGAGGTGCAGATTTTAGTCGAAAGCACCAACTGATAAGCAGTTGATCCCCAGGCTTAGAGTTTGACCAAGAGTTATCATAACGACCACGACCTTTGGTCTGGCTATTAGTGACAAACATCCAATGAGCTTCATCGATAAAACCAGATTTTTTTGCAATATCATTTGTACTAGTTGTTTCTGGTTCAAACCAGCAAATGATTTTATGAGACTCTGCCCATTCTGAAGTGGCCTGACCTACGTTGAGCATAGTTTAATTCTCCTACTTATTAATAAGTTTTTAATTATCAATAATAAAACTAATGTCTGCGACAGGTGCTGAGTGGGTAATTGCTCCTACGCTTATAAAATTTACTCCGGTTTCAGCAACAGCTTTCACTCTGTCTAAACTCATGTTGCCACTTGCTTCTGATTTTATAGATTTTGGTATAAGGTCAAGCGCCTGAATGATCAAGGGTATATCCATATTATCTAACATGATTTGATCAACAGGGGTTGCTGACACTTGACGTACTTCATCCAAGGTTTGACATTCAACAGTTATTTTAATTTGGGGATTTTTTTCTTTGAGTTTTGTTAAACTTACGATTAAGGATTCATTGATTCGACATAAATGATTTTCTTTAAGCATTATTTCGCTAGATAAATTCATGCGATGGTTTTTGCCACCGCCATGAACAACGGCTTGTTTTTCAAAACTTCTAAATAAAGGGGTTGTTTTTCTGGTGTCTAAGATTTGGCAAGACGTATGCTGAACCTGCTCTACAAATTTTCGAGTTAATGTTGCTACTCCGCTAAGTCTTCCAATTAAGTTTAAGACCGTGCGTTCAACATATACCAAGTGTGTCCAGGGCCCAAAAATCTGAGCTATATGTTGTCCCGGTTTAATCTTATCGCCATCTTTAAAAAATAATTCAACTTCTAGATTTAATGCCAAATCCTTGATCGCTAATAAAAAAGCAGTACCGCTAAAAATCAAATCTTGTTTAGCAATAAAATGACCAATAGTTTTATCATTGTCGATTTTTAATTCATGAAGTAAATTTTTACAGGTCAGATCGCCAGATGGCGCATCCTCTTTTAAAGTGGCTTTAATAATTTCAATGGGTGTCATAATATATACTTCAGCTTATCTATTTAAGGGATGGAGGCGAGTCATTCGCCGCAAGTAGGCGTTTGATCTCTTTTTCAATCATCTGTTTTGACAACTCTGGAATTAACTCCCAAACAATAGACTGAATTAGCTCTTTGGCTTGGTCTTGCACAATAGTTCGAATCTCTTCTTTAGTTAACAATTGTAAACCTGTTTTTGGAACCTCAATAGTATTGACTGGGCTTTTAGCAGAATTTCGAAATTCAGTCTTAACATCAACCTTATTGTAAGCTTCTAATAGATCGTCTGCCGAAGACAACATACCCATGTCAGAATTATGTAAGTCTTCCACATCTCTGTGGATAGTATTGGAAGTGTTTTTGTTTATACCTTGATCACTAGTAAGAATCTCTTCATAAAATTCAGAATCATTATTTAACTCTTCACCGAAGATATCTTCATTTAAGTCAGGACCGGTCGAAAAATCAATACCAGAAGAATTGGCAAAATCTTTTTTAAGTTGATTTAAATTAATTGAAGGATTGGAAAGTTCATCCTGAAGTTCTGAATTTAAGAAACCATACCCATGTCGTATATTAGTGTCTTCGTTAACTTTAGCCAGTAATTGCGCTTCCTCTTCGGGTGTTGGAATTATTGTTGTCTCTTTAAAGTCGTCTTCGTAATTAGAAGATCCCTTAAAATCAAAATTAAAAACCCCAGAGTTGGCCTCTTTACTATCATCATGTAAGTCTAAGGCTTGAAACCCATCTAATTCAAAGTCATCCTCTGATAAATCTTCACTTGTTTCAAAATCATCAAAATTAGGATTTTTTAAGGGAGGTAAATCCTCTTTAAACAAAAGATCTTCTGTTGGATTTATCTTAAGATTTCCACCTAACTTCGGCGGCTGCTCATTTGATGTAGAAAGAGTTGCAGGCTTTAATTGTGGTGGAAAGTCGCTAGGATTTAATGGTGTCGGTTCAGGTCTGTTTTGACTTTTTATATCTAAGCGTTCGCCAATAGGTTTTTGAACTAGAGTTTTAATAATAGTCATTAGCTGATCAGCTGAAAATGGTTTTTCAATTTTTCCGTCGGCTTGGCAAGTAAAGTACTTATCTTCATCAATGTCCATGAAGCCTGACCACATTAAAACGACTGGTATTGAGCTTAATGAATGATGATTTTTAATTTGGGAACAAACCTCATAACCATTCATCTTTGAGATGAGAACATCTGCAAAAATAATATCGGGGTTGAAGTGTTCTGCAACTTCTAAAACATCAATGCCATGTTGAACGTTTTTAACTTCTGCACCAAAACTATTAAGCCCTAATTCAAAGGCCTTCTTGATCGTAGAGCTTTCATCTGCCAAAAGGATGCGTAGAGACATAAACTAAGTAGAAAAGCAGACGTTCAAAGAGTCAAGCGCTGGTTCATTAAAATACAGCCTTTGACCCTTAAAGCTGATAAATATTTTCCCTTTTGCCCTTTTAATTGAAGGGAAATGGAGTTTTAAAACCCTAATTTTTAAACATTTTTTCTCTATTTTTTAATGGCAATGGCGAAGGCTTAAAAGGATCTAGAATGAACTCTTACAACGGCTGATGTGATTTTAGGCATAAGCTTTGCCATCTTAGGGGATTTAAATTATGGTAAACTTTTGGATGTTTGTTGAAGTCATTATTCTACTTTTCATGGAGCTTTCGATAATTTATGATTTTAGACGTTTTAAGGTTTCCTGATCCTCGACTTAGAAAAAAAGCCAAAGCTATTCCAACTGTCACTCAGGAATTAAAAACTTTGGCTGAAAATATGCTTGAGACAATGTACGAGTTCAAGGGCATTGGACTAGCCGCTACGCAAGTGGGACAAGAGGTTCGTTTGTTAGTTATGGATACGCGACCCAAAGAAAATGGCCGCTATAGGTTCGATGAATTCACTGATCTTGAGCTCCAAGTCGTTCAGCCTGTGGTTATTTTTAATCCTGAGATTATTGCAAAAGAAGGTGAGACCACTTTTGATGAGGGCTGTTTAAGTGTTCCTGGTTATTTTGAGACAGTAAATAGATATAATTATGTGGAAGTGCATGGCTTAAATGCCGATGGGCAGCCGATTATTATCAAAACCGATGGGCTGTTATCGATTTGTCTACAACACGAAATGGATCATCTTGATGGTAAACTTTTTATTGATAGATTAAGTATTATCCGGGCCAATCGTTTAAAGAATAAAATTAAAAAAAACGGCTATCCTTCTCCTGAAGATTTGATGAATCATGAGTCTGAGGATCTTAAAGATTGAATCTAAATTCAATCCCTCCATTTAAACTGGTTTTTTTTGGGACTCCAGAGTTTGCAGTTCCAACCTTAAATGCTCTTCACGAAAGTTCCAATTTTGAGATTTGTTTAGTAGTTTCACAACCAGATCGACCCTCTGGCCGAAAACTTAAACTTACTCCTTCGCCGGTTAAAACTTGGGCTGAAGCCCATGGTCTTCCAGTGATAACACCCGAAAATTGTAAAACCGAAGAGTTTATTCAACATTTTAAAAGTTTAAAAGTTGATGCGGCCGTGGTTGTCGCCTTTGGGCAAATTTTAACTCAAAAACTATTAGATGTTTGCCCAAATCGATTCATCAATATTCATGCCTCACGGCTTCCTCGATGGCGAGGAGCGGCTCCCATCCAACGAGCAATAATGTGCGGAGATCAAATAACTGGTGTATCCGCACAAGTTATGGTCAAGCGACTAGATGCTGGAGATGTAATTTTCGAACAAGATTTGGCAATCTTGCCATCGGAAAATTCCATTAATCTACACGATCGTTTGGCTCAATTAGCTTCATCAAATTGCGTAGTGGGAATTACATCGTATTTAATGGGAAATACTTCAACGATAAAACAAGATGAGTCTTTAGTGACTTATGCTACTAAAATTGAAAAAAGTGAAACTTGGGTGGATTGGTCTATGTCAGCTCAGGAAATATGGAATCATGTTCGCGGATTAGCTCTAGGGCCTGGAGGGACCACCGTTTTTAATTCCAAGCGACTTAAGATTACTCTAGCTAAACCTTGGGATTTTGAATCTTATAAAGAGAATTCGGCGGATTTAAATTCCATAAATTCTTTCGTTAAGCCAAGCGATTTGGAAACCAAACAACCCGGTGAAGTTTTAATTCCTGATTCAAAAGAGATTTTTGTGGTTTGCGGTCAAAACAAGCGAAGTTTATTACAAATTTTGGAAGTGCAACCCGATTCAAAACCTAGAATGGTTGCTTCGGATTTTGTAAATGGGTGGAAGCTAAAGTCCTCCGATATTTTCACGACATTTAAGTAGCTTAACTTACTTTAACTAAACTAATCTAATCTAATATAAACTAAATAAACCCAACTAATCTATCCAGCTAGACTATACAACTAAAGAATACAGATAAACCAAACTAATAGCTCCAAATTTTATCAAAGAAAAAAAGATTGCATCAATTAGGAAAGCTCTGGCCCGTTTGTCTTTCTGAGTTTATAAAAGCATATGGCCCAATTTTTAATTGCACCTAGTATTCTATCCGCTGACTTTTCAAAACTTGGTCAAGAGATCATAGATATCTCCAAAGCGGGAGCGGATTGGATTCATGTGGATGTAATGGATGGTCTGTTTGTGCCCAATTTGACCATAGGGGCTCCAGTGGTTCAAAGTCTTAGACCTGTTACAGATAAGATTTTAGATGTGCATCTTATGATTACCAATCCAGAAAATTTAGTGGATGATTTTATTAAAGCAGGTGCGGATATTGTTACAATTCATATCGAATCGACCAAGCAAGTTGCCAAAATTTTTTCTAAATTAAAAGCTGCCAACGTAAAATGTGGAATTACTTTGCGTCCTGGGACTGATTTACGATTGCTGCATGAATTTTTACCGCAAGTGGATCTTGTTTTAGTTATGACAGTCGAGCCCGGTTTTGGTGGTCAAAGTTTTATGCAAGATCAGGTTGCAAAAATTACAGAGCTAAAGAAACTTCGCGAGCAGAACAAGTATAATTATTTAATAGAAGTTGATGGCGGTGTGAATGGAACTTCGGTCAAAGAATGTTTAGACGCCGATGTGTTAGTGGCTGGGAGTTTTATTTTTAAAGGTAATTATAAAGAGCAGATTGCAATTTTAAAAAACGCAAAAAACTAAAAATAACGCAAAAAAATATAAAAAAACTTAAAAAAGAAAATCCAAAACTAAAAAAACTAAAAACTTATTCGAGGTATGCGTCTTGGGCTCAAAATTATTAATCGATGGCAATAGTTTAAATTTAAACTCTGTATGGAATGTGGCTTTCGAAAATCAAAAAGTGGAATTAGATGAATCGGCCCTAGTAAAAGTTTTAGAATCTCGAACTTATCTTGAGAATCGCATGAATAAGGGCGAGGTCATGTATGGCGTAAATACGGGGTTTGGTCATTTTTCTGATATAAAGATTTCACAAGATCAATTGGTTGAATTACAAAAAAACCTGATTCGATCCCACTGCTGCGGGATTGGAAAACCTTTTATTAAATATCAATCTAGGGCCGTAATGCTGCTTCGAGCTAATGCTTTAGCCCGAGGTCATAGCGGCATCCGTCCTTTGGTGATTCAAAAAATATTAGAATTTTTAAACAATGATTTAATTCCAGTGATTCCAGAACAGGGAAGTGTAGGCGCTAGTGGAGACCTTGCTCCTTTATCTCATTTGGCGTTGGCTTTAATAGGTGAGGGTGAAGTTTGGAATGGGGATGGCACTCAGATTTTACAAGCTGAAGATGAATTAAAGCTTCGGGGTATTGAACCACTAGTGCTGCAAGCTAAAGAGGGTTTATCTTTGATCAATGGCTGCCAAGTTATGACAGCGGTTGGACTACTAGAGCTTAAAAAAATTGAAAATTTACTTTTAACAGCAGATATTGCAGGAAGCTTAACCTTAGAAGCTCTTCGTGGCTCTAGAAAAGCATTTGATCCACTAATTCCTGCAACTCGAAATCATCCCGGGGAAGCTTCGACGGCATCAAATATGCGAAAACTTCTAGGAGCTACTTCAAAAATTGCGGCTAGTCACGAAATGTGCAATCGGGTTCAGGATGCCTATTCTCTAAGATGTATTCCTGCTGTGCATGGAGCCGCCAAAGATACTTTTAAACGAGCGGTTGAAGTTCTTGAAACCGAAGCCAACTCCAGTACTGATAATCCACTAGTTTTTGCGGCTGAAAATAAAATCTTAAGTTGTGGAAACTTTCATGGAGAACCTGTGGCTTTTCAATTAGATTTTTTAGCTATTGCCATTAGTGCCATGACAAGCATGTCAGAATGCCGTGTTGAGAAACTTATAAATCCCGCCATGAGTGGTTTACCTGCTTTTCTGGCTCCAGACGGCGGACTTAATAGCGGTATGATGATTGTTCAAGTGGCTTGTGCTTCCTTAGTCAGTGAAAATAAAATTTTATCCCATCCGGCGAGTGTCGACAGCATTCCTACTTCTGCTGATAAAGAGGACCATGTCAGTATGGGCACGATAGCGGCTCGTAAACTTAAGCAAGTGGTTGAAAATTCAACCCTTGTTTTATCTATGGAGCTTCTATGTGCCCTTCAAGGTTTAGATTTGTTAGATAATGTAGAACCCGAAGGAGAGCTAAAAAAAGTCTACGACTTTGTACGAAAAGAGGTCTCATTCGCTGCTAAAGACCGAGTATTTGCTAAAGATATTCAAAAAATCAAAACCATGGTTGAAACCTTTCAAATCCGCCATTCTGTATCCCCCCTCCAAACTTAAGTAGGGTGCCAGGTTCCGCGCTCAGGTCACCACGCGTTATTTCGGGGTCCATGAGCAGGACAAAATTGCACTCTTTTCAATCGGTTAACCTGCCTTTATTACTGGGTGTTTGATATAGAAATAGCAGGGCACATATTTTTCAGATTAAAACGAGCTAACTTATTTAACGAACCAAGATGCCTGGTTTTACGTTCATAATGTTAAAGCTTTAACATTGATTTGGTTAAACTTTGGTTTCTAATTTCTATTCTTATGAATGTATTATAAATCTATTGCTTCTATCTATTCTCGGATTGTAGCGATTTAATACTTAAACAACAATTAAGGTACACTCGCAAACATAAGTTATTATTTATAAGTATATCTTTAGCTTTAAATTTGTTTACTATATATATCAACCATAGAGAGTTAACGCGTAGTGACCTGAACGCGGAACCTGGCAACTAAACCTGGCACCTAAACTTGGGAGAAAGATGAAACGATATGGGTTGATGTTGATTTTGACTTTGAGTTGTATGGCCGGTGGTTTTGCGTTTTATAAAGTGAATAATCAGGATGCTTTTAATGCCATCTTTTTTACGGTTGGAATACTTGGAATTATGTTGAGTGTGCTTAGAAATTCTAAGAAACCTATATCTAAAACTCATAAGAATCCAGCTCATAAAAAAAAATAACACACGCTTCGAAGTAATGAGCTCATTAAAATTAAATAAATAATTAAAAATCAAAAAAAAAGTCAGACCGAAATCTGACTTTTAAGATAGTTGCTAACTGAAAACTAATGCTGAAAACTGAAAAAAAAAACTAAATTTCAGTTTATTAATTAGTTTTAATCTCTTTGAGTAACCTTTCCGCTTTGTAAATAGTTTTTAAGGACTCTAGCATAGCTTCACTTTGAACTGAAATGGCTCGATTCTTTTTAGGATCAAAACCAAAAGCTCCGCCCAAGGAATGGATGTTCCCGTCAAAAACGACTCCAACAATTTCAGCCTTTTTATTTAAAATGGGTGAACCAGAATTACCCCCAATTATATCATTGGTCGAAACAAAGTTATAAGGAGCTTTTGATGAAATCGAGTCTTCGGCTTTAAGCCACGTATTTGGTAAAGCAAAGGGCTCGCTTCCAGTGTTACGATTAAATGTATTCTTCATGTAAGTCATAGGAGCAACCATTTGGCCTTCTTCTTCAAACCCCATAACTTGACCATAAGAGATTCGAAGTGAAAATGTAGCGTCTGGGTAGTTTTCAGTCCCAAATACAGCAAACTGAGCTGCTGCAATTTTTTCACCAGTGGCTTTCATAGCTGAATCAACTTCATCCTCAAAAGTTTTACGAATACTTCTGACATCTTTATCCACAAGTTTAGCAAAATTGAGCATAGGGTCATTTGAACTCTGTATTAGTTTACCCCCTTCAGCCATTAAACTTTCTCGATACTTTGGATCGTTCAATTTGGTTTTTAGAACAAGTTCTTTTACAACTTGCTCAGGGGATTTTACACCCATTATTTTTTTCACAAAAGGATGATCTGGCGATAATGCTTCGCGAGTCTTAATTAAATAAAACTCAATTAAAGCGGTTTCCAACTCTTTGTAAATTGGTGCTTTACTTAAAAGCTGTTGTTTCAATTGAGGTAGTCTTGAATCACTAAACTCTTCAAAACGTTCCCCATCTGGTTTTTTAAGTTCATCTGACATTTGAATCAAAAGTTGTGCATATTTAAAAAGTTTAGAACCATAGCTATTAAAAGCTATGAAGTTCAAATCATTTGACATATCAAGGTAGCGTTTATTCAAAGTCGCCATTTCGTTCCATGCCGAACCATACTTTTTGTTTAAATCAGGACGTCTACGCACTTTATTTTTGAAATCATTTTCTTTACGAACTAAATTTTCAAAAAATTCTTTATCTACTAAGGCCTGTTGCTGCCCCTTAATAACTTTTAAACCATTTTCTATACCCTGTAGCATAGTATGAGCTGTGCGTTTCTGCTCTTTGCCACGTTTTTGATATTCAGTTAAAAAGCCCCTTAACTCTGACATCAGAATAATTCTACGAATCAAGGTTTGATCTCTTAAGCCCTCAAGTTGTGCTACAGTTAACAATCTTGAGGTTCGGCCTGGATGACCTGTAATGAAAGTTACATCTTTTTCTTTTAATGGTTCGTTTGACCATTTAAAATAGTGGGGGTTGCTCAGGGGTTTGCCTTGGTCGTAAACTCGTAAAAATGAAAAATCTAAACTATATCTAGGGAAGTTAAAATTATCGGGATCACCACCAAAAGCTGCCGCTGAACTTTCAGGAGCAAAGACTAATCGCACATCTTGATAGCGTTGATATTTATAAAGATGGTATAGTCCTCCGTTATAAAGTGTTACGACATCACAGCGTTGAGTATCCAATCCTTGGCTGCATGATTTTTCTAGTTCAGCAAAAGAAGTTTTGCGCGCTTTATTAAAAGCTTCACCGGTTAAATTTTTTGTAGCTTTCAAAACTACCGCTGTGACATCTTTAATTTCAGTCAAACGGTTTACTTCAAAAGCAGGACATACTTGCTCTTCAGAAATTTCGGAGGCTATAAAACCATTTTTTATATAATCTTTTTTAGCTGTAGACAATTGCTCAATACAACCCATAACACAGTGATGATTGGTCAAAACAAGCCCATTTTCAGAAATGAAACTGCCAGAGCAGCCGTTGGCCAAGCGAACAGAACTTAGCCTTGTTTTATCTAGCCAATCTTTAGTTATGTCGACCCCATATTTTTTTTTAACCACTTGTGCCGGAAATTTATCAAAAGTCCACATGCCTTCATCAGCCATAGCGGCCTTTTGGATTGAGAATTGTAGGACCATCGCAAGTCCTGCTACAATTAGCTTTGTATTTAAAATGTGTTTCATAAACATCTCCTTAAGGCTTTTATTTATTTACAAGAACATAACTCAAGAAAGTCAGACTTGGTACGTTGATTATGGTTTTGTTGCAGTGCTTGTGAATTAGTTTTTAGTACCTTTTGGATTCATTAAGAATTTGCTCAACTACTTCTGGATTCAAGAGTGTCGATATGTCTCCGAAGTTGGATTCACCATCTGCAATTTTTCTTAAAATCCGACGCATAATTTTCCCCGATCTTGTTTTTGGTAATCCAGGGACTTGATAAAGACGGTCAACTTTACAAATAGCACCCATTTCAAAAGCTAAAGATGTGTTGATCTCTTTAAGTAAATCATCTCGACTAAGTTTATTATCTGAAATGACAAATGCTACTAGGCATTGACCTTTAATAACGTGTTGAGCCCCAATTACAGCGGCCTCTTTTACATGCACATTCTCATCAATGACATCTTCGACCTCGGCGGTCCCTATACGATGCCCAGAGACATTTACGACATCATCGATACGACCCATAATTCGATATTCCCCATTTTTAGTACGGCGAGCACCATCGCCTGTAAAATAAAACCCTTTATGAGTAGTGAAATAGGTTTGTTTAAACCTCTCATGATCTCCGAATATCGTTCATGCCATTCCTGGCCAAGGTGAACCAATGCACAAATGCCCTTCATTTTCACCTTCTAGAAAATTGGATTGATCATCCAATAACACAGCATCTACCCCTGGTAAGGGTAACGTGGCAAAACAGGGGCGCTCTTGTGTGACACCTGCAAGATTTGAAATCATGATGCCCCCTGTTTCTGTCTGCCACCAAGTGTCTACGATAGGGCATTGGTTTTGTCCTACTTCTTTTTTATACCACTGCCATGCCTCTTCATTAATAGGTTCACCCACTGTACCAAGGACTTTAAGAGTACTTAAATTATGTTTTTTTACAAAATTTATATCAAAAGCTTGCAAGGAGCGAAGGGCTGTTGGAGCTGTATAAAAATGCGTAACTTTATGTTTATCGATGGTTTGCCAAAATCGACCGGCATCTGGCCACGTGGGTAAACCTTCAAACATGACTTGGCTTACGCCATTTATGAGTGGGGCATAAGTCATATACGAATGACCTGTGATCCAGCCAATATCGGCGGTACACCAATAAACATCCGTTTCCTCTTTCATTTGAAAAACATTTTTGAAAGTTTCAGCGGCCCAAATCATGTATCCTGCTGTCGTATGAACCAAGCCTTTTGGTTTGCCTGTCGATCCTGAAGTGTAAAGAATAAACAAAGGGTCTTCTGCGTTCATAATTTCGGATTTAAAATCATGGGTCTTTGAATTCAATTCGTCTTGAGCAATAAAATTCCGCCCTTTGTGCAATAAAACTTGTTTGTAAGAGTGACGCCACATCATCACCTTTAATGATTCTATTTTTGAAAATGAATCGATATTTGAAACTGAATCTGTTTTTGAATTAGAATCATTCAATGTTTCCAAGATTTTCAAAGCTTCATCAACAACTTCTTTTATAGGTAAAGCTTTATCACCACGAAAACCACTGTCGTTTGTGATAATCAGTTTTGCCTTACAGTCGCCTCTTTCTTTTTTTTGTGGGGATGGGGGTTTAATTGGATTTGAGTTCATACATCCATTTAAGCGCAAAACAGCTGTTTAAGTAGCCCACTTTCTGCATGATTTTAAGCTTAAAATACTCCATGTTTTTGTATCCAT
>JBGSLV010000022.1:0-18581 GCA_041740515.1 Bdellovibrionales bacterium | reverse complement strand
CGTCCATGCCTGATGCTCCTTTTTGATGTTTTGGTTCTACAAAAATCAAATCAGAATTTCAGGCGGTTGTCTGGGGCTTTTTTTTTAAAGGTCTAGCTAACTTATCCACATTTTTCCCACAAATTCTAGAAAAAACCCCTTAAGTTAACGGCATTAGTATTATTTAATGTTTATTTAGTTTACAACTGTTTAAGATCTATTGCGACTTTCTTAATTTTTGAAAGTCCTAACCCCATTAACTCCAATGAACTCTCATCCACGATATTTAGGAACTAAATTCTTATATGGCATCCCAATTGCATTTATTAAGTTCAATAGGGAGTACCTTGAGTTCGAGGCAATTCAGCTTCTGATTGCTATTGTACTTAACTAAATATGAAAAGTTTAATTGTTTTTTTAATTTTAGGATTATTTGGAATCGAAGTTTGGGCAAATAACATTTGCTTAAACTTTTTATTAAAAAAAAATGATAATTTAGTGGCTACTGAATCTCAATTACTTTCAAGGCATGCTTACACAAACCCGCTCTTTGATTTTAATGCTCGCGAGGCCGTTATTCCTCAAAGGTATCTTGATGTTCGACCTACAAGATTAAACTCAACTTTTAATGACGCTCAATCCTTACGAGATAATTATAATTCTGCTCGAATTAAAGATTTATCTAATGAAGATTTATCCCCAAAACAAAACCCAAGTTTTGAGGGAAACATGTTGTTAAGTGCATTAGCTATTCAAGTTAAATTAGGAAGATCCATTCATGCGGTAGATTTCTTTGAAAATTATTTAAATGCTTTAGGGAAAGTTGTTGAATTTAAATCACCTAATGTCAAATATGTGATCTACCCAGACCCCGATGAATTTGGACCTACAGTTGCATCTTCACCTGATTCTGAAATTAATACTGTTTTGATTATTCTAAACAGTTTTATCACCAAACCACATTTTGATAAGTCAACAAATATACTTTATATTGACATTGACACAGCTCTTAGCCCAGACGCTCTGTCTATGGCAATTTCGAAGTATGCTCCTTTAAAAGAAAGGGAGATTAAACCTTCATCCATCCTTGGATCCTCTTGGATTCAAAAAGTTACAGATCCAGAAATCGTAAACAAAATTGAGTTTTTGGAGATGACTAAGATAAGCAGTGGCTCCATTGGACTATTATCAGTTAATACCAAATTTTTCGGCTATTCATTTCATTTAATTCACCAAGATCGTCAAGGGAATCTAATCGATCATATGCCTTTACATGCCGGAAGTAGAGTTATGAGCGAAAGAGATTGGAGAAAAATTGTAATAGAGACAAAACAAACTTATAGAAATTCTGTGGCTCGCAAGTTTGCTAAAGCTATTGACGGGAAATCAGGACAGATTATTATATCTGCTGATTATGAAATTGATCCCTCAAAATCTAGACGATTCTTTGCGGTTTCTGGTAATGGAATGTATCTGGCTTCATTTAAAAACAATTTAGTTGAAGTCCAAGCTCTAAATTATAGTGGTGGCTCATCTAAGATGCCCCTTGATTCTAATGGAAATTCAATATGGTTGGATTCTGTCTCAGAAGATGGTCAAAGGGTCATTATAATTGAGCAAAACCTTGATAATCCCAATAAAACTGTGACTCGAATTTTAAATATCTCAACCGGGCAACAGGAATTCGGAGTCGTAACCGACGTGAATGGTTATCCAATGATTCAGTTTTATGAAGGCGGATTTACCGTTTTAAATCCAAATGGCGTATCAATTTATAACAACGGAAGATTAACCAAAGCATTTAACATTCCTAACAGTCCAGAAAATGTCTTAAGCGGAATGACTGACATAAATCTGCCCCATGGAAGCTTCTACAATCCTCAATTAGACGAACTATTGATCTTTTCCCATGGTCCACAACCTTTGAAATTTTCTAATAATAAACTTCATGAATTTGAAGATGTAAGACCCATGAGAACGCAAATTTCGGTTGGAGATGGGCTCGACGCTTTATCAGCAGATAAATTTATTGGATTGTCAGCTAGTAGCTATAGTGTAAGTCAAAACTGGAAATATGCAGTTCAAGAGCGTCAATCTGGCTCAGGCTTAGATCTTTCGCTCAAGGATTCCGTAATTCTCTATGGTATCAATGGTCAATATCAAGGAAGTGTAAGTCCGTTTTGGTCTGTTGCTACCAGCTCATTGAGTCCAGATGGAAAGTTTTTGGCCATTTCAGAACAATTTGATGGGCCAACACCAACACTTGGGCCTAAAAAACGAATTTGGATATATTCTACGGCAAGACTCGACATCCCTGTTTTCTCGATTGATGAAATAGAACTTTGGACCATTGATAGAATGATCTTTAGCGAAGACAACAGTTCTTTATTTGTGGAATCGGTGAATAGTGGCAAAGTTATCAGATATTCATTAACAACTTTTTGAGAGTTAAACCTTTAGCCTATATATACGCCAAGAATCAAAATGTATAAAAACATTTTTTATATATTAATTGGAGGCTCAGGGATTTTTATCGCAATTGAAATCAACCACAGAGCAAATAGAAGTCCATGCGCTAAATCTTATAAGTTATAATTTTATTGAATTTTTAAAATGATATGTTGGCAAAGTAATTGCTTTAATTTGTTTATGAAAATTATAATTTTGATTTTATTGCAATTTTTTGTTTATTGCAGTGCTTTTGGCCAAGATAATCTCAATGTTATGCCAAATTTTGAATGGCAAACTGGGCAAATTGTCGTTTCTCGTCACTCTTACCCCTATTCGTTATTTATACAGCTGGCGACTCTTAGCAATGTAGAGCATGTTGGATTTGTATCCGTTGAAGCAGATGGTGTTTATGTTTTTGAGTTTTGGGGAACAAAATTTAGAAAAACTAAAATGTCAGTTTTTTTAAATCGAATTGATAAACAAGCTGGCGACGCACTTGTAGCAATTGCCAAAATCAAAGATTACGATCAATTGTCAGAAGCGCAACGTAAAAGCTTTTATGACTATCTAGAGGATGCTGTTTTAACGCAAAATACATCTAAGTACATCCCCTCTTGTGCCCATTTTTTAGCTGATGGTTTAAGGAAAATTGGTATAAATGTAGGATATTCAAATAATATTCCCCAAGTTGAAAACGTTTTAATTTTAGATATCTTAGCAAATAAACTTGGCGTGAATATTAATTTGATAAAGCATTTATTAACTCCAAGGGATTTTATGCATGCAGAACAAATTGAACGTATTCAAGATTTTGAACCCCTTGTTATTGATCGAGAAAGTTTAATTTCACGATGGCGAGAAACCATCAATTGGCGTTTTTTTGAACGACTTTTGGACTCAAAAACCAATAAAAACATTAAAAATTTCTTAGATTTTAGAAACCAAAATCTAGAGAATATTTGTGAACAGTATTTAGTTATTTATTAACTGATTTTCAGAAAAAAACTTATAATCATGAACCTTGCCTTATTTTGGGAAAAAAAAAGACAAGGTTTTGTAATTTTAGTTATTAAAGAATTGCTCGGCTGTTTTTAAAGCCTCTTGACCAACTTTTGAACCGACTTCTCGAGCAGGTAGATCATCATAAGTAGCATGAATGCCCCCGTAAATTCGGGATAAGCCACTGACATCGGCAGCATCAAAATATGTGGCCCACTGAAATTCAAAAGGCTTGTTATCATCATACTCAAAATGCAAATCCGGCGCTTGGTATCGACCAAGGCCACCAGGAAAAAAGGCGCTGCCAGTCACACCAGCTAGAACTTCGGCGGCCGCTCTACTGAATGTGGAATGGCCAGATACAAAACCAGGAAAAGGAGGTGTTACAAAAGTTGATCTTTGATAAGGCGTCCAATTCTCTGCCAAAATCCAACCCACCCCTGCAACTCCTTGGCTGGCATAAAATTCCTCTTCAGCTTCAGAGGTTTGGTTGCGATACCTAAAACTCATGTCACGAAGCTCAGGTCCTGGGCCTTCGGATTGATAGTATTGTCCTAAACGCGCCCCTCTCCAAGCTTTGATGGCAAGCTTGTTCTTAGTGATAGTTTGGGTTTTCCCATTTAAGTCTTTGATTTTTGTGGTGTAGGCCACCATCTTTACATTAGGAGATAAGCTTTCAAGTTTTTTGGCGAAAGCTGGATCGTTTTCAGCCATGGCCGCAAACTTTCGTAGAACCGTTACTGGGCGATTGCCTTGGTAATACCCCTTCAAACCCCACGCAGCTATGGCCGCATCGTGCAAAGCTCCATTTAAAGTCAGATAAGTTTTTAGCGTATACTCTTGATCATCTAGAGCCTCACCTTGACCCAGCCAGCGGTAAGCAAGGCCTTGGTGTTTCATCTGATCCAAAACGTAATTGGCAATCGAATTCCAATGCCCCGGCGGAGTTTCTGATTCAGGGCCGTCGGCCCAGAACTCAGCAATAGAGCGATAGTAGTCGGCTTTTTTAACAAAGTTTGGTTGATACTTTAATCCCGTGATAGGATTTAAGGGGTGTCCTTGACCATTATTTTGGCCTAAAGAGTTATTACCTAAACGCGCCGGAGATATATCAAACATCTCAAATCCTGGATTTATATCCTTTAGACCATCTTCATCCCAATCAAAATTAGAAGTATCTAAGGGATTTAAAAGCGCGCTGTATTCAATAACTTGAAGATTGGCTTTGATAAATTGATCAGTCTCAGTTTCAAACTTTGGCAACTTATGTCCAGGATCAAAATACACTCCTGGTTTATTTGGACTTTGATATTTTGACAGATCAGAAAAAGTTTTAACCCCACCCCAGAATAAGGTTAAAGGGCTTTGCTCGCTTGCAGTGGCTGTACCACCTTGATCAATAGCCCCAGGAATATTGAGTCTAAGCCAATGATTAATATCAATAGAGTTAGCGATGTCGACGCCTCTAAAAGCATCGGTATTAAACAGCAAAGGAGCTTTGCTATAGTCTTCGATTTCAGGCAATGTACTTAAAAAATTATAATACTCTGTCAACAAATCATTGGGTTCAACGGCCATGGGTGATCTTAAACCCGACTGAGAAATATCGGCAATTAGAGGATTATTTAATACAAACCCTGGTTTAGGACGATAATTTTCAGCTTCTCTAGAGCCATCATTTAAATGTAGAGCTATATATTGTTTTGCAAAATTTTGGCCATAGCTGATAGCGGCGCCATTGATTTTAGGATTAAAATCTAACAGCTTTAATAGACGATTGTATGTTTGATCTAAAAATCGATCGGGCAATCCGTCAGTCTCCATGCCATCGTTCATAGGGTATTGATCGCCCGTATTTACAGGTGCATTTTTATAACGCTCCATTAAAAAGTCTTTAGCGGCATAAGCCATGGCTATGTCTCGAGCCAAAGTTGGATTGTTTGTTTGGGGTGGATTCGAAATTAAAAACAGAGGATTAGGATCTGCTTCAAAAGAAGTGTGAACATCCCAAAGTAAAGCCGATAGATGAAACAAATTTCTGGCCGTTACGGTTGGACGGGCTAAATCATTTCGAATGGAATAAAGAATAACTTCGTTCCAAAATCTGGCTGGATTTAGAACCCCCGCCATAAACATAATGGGTTCACATCGACCTTTAATGGCGCTTACCATTAGATTTTTATCAATGCGCATCGAGTGGTCATACTTTGGAACTTTAACAGTCGGTGCACCATTTGCTGATGTAGAGAAGATAATTTGCGTATTCTGCCAAGGAGCCATACCTTGCATAGAGTAAGTTGAATTTTCTAAGATCGAATCTTCAGATAGGTTGACCAGCATACTTTCGCTGTCATAAAGCCAGCTGCCGTTGGCTTTAAAAGTAAAAGCACCTTGCCCAGGTGAAGTAATTTTACAATCACCTTCTGTACGATTCGAATTTGGCCGGAATTTACAGATAGCATTTGCGGTTGCAATAACTTGAGGATTGATTTTATCTAACATGCGAATTTGCAATTTGGCTTTGGCAGTATCTTCGCTATTTTGATCGTAAATCTCTTCAAAATCTAAAAGCAAAGATTTAACCACTTGTTTTTTATGCTTTTCTAAATGTTCTAAAGAGTAAAATCTTTCAAAGCAAAAAGCCTGAGCCACCGTTGGCAAAGCTAAAACCAAACACAATCCTAAATAAAAATTTTGTTTTGCTAAATAAATTTTCATAATGCGTCCCCTCGTAAAATCAAAGCGATAGCAAATGGTTTTAGATAGCGCAAGTTGCAGCAAGTGATTAACGAGCTAACTATTTAAATTTCTGGGTAGTCTTCCGTAAAGCACGCGGAACAAAAACCTTGACGTGGGGCTTTAGCCACCGATGACAATAGACCTTCATGGGATAAATAAGCCAAGGAATCCGCACCGATGAACTCGCAAATTTGTTTTAAAGTATGATTGGCAGCAATCAGTTGATCCTTTTCAGGAGTATCAACACCATAAAAGCATGGACTAACGGTTGGCGGGCACGCCACTAAAAAATGCACTTCTTTAGCTCCGGCATGTCGAAGTAAACTAATGATTTTTTTACTGGTGGTGCCTCTGACTAGGGAGTCATCAATCACAATTACTTTTTTATCTCGAAGGATATCGGCTTGGGGATTTAATTTAATCTTAACACCAAAACTGCGAATGCTTTGTGAGGGTTGAATGAAAGTTCGACCAATGTAGTGATTTCTGATAATGCCAAGCTCAAAAGGAATTTTACTCTGTTCACTAAAACCTAAAGCCGACGGGATACCACTGTCTGGTACAGGAATTACTAAATCTGCATCTAAGTTATTTTCCCTAGCTAGGGCTTTACCCATCTCTTTTCGAGTAGAATAAACATTAAGACCAAATACATTCGAATCTGGTCTTGAGAAATAGACATGTTCAAAAATACACTGGGCGTGTTTGTCTCGTTTATCAAAGATTTCACTTTTTAGACCCGTGTGATCAATTTTTATAATTTCACCGGGTTCGATCTCGCGGATAAATTCGGCACCAATCAAATCAAATGCACAGCTTTCAGAAGCAATCACCCATGACTCACCCTCTTCGTGTTTACGTCGGCCTAAAATCAGGGGTCGAAAACCATAAGGATCGCGAGCGGCAATGATTGAGTTGTGACTTAAAATAACGAAGCTGTAAGCGCCTTTCAAAGATTTCAAATTGGTTTTTAGACAAGCCATTAAATCTGTACGTTGATCTTTAGCCAACAGATGTAAAAGCACTTCGGTGTCAGAGGTGCCTTGAAAAATTGAGCCTTGATTTTTTAACCCCTGCCTTAAATCTTTGTCATTCACAATATTGCCATTATGAGCAATCGCTAGCGGACCTGTTAACAGATTGGCGGTTAAAGGTTGATAATTGGAAATCTGATTATTTCCAGTCGTGGAGTATCGATTGTGCCCGACCGCTGCATGACCTGTCAGAGACTTTAAATCGGCTTCGCTAAAAACTTCGCCAACAAGACCTAAACCTTTTTTTTCGATGTGTTGAGTTCCATCAAGGGTGACAATACCAGAAGACTCTTGCCCCCGGTGTTGAAGCGCAAAAAGTCCTAAATATGTCATGTGGCTGGCTTCAGGATCATTCCAAATTCCAAAGACAGCGCATTCATCTTTCCAACTCATGTTAGCTCCGGAAAAGAATTTTGCCATGCCTTTCTAGACAAGGCTTTTAATTGGGCCACAGACAGCGCAGGTAAAGACTGATCTTTAAAATTAATTTCAGCATCAGCGGTAACTCTTCCCAGTTTTTTATACGTAAAGGCCTCAGCGAAGTTATCAAGTTGAACTTCAAATAATTTTTGGTTATTGGCCTCTACAACTACAATGACTTCATATAAATTCTCTTTAATACTATCTGTAGCCGATATCTCAAGCTGGGCCCCAAAAGGGGAAGAAGCCATTTTTACTAGTGTTGGCAAAACACCAAAAGCCCCAACAATCCGTGAAGCTTTCACCTGCCCCAACTTAACTAATGCCAATAATCCCGAAACATAAGCGGCCGTGCTTTCAACATTTATAAGACCACTAAGCTTAAGCCGCTCACCCACTAGCTCAGCTCTTTTACCACTGATAGAGATGCAATTTTTAGATGTAAGTAGATAAATTAAATCCGAGTTTTTGGAAAAATAAGATCCAGGTATTTGATCTGCAGATGATCCTAAACCAACCAGTCCTGTTGAGGGGGTCGGTGTTATGTTCTGACCTCTGGTCTCATTATAAAATGAAACGTTACCACTAATCACTGGGGCTTTTAAAGATCTGCAAGCTTCACTCATCCCTTCGACGGTCGCTACAAAATCAGTCATCACATTGGGTTTTTCCGGATTACCAAAATTTAAACAGTCGGTGACCGCAAGGGGTTCAAGACCTTTCAGTGCAAGCTCTATAGCCGGGTAATAGATAGCATCCATGGCCCCAGTGTAACTGTGGGCGCGCATCAAATAGGGTCTGCAACCCAAGACAATACCTAAAGCTCGTTTACTTTCAGGCAACACCACAACACCAACAGGTTCGCTACAGTCGCGGGCGGTTTGAGCTCCCACTCTTTGATCATACTGATCATAAATCCAATTTTTAGGTGCCAGTTGCAAACTGGAGAAAATAGTTTCAATATCTGATAAACTTATTTTATTGGAATCACCAACATAAGTCTCTGGCAACTTTGTAAAATCAGGTTCAAACTTTCGATCATAGTTTGGCGCATTTTCGGTCAAAAGATCTGGATCAATACTACATATAACTTCATCGTGCCAATGTAAGTTAATGTTTCGGTCTTCTATGACTTCGCCAATTTTAGTGGCTTCTAAATTCCAACGACTAAAAACTTTTTTTATAGCTTCAAACTTTTTGGGTTCGCACACAAGCAGCATACGCTCTTGGCTTTCCGACAGTAATATATCTTCCGGGGTCATAGTCGAATCCCTTAAAGGGACTTGATCTAAATACATATCAAAACCAACGCCCCCTTTGGACGCCATTTCAAAAGATGAACTTGTAAGTCCCGCCGCTCCCATATCTTGGATAGCCACAACTAAATTTTGATTAATAACTTCCAAACAGGATTCAATCAGTAATTTTTCATAAAAGGGGTCGCCAATTTGCACCGTAGGTCGTTTGCTTTCATCAAGAGGTTGATCTGCACTTCCTTCAAAAGATTCAGACGCCATACTCGCACCATGGATGCCATCCCGGCCAGTTTTAGCACCCACATAAACAACCCAATTGCCAACACCTTTTGCACTTGAAGTCACAAGCACATCTTTTTTCCCAAAGTAACCTAAAGCAAATGCATTAACTAAAATGTTTTCATCATAAGACTCATGAAACTCGGTTTGTCCTGAAATATTAGGAACCCCTACACAGTTGCCATAGCCAGAAATTCCATGAACGACCCCTTGAACTAAGGACTGCATACGCTTGGCTGCAGGTTTCCCAAAGCAAAGGTAATTAGCCAAAGCTATGGGACGAGCTCCCATCGTGAAGATATCTCGTAAAATTCCACCGACACCAGTTGCAGCGCCTTGATAGGGCTCGATGTAGGAAGGATGATTGTGACTTTCCATTTTAAATCCAACTCTTTCGCCTTCGCCAAGATCTATAACTCCCGCGTTTTCACCAAAGCCTGAAACCAAACGAGGTGAAGTGGAAAAGAATTTTTTTAAATGCCGGCGTGAGGATTTATAACTGCAGTGCTCACTCCATAGGGCCGAAAACAAAGCCCACTCGACACCTTCAGGTGGTCGACCTAGGAGCTCATTGATCTTTTGGAATTCAAAACTATTTAAGCGATATTTGCCAAGTTTAACTTTTAATTCGGCGTTTATAGGATCGTTTGTCGACATTTAATTTCCTGATTTATAAAAATTTAATTTTAAAAAACTATTTTAATTTAAAAACTTTTCCAATAGGATGCGACCATCTTTTGAGCCCATCCAAGTTTGCATAGCACGTTCAGGATGAGGCATAAGACCACCCACATTTTTAGCTTCATTTAGAACACCCGCAATATCATCCATGGACCCATTGGGATTGTTCACATACTTTAACCATACTTGATCTTGATCATAGAGTTTGGCTTTTTGGTCTTCAAAAATAAAATATCGGCCTTCACCGTGAGCAATGGGAATCTTTTTGTTATCTTGAAAGGACCATCTTTTGTCACTGGTCATGCTTTCAAGCTCAACCCAAGTGTCGATAAACTGCACCGACTCATTTCTTAGTAAAGCCCCTGGCAGCATACCCGCTTCACATAAAATCTGAAACCCATTACAAATGCCAAAAACGGGAAGCCCTTTTTGGGAGGCGCTTTTAACGGACTTCATAACTTGTGATCGTGCCGCTAAAGCCCCACAACGTAAATAATCCCCATAACTAAAACCACCGGGAATAAATACCGCTTGATACTCTTTAAGATCATATTGATTTTCAAACCAAAGCCATTCTGGTTGAAAACCTAAGTCTTCAACCGCTGCCCAAATATCCCGGTCACAGTTTGTTCCCAAGAATCGTGTGATGCCCACTTTTTTCAAAACCAAGGCTCCTTATAAATCGAAAAGTACTTAATAATATGTTTAATAAAGTATTTAATAATGTTTTTAATGAATTAATATTAGTTTTTTTAAGAATAATAAATTTAAAGTTTTATAATTTCGATCTTTTCAATCAGCGGATTATACAAAACGTACTCTGACATTTTTTTAATACTAGACATAGCTTCTGCCAAACCTGCCACCGAGCTATCTCCTTCAACTTCAAGCTCTATGTATTTACCCACACGACAAGAGTTTAAATTAAAGCCTTCTTTTTTTAGTAAAGTCTCAACAGCTCGGCCTTGGCTGTCTAAGACTTCAGGTTTGGGCAAAACTTGGACGCCAAATTTTAACATGTCATACTCCCTTGCTGTTTTTGTAAACGAGCTAAAATATCTTCATAAGACTCTTGCACAAGTCCTAAATCTCTACGGAATCGGTCTTTATCTAATTTTTCGCCGGTTTTGATGTCCCAAAGTCTGCAACTGTCAGGAGAAATTTCGTCACCTAAGCAGATCTCGCCATTTGGGGACAGGCCAAATTCAATTTTAAAGTCCACCAAATGCACACCGACTTTTTCAAACATAGCTTTTAAAACTTGGTTCACGTGCATGGCTTTTTGACGTAAAAGCTCAATAGTTGTAAAGTCACTCACAGCTTTTAACATAAGTGCTTGATCGTCATTGATAAACGGATCACCTAAAGCATCGTCCTTATAAAACAATTCAAAAAGTGGTTTTTCTAGAGGTGTACCCTCTTCCAGTTTAAATTTTTTAGCCGTACTACCGGCTAAGATATTTCTAATCACGACTTCCAGGGGAATCATCGTTAACTTTTTAACTATAAGATCTTGTTCGGAAATTTTTTCGACCCAATGAGTGGCTACATTTTGGTTTTTTAAATTTTGAAAGATCAGCTCAGTGATCCTAAGGTTGGTTCGTCCTTTGCCTTCAAAATTTCCACGCTTCTCAGCATTGAACGCTGTTAAATCATCTTTGAATTCTAGCCACAACAAATCATGAAACGGCTGTCCTGAAGCACTTAAAACCCTAAATACACGTTTGGCTTTACCTTCATAAAGGTGAGACCCTTTGACATACATCTTTTTAAACTCCTGCTAAAAGGTAGTTTTATTTTCTAACACGACTTATTTTAAAGCTCTAGGAATCAATTTTTTTATCTGTGCAATATGTTTATATCCTGAAAATATAGTCTCAAGTTGTTTTTTTGTCAGCTTCGAAGTGACGTCCTCATCTTGAAGGAGGCTCGCCAGTAAATGCTCACCCGGTTTAAGCTGATGAGCATGCTTTTGCACTAGTTTATAAGCTTCTTCCCGAGACAAACCCTTTGCAATCAAAGCTAGAAGCACATGGGACGAAAACAAATGACCCGAAGATAAATTCATATTGGCAAGCATACGCTCGGTGTGAACATCCAAGTTGGCCATCACGGTCGCCATACGATTTAAAGCATAATCGACCAAGATAAAGGCATCGGGCAGGATCACACGCTCGACGGAGGAATGACTGATGTCACGCTCGTGCCAAAGAGCAATGTTTTCATGAGCAGCAACCAGATACCCACGAAGCAGTCGTGCAATGCCCGTAATATTTTCGGAACTTATAGGGTTTTTTTTATGAGGCATAGCGGATGAGCCCTTCTGTCCTTTGCTAAAGCCTTCGCTGACTTCCCCCACTTCGGTGCGCTGCAAATGGCGAAGCTCGACAGCTAACCGCTCAAGCCCTGCGGCAAGCATAGATAATGCGAACATAAGTTCGGCATGCCGATCCCGGGGGATAACTTGGGTGGCGATATCTTCCGGTTTAAGCCCTAGACTTTGACATACTTTTTTTTCCACTTGAACGTCTTGGGCCGAATAGGTACCCACTGCACCACTTAATTTTCCGATTAAAGCTTGATCCACAGCTGCGATAAACCTTTGTTTATTTCGTTTCAACTCCATTAAAAAGCCAGCAAGCTTCATTCCAAATGTGGTAGGTTCAGCATGCATGCCATGGGTACGACCCGCACACAAAGTTTGGGCGTGGGTTGTGATTTGAGTCTTTAAAGCGGCTTCTAAATTTAAAATTTTCTGTTGCACTAAGGCCGAGGCCTCTTTGATTTGAAGGCTAACAGCGGTGTCGATAACATCTGAAGAGGTTAAGCCGTAATGAATGAATTTTCCAGATGGGCCGACATTCTCTGCCATGTTGGAGACAAAAGCGATCACATCATGTTTGGTAGTTTGCTCAAGCTCTAAGATACGTTCTACATTAAATTTAGCTTTTTTCTTAATATCTTGAGCCGCTTTACTGGGAATCATACCCACTTCGGCTTGGGCTATAGCCACTTGAATTTCAACTTGCATCATCGCCTGAAAGCGCGCTTGTAAGCTCCAAATCGCCCCCATCTCCGGCAAAGTGTAACGATCAATCATTGTTTAAACTCTCCCTTTTTTTTCGTAGCCTCAGAAATAAATGCTTTTTTTAGATGCTCAATCATCTGCAACTGACTTATATATCGGGAATGACTGTCGGAGGCCGACCATGACTCTGGCGAATCTATAACTAAATTGTATTTTATTTTTTTGGCGGGATTTTTCTGTTTGTATAAGGGCCAAAACGAAAACAAATCTGAACCCAATCTTAGGTCTTCAAGGACCAAACCTTCAAGCTCAGGGACAAAGCCCTGTAGTTTAAGTTCAATAGACTTTTGTAAACTCTGTTGAAACTCGAAAGCAGATAAGGCCTCGGTTGATAAGCAGGCCCAAACATCCAAATCATTATTAGGTCGCTTAATCAGCGTGATCATATTTTCACTAAAAACGCCGAACTCAGGATCGGATAAATACATCGAATAACTGGGTATAAAATCTAAAGCTTCAAGTTGCGGAACTTGCGCGCGCCACCTCACCCAAAATGCTGCCGGCATAATTAAATCAAATTCAGGAACATTTATCTGTCCTGAATATTTCTGCAACTCATAGCTTGTGAGACCTAAAATAAATTTGTGCGCAACAATCGGCGTATCGTCTTGATTTAAAAACAACTCCCAGCCATTATTTTTAAAATTAAGCTGCCACCATTGGGTCGTTTCTAGCACTTCAACACCCGTATCTTTAAGCCATGTTGAACTTTCCATATAACCCCGTCGTGAAGGCTGACGTAGTACATAGTTAGAGTTGATAGGAAACTCCTGGATGCTAGGATCAACACCACTTAAGGATTTTAAAGTGTTTGAACGCCACTGTTTAAGGAAAGCTTTGAGCCAAAGATTTTGAAACTCTACCGCATCTGTAAATGGTTTGTCGTCTTCTGACATCCATAAACCTTTTTGCGACCATCGATTTAAAATATACTCCGCATGATCTGACTTAAATTCAAAAACACCTTTACCTTTCACTCTTAAACTTGGACCACGGGATAATAGCTCGGAACGGTCTTGATCGGTTAAGCTTTGGCTATAGGATCTTGCAACCGAGTCTGAAAAAATGAGCGGATAAGGTCCTTCCCAATCTTCTACTAAACCTTTCTGGTAAAGGGGGGTAAGATCCATCAGAGCCACTTTCATACCTGCTGATTTTAATTGGGAAGCTAACCAATGGTTTCGTCCAAAGAGACTAAAAATTAAAATATCAAAATTTTTTTGCGCCAAGGTGTAAGTCTCCCTGAAGTATAAAATCACAGACCATTTCGTGCTCTTTACTATGAACCAGAGCTTTAACCTCATCAAGAGACAAGGGGTCGTAATCTTTTGCAGTTAAGACACACTTTTGCATTAAAACTTGGCCTTCATCGACCCCACTAGTGACCCTATGAATACTGACACCTATGTCTTGTTTTGCAGCAAAGGCACGCTCGATACTTTTTAAGCCTGGATATTTAGGTAATAAACTGGGATGAAGGTTAAAAATTCGATCCTGCCAAGGGTCGATAAATGAAGAGGGCAAAATTTTAAGATAGCCCAGTAAAAAAATCTTTTGCACTTGAGCTTGGGTCAGCTGTTCATGCAATTTAGAATAGATCTGATCGGAAGATTTTCTCTTAAAATCTAAAATGAGCGGTTGTAGGCCAAATTGTTTGGCCACTTCAAGCCCTCCCGCTTTGGGATTGTTGGTGACTAAAATGGGGGCCTCAGACCACGACAAACTAAATTTTTGCAAGACAGCTTGAAGATTTGAGCCTTTACCAGAAAAAAACAAAGCCCATTTAGCCTTCATAAGTTACGAAGAAAAAATCCAATCTGGGTCCGAGCTTTTAGCTTTCTTGGCAACATGTCCTAAGCTCCAAGACTTAAAACCACTGCTCAAAATACTTGCATGAATTAGGGACTCGTCTTCTGGTTCACAGATCACAACAAAGCCTACCCCACAATTTAAGGTCTCATAAAAATCATTGGTTTTGGCCTTGGTCCGATTTAAAACTTCTTGAAAAGCTGGTGGCAAATCCCAAGGGGTTAAAACAGCTTGAAGTGTTGAGTCTAAACATCTAGGAATATTCGACATTCCGCCACCAGTGATATTCGCGCAAGCCTGAATGGGTAGGTTTTTCGCTTTAAAAGCTTCAGTCATTTGAGCATACAAATGGGTTGGTTTTAATAAAATATCAATCCATGAATTTAAATCGTCGGCAAAAACTTTTCGAAGCAAAGAGTACCCATTGCTATGAAATCCAGAGGATTCAACAGCAATTAATTTTTGCCCGGCCTTGACCCTATGTTTACCCCACATATTTTTTCGGTCGACAACCCCAACGGCAAACCCTGCCCCATCAAATTGATTTTCGGCATACAGCCCAGGCATTTCCGCAGTTTCCCCACCCAAAAGAAATAAATTGGACTGTAAACATGCTTGCCGAACACCCGTAACAAAAGCTTTCGCTTTGGTTAGATCCAATTTACCACAGGCATAATAGTCTAAAAAAAATAAGGGTTCAGCCCCAAGGCAGACTAAATCATTCACACACATAGCCACTAAATCTTGGCCTAAATCTTCAATTCGGTTGTACATTTCGCCCAACAAAAGTTTAGTACCGATGCCATCTGTGGAAGCGACCAGGCAAGGATCTTCCATGGTTTTAAAATCGGCGCGAAACACACCGGCAAAACCACCTAACCCATCAATAATTTTATCTTGGTGGGGTTGCACTTTGGGTTGCGTGTCTTTGATCCACTCTACAAAGGCATCGCCTTTTTCAATATCTACACCACTGGTTTTATAATCTATAGAATCCATGTTCCATGGATAGGTTTTTCTATGACATAGGTCAAGTTCTTCGAGCTTACAAGCCTGAAGCGTCTTTGGGATTTTGCTATTCTCACTAAGCTCTTTTAAACTTTATAATATGATTTCACGAAATAGTTTTTTTTCAGCATTAATGTTCGCCCTGATTTTCTTTTTAATTTTGGGACATAATTCAACCACAATGGCCCAGGATGATGTCCAATCTGAAGATAACTTTGATCCTTTTTCCGATTACAGTGAATTCACTGAAGCTGCTTCGGAAGAGGCTGATATTAACTTTTTTAGAAATGGTCGGCTCTTAAATATTGGGATTTCGACCGGTTATAAAGGATTTATTGGCGGCGATTATTCGGAGTACTACAGTCAAACCGCAAGCTTTGGGGCTTTTTTCACATATTTTTTTGATTTACAATTTGCGGTTCAAGTGGGATTTACAACCAGTGACCACAACATGAGCTTCATAGCCAACGACAACAGCGTCTTCAATGCAAAAATGCGATTATTTGATATCAATATGTACGGTAAGTATTTCTTAAATACCCAAAATATGACTCGTGCTTTTGCAGAATGGAATCCCTACTTTATTGGCGGTGTTTCGCAGATTCGTCGATCTCATTCCACCAATCCTGTCATTCAAACTACTGACAGTGCTGTGGGATTTGATATCGGCGCAGGAGTTGAATATTTATTTAATCAAAAGAAGAACTTTGTGGGCTTTCAATTTCTTTACCAATATGTCAGCTTCGCCGGTGAAGGCTCCCCACTTCCAGATCCATCAGGCGGTAGTAACTCTAGATACCGACAGGCCGGTGATCCCATCACTTTAATGGCCACCATTGGTATTAACTACTGAGCATGAACTTACACTCTTTATGTTTGACCCTACTCATTTTAATAAACAGCCCCAATGTGTTTGGTCAGGACAACCAAGAGCCTAAAATCGAACGACGCTTTACACCTCATATCTCGGCCGAAGCAGAAACTAGAGATCGTGGCAAATTTGCTTTTCAGCGCGCCGTGGGTGCAAACTTAAATACGAACACGCTACTTTCTGCATTTACTTATGCACTCACGGATCGCTTGGAAATTGGAACTGTCTTACTTAACTTCACCCAAGAGCAACATATTTTTAATTTCAATTTAAAATATAACTTTTGGCGAAGACCCCAGTTCTTATGGTCATTAGGTTTTAGTTTTGCAGATTTTAAATTAGACACTTCAGAGCTTGAGCCACAATATCAAAATTTAGACCTCAGAGTAGGTATTGGTGCTATTCAAATTTTATTTAATTATATACCCTTCAACTCAAAATTCAAATTTGGCGTTAATTATAATGTCATCAATACTTCCATATCAGGCTTTGAAAACGAAGAGAGTATCGAAATCGCTAACAAAGCTGAATTTGGTCTAGATGTCAGTTATGCCTTTGAAGACAGACCTGTTGATCTAACCATTGGTGCGGGTTGGTTACGCCAGATTGGCTTTTCCGCGGTCGAAGAAGTTGAATTTGGTTTCGGAAGTAGCGTCAGACTCTATCTGCCCGAAATGTTTTTCTCAAGTCCCACAACTGGATTTCACTACTCGCCAAAATCTGGCAGTGTTGAATTTCTGGTTTCAAGTTCCATATTTTAGAAAATTATAAGCTCTAAACAAAAACTAATTGAAACTGACTAAATAATTTATTACCCTCTTTTTTCACCCTTCTTAGTTACAAAGGGCAACCTATATAAATAATATCCAGCTAAAAAATTATCCTTTGAAAATGCACTTGGAGTCAGTAGATCGATCGAAATTCAGCACCCCAATCAGATTCGGTGACGTTAATATATTTTCCTATTAATCTTTCGTATTTGGGAACATGTTTTTTAGACAGAATATAATCAGGTTCAGCATGGATAGAGAAAAGCGGTAACAAAACTAGATAAATTGTAATTAACAACTTCGACTTTTGCATTATATATCCCCATAAACGTAAAGTAAGAACTTGCAAAATTTTAAGTCAAGAAGGCCTGAACCTTTTGATAAAAAATGATCTGCTTGAGACCTAAATTTGCCCTAAGATTTTTCGATTATAATAGTCTTCTATGGACCTTCTTTTCAAAAGGTATTTTGTCCAGTTTTTTGGGTAAGACTTAAGTTAACTTAAAACTAAATACATTTCGCGTTAACTTAAGATAATAACCTTAAGTAGAATTAGTAGAGCCCTTAATAGAAGGACCATAATGTCAAAAACCAAAAATCTGCCAAAAACAAGATCTATAACACATGCAGATATTAAAGACTTTTTCTTATATTTTAAAATCATGTCACAGGCAGGACACTCAACCACAACGGCTTTATACTCAGTCCTAGAATTTATAAATAATCAAAGCCTTAAAGATGACATATCTCTTGCAATTAGACAGATGCAGTTGGGTGAAAGTTTTAAAATTGCGATGGTTAATTTAGTAAATACTAGAAAAGAGGTATACTGCAGCGGTTTATTAAATGTCTTATTTTACAAATTGAGTTCGGCGGTAGTATCTTAGATATAACCACAGATCTAATTCGTGATTTAGAATTGAGTTCAGAAATAGAAACGGTTCAAATGAAGAGCTCTCACACATTTAAGCTTAAAGATGTCAATGAGCGAAAAGTTGAATACGAAGATGATAATGTTAACATCGACGTCGAACAAATAAGCCTTGATCCTGATTTTTTGGGTCTGTAAATTATTTTGTGTATGGGTGACATTACCACTTCTTGTTTGAAACAATCTAACAAGGAGAATGCCTTATGCACAAAGACCAAAAAAATAAGTTCCTATTCGATCCCGAAGAAGTAAACTCAGCTTTAAAA
>JBGSLV010000021.1:0-47663 GCA_041740515.1 Bdellovibrionales bacterium | reverse complement strand
TGGATACAAAAACATGGAGTATTTTAAGCTTAAAATCATGCAGAAAGTGGGCTACTTAAACAGCTGTTTTGCGCTTAAATGGATGTATGAACTCAAATCCAATTAAACCCCCATCCCCACAAAAAAAAGAAAGAGGCCGATTTAGAAGGTTCTTTGAGTTCTAGCTTATTGGTCCTTTTCATCCTAGACCTTAATTCTGTGGATGTGTTTAAGGGTAGTATTAAACCTAACTGCAATATTTTTTAAAAAACTCTTTTTTTAAAAATGGTTACTTTGAACGTTCAAGTTTGATCCACGATGACTAAACAAAATAAGTCTCATGCATTTTTTAATTATAGCTTTTAAGTTAACGGGAATATTTTGTAACTACTCAGCAATTTACTTTGGTAATGACAAAACTACACAGCTATTTGGCATGGAAGTGACATAGCTAAACACCGATTTGTGATTTTGTGGCGATTTATCTAGGAATTAATTTATCCTTTAAAATAAATAATTTACTTACAACTAAACATAATTAATACCTAGGCTTAAGTCCCCATCCGTTATCCGTCCATCAGTCTATAATTGAGTATGGGATGACAATCCAGACTTTTTTAAAACCTATATACTGGCATACTAAGTTCTACGTAGAGGTAAAAATGGTCGGTCTTGAAATTATTCACCTGTTAGAAATGAAGAATAATGCCTTAGAGGATTTTGCAAATCAGAACGATCTTTTTTTAAAATTGGCTCGAAAAAAAGCAATAACTTTAGATCATTTTAAGACCTTTTATAGACGCAGAGAAGAGATTTTACAGAAAATCAATAAAGTTGATATTTTGATTGAAAGAGCCTGTTCATTTCGGGAGATTGATTTTGTTGATATGCACGAATCTAAAGTTCAAGTTATTAACAAACAAAGAGTCAAAAAAAAATTAGTCACTACAATAATAGAACAAGATTTAGAAATCATGTCTATGTATGCAGACTCAAGCTTAAATCTAATTGAATGAAGTTTGCTTGGAATTCAAAAAGTTTAATTCCAATAGAATTACAGCACTTAGAATCGCATAGCCTTACTATTGATACAGAAGTTTATGAAAATTTAGATCTTCCTTCTCTAAATATTATTTTTATTATTCCTTGGTCGGAGTATTCAAAAGTTTCTCTGACGAATGTTGACTACCTGATCTGGCTCGATAGGATCGATGAGTTTGGTATTGTTGAATATAAAAAACATAAAGCTTCAGGGCATTTTTTAGGTACCTTAGGTCCATTTTTAGATACTTTAAAAATAATAAACATATTAAAATCTTCTAAGGATCGAAAGGTTAAAAATTTACGCCAAGCAGAGATCATTCAAAAAGCTAAATCGCAAAATTTACTGATTGAAAATCAAGTTAAAAATTTAAATTCCGAAGTTGAATTAAAAACCAGACAGCTATCTGAATATCGAACCGAACTTGAATCGCAAGTGGCCTTTGAAAAGGATTCAATTTTGATTCTTAAAAATTTACTAGAGGCTTCTAGTTTTGATTCTTTTAGTAAAGTACTTCAAAATTCATTTAAATCCTTTTATGTGCAGGATCTTATAATTTTTTATAAAAAAACTGAAACTATTTATAAAATACAAACAACTTCAAATCGATTAAAAAAAATCACTTTAACATTTGAGCAACTGCAAGATTTAGATAAAACCAAGTGGGCTAATCTGAGTTTAAAGCCTGTTTTAGAATTTAAACTTTTTGCCATCGGAAAAAATGCTGATTATATGATTGGACTTGAATTTTCCAATTTTAATTTTGCGTACTTAATCCTTATTCAAAAACATATCAATTACTTACAATATATTTTTAAAATGGTGTTAGATTCATTATTTGACCAAGAAAAAATTATAAGTGATTCGTTGTTATGGTCGACTTCGTTTAATAGTTTAGATGATCCACTTCTAATAATTGATGAGTTTTATAAAATAGTTAAATCCAATCTAAATAATAAATTTAAGGGTCAAAATTGTTTCAAAGTTCTATTTCAAAAAGAGCAACCTTGTGAAGGGTGCCCAATTTTGCAAAGCCAACAAGAACAAGTTAATTCGGTGGCCAAAAAAACTTTAAACTTAAGCAACAAATTTAATCTTCACTCATTTCCAGTAATCGTTGATGAAACTTTTAACCAAAAATTGTGGATCCATCATTATGAAAGTACTGAATCCATAAATGAGCTCCGGGCCCAATATATTAAATCTGAGAAGTTTTCCTACTTAGGACAGCTTGTTGACAAAGTGATTCATCAAATTGCTAACCCACTGACCGGTATGCGAGCTTCTGTTGAATATTTGTTATCTGATAAAAGCCCATCAGTTATTGGGTCGTTACAGGAAGACTTATTTGAAATTCAAAATGGTCTTTTGCGTTGTTTTGAAATTATTAATAATTTAAAAGAATTTTCAGCTTCTGAAGTTACTTTGCATACTACTGATTTAAATTCTTTTGTCTTAAAAACATTAACTTTAATGAAAAGTGTTACGCGTGATATACGTTTTGAGTTGGTTGATTTGGATCAAAAGTATATCACTTGTCCAACTGGTTTAGTGCAACAAGTGCTTTTTAATTTAATATACAATTCATGTCAGGCTATGAATTTCTCGGGACCTATAACTATTTCAGCCAATCAGGATCGTGAAGCCATAAATTTGTTTGTCAAAGATTCAGGACCTGGAATTAGTGAAGAATTAAAAGAGAAAGTCTTTGAACCGTTCTTTTCGACAAAACCCAAAGACCAAGGGACCGGGATTGGATTATTTTTATCCCGACAGATTATTCGACAATTTGGTGGTGATATAGTTGTTATGAACAGCTTGAGTCCTGGGGCAGAGTTGTGTATTAGGTTCCCATTGAGGGTTATGTGAAAATACTAATTGCTGATGACGAACTATTGATACGAAAAACCTTAAAAAAAGTTTTCGAACAAAAAGGTTTTGAAGTTTTAATCTGTGCTGATGGCCAAGAGGCCTTAGATCAATGGTCAGATTTTAATCCAGACCTTGTTATTTTAGATGTTATTATGCCGCAGAAAGGCGGCTTAGATGTCTTAAAAGAAATCGAGGGTCAAAAAAATTTTGAAAAAGCTAAAATAGTTGTAATATCAGCTTATTCAGCCGGTGGAACTAAAGAGGAGTTTTTGAAATTAGGTGCTGTTGATTTTATTCGAAAACCTTTTGAAAACATATTTGTTTTTGCGGATCATTGTTTAGATTATGTGGGACGTGCCCATTGAGAGTGATCTCAGGAAAATACAAAGGCCATGCTTTGATAAGTTTTAAAGCTGACCATATTCGACCGACAACAGATTTTGTCAAAGAGACCATTTTCAATATCCTTGCATTTCATTTAGAAGATGCTGTTGTTTTAGATTTATTTTCTGGAACCGGATCTTTGGGTATAGAGGCCTTATCCCGAGGTGCAAAACATGTGCATTTTGTCGATCTTCAGCCTAAGTCTATAAGTATTCTAAAAAGTAATCTTGAAAAGTTAAAAATAACAGAAGGGTTTACCATCACTAAAAATGATGTGCTTAAATTTTTAAAGTCTAGGACCAATAACGAACAGATTATTCTAATCGATCCCCCCTTTACGGCAAAGATGGCAGATCAAGTCATGTCAACATTGGCGGCTCACTTAGGTGATGCTGTAAATTATGTCATAATTGAATCCGTCAAAAATGAGCCTATTGCTGCAACTTATGGGCTTTTGACATTATGGAAGCAAAAAAATTATGGGGATAAATTCTTATCAGTTTATAAACAGGTTGAAACTCCCAGAGATGCGTCAATTTAAATTGTCGCAATAATAGTTAGACTTTTCTTCTTAAATCTTAATTGTGCCTTATTTAATATTGGTATACTTTGAAACCATAAAAATTAAGGATAGCTATGAAAGCAGTATACCCAGGTTGTTTTGATCCTATAACGAAGGGCCATTTAGATATTATTCAAAGAGCCGCTAGAATCTGCGATGAACTTACCGTATTAGTATCGGCCTCTTATGAAAAAGCCGCCTTTTTTAATCTTGAAGAAAGACTAAGTCTCATAAAATATGATGTCAAAGAACTTAAAAATGTCAAAGTTGATTCATGGGATGGTTTAACTGTTAGTTATTTAAAAAAATATAATTCTAATATAATTGTCCGTGGGGTTAGATCAACAGTGGATTTCCGTCAAGAGCAAACACTGGCGAACATTAATCTTGAGATCGATCCTAATATTGAAACCATGTTGTTTTGCTGTCGTCCAGAGTACCGAGATGTCTCCTCAAGAACCATCAAAGAGATGGCTCATTTTAAAGCTCCCTTCGAAAAATTTGTTACCCCGCATACCGCCCAATTTATTCACGCCAAACTAGCTAATAAATAGAATTGATATAATTTAATCAGGAGTCATAAAAATGATTGAACTTTCAGATAGAGCCAAACACCTAAAACCATCAGCTACCCTTGAACTCGCTGCGAAAGCTAAAAGTTTAAAAGATGAAGGGAAAGATATTTTATCTTTAACTGTTGGCGAGCCTGATTGGCCAACTGTTGATTCCGCTGTCCAAGCTGGTCTTAAGGCTATCCAAACAGGTCAAACAAAATACACTCCAGCTTCAGGCACACCATCTTTAAGATCTGCAATTGCTGCGCAATTTCATAAAGACTACCGTCTTGAGTGTTCCCCGAATGATGTCAGTGTGGCCTCTGGTGCTAAATATAGTTTATTTGCTGCATTTCAAATTTTACTAAATGATGGGGATGAAGTTGTTATGCACAGTCCTTTTTGGGTCAGTTATCCAGAAATGATAGAGCTATGTGGTGCGAAAGCAGTACCTGCTTTTTTAGATGGCATAGCCCAAGATTTGAAGATGCAAAAAGCCTTTGAAGCTTCGTTTACTTCAAAAACCAAAATGCTACTTCTAAATTCCCCGAATAATCCATCGGGTATGACTTTAACATCAGAGGATTTAAAGTTTATTGGTCAAGTTTTAAAAAAACATCCAAGTGTGGCTATCGTCAGTGACGATATTTATGGTTACCTAACTTTTGACTCCTTCAGAGCTCCGCATCTTTTAGATCAATATCCTGAAATGCAGAACCGAACTATTTGCATCAATGGGGCTTCAAAAACCTATTCGATGACGGGTTGGCGCTTAGGATGGGCTGTAGGTCCAAAACTGTGGATCAAAGCCATGGCGGATTTTCAAAGCCAATCGACAGGTTGTCCATCTTCCATAGCTCAAGCGGCTGCTGAGGCCGCCATAAAAACTATGGATGTAGATTTGCCAAAAATTAAAAAACTTCTTTTAGAACGAAAAAATTTATTTGAAGGTTTGCTTCGAAATATTCCTGAACTTTCTTTTGCTTCCGCTACGGGTGCATTTTATATTTGGCTTAATATATCTAAAATCTTAGCTAGAATGCAATGGACTAGCGACGAGTTTTGTTCCAATCTGCTTGAGTCCAAAGGGGTCGTTGTTGTACCTGGGCAGTCCTTTGGTCAAGCTGATTACATCCGACTAAGCTTTGCCGTGGATGAAAAGACCATCCAAAAGTCGGTAGAGAGGCTACAAAGTTTTATTTCCGAGCTATAATTTATGCATGGAAATCATACTTGAATCGTTTTTAATTTTTACGGCGTTGATGTTTTGGATCATGTTTTATAACAAAAAAGGTCTTTTAGCAGAGTTACAAAAAACTGAAAAAAAAATCACCGAAAAAATTATCGTTTTAGAAGATCTGATGGACAAAGCTAAAGAGCAAGTTCAAGTTAGCCCTAAACCACAGACTTCCAATACTTTACTTAGAGTTTTGTCCCTGGATGAGGCTGAAGAGCCACAAGAAGAGCCAAAAGGTATGGAACAGTTAGAGGACCAATCCTCGCAGCAAGATACGAAAGACGACAGCCTAGGCGTGACGCAGATGATTCTTGAAGCCAGAGAAAATTTAAAAAAAATTGAAATCAGTGATAATATTCAAATTAAATCTTTTAAAGATGTCGTTTTGATGTCTAAACAGATTGAATTTAAAAAAGCAAACAAATAAACAAACAAGTAATTTCCTCTAATGATGTCAAATTAAAATTAATAACTTTTACAAAGGATAAAGCTATGAAAAATATTATTTTTTCTTCGATTTTAGTACTAGCAAACTTGTGGTTCTCCGCGGCCTTTGCTGCTGAAGGAAACCTTAATTTTGAGCTAAAAAATAAAACCCTGACCAGTCAGATGGCTGTGTTTTCTAAAATCTATAACAAACCTGTGATCATTAATTCCAATGTCGTTAATCAAAAGCTAACCCTCAGTGCTAAATCTTTGACGGTCGAAGAAGCGAAAAATGTCATTTCTAAAGCTCTTTCTTTGACTGGAATTTCGGTTATCGAAACCGAAAATGACGTGGCCATTTTAGCTGCTAAGGACGCCGTAAAGTCGGGAATTGAAGTTTTTAAAAATACCGTTGAAAACCCTTTGCCAGAACGTATGGCCACATTAATTATAGATCTACCAAAAAATTTATCCGCCGTCGAGATGGAAAAATCCTTAAGGTCTATGTACTCTCGGAACGGTGATATGAAAATCTTTGGAGAAAAAAATCAATTGATTATAACCGACTGGACTTCAAATCTGATTCGCTTCCAAAACATAATCGCTAAATCAAAACGCTAACATTGTTACAGCTTATTTTTTTTGGCCTGCTGGATTCTAATATCTTATTTAATTGGATAAATTGATTAAAGGGTAAAAGTTTCTAAAGGCTAAAATTTTAGGTGTAAAATTGAATTATCATAATTTGAGAGCTATTTGGTGCTGTTATGAACAAAGTGTTTAAGATAGTAACGCACTAAATATCTATCGTTTATGGGCTTGGATTTATTTGTCCATACTAATTCACCAAAGGCACCCCATTGGGCCTCAAGAGCACTATGGGCTGTCATAGGACCAGAGTTCTTTGAGTTGTTCTCGGCCATAAAGGGAGTGGCCATATGGTGAAACTGAATAATAATTTTTCCGGCTTCAGCCATAGAAAATATAAGTTTATAGCCATTTCTAAATAACATGAAATCTGAATGGGTTTTGGATATCCCGTAAACTTTAATTAAACCTTGGGAACTGCCGCGCAGCTGATTAAAGACAGTGGCTGATCTAATGAATTGAGATTTGAGGTTTTGCAGGAACTCCACGGTTCCCTTGAGCAGAATGTTCGCAGGGTCAAAAGCTGGAGAGAAATCAACGATTCCAGCTTCTTCCATTTGTTGTTCGCCGCGAACTAAATCTTTGATCCAATCAATATTGTCTTGATCCAAATGGGTCCCCCTCTTGCTTCAATCTTAATTTTTTTTTGGGACGGCGTGAAAGTCAAGCTAAGTGGGTTTAATGGTTGAAAATAGAGATATGGCGGCAACGCGTTATGCGCTTTAAGGCAAATCTGGTGTGGTGAAATTGATAAAAACTTGATTGGGCTCAATACCATTTAATTCTTGCAGTCCTTGATAAATCCCAAGACTTAGTTTTAGTGGGATATAGTGCCCAATGGTTAGTTCGGCATGAACTTCAAAACCAGCTCCATAATAGGTTTCATTAAAATCATGATCTAAAAATGTATCTACACCGTTAAAAATTCGGCCTTTGAAGCTACCGGCATCAGCCACCAAAGCCCCAAAAATTCGGCGGAAAAAAATCGGAAGTGATTCTGGTCCATAAAATATATTGAGTAAAGGAAAGTAATATTCAAGGCCGATATTGTAAGCAGCTTCACTGGCTTGAAAAATACCTGAAGGATAGCCTCTTATGACAAAGCTGTTTTGTTGTCGAGATGTTGTAAAATATCCGCTTAAATTGACAGGTCTAAATACCGCAGGCAGAGGTTCCGAAGATGCCAGAGCCTTACCAAATAATTTTAAAGAGGTTCGATTCGGTACTAGATACTTTGAAAAATAGGTTTCATAATATCCTTCTAGAAAGTTATAGGCGAAATAATTTTTTTGCTCTAAGTAATGAGCTAAGGAAAGACTAACAAACTGGCCATGAGAAGGAGCCACCCTAGAAGGCTCCTGCATAAGTGAATTGTAGTTATAAGTTAACTGTGGCCCAACAGATTTAATATTGATATCAACGGCCGTGGGATTAACCCTTAAGATGTCATCTGCGTTGGCATCTGTATGGCTTAAACTTAAAGTTAGGGAACTTCCTAAGTTTCGATCATGTCCAAAGTCGTAACGTGTAGATATACCAAAGGTCTTAAAGGTTCTAGAGATCTCTTCCGTCAGTGGGGATTCAAATTGATTGGCTGATAGCCCCCAAATTAAATTTTTATTAGCGTGAAAATAATTAATACCACCGCTTAATCGATCGGAAATTGTATCTTGACGTAAAGTCGCTGAGTAAGAATTTATGCCTAAAGGATCTGTGGCTCCTGTCGAAGCGCTATATAAAAACTGGTTTCCAAAACCTCCGTAGTTAGGCGAGATGAAAGGAAACCAATACTTGGGTACCATATAATTTAAAAATGAATATCCTCGATCTTCCATAGCAACCGGTTGTGTAGGGGTGTTGGTCAAAATAAGATTTTTGGATAACTCAATCTTAAAATCTATGGGTTCATTTTGGGCTTGTTGTTTGAAATCGGTATATAAAGCAGTCACATAATCTTGATCACTAAGATGGCTGACTAAGAGCTGGTTGTTTTTTAGTGCGGCGCTTCGCGTACCTATCGCATCAAAAGTAATTTGCTGGGCTTGAAATTTCGCATCTAAAATATAGTGCTGACGAGGCTTATTCGACTCTTTGGCATGAAGTAGTAGTTTGCCATTTTGAAACTCGATCCAAAAAATTTTTTCAAAATTTTTTGCCAATGAAATGTTTTGTAAAGACATAGTTTTAAGATCTAAAACTTTAAGCTGGCTTTTTTGCGCCATAGGTTTTTCAATAAACAGAATTTTTTGATCATCAGCTACATAGCTAGGTGATGAGATTCGGGTCTCGAAAGTTTTTGGTGCGTACAAAACTTTAATAGCCTTAGTATTTGTTAAATCGACTTCCACAAGTTGGGTCGTGCTGAGATCTGTTTGAACAGCAATAGCTTTGGACTTATTTTTTGCTAAGGCCCCTTCCCGAAGACGATCACCGTAGGTGTGCCTTGTAGTTTTTTTGGTTATTAAATTAAAAGTGTAGAGGTCAGTGGTGTTATCCATTCTTTGATAAGGTGAAAGCTGATCAAAAAGAAGCAGTGTTTTGTCGGAGGATAAATAGATACGCTCGGTACCAATTAAAGTTGTTAGCACTTGCGGCTTTTTTGTTTTGCTGGACCCTTTAGCGATAGTGTTTTTTAGCAATTGTTGATTTAAATCTTTCGTGAAGCTTAAAGTTAAAAAATTTTCTGCATCCAACCAAATGGGGGAATGCCCAGGATAAATAAATATTTTTTTATATTCAGTAGCCAAGTTTTTATCAATGGCAACGACAGGTAAAGATTTTCGCGACTTTTTAAAACTTTGCCCTAAGTTCTTTTTCGCGCTGGAGTAAATATTGTAAGGAGGTATGGCTCTGGAAAAACCTTGAATGGTTTGATTCAACTCTTTAGGGCTTTTATGACGTGTAGATTCATTTAAAACTAAGGATCCAAAAAAATAAGGGCGTTGACCATAGGGAAAACTTGGAAGGTAGCGCTCGTTGATAGTGCTTAAATTTTCATGACCTAGTTTTAAGTCTTGACTTAAAATTTTGTACATCTCTTTGTAGCCTTCGGAACGCATACGGCCGCCACTTGTTAAATGGGTTTCTAAGCTAACGGCTAATCCCTCGTGAAACCAAGAAGGTAGCAAAATAAAATTGGGGGCAAAAAGATTTCCGAATACCCACTGCACGGGTTTATAGACGCCATGAGTTGGGTAAAACGTAAGGTAATGGACCAGTTCATGTAAAATAAGCTCAAAGACCCATTCATGATATTCCCCAATAGATGAATATGTGGAGGGAAGCGCGGGATAAATCACTATATGTGGATATGGAAAATGAGTTGCCGAACCATTTGAGGCATTGGTTCGGTGATCTACAACTATAAGAATGGGTTGATGTGGGATTTCAGAATAGACATTTTGCAACTGGGTAAGCGCGCGTTCGGCTTGTGTTGCAATGTGTTCTCCTTGTTTAACAAAGTCTGAAGCTATTAAAATTTTAAAACGTGGAGTGATTAAGGTTTTCCACGCTTCAGCTTTTAGCGGTGCCAAAAAAATAAACGTAGTCGTAAGGAACACACCAAAACGATGCTTTAATTCTGTCATCAAAGGGTCCTTCATAAAAAAATAATAACGGATTGACTTATCTCAAAGCCATCATAGAATTGTACTGTCTTAATCTTTATGGGGGTAGTTCATGACAAAATTTTTAATGGCAATTTTAATTTCTGCAATGGCTTTATCAATCACAAATTGTTCAAGCAAAAAAAAAGCTGACGATGCTTCTTTATCTGCAGATGGCGGAGACCCAATGTCTCAAGGTGGTGTATTGGATGCGACGAACATGTCCGATTCCCCAATGAATGCAAGTGCAACAGGTAGTGATACAGGTTCAATTCCTGGCTTAAAAACTATCGTTTTTGCTTATGATAATTCGTCTTTATCTGCTGCAGCTAAACAGACTTTGACTGATAACGCCGCATGGATGAATGCCAATCCAAATGTGAATGTGCAGATTGAAGGTCATTGTGATGAAAGAGGTTCGGTTGAGTACAATTTAGCCTTAGGTGAAAGACGTGCTAAAGCAGTAAAAGATTATTTACAGAGCATTGGAGTCAATCCGTCACAAATGTTAACGATCAGCTACGGCGAAGAAAAACTTTTGTCTTATGGTGATACAGAATCTGATCATACTAAAAACCGAAGAGCTAACTTCTTGCCACTTCAATAATTATCAATGATTATCAAGAGAGCTATGAACTTCTTTCGAGCTCTCTTTTTTTTTAGTTTTGCCTTTAGCCTGATCTCGTGTGCAGGCCTCCCACCTAAAGATGAATATGTTTTAACGGTAACGGCCCTTGAGAACGCAAAACGCGCTCAAGCCGATAGCCTTGAGCCCAAACTTTCTTACCAAGCTAAAATGCTTTATGAACAAGCTCTTAGATACTATAATGAAAGAAATTATGATAAAGCCAGAGAGCTATTTATGAAAAGCCGTTTCATAGCAGAAAAGGCCGAGCTTAGAGCAAGAGTGAAAAAGTATAAAAAGGGAGAAATTGTTTTATGATATCCATCCATAGTTTGCTTAAGATTTTTACAGGGTTTCTTGTTTTGATCTCTTTGACCCAATGTGTAGTTACTCGTTCGCAACTTTCTGAAAATCAATCCCCAGGTTCAAGATACAATGTACCAAAAGCGTATAATGCCCCTAAGCCTATTGCTGGCGGAGCTATGAAAAGTTCTCAAGAGGTTGCCATTCTTGAGTCTCAGCTTAAATCCTATGAAGAACAATTTCGTACCATGCTTGGCCGAATTGAGGAACTTGAAACCAAAGCCAGTGGAGCTTCTGAAGCTCAAGCCAATGCCTCTAGAGTCAAAGACTTAGAGCAAGCCATTGCCGAAATGTCCATGCAGCAAGAGCAGTTAAAAAATGAAATCAAAGCTAGTCGGGAAGCCCAAATCATGGCCACTGAGCGAGCTAAGGAACAGTTGGCTGAAGCCAATGCCAAACCTACAGGGGATCTCGAAAAAGCTGATAAGTTTTTTACCGAAGGCAAATGGGAAAAAGCGGCCCAAGAATTTGAAACCTATCGCAAAAGAAATCCTAAGTCCCAAGAACTTGCTATCGTGACTTATAAAATTGGTGTTTGTTTTCAAGAGTTGGGATTGCAGTCAGAAGCTAAAACCTTTTTTAACAATGTGGTTAAGCAGTACCCAAATTCCAAAGCCTCTAAGTTTGCAAAATTTAGATTAGAAAATCTTAAATAATGAAACCTCAACAAATTGCACTGGCCATTGAGACCAGTTGTGATGACACTTCTGTGGCTTTAGTTCGAGATGATGGTTTTGTCATATCGCAACTTAGTGCCAATCAAGATCTAGAGCATTTACCCTTTGGGGGTGTGGTTCCAGAGATCGCTTCGAGGAATCATACTCTAGCTCTTTTGCCCCTGGTGGATCAGTTGCTTGTGTCGCAAAATATGACGTCTAAGGATTTAAGTGTGATTTGTGTTACTAGTCGTCCTGGCCTTGTGGGCTCACTTTTAGTGGGCTTAGTGACTGCCAAAACTCTTTCGATTATGTGGAATATACCTTTTGTCGGAGTCAACCATCTGGAGGGTCATATCTTAGCACCATGGCTTTCTGATGAAAATTACACCCCTCAATTATCACTCACAAACTCTTGGCCTAGTTTGATTTTAGCCGTAAGCGGCGGGCATACCCATTTATGTGAAATGACTTCAAGTGGGTCTTACACAATTTTAGGCCAAAGCATAGACGATGCCGCCGGTGAAGCTTTAGATAAGTTCGCCAAAGAGCTTGGATTAGGGTTCCCAGGAGGGGCTAAGCTGGATGCTTGGGCTCGTAAGGGGGATCCCTTAAAATTTCAGTTTTCGACGGGATTAAAAAATAAAGGTTTAAACTTTAGTTTTTCAGGCACTAAAGCGTCTGGACTTAGAATGTTAGAAAAAATGAGCGAGCCAGAGATTGAGCGGGAAATATCTAATCTATGTGCCTCTTTTGAAAAAAATGTCATTGATGTGCTTTTTGATAAATTAAATGTGGCCTCACAAATTAAAAGTTATAAAGCCATAGCTATTACAGGTGGAGTCAGTGCAAACAGCTACTTAAGACAAGCCGCTCAAGACATGGCGGCCAAACTTAAGATTCCCGTTTTGATTCCACCTTTAAAATACTGCACTGATAACGCGGCTATGATTGGCTTTGCAGGCCTAAGACGTTTTCAAGCCGGCGAAATCTCCTCGCAAAATTTAGCACCATATCCAAGATCCCTAGCCACAGATTTTTTACTTAAAAGTGCGGAGTCTTAAAATGGATTCTTCGGATGTTCAATCCCTTAGATCAAAAATTGCGTCTCGATTATTGACCTTGCAACACTCGGCTAAAAAATCTTTAGGTCAGAATTTTTTAGTGGATCAGACCGTGGTTCAACAAATTGTAACCGCTGTTAAAAAACATGATCATTTGAATTGGATTGAAATTGGACCAGGTTTAGGATCATTAACCGATGAATTAAAATCCCATTTAGTTCACCTTATAGAATTGGATTCATCCTTTGCCCAATATTGGCGAGACCAAGGTTTTGCAGTCACGGAAGTTGATGCTCTAAAATTTAATTGGTCATCATTAACTAAACCCATAGGATTGGTTTCTAATTTACCCTATCAAATCTCAGCTCGGATTGTGATCGATATGTCGATCCAAAATATGCCCGAAGCTATGGTGCTTATGTTTCAAAAAGAAGTCGCTGATCGCATCTTAAGTTTGAAAATGCAGTCCTCTTATGGCTTTTTATCAGTCGTAGCGCAAAATTTTTGGACCATAAAAAAATTAGTTTTCGTAAGCCCTAATTGTTTTAATCCTAAACCCAAAGTGGATAGCCAAGTTTTAACTTTTCAAAACAAACCTTCTGAGATTTCTAATCGTGCCGCGTTTGTGCAGTTTGTAAAAGAGTGTTTTTTAGAGCGCAGAAAAAAAATTTCGAATAAGGCCAAAAAGATGAACAAGCTTTCCGAATTTAAAATATTTTTTGCACAGAATAATTTAAGCTTAGATATGCGGGCTGAAGAATTAAGTCCTGAAGATTATCAAAATTTATTTTTATTTATAACAAACAATCAGGGGCTTAAGTAGTTATGAGTATTAAGCTGATCGCAGACAATAAAAAAGCGAGATTTAACTATCAGATACTTGAAACCTATGAGGCGGGACTCGTTTTAATGGGCAGTGAAGTTAAGTCCATCCGAGCAGGAAATATTTCCTTACGAGAAGCCTATATTTCTTTTAAAGACTTTGAAGCCTTTCTTCAAGGCGCAAATATCCAACCCTATAAGTCTAGTAGCTACAATAATCACGAGCCAGAGCGCCTTCGAAAATTACTGCTGAACAAATCGGAACTGCATAAAATTCGAGGCAAAATAGATGAAAAAGGTTTAACCGTAGTGCCTTTAAAAATTTATTTTAAAGCGGGTCGAGTAAAACTTGAAATTGGCTTAGGTAAAGGCAAAAAACTTCACGACAAACGGGAATCCATTAAATCAAAAGATGTCGAACGCCAACTTAGAAAAGAGCATAAGCTCAGGTAGATTTATAAATAACTATTAAGAAAGTCTTCTCTATTAGTTCTTCCTAGATCAAAATCATAGCTATCATTAAGGGTAGGTACTCTAGACCCTCGCAAAACACGTATCGCATATCTTGTTTCTTTATATGTCCAGTATAGCAAAAGGCTACCTAGCAAATAACTTTCAGCATTAAGAAATAAATAAGAAAAACTTCCTAATATTGTTGGCGTATAAGTCTGAGGCATTTTGAACATATCAAGATAAAAGGGTCGCATGTCGATATTAGATGCATTTTGAATAATTGCATCAATATTGGATCTTATAAACCTAGCAATACCAATATCATCGATACCAAAAGCCATCTTCTCTGCATTTAGTTTTCTTATAACCTGTTGTAGTCTTGCTCTAACGACACCATCTTCAACACTAAACCATTGAGGCTTTTTAGAAAATTCAATCATGCTAGGCATATTTTCAGTAAGTATTCGAATAATTTCTTCTTTTTGATCAACATCGATATCTTCAAAACTTATGGTTTTATTTTTTAGTTTTACAATTGTGGGGTTTGAATTTACTGCTAAAAATGAAGCTGAAAGTACTTCAATGACTTGAAGTTGTTCTAAGTCTAATTTTATGTCATTTAAATACTGGATGCATTCTTTGGCTTGCACCTTCGATGAAAATACTAAAGTTAATAAAAATATAAACTTATAATATGTACACATGATTAAACCTCAGAACAATTATTAGGAGTACTATTTATAAAATAGGGTTGATTAATTTTTAATGGGTTTCCAATCCAAAGTGCAACTTTTAAAGATCTCTACGACACCATCAGCATATTGTATTTTTAAAGTGTCACGTCGTTTCAGCCAATTTGCTTTTTTAAGTTTAACATCAAAAACAGCAATGGGTTGTCCTGAAAGTTGCATTTCAATGTTAGATGCACCCACAGAAATAAAGCCCCTTTCAAAACCAAAGGTTTCACCATCTTTAACACCAACGGTGGCGCGAAGAATGTCACCCTGGTCAGAAATTGTCATTACGGCATTAAAATCAGTAAACTGCTTCTGACACCAATCCCCTGCAATTTTCGTATTAGCCATGCTGATTTGGCTATAAAGTATTAAAGTGAAGACTAAAATGGGGCTAAATTTTTTCAAAACGACTCCTTGCAAATGAAGTTAAAAATATAACATAAATATACAAGCAATCTATATGCCAGTAAAAGCTTAGGTTTAAGCGACGTTTATTTTATTTTTTGAACTATTTGAATTTACTTTACCCTTATTTAATGGATCAAAGGTTAAATTCAACTGTTCCATCTTTTCTAGTTTCAAGACGCTAGCCAGTTTAGGATCATAGTTTTCTTCAAGTTCTTGCAAGAAAGTGATATCTCGCTTTAAGTTCGTCTGAAGCGAGCCGTAAAAATAGTTGTAGGTTTTGATAAGCTCGTGCACATAGAGATCTTGGTTGGTGGGAACTTTGGGTTGGTCGAAATCTCCTAAAATTAATTTAGAGAGATGGTATTGAACTAAATCAATAGGTTTATACAATTTTTTTAAAAAGTATCTTTGTGCGAAAAGTTGTATGCCTAATCCAACTAAAAATGAACTGCAGATTATTATACCAATGACGTATTTGTCGGTGTTATTTACATCCAGCAAAGTTGGGAAAAACTTATAACCAATTTCATCTAAGACCAAATAGTTTTTATACAAAAAATAAATCAGTGGTGACACGGTCACAAAATAGCTACACAAAAAAATGGCGATAATAAAATTTTGAGCGGGCTTCTGGGACGAAGGAGTATGCAGAGGATTGTTTCTAAATTTACCAAATCTCATATAATTTTATCGGTAAGCTTTAGTATTAAGACACACTGATCAAAGTCTAGAATTAAGAAAAAACCCGAAAGGCCATCTCAGGGGGTATTTGACGGATTTCACCTTTTTTAACGGAGCCAATTTTTAAACGACCAATTGAAACTCGTCTTAGTTTTAAAACGTCTATGCCAATTTTTTCAAACATTCGTCGAACTTGACGGTTTTTACCTTCGGTTATGGTTATGGAAACCCAATTATTATCCGTGTCTTTCCCAGACTTTTTGATAGGAGCAAGATGCCGAGCTCGAACTTTACCACCAACTATAGAAACACCACGTTTTAATTTATCAACTTGTCCCGAACTCAAAGGAGAATTTATTTTAACCATATAACTTTTCGGAATCTCTTCACTGGGATGGGTGACTTTCTGTGAATAGGCCCCGTCGTTGGTCATAATTAACAGACCTTCACTGTCCCAGTCCAAACGTCCAACAGGAAATAATCTATATTTTTTGTACTCAGCAAAGTAGTCGGCCACTGTCGGACGACCCGAAGGATCAGACATCGAAGTTAGAACTTGAGTTGGTTTGTTAAAAAGAAAGTAAACAAAATGGGTCGCTTCTTTAATCACTTTGCCTGAAACTTTAATGATATCGACTGTGGGATCGATTTTAAGTCCAAGTTCAAAGACTTTCCGGCCATTAATTGTGACCAGACCCTCTTCAATCATTTCATCGGCTTTACGTCTAGAGCACACACCACAATCAGCAATGTATTTATTTAGTCTTACATCTTTAGTCATTAGTTATCAGTTCCAAGGGCATTGATGATTTTAATTCTTTCTAGCATCTGTTCTGCAGTTATATAGCTTGAAATTGTTAGATCTGGAAGTAAATTACCGGATTTATCAAAAAACATCACATGAGGTAATCCCATAACCTTATATTTTTGTAAAAGTTCGTTGGTTATATCATCTGTAGTCGTTACATCGATGGTTAAAAATTGATTCTGTTCCAAAAATGGCTTTACTAGGGGATGTTTGAAAGTTGTGTTTTCAAGTTCTAGACAGGCCCCGCACCAGTCAGCTTTAAAATCTACAATAACAATCTGGTTTGATTGCAAAGCTTTAGTCAGCAATTCATTATAGGGCGTTTTTGGAGCAGCGATTAGGGACTTAACGGCGGGAATAAAAAAGAGCAAACCAGCAATAAACAAGAATCCGGCCAGGAGATATTTCATGCCGTTCAACCATTGACCCGAGCGAGGAAGTTTATTTATCAAATTTGAAAATAGACTCAATACTAAAAAGATTTGTCCAAGACCCAAAGCATAAGTAAAAAGTAAACAAAAGGCAAAAATTAGGTTTTTACTTTGAGCCGCATAGGTTAGCACTGCGATTAAAATGGGCCCCACACAAGGACTTGCAAAAATTCCGGTGACCATACCAAAAACAAAAACACCCGAATTAGAATTAGTTGATACTTTCGAAAATTTGTTCTGAAGCTGTCCAAAAAACTGAATGCTAAAGGCACCAAGAAGACTTAAAGCCATTAAAAAATAAATCACAGATATAATAATCAAAGCGTAAGTGTTTGAGAGTAGATGACCAAAAAATGTTCCAGTCGAAGCAGCAATTATGCCTAAGCCAGAATAAGTAAAAGCAATACCAAAGACAAAAATCAATGTCTTTTGGAAACTTTTAAATCGACCTAAACTTATATTATTCTGTATTAAAGTTAGGGTAATGGGGATCAATGGAAAAATACATGGTGTAAAGGAAGTTAAAATACCTGCTAAAAATACAATGAAAAAAATTAACAAATAAGATGAAGAATCAAAGTTAAATTTCATACCCAAAAATGCTAAATCAGAAGCGTGATGTGCCAATGAGTGCATATGATGGCCATGATCAAAACTTATAGTTTTGGGTAAATAACAAAACTCTTCTGTACACGCGCGATAACTCAATTTGAATTTAGAATTATAATTAAAACCGAAAGGTACATTAAAATTTAAAGTCCCACTGGCTTTCAATCCCTTTTTGATTTCATTGTTTGAAAATTTATCTTTGAATTCTATAATGGGACTGGCTTCAACGCTAAAATTGGCATTATTTAAGTTTTCTAATTCAGAAATGACTTCAAGATCTTCAACATATAAAAAATGATCTTTAGCAATTTGTAACTTAAGTTCAAAGGTTTGAAGTCCACTGTCTTGTTTTTTAGATTGAACAGAATCAATATGGATGGGGTTTTTTAAGATATTTATGGGCTGACCATAAGTCAGTTCAAACATGCATAAACTTAAAACAAAAAAAATACTGGTGGTTCTAACTAAAGAGAAAAACATACATAAGTATAAATCCTTTAGAGCATAAAATCTATCTTGAAATCTAAACCAGTGTTTAGGCAAAGGCATTAATCATCTGGGGACTTTAAAATGCAATTCCAAGACCAAGTTCAAGGGTTTCAACTTCAAAAGTTCTGACATCCTGCTTAAAATCATTTAGTTCATAAGATAGATTTACAAAGTATTTTTTGGTTTTGCCCAAATAAGCTTTGCCGTTAATTCCGTAAGAATAGCCATTGGTGATATCGTTAATCCCAGAGATCAAACTAAATTTTGGACCTAAATATATATCAAGGCTGTCTCGAGCATATAACTTTAAGTAGCCTTCAAAACCTAAGCGCATTAAGGGTTCTAAAGCCGGAGTAATGACGGCTAAAGTGTCAACATTATGGGAAAGAATTTGATCAAACCCAGCACTGAACTTGTAGGAAATAATGGGGTGTGCGAAATGTAAAAAGCCAAAATTGAAATGATAAGCAAAACCGTTCCAGGACTCGATAGTGTTTAGTTCAGGATCGGCCACGTAGGAGTTCCATCTTAAGCCAAAATCAAAAGCCAACGACCAATCTTTTGAGAGTGCTTTTAAGACATCGAGTTCTATTGAGAGTCTTGGCTCAGATAGCAGTTCATTAAACGCCAGCGAAGAGTCAAATTGGGCACTTTGGTCGGCGAAGTAAGTATTTATTTTAAGCTCATAAATAGGATCATTTGGTCCCTTTACATCGGATAATTTTTTCGAGCTAGATTCAGATTTCTTTTTATCTTCATAAGCTAATCGATCTTCTAAAACTTGTAATCTATGGCTTAGCCGCTCGATTTCTAATTTTTGGTTGTCAGTGCTCATAGAGTCATTGTTTTGTATGTCTTTAGTAGTGTTAATCGTAATAGATGCAGCTTCAATTTTTGAACTTTCTTTAGCTTCGTTTTGTGTAAATTCTGTTGGAACCGCTACAACTTCTTTTTCTTCTTCTTTTAGAGGAGTGGAACTTATTGCTCTGGCTATATTTGTCGAGATAGTTTCTGAATCAGTAATATCGGCGCGCCTTTGCATGTTAGACCGAGTTGCAAGTTTATCAATACCATTTGAGACAGTAAAAATTTTATTCATTTCAATCCGATGTCTTAGATAAAGATAGTCGCGAATCGTTTCGGCTCTTTTAAGTCCTAACCAAGTATTATATCTTTCGTCACCATAGGCATCTGTATAGCCTTGAATATAAATTTGCTTCATTGCTTTAATGTGTGCGATATTTTGGTCAAGCATTTTTTGTTGGGCTTCATTTAATGAGAATTCGTTCAAACTAAAAAATATCTGGTGTTTTGATTCAAAGCCCAAACTGTTGGTACTAAAAAAAAGAATTACCAAAAGTATTATGAAATGACCAAATTTTTTTGTCATAAGTTATACCGTCCAAAGGTGAAGTACTGTAGTGGTGAATTAAAGTCTGAACAGCGAAATGAAACGGCTTTCATGCTACCAAGTTCCGTAAGCTCTAGAGGTTTAACATTTACGCTAAAGAACTGATCGGAAGAAAATACTATACCGTTTACAGTGGCGTCTAAAGCTAAACTTGGAAATTGGATGGTGATGATGTCGTTTCCTGTTGTACATTCTAATTGCCATTTTCGGTCTATAACTGTCCATGCATTTCCAAAAGTAGTAGAGCCCATTAAGGTTCCTAGTGCTATTCCATAATTGTTGTGGGCCGCTAAAACTTTAGTGGCGTTTGTAGCTAATGACACCGATCCATCTAAACTAGGTCCAGAATTAATGGTCAAAAATGAATCTTCATCAACGCTCTTTTTAATATGTTTACTATTAATATCATCTCGGACAATGCCAACTAAACCATAAGTATAAGGCGCATTACCTAGCCAAAATGGATCAATCATACTGGTATCTAAATTTAATGGATTTTTACAATTACCGCCGGGTTGAAAAATTTCACTTCTTGGAGCAATAAATAGCCCAGAAGTGTCTGGTCCCGCATAGGTAAAAAAGAGACCATCACCACCGGTTCTATCAAAATACTGTAATTCAATCTGGTGAGTTCCGGCCGTTAGAGAAATATTAGAGCTTGTTACAGCAATCAACCCATGAAGACCATCATTGTTTACAGCCAAAACATTATTAACATAAAATCTAGAACCGTCGTCTGATGATGTTCTAAAACGATAGTTACCGCCCGTTCTAATTTCAATAAGTCCTGTCCATTTCATAACTTGGTTGTCAGGTGAAGCTCGAAACTGTAAATGGTCTTCGTTTAATAAATTATCGACTAAGCCTGACAGAATTCTTCCAGATGGAGAAATACCCGGTGAGCCGCCAAAAAAGCTCGCGAGACTAGGTATTCCTGTTTGGCTCCAAGTCTCAAGATTTAAGCCCTGACAGCTATCATTTGCAAGCACACCTGAAGGCGAGCTTGTAGTGGTGGATGGCTTCATAACAAATTGAGATAATTCAACAGATGTTTGCAATGACGAGGCTTCAAGATTTAAATTACCATAACTGTCTGAAATTGTTCCTGCTGGAATACTAATTCTATAAATTCCGTCATCAGTTCCATCTTGGTTGTAGTTTTGAATTCGTACTGTATATATAACTGGGCTAAGTGTGGAAGATAAAGATATAGTAGCGTTGGTTCCGGGTTGGCTTAATACTAAGTCAGTCGCATCAAAGTTAACAGGTTGTCTTTCAAACTCTATCTCATAGCAAATTTCATTGTTATTAAAAATATCTTGCTGATCCATCAAACATGGACCGCTAACTTCACCTTTAGTTATATTAATACTAAATGGAGTTGTGGGCTCAATACTTATGATTGTATTGTAATTACCAGAGCTGGATTTGTGGTTTCCAAATCCCAAAGGGTTATCTTTCCAATCGCATCCTTGAGTTGCTAGAATAAATAAAGTTAATTTAAATATTTTAGATTGACTCATAACGATCCTTTTGTAGCTATAATTCGCTCGAATCTTAATAATTTAGATAATATATTCGGAAAATCTTAAGATTTACTTAAGACTCAATGCCAAGAAAATTTTTAAAGCTAAGTCATTGTTTGCAGAAGCCAATGAGTCACTTTGAGACGAAAAACGTTCTAAATTAGATTAGGTTAGTCTAGATTAGATTAAGATAAGATAAGTTAAGTTAAAGTAAGTGCGATTCTTAAGAGCTGGTTTGTTGCCATTAGATCTTTTAACTACTGACATAATTAAATTGTTTAAGAAACAATGTTGTTGTGTAAGCTAATTACTTTATTCGTTTGAAGTCCGTTTTAGAGAAATAACGTTATTCGTTTGAAGTCCGTTTTAGAGGAATAACGTTATTCGTTTGAAGTTCGTTTTAGTGGAATTATGTTAGTTTTTTTTTGACTATCTAAGTGATACTTAAGGAGACGATAATGGCGGTAATCACGTTTTAAAAGCCTAGCCTCTTCTTCAAGGTATTTGAAAGCATCATGACTACGAAGTTTTAAATTGCGGGTGCGACCTTCCCTTAGATCTTTGATATAGCCCCTAAATGCATATATAGGACCAACACTTCTATGAGACAGCCTTAATCCCAGCATAAATATAACTAATAAAAAAGTTATGCTTACGATTGTAAAAACAAAGACGAAGGGAATTAAAGACTGCTTCGATAAAAACTCTGGATTTAAAGCTGCTTCAGAAATCATAACTTTTAAAAAAGTAAAACTGTAAACCCCAAGGATCAAAGAAAAAACCGATGTATAACCAACAAAGGTAAGGCAGTACTTTAGTTGGTAAGCTCTATCGACCCAAAATTTATTTCTTTTATTATCATCAGGCCAAATCAAATGACCGTCTTTAAAAATAGCATAGCAGACTAAGATATATCCCACCCACTGTATAGCATCTGCAAAGTTAAAAGCGGGACTAAATCTGCCAAAGGCTTTTAAAACTAAAAAATCTGTCACTGGGCCGTGGGTGATTCGATCAGTAACATTTCCTAAAATTCCACCCAGTAAAATTGCTAAACCCGTTCTTAAAACTAACAGTCGATGCTGCAAAAGACTCATGATGATCGAAAATATAAAAACTAAGAATACTCCGCCAGTTGCAAGGCTTACGATACGAAGCATAGGTGGAAGTTCTGAAAAACTGCCCAACATCGCCCCATGATTTTTATGTAAAAAGCATCCTAAAAAGGGGGTAATCCATTTGCCAAAAACCCTAAGTTCAGTCAATGCCCATTGTTTTGTAAATTGATCAAAGGCAACAATAGCAATTATAAGTATCGAAATAAGGAGCCAGTCTTTTTTTTTCACACTTAAGATAACGGCTTAAACAATAGTTTTATTAAGGCAGAATCGTCGAGGTTTAATTAGACTCTAGGCTAGCTTTTATCACGCCGGAATAATCGCCATTTAATGAGGGCACATAGTTTTTAATACGCTTATCAAGAACGGTAATAGTGTCTTCATACCAAAGTGGAATAACGGCTAAATCTTCATAAGCTATCCGTTGGACTTGGTAATAGATTTCTTTGCGTCGATGAAGATCAAGTTCGTTCATTCCTAAGGTCGTCAGATGATCAAATTCGGGATTTGAATAATAGCCACGATTTCTGCCATCTGGAGGAACTTCCCGACTAGCTAATGCGATTCGATAAATGTCAGGATCGTAGGCCCCGACCCAAGTCATTGTTGCCAAGTCGTATTCTCCTTGCTTTATGTCTTGGTAATAAGTGCCCCATTCATAACTTTCGTGATTGATCCTAAAACCCAACTTTCTAAGCTGCGCCGCTATAAGCTTAGCATTCTCTACAGCTTCACGTGTGTTTGAAGTTTTTAGACTTAAAATTTTTTGCGAGATACTTGAGTTCAAAACCTGTTGACGTAATACGGCTGAATCTTGGGCTAAAAGTTTATCTGAGGAATTTTGATTTAAGAATTTATTAGATAAAAAATTGGGCCAGAAGTAGGGATTTGCAGGTGGTAACAAAGAGGTTGCTGGTTGGGCTAAGCCTTCTAATTTGTATTTAATGATTTCGTTACGATCAATCCCTGAAAACAGCATTTTGCGGTTCGCCAGATTGGCAAGTTCTGGATTTTTTAAATTTAAAAGTAAATACGCCATACTTAAACCGGGGTTACGGATGATTTTTAGATGATCGGCTTTTTCAAGAGATTTGATTTTATTTTTGGGTAGACTTGATATCGCTAAATCTAGATCCCCTTTATACATCTTTAAAAATCGAGTGAAGTCATCTTTTATGACTTTGAATTGCAAGAACGGAATTTTTGGCAGATCAGAGTAATGTGGATTTGTTGTTAATAATATTTCGGTCTCTTTAAGGGTTACAATTTTAAATGGACCTGATCCCATTAAATTATTTTTAAATTCAGGATTAAACTCCGCTTTTGCTTTGGGTAAAATTTTAATAACGGGCAAATCGGAGTTTAAAACTTTTTCTGAATAGGTATCAAAAGTTAAAGTCAATGTATTAGCCAAACATTGCTTTTGAATGATGTTACTAAATGCCGATTTAAAGGGTGAGACATCGGCTTGATACTCTTGGATTGAAAAAAGGATGTCAGAGCAAGTTACTTTCTGGCCATCGTGAAAATACAAATTGGGTTTCAAGCTAAAATCAAGGTCATAAAGTTTTTTACCATTTTGCTGTTTTGGTTTAAGTGTCCAGGTCTCAGCAGCGTCACCTTCTATATTCATGTCAGGGCCAATTTTAACGAGGGACTGAAAGATCAAGGACCCAATTTTCATGCCTTCTGAATCCAAGGCAAATCGGGGGTCAAGAGTTGTTGGGATCGAACTAATCGCAATGACTAAAGTGTTTTTTGGTTTAGCAGATTTTGAAGTGCAACCAATGAAGGCGAAATTTATTAGCAAAAGTATTGCGACACATATTTTTTTTGAAGTCATAAATTTAAAGTAGCAGTTTCTTGCAAATAGGTAAACGTTAGTTAGACTATGAGGTATGAAAAAACAGTCAGGTCTGGTTCTAATAGTAGTATTCTTTTTTTTGCATTCAGCGATTGCAGACTTTCAAGAAACATTTACCAGTTTGGTCTCTAAACATAAAATACCAGCTTCAAACTTATCTATTTCTGTGATGAAACTTGAAAAAGAGAATCAATGGTCCTCGTTTTTAAAAGCTAATTCGGAACAACAAAGAATCCCTGCGTCCTTAACTAAAATTCTTACAGCGATTGCCGCCCTTGAAACTATTCCAAGTCATCATCAGTTTATAACGGAATTAAAAGCCAATGCTAAACCTGTAAACGATACTTTAAACGGACCTCTTTATTTAGTAGGTTCTGGGGACCCAACATTTGTGACTGAAAAGCTTTGGCTCTTGGTTCATGATTTTAATCGGTTAGGAATAAAAAAAATAACCGGAGACCTTATTTATGATACCTCCATTTTTGATGAGATTAAATTTGATAAATCTCGGTCGACCCATAATCACCGGGCCTATAGTTCGCCTACGTCTGGTTTAACTTTCAACTGGAATTCTTTATGGGTTAGAGTTTTTCCTCAAAAATCAGGTCAGCCGGCGCGGGTCTATTTAGATCCCCCAGATGATACTATAAAAATCAGGAACAATGCTAAGACATCTACAAAAGCTACGAATCTTTTGGTGGATCGTGTAACGGCTAATGAGGTAGACCAAATTATTGTGGGTGGGCAGATTCGTTCAGACGATGAATTTTCTGTGTATCGAAGTCACACTCTGCCAGCTCGTCGTGCGGCTCTACAGACTGTTAATTTTTTAAAACAAAATGGAATTGAACTTTTGGGTCAAATCAAAGCCGGGAAAGCGCCTGAAAGCGCAGTGACCTTAGCTAAAACCGAAAGCGTTGTGATCGATGAAGTCGTCAAAATGATGATGAAGTTTTCCAACAATTTGATATCCGAAATGCTTATTAAATACATCGACTTTCAAGAGAATAACCGATCAGGAACTTTAGCGGGCGGTTTAGAGGTTTTAAAAAAAGTGTTAGGCAAATATACAAAAAAGCCTTTTACAATTGTAAACCCATCAGGTTTAACCACTGACAATAAGTTCTCGGCCGATTTTTTAACCGAACTTTTAATTGCCATGAAAAACCACCCTGAGCACGATGCTGAATTTATGGCCTCATTTCCTAGGTCAGGTATCGATGGCACCATAAAAAAGCGTATGGTCAAAGCGAAGGGAAAGATCAGAGCAAAGACGGGACTTCTGAACGGAGTCGTAAGTCTTGCTGGGTATATCCATTCAAACAAAGGTCATAATTACGCATTTACATTTATTTACAATGGACCCATAAAACAGCAGGGAAGAGCTACGGATTTATTTGATCTTTTGGCGGAACGAATTGCTTTGACTCAATAATGTATGATCAGAGTGTATTATATTACAAGCTTAAATGACTTAGTTCAGCTTTTTGATATCTAATATTTATTTATTGGTTCATTGAATATTGGCAAGTGAATGTATAAGTTTCAGTGTTGCGGCTTTGGCTGGAAAACTTCACAACAAATACAATTTTATTGTTTTCATATTTCAATACAGAATTCCAAACTTCATCTTCAATGTTGTCGCACTCACCAATGTTCTCCGCGCGGCACAAGTCGGCGGGTTTATCTTGATTCAATCGGATGGACCTACTTGATCGAGTTAGGGTGTAATATCCTGAGAGTTCATTATCAATCAAGACAGGCATTTTGACCTTTGTGTCGGCAAAATTAACAACTTCTCCGTCTGTGTAAGTTATTGTTAGCGCCTTTGGTTTTAAATCTAGAATAAGAATTTCAGATAAGTTGTATGCTAGATCTTTATATTCACAAATGTATGTTCCATTATTAATGGATGCATTAGCACTCAAGCTCAAAATAATAAGTACAGAACATAAGACAATTTGTTTCATAAATTTTTTTTCCTAAAATTTATTTTATAAGTTCACAAGAAAAACTTCTTGTGTTACTGGCTCCGTAGATTGTTGAATTTTCTTAAAATTATCATTTTTAGTTAAACTTAACTTTCTGTGGTAAGCCTACTTCTTTGTATTGAATAAAACCGACGTGTTGGACTTTGGCTGTATCTGAATAACAAGAATTAATCATGATTTCTTCTCTTTTAAGAATTAAGGTAATATCACATGTAATTGAATGGTTTTCGTTAATTGTGAATTTTAAGATATAATCATGATAATATGTTGATAATAGATTTGATACTAAAGCACCGGGATTGTAGGCTATGCTAAGCTGGGTATCTGAAATGTCAGCTTCGAAATATTTAGATAGGTGCATCTCTAAAAGATTAACATCAAGATTACCACTGACTGTTTCGAATAAGTTATCATCTGCAAAAGAACTTGAACTTATAAACATAATAAAAATTAAAACCAATCTTTTCATTTTAAGGCTCCTTAATAAATTAAATTTTTTAGCTTAAGTTCTGTAGCAAACCCCATACCTGAAATTTTAATATTTTAACGATCAAAAAAGGAAATATAGACGTTCGAACAGAGCAAAAAAAGTTAAAATGGGTTTTGCCAGTGACAAAAATGGGCTTTTGAAAAACAGCTGGGGCGTTCTATAATTGTTCATAAAATCTGGATTCAGGAATTTGGGAAAACGACGTCAAAGAGAATCAAAATTTGAGGATTTAACCTGAAATTAAATGCGATCTTTTTTAAAAAAAGCTTTTTTTTAAAACCGGTTACATTGAACGTTCAAGTTTTATCCGCGAGGACTAAACAGAATAAGTCCCATTTTTAGTGCGTCCTCAGAGGAGTGAAAGCCATTTCATTAGGGTCTGGCTGCATGTCTATTCTAGGATCACGAAAATGTTCTTCAAGGCTAAATAGTTAATGGTAAATCAATTTTTTAAAGCCCAGAGAACTCTCGGTTTTTATATTTTCTAAATGATGTTTTAAATCTTAAGAATATTCAAAAAAAAGAATATTAAAACTGAAGAGTATTAAAAGCACTTTTTTAATGCTAGATCTTTGTTGCTAACAAAAAGCATAAATAATTTTATAACTAAATTTAGTTTATGGAGTTGTTGGTTAACTTACCAATGAAAGGCAATTGGCGGAACTGTTCGGCATAATCAAGGCCGTATCCCACTACGAAATCATCTGGAATCGTAAAACCGCTATAGTCTACTTTGAAATCATTTTTTCGTGCAGAAGGTTTATCTAACAATGTAACTGTTGTTATGCTTTCGGGTCGACGAGCTTTCAGGGCTTCAACTAAAAAGTCCATAGTTAGTCCCGTATCTACAATATCTTCAATAAGAATAATATTTTGTCCGGCGACGGAACTGGCTAGATCTAAGGTTAATTTTACTTCTCCGCTTGAACGTTCACTGTTGCCGTAGCTAGAACATCCTAAAAAATCACACTTTAAGTCAGTTTGCACTTCACGGATTAAATCCGCGAAAAAAATAAAGGAGCCTTTTAGAACACAAAGAGCTAATGCTGGCTCTTTAAAATTTTTAACTTTAGCGTCAATAATGGCGGCAAGTTCTTTAACCTTAGTTTTAATGTCGTCTTCGGAAATATAAGGAGAGATAGCAAAATTGGAAGGTTTCATAAATTTCGTCGCCTTTGTCTTAAAGTGTTACAAAGTTAGGTTTTAAATCTTTTTTGTCTTTTTGCATAGGATCAAAATGATTTCGACAACGTGCCTGATAAACTTCGCCGGCCCCTACTAAAACTGTTTTGCTAGAGGAGATTAATCGCTGGGTTCTTGTCGCATCAGCTCCGCATATAGAGCAAACGGCGTAAAGTTTTTTAATGTAATCGGCTTTAGCCAGGATTAAAGGCATGGGATGAAAGGCTCGACCTTGCCAATCCGTATCTAAACCCGAGACCACCACGTCAACTCCGATATCAGCAAGCTCTTCAATGACAGATACTATGTCTTCAGAGAAAAACTGGGCTTCATCAATCCCGATGACATTTATTGATTTTTTAATATGAAGTAAAATCTCTTTGGGATCTTCAACACTTGTGGCCGGTAATTTTTGCTGATTGTGGGAGACCACTAAATCTGCATAACCAAATCGATTATCCAAAGCCGGTTTGAAAATTTGATAATTTCGTTTTCTTAAGTGATGGCGTTTAATCTGTCGAATTAACTCTTCAGTTTTTCCACTGAACATACAGCCTGTAATAGCCATTATTGAGGCCACTGAAGGCTTCATAGGGCCATCTGATAAAGAATTTGAAGAATCATACATACCTAAAACAGTAACAAGCTCGACTTAAGAAGGGTACACTTTGGTCTAATTTTTTTTATTAAAATTATAGGATGCATAATATTTAGATGTAATTCCTTGATTCTTCTAAATTTTCCGCAAAATCCCGCCGAAGTGGTAATTAGTGGATAAAAGTGGTTATGTTGATCGCTTTTAGGGCTGAAAGGGGTACAAATTGGCATTTCAAGGACGTCATCATCTCAAAATGGATCAAAAGGGTCGCTTTAGACTGCCCTCTTCCTTTTTGGTTGAAGGGGACCTTACCAATTTTGTTATCACAAACTCACTTTATAAAGGTGAAAAGTGTTTGGACCTTTACACTGAAGCCCAGTGGTTAACTGTTGAAGCTAAAATGGCCGAGCTACCTCCCTTCGAAACTCATGTCCAAGCCTTTCAAAGATTTTACATATCAAGTTCCCAGTCGTTATCTAAAGACAATCAAGACCGGCTTTTAATTCCAACCCAGCTTCGTGAATTTGCCGGACTTGATAGTGAAATTGTAGCTATTGGCATGGGTCATAAAATTGAGCTTTGGAACGAAGTTTCATGGCAAAAAATCTTTGTCGATATTGCGACCAATTATGATGACATTCTCAAAGCCGTTAGTCATTTGCAGCAGGAGAAAAAATCATGACCCACATTCATGTTCCTGTTTTGCAAAACCAATGTTTAAAGCAAGCTCTAGATATGCTTCGCCCCCCCAAGCGTTATCTAGATTTAACTTTAGGTCGTGGTGGTCATGCGATTATGTTTTTGCAAAACTTTGAAGCTATGCAATGCGTAGGTGTTGACCAAGATGTCCAAGCTCTTGAGCAAACGGAAAAAAAGTTCTTAGACTTGGATTTGATGAAACGCACTCAATTGCACCATGTTAGTTTTCATCAATGGTCCCAATATGCCAACGTCCACAAAATTGAACAAAATTTTGATCTTATACTTATGGATTTAGGAGTTAGCTCACCACAGTTGGATGATTTTTCAAGGGGTTTTAGTTTTTATCACGACGGCCCTCTAGACATGCGCATGGATCAAACTAAAAGTTTAAAAGCTTCAGATATCGTTAATCAGTTCAGCGAAGAGGATTTAAATGAAGTATTTAAATCTTTAGGTGAAGTGCAAAACCCTTCCCGAGTAAGCCGTGAAATCGTGGCTCGACGTGCGCAAAATTTATTTACTACGACTCTTGAGCTTGCCAAGTTGATTGAAGCCAAAGAGGGGTGGCGTAAAAAAGGGTCTCATCCTGCAACTCGCTATTTCTTGGCTTTACGAATGGTGGTGAATAACGAACTTCAAGGATTGGAAGACTCTTTACCCCAAATTATCAATAGCCTGAGTGAAGGTGGCCGACTTTTAGTGATCACTTTTCATTCTTTGGAAGATCGAATAGTTAAATATATTTTTAAAGAGTCTAAACTTGGATTTCCTGTCACTAAAAAAGTCATCAAACCAGAGCGTGATGAGATTTTGCAAAATCCAAGGTCTAGAAGTGCCTTATTAAGAGTTTTTGAAAAAGGAGAAAAACATGGAAAACGAAATAAATATAAGTGAAGTAAAAGTAACTCCAAAAAAATTAGGCTTTAATTTTTTTATCTCGCTTATGATTTTTTTGGTTACGATGATGTCTATTTTGTTCGCTAGAATGGAGCTTAAACGAAAATCTTACCAAATATATTCTTTATCATCGGAATTTAAAATTCACGATGATGAATACAGATATTTATACACAGACTATTCACGAAAAATTTCAGATCGAACAATTACGGGTCTAGCTTTAAATTCCATAAGCGTAAAAAGCCCAAGCATTGGAAAAATCATCAACATAGGTTCCACCTCTTTTATGCTTAAGGAGTAATTAAAGAAAAGTTCCAGCGAGCAGGCGAGGGTGCTTCAGCCCCTCGAAGGCCTACGAGTGAACTAGACAGAAGAAAAGTTCCAGCGAATGCGCGGGGGTGTGCTTCAGCCACCCAAAAGCGCATAAGTGAACTAGACAGTAGAAAAGTTCCAGCGAGCAGGCGAGGGTGCTTCAGCCCCTCAAAGGCTTTACGGGGGGCTAGACAGAAGGAGTTATGAAACATTTTATACGATTATTTTTTGCACTAAAGCTTCTGATCTTCTGCGCTATTTTAGGCCAGGGGGCTAATATTCAAATATTGCCTCATAAAAAATTAGATCAATATAAAAATGTGCAATTTTATAAAAGTATAAAAATTCAAGCTCGCAGAGGTCGCATCTATGACCGTAAAGATAAAGAGCTTGCTATCAATGAACCAACATATTCAGTGTTTGCAGACCCAATGAATGTCAAAGGCTCTCGTTGGACCGCACTTCAATTATCAAAAAAGCTTAATATTTATCCACCAAGTCTAGAGAAAAAATTAAATCGACGTACAAGATTTGTTTGGCTTAAGCGTCGGGTCAATCTTAGAACTCGAAATGACATTCAAAGACTTAATCTGCCAGGTATACATTTCGTTAGCGAACCCCAGCGCCAGTATCCTAGCCAAGAAATTTCGGCGGCTGTTTTAGGCTTCGTAGGTTCGGAAGGGCGTGGTCTTGAGGGCTTAGAATACTACTACGACAGTTATTTAGCCGGCAAAGATGTTGACCTTAGAGTTTCAAGGGATGCTAAAGGTCGACCTCTATCCATTGATCCCGAGCAATATATTAATCCACCAGAAGGTCATGACCTTCAATTAACTTTGGATTCTGAATTTCAACAATTTTTGCAAATGGAACTAAAAAAAGTTTTGCAAGAGCATCAACCAAAAAGTGCTTTCGGTCTTGTATTAGACGTTCAAACAGGAGCTATTCGAGCCTCATCTGAATGGACCCAAACTCATAATGAAGACTCTTCAATGCAGAATTTTAGAGTCAATAAAAACAGTTTATTTCATGAAGCTTTGGAGCAAGGAAGCACCATCAAACCTTTTGCAGCGGCAGCCGCCATTGAAGCCGGTAAATTTAAACCTGGTTCTGAATTTGCGTGTCTAGGTGGTAAAATTAAAATTGGTCGCAGGACTATATCTGATGCAAAAAAATTAAAATGTGAAACATTAACTTTAACCGAAGGTTTAAAAGTTTCTTCAAATGTGGTGTTCACACAACTTGCTCTTGGCCTTGGCGAAACCAAAATGCGTGAATTTTATAACCGATTGGGATTTGGTGAAAAAACTAATGTTGATTTCCCGGGAGAGGCCAAAGGCCTTTACTTAAAATCGAGATGGCCCAATCACTTGTTAATGTCAGCTTCATTTGGACATGGATTCACGGCAACTCCGATTCAGGTAGCTTCGGCCTACGCCGCTATAGCCAATGATGGTATATGGACCCAGCCCCATTTGGTGGACAAAATTATTTCACCCACAGGACTTTCAAAGAATCTTGAAATTTCATCTCGAAGGGTCATGTTAAAAAGCACAGCTCAAGTTTTAAAAGCGATGTTGACGGAAGTGACCCAAGAAGGTGGTACAGGGACGAAAGCTGCAGTAGAAGGCTATTTAGTCGCTGGCAAAACGGGAACTGCCAATAAAGTGGATCACATAGCCGGGGGCTATTTTAAAGATAAATATTTTAGTTCTTTTGTAGGAATGGTTCCTGCCGAAAAGCCAAGATTTGTCATCTATATTGGAGTCGACGAGCCTCAAGAGAAATACTATGGCTCTGAAGTGGCCGCTCCCGTTTTTGCTAAAGTGGCACAGTTTGTATTGAATAAGGAAAATATTCCGCCAACAAATATAAATCCTATGCAAGTGGTCGCTTGTCCAAACGATAAATGTGGTTATCAGCCTTTGCTTCATGCTTCTATTTCAAAATCAACTACCATAGCTTCAATCTCTTCAAATTCAACCACTTCAATGTCAACAACCATAGCTTCAACTTCAGTACTAAATTCTAATTCTCTTAATTCACTGCTTGGATTAACGATGCGAGAGTCTTTACGAGTTCTTAAAACTAAACCCGTAAAAGTTCGGTTTCAAGGTAAGGGACTAGTCGCAAAAGTTATTTTTGAGCAAGGCCATGACATCAATGAGTTTGCCAAAATTCTTATTAAGTTGGAGTGATATTTAAGTTTAAGTTTAAGTTTTATTTTAACTTAAATTTAAATCTTGAATTTAAGTTTGAGTTTTCTTGATGTGGGCATAATTTAATGCGGCTACAAAGAAACTGCCTCCTAGTAAATTGCCTAAAATGGCACTTGCTAAAAAAAATCCAGATTTTAAATACTCAGGATCTGCCACATGAAGCCATCCACTAAAAATTTCTGCCGAGCCTGCAATTGAGTGGTGTAGGCCCCCAAATCCAATAATAAAAGTCACAATATATATTGCAAGCATCTGCGCCACACCCGGTGGAGTTGCTAAAATTAACCATCCCCCTTGAGCCATTAACCATCCTGCCAGGATCGCACTAAAAAACACTTCTGTCTTACTGAAACTAAGTAAGTGTTCAGAGATATGAGAGAACCCAATATTGGCTTGTATTACTGGTTCCGCAAAAAATAATAAATACGAACTAAAATAAGTCCCTAATAAATTTCCTAATAAAACGACAACCCACAGCTGCAGCAATGATTTCAAAGACGACTTTCGGTCCAATACCGAATACATAGCTGTTGCGGTCTGTTCTGTGAAAAGTTGAGTTCCGCTCATGACACACACAATGAAGCCCAGGGGATAAACCAATCCACAGGCTAAGCGATTGATTAGCGGGTTGTCAGAGGCCGGAAATAGTTGCGACATCAGCGCGACACACATAGCGGCAAAGCCCAAAATTAAGCCTGCAGACATTGATGAAAGCAGTAGCGATAGCGCTGGTTTTTGATGCTGTTCAAGAGCCTCTTCAATGGCAAACTTTAACGTATCATCAGGGTGGCGAACGGCTTGGTCATTTCGTTTTACGATGACTGGGATGTAACTTTGATCCTCAGATTTACGTTCTAAAGTGCGCTCAGTTTGGTTAGATTCAGACATATTTTTTCCTTCTTTTATTTGTTTAATTTGGTGAGCTGTCGTCAGGCAATTTGAAAACTACGTCAAAGTAAAGGCCATTTTGTTTTTTTTATAAGTAGGCTAATTTTTATCTATGGGACTTAAAAAATTTAAGCTTTAAGACCATTTGCATTTAATTCACTTCTTTATAATACTTTACTTTGTGACATTAAACGAGTTTTTAAAATCTTATAGTTCCCTTGATCTTGTCTCTGACTCAAGAAAAGCAAATACCAATGCTATTTTTATCGCGATTCGAGGTACAACTTCGGATGGGCATAACTTTTTATCTGAAGTTTATCAGAAGGGTTGTCGATATTTTATTGTTGAAGATGATGATGTTGTAAAAAATTGGTCAATGGTGCACTACTTAAAAGTTCCTAATTCCAGGATGGCGTGGGCCCAGGCTTGGAAACTCAAAACTGAAAATAAGCTAAAAGATCTTTTTATAAGCGCAGTAACAGGAACCAACGGCAAAACTTCCATCACACTTATGCTTGAACATATTTTAAATTCTCTAGATGTGTCTTGTGCTGTTTTGGGGACTATTGATCATCATTTGGAAGTGCAAGGACAGATTAGAACTTGGCCCTCAAATCTGACAACACCAGGGCCAGAGGTTTTGTATCCAAGGCTCTTAGAGATGAGTGAACTTGGCGCGCGCGCAGTTGCAATGGAAATATCCAGTCATGCTTTAGATCAAAACAGAGCAGAGGGGTTAGATGTAAATGTGGCCCTTTTCTCGAATCTCACCGAAGACCATTTAGATTATCACCCCAATCTTGAACATTATTTTCAAAGCAAACTTAAACTTTTTGAAAATTTACTACAGACCTCTGTTAAAGCTAACAAAGTTTCGATATTAAATTATATGGACCCTTGGGTCAGAACCTATGTTCCGTTATTTGGTCAAGTTGAAATTTTAGCTGAAATATCTGAACCAAAAATAAATTTAATTTGGTTAGATTCTTTTAAATCAGCCCTACAAAAAAATCCACAAGCTAAGTTAAACCTGGTGCAGATAGAAAAACATAGTTTAGCGGGGCTTCAGATTTTATTATATTTAGATGTAAACCCTGAATCCCAAGACTTACAAGAATATCTTAAAACTTTGCAACCAATGAAATTTAAATTACCGGTGATGGGTCACTTTCAAGCTTTAAATTGGTGTCAGGCTGTTTTGGCCTCACTGGTATATTTTAAAAATAATAATATAGAATTTTCTAACCTAACTGATCGGGTGAAAGCACAAAAAAAAATTATGGACGCTGCCGAAAATTTTAAGGGTGTCCCAGGACGTTTGCAAAAAATCCTTACAAAAAAACCTAAAGCCGTATTTGTCGACTATGCTCATACCCCAGATGCTTTAGAAAGAACTTTAAAAAGTATTAAACAGGTCTGCCTAGGCAAAGTCGTAGTGGTGTTTGGTTGTGGCGGTGATAGAGATCGGATCAAACGTCCTATCATGGCGGATGTGGCTGCAAAATTTTCTGACATTCAAATAATTACAAGTGACAATCCACGAACGGAAAACCCAGAAAGTATTTTAGCTGATATTCTTAATGGCTTTATTGCGAATAGTTTTGATTTTAAAGATGCCAAGTTTTTTTCAAGCTTTGCAGTTTCACAGCCCCAGGTAATTCATAATAGTCTATCGCCCATAAAAATTGAACTAGATCGAAAGCGCGCCATCCAAGTTGGGCTTGAACTTTTAACATCCTCTGAAGATATTTTACTTATAGCCGGCAAAGGTCATGAAAATTATCAAATTTTAAAGAATAGTACTATTGCTTTTAGTGATTACGATACTGCAAGTACCCTAATTGAAACAATGTAGGATATATAATTATGAATTTATCACATCAAGAAATTATTAGTGCCTTAGGCTCAGAGCTGATGGAAGTGTTAGATTTTAAGCCGCAAAAAAACGCATCAGTGGCCGACCCTAGCCCTTGGACCGAGTGGACCACAGATTCAAGAGTAACAATGAATCAGGGTTTATTTATTGCTTTGCAGGGAGATAAATTTGATGCCCATGATTTTTTACATCAGGCTTATCAAAATGGAGCAAGTGGCTTTGTTGTTGAAAATGTAAAGCTGCAAGTTCTAAAACTCCAAAATGATTTTAAAGAACGAAGCCCATGTATATATTATGGAGTTAAAAATACCGTTACCGCGTTACAAAAACTAGCTGCCGCATCAGCGGCAAAGTTAACTTTAAAAAAAATAGCCATCACGGGCACAAGTGGAAAGACATCAGCTAAATATTTTTGTCATCAGATTTTAGAAGGCTTTGTGCCCCATTATTTTTCACCTAAAAGTTTCAATAATCATATAGGTGTTCCCATGACGCTTTTGGATTTTAAACCAGAGCACCAAGTCGGCTTGATTGAAATAGGTATGAATCATCCGGGCGAGATTGCGCATTTAGTCGCTTTAGCTCAGCCTGACGTGTGTGTTGTGACCATGGTCGGTCGAGGACATTTGGAAGGGGTTGGTACCATTGAAAATGTTTTGATCGAAAAAATGAGTCTTTACCAACAGGGACATACACATATAATTAATATGGATGACCCATTAATTTTCAAAGATTATCAAAAAAAGTTTCGGGAAAATTTAAACTCCAAGACTTTTAAAATCCTAAAAATTTCAGCTAAAGATCAATCCGCTGATGTTTATTTTAAAATTCAAAAAGCTAGTTTTAACGATTTTATCATCGAAGGACATATCCAAGGTGAGCCTGGCTTGGCAGAAATTGCTATTGCCGGAGAACACCATGTACACAATATTGCTTTAGCGGCTGCGATGGCTTTAACAGCGGGCATGAATCCAAAAGATATTTGGCAACAATTAAAAATTTTAAAACCAGTTTGGGGACGAAGTGAAATTTTAAAAACCAAAAATGCTATCACGATCTATTTTGACGCTTACAATGCCAATCCCGAAAGCATGAAAGCATTTTTAAAACAAACCCAGCTTTTAGCTACAGCTCCGTATTTTGTTCTTGGTGAAATGCTTGAGATGGGCGAGCAAGCTTCGCAGTTGCACTTCGAATTAGGGCAGCTTGTCGCTCAAACTGCGCATAAAAAAGTATGGTTTATTGGGCCCTCTTCAGGGGCGTTTAAAGCGGGATATGAAGGGTTAAAAAATCCTGAAAATCTAATAATATCAAATACTTATGAACAATCGCTTGCATTAAAATATCAATCTATGCTACAACCTAAAGATTGTGTCGCGCTGAAAGCCTCTAGGGGCATAGGTCTTGAAAAGTTTTTACAAGACTTTATTTAATGTAAGCATTAATGAAAGCGAAGCCCTTGATGATCTGATTTTTTTTTAATTTTTTAATTTTATAAATATTTAATTTGAGGATACAGCCTTGATCTATCATCTTTTACAAAGCATTGGTCTTGATCCCAGTGTGGGAAATGTCTTTCGATATGTTACCACCCGAACATTCATCACTTTTTTTACTTCTTTTTTTCTTTGTGTTTTTTGGGGACCCTATTTCATCAAAGGGCTTGCCAAAAAACAAAGGAAACAAGCCATTCGTGATGACGGTCCTCAAACCCATTTAAAAAAACAAGGCACACCTACAATGGGTGGCGGTTTGATTCTTTTAAGTTTTTTAATACCCAGCCTTCTGTGGGTGGATTTAAAAAACCCTCTGATTTGGTCCGTTGTTGTTGTTACTATGGGTTTTGGTTTAATTGGTTATGTCGATGACTTTTTAAAAGTTAGTAAAAAAAATCCCAAAGGACTATCAGGTAAAGTCAGACTTTTTTTTGAATTTTTAATTGTTTTATCTGTTGTTGGTTACTTGGTTTATTCTGGGCAAAAATCCACCGATCTGAGCTTTCCTTTTTTCAAAAATCTAACATTAGAACTTGGTTGGTTTTATGTTGTCTTTGCCGCTTTTGTTGTTGTGGGTTGCGCAAATGCTGTCAATTTGACAGATGGCTTAGATGGTTTAGCGATTGTACCCGTTATGGTTTCGGCCAGTGCCTTAATGATTTTTAGTTATGTAGCGGGACATTTCGCGATCGCAGAGTATTTACAAATTCCACATGTCGCTGGTTCCAGCGAGCTGACCATCTTAGGTGCCGCACTCATTGCTTCAGGTATGGGTTTTTTATGGTACAACTCTTACCCTGCCCAAGTTTTTATGGGGGATGTGGGTAGTCTTGGTTTAGGTGGTTTTCTTGGGATTATGGCCGTATTGACCAAAAATGAGCTGCTGATGATTTTGCTGGGTGGCGTTTTTGTCGTGGAAGCTCTGTCAGTTATAACCCAAGTTGCTTCTTTTAAACTTCGAGGCAAAAGGATTTTTAAAATGGCGCCCATTCACCATCACTTTGAACTTAAGGGCTTAGAGGAGTCTAAAATTATAGTTCGATTTTGGATTATTTCTGTTCTTTTGGCGGCGCTTTCCTTAGCTACACTAAAATTGAGATAAATAATATTAATTTATTAATCATAAATTGTACAACTAAATTTAATAAATTTTAATTCAAGGGAGTAAAAGTAAAAATGCAAAATGTTGCGGATTTAAAAGATAAAAAAGTACTTATTGTTGGTTTGGCTAAAACGGGTGTCTCTTTAGCTCGATTCCTCGTCAAAAACGGAGCTATTGTCACGATCAGTGATCATAAGTCTAAAGCTGAGTTGGCCAACTTTTTAGAAGAGGTTGAAGATCTGAATTTGAATTTCGACTTGGGCAATCACACGCCTAAAGTTTTTTTGCAACAAGATCTTATTGTTCTTAGCCCAGGGATTTCACCACAGCTCAAAATCTTTGATTATGCCAAAAGTAATGGCGTGCAAGTCACTGGTGAGTTTGAGTTTGCCTCCAGATTTGTAGCCGAACCCATGATTGCAGTGACTGGAACAAATGGTAAAACCACGACCGTATCTTTGATTTATGAAATGCTGCTTAAATCGGGAAAGAATGTTTGGATAGGTGGTAATTATGGCAAACCCATGGTGACTTATTTAAATGAAGATCAAAAAGCAGATGTTATAATCGTTGAAGCCTCAAGCTTTATGTTAGAGCACGTTGTTGAGTTCGCGCCAAAAAATATTGTTTTCATGAATTTAGCTGAAAATCATTTAGATCGTCATAAATCGATGGAAGATTATATTAATGCTAAACGTAAAATATTCTTAAACACCAGTGCCGAGACTTCAAGTATCTTAAACGCTGACGATAAAGCTGTTGTTGAGCTGGCTCGTGATCCTGCGGTGCAACGCGGAGTCATTTATTATTTCTCTAGAAAAGTCGATCTTGAGCCTCAAATCATGAATATTGGGGGTGCTGTCCAAATCAACGATGAAATTAAAGTAAGAACTGGTCCTGATATTGAAGTGTTTTCAATTAAAAATATTAAACTTAAAGGATTTCATGCTGTTGAAAATATTATGGCAGCTATTCTTGCAGTTCGTGAACACAATGCTACCCATGAAGCCATCCAGGAAGTCATTGATTCTTTTACAGGTATTGAGCACCGTTTAGAGTACGTGCGTAAAGTTGGAGGTGTTGATTTTTACAATGACTCAAAAGCGACAAACGTCCATGCTGTCTTAAGAGCCTTAAAAGCTTTCGATGAAAATATTATTTTAGTTATGGGCGGCAAAGACACCAACCTAAACTATGCGCCTCTTAAAGAGGAAATTCGTAAGAAAGTTAAAACCTTAATTTTATACGGTGAAGTTAAAGAACGAATCAATCGTGACATCGGGGATTACAGTGAGACTTTTTTAATTGGAACTTTTGATGAGGCCGTCCATATGGCTTACTCAAAATCCAGAATCAACGACACCGTTTTATTATCTCCAGGGGCTTCAAGCTTTGATATGTTTGATGACTACCGTGAACGCGGTAATTACTTCAAAGAGATCGTTCGTCAATTGAAGTGATTTAAGCGATGATGGTTTGAATTTTCAAACTCTCGCAAGTTCATAATGCTAAATTTCTATTAATTTACAAAAAAACTAAGCCCTACTTAAGTCTTAAGTGGGGCTTAGTTTTTTTGTTAGTTCTTCGTAATTTTCGTTAAAATTTAGTAGAATTTTAATATGTCTCGTATTTTAAAAAAAATTCTATTTGATTTTGAAGCCGTTGATCGAATGTCGTTATGGACTATTTTCTTTCTCTTGGGTTTTGGTCTTATCCAAGTATATTCTTCAAGTTATATTTTAGGAACAGATCTTCGTGCCGATGGACTGTTTTTTGTAAAAAAACAGTTTATATTTACACTAGCTGGCTTGGGTTTAATGTTATTAATTCTTGGTTTAAAAACTAAAATTCTTATTACGTTATGTTACTATACTTACTATTTGGTACTTTTTGCCTTAGCACTGACATTAATTCCCGGAGTAGGAGTACATGTCGGAGGTGCTAGTCGTTGGTTGAATTTGCCATTTGGGTTTAGGTTTGAACCTTCAGAATTTATTAAAGTACTGATTTTATTCCCGTTTAGTTTTTGGCTTCTAAAGCTCAGACATGAAAAATTTTTTTCGGAAGGAAATTTAACTCGATTAGGACTAATGCTTTTACCTTTAGGGCTTTTTTTACTACAGCCTGACTTTGGATCTTTTGTGCTTTTGAGTTGGGTTCTTTTAATTTTATTATTTACTTTTTTCCGTCCTTTATGGCCGGTGCTTGCGGCCTCTTTAAGTGTTGGGGGACTTGCAGCCTTTTTACTTTACATAGAACCTTACCGCATCAAACGCTTACAGTCGTTTTTAGATCCTTGGGCAGATCCAAAAGGTTCGGGATTTCAAATTATCCAAAGTTTACTTAGCTTTCGAAGTGGTGGACTGTTCGGACGAGGAATTGGTGAAGGTCAGGGTAAACTTTATTTTTTACCTGAAGCTCACACAGATTTTACAATGGCTGTCCTAGGAGAAGAGTGGGGATTTTTTGGATTTTTGATATTCATGATTTTGATCGGCACATTGATAGTTCGCGGTTTACAAAACACCTTATCCCAAGAAGATGAACAGCGTCGCATTATTTGCTTTGGCTTGATTTCTCTGTTTTCATACTCAGTATTTTTAAACGTCTGTGTTGTACTTGGGCTTTTGCCTACTAAAGGTTTATCTTTGCCTTTTATGAGTTATGGGGGAAGCTCGCTGCTTTCTATATGTCTGTTGTTTGCTATTTTGCTGAACCTTAGCTGTAAAAAAAATTAAGTCTTAAAAAGTATTTCTTGGATCATTTAGAAAACATCTATTTTCAACATTTATGTGTTTTACTTCTAGTCGATCAATGGCAAGTGACTCAATCCAAAAAATAGATAGGATATAATTACCCTAAAGTCGACCACGTAATTTCTTTCATCAGTTGGTGGTCAATTTCAAGGACTCTGCGAGTTCCCGTTCAAACTTGGTAAGGTCGCTAGCAAATAATCCTAAAGTGTTTTTAAACTTTTCCTTCAATGCTTTTAAACTCACTGATTTAACAAGTTCAGTTGCCAAGGAAGTTGGGTTAACTTCGTAAATATTAATTCTGTCACCATCAATATCGGCATAAAAATTTCCAGTCTTTGACCAGAATATTTTATAGGAAGGGACATAGTATTTCTCACTTGGCCATGCAAGGGCTTTAAAACGATCCCAACCTAAACCATGTATAACAGTTCCTTTTAGATCTCCGGTGGCCCAATCAATAAGATCGCTTCCAACCGTCACTTTTTCCCTCTCTCGACTTGTATCCATATACCAATCTGAAATGTAATGAGTTTCATTAAATGGCACAATAAGTACATTGGGATTATTAGCCGGCCAAAAAACGTCAGTACCTCGATTAAGTTTTAAGGTTGTTAACATTTTGCCTTCTTTGGAAAAAAGAACAATTAAAGTGGAGATATAATCATTGGCCGAGCCCCGAATCTGCACAGCTACAGTTTGTTTATCAGGGCTAAGGGCACCACTAATGAGATGAATGCTACTTAGTTTTTTTGAAAGTTCTGTAAATGGACCAGCATCAAAGCTCCACGAACTTGTGCCATCGTTCATCATGACAGTGCGACCATTAATACTAACACCCAAAGGAATTTCGGCTCCAAGGAAAACTTCGCAGATTGTTTGAGCCTTAATTTCCACAACTGAGAAAGCCATAGTTAAAATTAAAAGTGCACGAATTTTTTGAATCATAAATGCTTCCTTGAATTATGCTTTTAATTATTTACCAGTAAGGATTCTGCTTTGCTAAAATATTCTATTAAAAAATCAATTGTTTGTTTTGATTTTCTATCAACTTTATTCCACACACAATTTTTTTTAATACTTATAAGATCTAATTGGCCATCTGCAAACTGATCACCAAGGATATGAAAACTTTGAAACCCATCAATATCTATCTCTGGGTCACCAGGACAATTATTTTGATCGTAATACGTAAGCGATGTTAAGCTTGAAGGTAATGTATTGATCTTTTGTTTGATTGCATTCAAATCATCAATAGAATTTTCAACACCCACTTTTTTTGATTTTTTGTTTGCATCATGGATAAAATCCCCGTTCTCACGAATTGAAAAGGCATAGAAGTTTTGCGAGAGTAGATCATAAACACTGTTGTAAATTAGAGGTTTACTTTCCATTTCAGCCATAACATGACTACAAAAAAGACCCGAAGCAAAAAAGGCAATTAGCAATTTACTAAACAAATACATAATTATTCTCCTATAAAACTTCAAAGATTTATTCCACATATTTCGAGGCCATTAATTCAATACAATTTTTATGACATGTCTTTTGGCAGAGTTTTAAATGCATTTGGTGTGCCAGCTATTCTAATAAAACTCTATTAGACTATAAACGAATTAAAGCCTGGTCAGTTTTTATAGGTCGTAAAATATGTCTATGATTGTTACGTATTGAATACCAAGAAAAGTTGAAATAGCTTTAATTTAGATCATTTTTAATAATTTTTAAAAAACTTCGTAACTAATATTTTTTTTAGTTGAAAATAGTCTGAAGGGTGACCTTTTTGGGCTTACTTTTTCAAACTTAGCATCAAATTTAGCTTTTTTTTGGATAATTTTAGCATTTAATACTAATTAGGGACTTTATGAACAGAGAAAAAACACTAAAACGCATCTTGCTTTCGGGTGGGGGCACGGGTGGTCACATTTACCCTGCGCTCGCATTGGCTGAAGAGTTTAAAAAACAAAACCCAAAAGTTGAGATACGATTTGTAGGTAGTGCACGAGGTCTTGAGGCTAAAATTATTCCCGAGAAAGGCTTTAAACTTTATTCCTTAAATATTGGTCCTCTGCACTCAAGTGTGGGTCGAATGCAACAGCTTAAGACTTTTTGTGCTTTACCATTAGTACTACTGCATTGCCTTTGGATTCTGATTACTTTTCGTCCCGAGCGTGTGATGGGTTTTGGGGGCTATGCCTCTGGGCCCATTGTGTTTATGGCCTCCCTATTATTTTTTAAAACTTCAATCTGGGAAGCCAATGTGCAGCCAGGAATTGCTAATAAAATTTTAGCTAAGTTTGTTAAACGCTGTTATGTGGTTTTTGAAGAGAGTCTAAAGTTTTTCCCAACTGATAAAACCAAATGTTTTGGCTATCCAGTTAGACATAGCTTTGATGTCCTTTATGATCAAAAAATGCAAAACCTAAGGGCTCATATTACAGATCAAAATACGGTCAAAGAGAATAATGGTTTGGCAACAAACCCAACCGAGTCATTGGATTATAGTCTGAAAGTTCTGGTTTTTGGGGGCAGTCAAGGAGCGAAGGTTTTAAATGACTTGATTCCAAATGTGGCCCTTGCCAACCCAGACATCAAATTTACTTTACAAACTGGACTTAAAAATTATGACCAAGTTCTGCAGAAGTTAAATGATCTTAAGCCCGTTCCTTCAAAAGACAATGCGGTTGTTTCCATAGAATCTAGGGAAACGAAATCGAAATCAAATTCGTTTCCAAATTTAACAGTGTTGCCTTTTTTAGATCCCATTATTGACCACTATGTCCAAGCGGATGTTATTATTTGTCGCTCAGGAGCAGGGGCCTTGGCTGAACTGGCCGCCATCGGGGCTTACTGTTTATTTGTGCCTTTTGCCTTAGCTTCAGACAATCATCAGTACAAAAATGCCTTAGCTTTAAGTGAGCGAGGGGCCGCCGTTGTGCTTGAAGAGAAAAACCTTACTCTTGCCTCGTTAGTTCACTTTTTAGACATGTTTAAGAAGAAATCCAAGGACGAACAAAGACAAACCCATGAGAAAATGTTAGCTTTTTTCAAACCTAAAGCCACTTTTAATATGGTTCAGGATTTTACCAACCTATAAGGATTTAGTTCTTTTGAAAATAGCGACAAATACTTTTCATTTTATTGGCGTTGGTGGCATCGGCATGAGTGGTCTTGCAGAAGTTTTATTCTCTTTAGGGGCTAAAGTGTCTGGAAGTGATGTTAAAGATGGCGCGATGACCACTCATTTGAAAAAGTTAGGTATAAACATTTTTATTGGTCATGATGAAAGTCATGTGGGTGAGCCTGACGTTGTGGTTTACTCCAGCGCAATCACTAAGGACAATCCCGAATATCGATATGCTTTAAAACACAAAATTCCTCTGATTCGAAGAGCCGAAGCTTTAGCCGAATTGATGCGTCTTCGTCGAGGGATTGCGGTGGCTGGGACTCATGGAAAAACAACCACAACAAGTTTGGTGTCTTCTATGTTAATGGAAGCGGGTCTTGATCCTACTGTGATAGTTGGTGGTGTGGTTAAAAAATTAAATTCCAATGTTCGATGGGGGCAAGGGGAATGGCTGGTTGCTGAGGCTGATGAAAGTGATGGTTCTTTTGACAAACTGGCTCCAGAGATAGCTATTATTACCAATGTTGATAATGATCATTTAGATTTTTATGGAACCTATGAAAATTTAAAATTAGCCTATCAAAACTTTGCTGAAAAAATTCCATTTTACGGTCGGCTTGTGTTCTGTGGGGATGACAATGACCTTAGACAAATCTTTGCTGATTTTCCAAAAAAATCTTTATCTTATGGTTTCAGTCAGGATTGTGATTATGTTTTAAAGTCTAAAGGCGATTCGGTTTTTGAAGTGTACGTCGAAAACCAAATGATTGGCGAATTTAAATCCAGCCTTCCAGGTAAACACAATGGCTTAAATTCATTAGCCGCGATCATTGTTGGCCTTGAAGGTTTAGGTTTAGATTTTCCCACCGCCGCCAAAGGTATTGAGTCCTTTGATGGTGTGGGACGTCGATTTCAGATTCATCCACAGAGCAAAGTGCCAATTGTATTTATCGACGATTATGCTCATCATCCCACAGAAGTTTATCATGTTTTAGAAGCCGTTAAAGAGCGTTATCCCACCCAAAGAATTGTAGCTGTATTTCAGCCCCATCGATACTCGAGAGTACAATCCTGTTGGGATCAATTCTTGAACTGCTTTAAACAAGCTGACGTCTTGTACATAACAGATATTTACCCAGCCGGTGAATTACCTGTTGAAGGCATAACCACTGAAAACCTGATTGCAAGTTTGGAAACTAGGGATAATGCAACGGCTGAATGGATCTCTGGAGATTTAGATATTGTTTTTGCCAAAATTCAACCCAGTCTAAAAGATCACGATGTCGTCATTGTTCTGGGAGCTGGTAATATCAATCAGCTAACCCAAAGATTTTACACATAGAACAAAGAAGATAAAATATAAAATATAAAATATAAAAATTTATAAAATTACATATATAAAATAAAGATAAAGAAAAAAAAAGAAAAAAAAAGAAAAAAATAGAGATAGAGATAGAGATAAAAATAAAACGATAAAAATAAATAAATAAATAGAAGCGAGTTTAAATAAAAATGTTTGTTAAGCCCAATTGTATTCAATCCAATGTAAGTCTTAAATCTTACAATACTTGGAAGACAGGTGGGACGGCACAGTTTTTGGCTTTGCCAGAAAGTTTGCAGCAGATCAAAGAATGTATAACATGGGCTGAATTCGAAAAATTACCTATTTGCTTTTTGGGTCAAGGGTCTAATGCTCTTATCAGCGACGAGGGTATTCAAGGGTTAGTTCTTTGCTCTAAAAAATTTCAAAATGTCGATATCTTGGACCACGACAAAACTTTTAGGCTTCGGTGTGATTCCGGCGCCCTTAAATATAAAGTTATGCGACTATTCTTAAAGTATAAATTAGCACCTGCCCTTTTTCTTTCTGGAATTCCAGGAGATGTTGGTGGCGGTGTAGTTATGAATGCCGGAGTTGGTGAAGCTTTAAAACCTCGTGAATTTTGCGAAATAGTTCAATCTATAAAAGTTTTAACCTGGACCACAACTGCTAGTGAAAACTTAGAAACAAAAATGACCACCAATGACTATTCCAGCACATTTCAAAAAGATCGAGCCGGAGTAAAACAAAGCGAAATTGATGAATTACAATTTTCAACCAAAGAATTTGATAATCAAGATATTCAATGGTCTTATCGGAGTTCAAAGAATTGGCAGCCTGGATTTATTTACGAAGTGGTTTTATCATCCCCCATGCAACCTATTGCAGATCTGGACGACCAAGTTAAATCAGCAATCAGTAATCGTAAACTTAAACAACCATGGGATAAACCAAGTTGTGGTTCTGTTTTTGTGAATCCTCCTAATTATAAGTCGGGTCAACTTATCGAATCTTTGGGTTTAAAAGGTTTTCAGATGGGTGGAGCTCAAGTTTCCAATAAACATGCTAATTTTATTGTTAATACGGGAAGTGCTACTTCCCAGGACATTCATAGTGTTATTGAGCATGTGAAACTTAAAGTCTTTGAAAAATACCAAGTTTCTCTTCATACTGAAGTGGTTTACTTAGGACCTTGGAATCCTATTTCTAATTAAGGAAGTTATTATGATCGCAATTATTCAAGGTGGACCAAGCTCCGAAGCCGCAGTCAGCCGTGTCACTTCCAAAGCCATGCAAGAGGCATTAATCGAGATGCAAGAGAACTTTGAAGTTTTTGAAGCTGATCATCGACTTGTCGAAAATCTTAAATCAAGAAAATTTAAATGCGCGCTGATTGCCCTCCACGGACGATATGGTGAAGATGGGATTGTTCAAGGTATTTGTGAATATTTAAAAATACCTTATACTGGAAGTGGCGTTTTAGCCTCAGCACTCGCTTTTCATAAAGAAAAATCCAAACAACAGTTTAAAGTATTAAACATCCCAACTCCAGAGGGCTTTCTTCTTACGAAACAAAAAGGCAAAAAAGTCGAAGATTATCCACGTCCCCCCAATTATCCGACTATTTTAAAACCCAATCAAGACGGTTCAAGTGTTGGTGTTTATATTTGTGAAAATGAAGCGCAATATTTAAAAAATTTAAACGACGCTTTAAACAAATTTTCAGAACTCATTATTGAACAGTTTATTGTTGGTCATGATGTGACCGTTGGGCTTTTTAACGGGGAAGCGTTAGAGCCTATAATGATTAAACCTAAAGAAGGTTTTTATAACTACGAAAATAAGTACACTGCAGGCAAAACTGAGTACCTTATACCTGCGCCACTTAAAGCTGAAACGATAAAAACTTTAAAATCCTACTCGGAAGCAATTTTTAATCACTTTGAACTTCGAGCCTATGCGCGAGTAGATTTCATGTTAGACAAAGATGAAAACATTTATACCTTAGAAGTAAACACTCTTCCTGGTATGACCCCAACGTCTTTACTTCCTAAAGCTGCTAAACAAGCAGGTTACAAATTTACTGATGTGATTCGCTTACTTATAACTAAAGCCACTTTGGATATCGTTTAACAAGAATTGGCATTTTACGAAATACTTCGACCACTCTTAAACAACAAAGGGTTATCTCATCTAAATCGTAACCCAAACTTTAAGCGGGTTGGTGGGAGCGTAAATTTGTCGCCATTTCAAAAGGCGTGAAGAGTTCTGATTTTTTAGCTGCGGATCTGACAGTTTCCAAAAGATAATCTCTAGGATCGAGCTCCACTTTTTT
>JBGSLV010000020.1:0-41917 GCA_041740515.1 Bdellovibrionales bacterium | reverse complement strand
TATGGATACAAAAACATGGAGTATTTTAAGCTTAAAATCATGCAGAAAGTGGGCTACTTAAACAGCTGTTTTGCGCTTAAATGGATGTATGAACTCAAATCCAATTAAACCCCCATCCCCACAAAAAAAAGAAAGAGGCTGATCGTCTTCGTCCCTTGGATCGTCATCAATATTGACGTTAAAGCTTGCTGTTGTTGTTCCTGCTGGAATGACAAGGGTTTGAGTTGCAACCGCATCATAGTCTTTAAATATACCGCTACTCACCGCAGACCCATTCGTTGTGTTGTACGTTAAAGTGACGGGCCAATCCGATGGAGCCGATAAAGTGACAACCAAATTCCCAACACCAACCGATTCATTTTCAGTAGTGTTTTGCAATGTCACGGTTGAGGGGTAAAGAAATTCATAAGCTGAAGGGCCTAAATTAAATCCACTCACCAAAGAGGATGCAACGCTAGTGGCAGAAAACGGCATATTGGATTCTACCAAAGCATAATAAGAACTTCCCTCGCTGAGAGGACACCCTACAAATGTGTAACTGGTTGAATCAGCTGGGACTGAGGCTTGAGAGCAGACCAACGTCGTTTGGTCATTTTCGTAGATGTAAACGCTATACGAGTCTTCTCCATTTACATCTAGCCAATTAACTGTAGCCACGTTGCCATCAAAAAGATAAAAATCAACCACAGCATCAGTTCCACCCGTAATACCTAAAACGGTCACCGCAGACAAAGAAGACAAGGAACTTGTATTAAAATCAAATCGGGCACAACCCGTAAAGATCAATACAGCCAAATTAATTATAAGAAATTTCCCAAACACGAACCGCATCTGATCATTATCGGTGTTTATTTAAGCTGGCTTAAATTTATTTTATGTAGTGATAACTTTGATTGGTAATAATGTTTCGTAATGCTTTATATTCTATAACGTTGTATTTGATTAGCTTTATTTGTTTCAAGATGAGACAAGAAAAATTAGGACTTTTAAAAAAATAAATAGTTATTTAAATTAAAATTTAATACTAAAATTTCTTAAAAATTAAAGCTATTCTTTTCAAAAATTATAAAAACTTTATTTTTGCAAAATGAATATAAATAAATTTAAGATTTCAAAAATCCAGGCAAAGGTAAGTCTGGATTAGCTCGATCTACAGAACCCATGTTCGCCTCCCAGCTGTCGTTATAAGTTCTTCGCCAAAATCCAAACCCTGAACCGCTATTACCAAATTTATTGATGTAGTCCTGCGAAGTTAACCCCATAGCTCGCAACAGCGAAACGTGAAGACGATTAATAGGAAGCCCAACGCCGTGCTCTAGGCCGATGTCTGGTGTAACTTTAAGCCAATCAAGTTTTACTGTGCGTCGAGCATAATCGCCATAATCAAAATAATTGCCAGAATTTATTCTTGATGATCCCCCAATTGTAAATCCTGCCATGCCTTCACCCGAGTGGCCGTAGGAATTCTCTGGAGTAAAATAGATGCAGGTGTTATCTAAGTATTTAACGCCGGTGCTTTCATTGGAATTGAGCTCTAGGGCCAATTTATAAACAACATTATCTATAACCCACTTATTTAAAGCCAAGATTTCAGGACCTATATTGCCGTGAGCGTAATCCCCATGCCACGATCCAGGCGAACCACCTTGTGCTGAAGAAGCTCCGGTAGAAAGAATTGAAGACTCTACACCGATTGTGGCAATTTTTGTGATGCCACATTTTATCGCCAACGATAATAATAAAACTAAATTTGTGTAATAGTTATTAATCTGTGTGGGTCCGTCAGCTAAATTTCCAAGTGAACTTGGGGTTATATTGGGCATTGTCACTCCATTAAATAAGCTCATATTTACGGTTGAAGTTGAAGCCAGACGTGAGGACAATTGACTAAGCCTGTCTTGATGCTCCTCTACCTTAATAACATCGGCAGCTCCCATGGAGTTTCTAGATTTTAGTGTGTTGATTGAGGAAATGATACGATCTACAATATTCTTTTTGGAACTATTTGATTGAGTTGAGGCAGTGGAAAACCAATTTTGAAGAGCTAAACTTAAATTGCCATTATAGCTGAGACCCCCATTATTAGCTCCAATACCTACTCCACTATTTCCAGTTATATTTGATGTTGAAATGCTATTTTCACCTAATCTTAAAATATCCTTTGTCATGCTAAATCGTCCATTAGGATAAAAATTTAATGAATTGGCCATGAACTCATCGATGGTCATATTGGCTATAGCTTTAACATCATGCCCAAGGTGTGATGCGGCCATATTTCCTAAACTTGTTGCTCGTCCATGATCAATGCGTCCTGGAAAATCAAGGCCTCTGTACATATAAATACTATTTGAAAATGCATTAAACTTATTGTCTAAAAGGTCCGAAATTCGACCCTCTCGCAGAATCACATCTGATAGAGCGACTCTACGGTAGTTCCAACCATTTGGATCAACTAATTGGCTAACAACACTTTGATAATTTGTTGGAATATTAGCCCCAAGCAGTTTTGAAGGACCAAGGTAAGCATAAGGAAGCTGGTTAGGGGTAGTGATTCCAATAAATCTTTTTTCACCAATAGCCGAAGCGTAGGCTTTTTCCCCTAACACTGATTCTAGAAATGGAAACGCAACAAGACCGCCGCATACAGATCTTATAAATACTCGTCTGCTGATAGGATCATAGTGAAGTAGATCTTTATTTTTCATAATTCCTCTGCCCCTTAAGGATTTATTCTTCGTTTTATAAAGTTGTCGTCGGCAACGATACTTTTGATCATATCTAGAACTGTTCCTGTTTTTATGGCTTGGTAAGCTCTCTTGATGGAACAGGAATCTTCAGGTGTATCTTTTCTGTAGTTAGCAAATCGGAAATATTGTTTAGCAAAACAAGCGTGAGATTCTTTAGACTGGTCAATTTTTTGAATTAAATCTAAAGCCCCAGTTACAGCGATGTCTCTTTTTGCTAAATAAGGAGTTGACGTGGCATCCACTTGCAATTGATTGATCTCTTCGCCATTAGTGTTGTAAATCTTTTCAAAACCATTTCTATGTCGGCCTAAAAAATCATAATCTTCAAATGGAAAGCCAAGTGGATTAATCTGAGAGTGACAGTTCATGCAAGAGCTTCCGTTAGGTGTTAACGATGAAAAATGATCCCTTGTGGTTTTAAGTTGACCTGTATTATCACCAGGAATTAAATCTTGAGGAGCCGGAGTATTACCAAATTCACGACATAAAATATGTTTATAAATCATGCCGCCGACGTGAAATGGGTTATTTGATGTTCCGCCAGTCGTGAGCAATGCGGATGAGGTTAAAAATCCTCTTTTTTGATTAGCCGGAAAGTTTTGCGGAGCCCCAGTGCCATTCCAAGCAGCTACTCCGTTTAGAGAAGAGACTAGGGTATTCGTGGAGAATGAATTGGAATTAGTTAAAATCTCCGAAAATCCAGACGGATTCGTGAATGTATAATACTCAAACATTTTTCTGAGTTCATCTTTCATTCCCTCTCTGACTTCTTCGCCCTGAGTGGACGGATTAAATAATCCATTAACCATTCCAGACAATTTAGACGAAGACGGAAACTGTTCGTTACGATTTTTGCCTAACCACTCTTTAATAAATTGCCAATACGTCTCTTTGGTTTTGTCAGGGTAGGTTGTAACCAAATAGTTTACGGCTGCTATTCGTTGTGCTGAAGATAAAAGCTGTCCCGTTTGTGCAAGATTTAGCATATAAGCATCAGGAAGTTCGCTCGTTATTAAAAATGAAATTTTTCTGGCAATTTCGAATTGTGTGAGTGTAATAACGTCGGCACTTTGATTGCTTTCTATTTCCATATGAAATAAAAACTGAGGTGACATTAAAAAATAATAAATGACCGATTTAAGTCCTTCCAATCTAGAAGATGTTTCTGCCAAATAGATGGCCCTAGCATCATTAAACTCTGCTGTTGAAACAGGTCTAGAGAAGGTTTTTAAACCAAAGCTTCTAATGAAACTCTCAGCGCAAGTAATCTGTGTGTTATCATAGAAAAAGCAATTTCCAAAAATTCTTCTTTGTTGATCTAACCCTATGGTTCCAAAATAAATACTTACTGCCTCTGCAATTTTATGGAATTGATCAATATGTTCAAATTTAACTTCACTTTTGGTTTTTGAAAACCTCATGTAAGTTGTTATTGAATCCATCACTTGATCGTTAGGGATTGAATCAATGAAGGACTGAATCGAAGGGTAAAATAAATTCCAATGGGAATCAAAAAACAAGGTTTTTAATGAATTTATATATTCTATTTTACTCATTCGTTTGATTGGATTGAGCGCTACGTCTTCGCCGCTTGTTGTACAAGAATTGTTTAGTGTTTGCTCTACAGAGTCCGAAATTGGATCGGCCACTGTATAGATCACACTTCGGTTTAACTCTATATAACCCGTGGGATTTTGTTGCGTGACTTTAAATGTCTTTATGCCACTCTGCAAATTAGACACAACAAAAGAATAATTACCATTACAAGTAAAAAGTTTAGTTCCAAAATCACCACTTAGAGCAATTTGCAAACCTAAAATACATTTTCCATTTATAATAAATGAAGATGTAACACTGGCATTATTTCTCGGACTAATGACTGTAAAGTCTTCTGATTCAACAACACCCTCCATAAGGGCTTCCGCAATCATAGCTATTTTGTTAGAATCTAAATTTTTTAGAAAACTCATTTGCGTGACATTTTGAATGGCCGCTGAAATTTGATTTTCGGATTTAAATTTCTTATTAGATTCACTAAAATGGCCATGGCATTGTGCACAGTTATTTGAGTAAAGAGTTTTGCCTTGCAACAAGGGGTCTATGTTTTCTTCATTTAAACTTGCAGCTGTCAAACCACCACCGCAAGCCATTAAGTTCAAACTACATAATATGAGTAGTAACTGAATCTTTTTCATAACTACTTATCGGAGCAGCTAGACCAAGGTTGTAGTTTATAAAAAATAATTAATCGAAGTATGTTCTATTTTTGAAACACATATAATTTAGACTTTAGGCTTCTTTATAAGAAATGAAGCTATGACTGCAATTTATCTCATTTTAAGACTAAATTAAAAAAAAAATTAATATTCAGGTCGATACCCTTTTATAAATCTAATTTTTAATTTATAAAATCCATTAATTTTAATTAGATTACAAAAATCGACGGGCTTCCGCTAAAACTCGAAACCCTCTACCAAGCTTACAGTTTTTGTCTGCCTCATCATTTAAGCGATTTTCAAGTATTGATATATCAACAAATTTAGTAGTATAAAATTTTCCCTCGCAATAAATAGCAACTGCACCATTAACATTACACCCTTTTTCTAAAGCTACTATCATAGCATCAGGCAGCTGCTCAAAACTAAAATTTCCTTCTCTTGATAAGGGCTGACTTATATCGACAAAATCTCTGTAAGTTAAAAACATTTCCCATAAATAATGTGCGTTATTAAAACTAAAATTTTTATCTTCTGCTTCAATGGCACCGGCTTTTTTCAAAACCGAAACCACATAGGATGATGAGTCTTTAAAATCCAAACCAGAGTTGTTTTTAACAACTTTGCATAATCGACTTTTTGAATTTTCTAATTTATTTTTAATTGCAACCAGTGAGGAAGGAACCCTGGATAGACGAGGCGCTTTATCACTATAACTCGAGTTGTAAATACTTAATCGAAATTTCGAAGTATCAAACTCATTTTCATAAATTGAAGACTTACTGTAAGCATTTACATTTTGTGAAAACACATTATTTTCTGCCTCTTGCGCTATCACTATTTTAGTTGTGAACAAAAAATATAATAAAATTAAAATACATTTATGCATAACTACTCCAAGTCTCTGTAAACAACAATTTCAACGCGCCGATTTCTTTGCCGATCAGGACCCGCAATCCCCACCGAAACGGGTCGTCTTTCACCAAAAGCATCGTAATCAATTATTGCTTTAGATAAGCCTTCTTTTTCAAAAAAGTCATAAACGGCTTTGGCCCTTCTTAATCCCAAATACTCATTATAGGCCGAAGATCCATAATAATCGGTATGACCCCAAATTTTTATCGAAGTGTAGGATTGTTTTTTAATTTCTATTAAGACCATTTTTAAAGTGTTTATAGATTCTTCGTCTAATTTCGCAGAATCAAAATCAAATTTTATATAGTTTAGAATAAATTTATGAGCCCCTTTTCTAATCGATGCTGAATCCTTCTGACTTTCCTCTTGATTTGCAGCAGAAGCCTGTGTTTCAACTTCAGACGGAGTTTCTGCTTCAACCACAACTTCCTTTTCAGACTCTAGTTGAGCTAAAGTTTCTGCTTGTGATTTTACTTGTTCCTCTGTTTGAGCTTTTAATTGCTCCTCTTCTAGATTTTTTTCTTGTTCCTCTTTTAGAACTTTTTCTTGTTCCACTTCTTGAGCATTAGCTTGTACCTGTTCTTGAGCTTTTGATTGCTCCTCATCTTTAACTTTTGCTTGTTCCTCGGCTATTGCTTTACCTTGATCATCTTCTAGAGCCTTACTTTTAGCTTCAGGTAAATTTTCGCTTGCTATATTTGAATCAAACTCTTTAACCACAACATCATTGATTTTTGGTCCTGGGGGCACTTGAGCTTCTTTGCCACCCTCGATAAACACCTGCTCAATCTCACTTACAGTGATGTCACTGACGCCATCATTGCCTTTGTTCGCGATACTCTCTGTTTCAGGATCTAAAACCTTGTCTGTTTCAGCCAACTCTTGGGCTGAAGCCTCATCACCCGTTTTGTCTTCTTCCTTTGATTTTTTCGCCCAACGCATACCTTCTAAGTCAAAGGCGTATTGAAACCCTAAAAAACCCCTTAAGGTCGGCGTAGAAATCCCATTGGTTAAACCAGTTCCCAAGCCGTAACTTAAGTTTAAAGCTTTCATTTTTGTATGCAAACTAACAAGTGTTTCGACTGCCAAAGATTCTCTATCAGAGTTATCTTGAGTAAAGCTATGGGATGCTAAGAGCAATTCGGCGCTCACTCTTGTTTTTTTAGTTAAGGGTCGACCTATGCCCACAGATCCTAAAGTAGTGCTTTGGATAGGTTCAAAGAAAGGTAAGCTTTCTTGCTCACCCGGATTTCTAAGAATAAAACCTAAATTCGCAGCTAAAAGCCATGACCCAAAAGACTTCTCATATAACACAGAGACAGAAGAGCTTAATCCCGATCCCGGACCCACATAAAAAATCTCATCACCATTAGCAACACCTAACTGGGCCATAAGAGTTAAGCCCGACTTCACGGAATCAAAAAGACGATATTTTATAAATCCATCTAGGTTAACAAAGCCTTGGGCCGTTAACACTAAACTTGCTTGCGAAGAATCACTGGTCTGATTAAATACGACAGGACCTTTTAACCCAATTTCTATCTTTGGGCTTAGCCCATAAGACAAACCCAAATGCGTAAAACTTAAAACATCATTTCCTGTCTGCGAACTATTATAAAGCGCAAGGGATTGATAATTAGCATCCAGAAAGCCCAAGAAACTAAATCTTTTATGATCTAAAGTTTTAACGGTCTCTACCGATACAAAATTTATCTGCGAAGTCCCAGGGGAAAATGAGTTGATAGTAGACATTGAATTTGAAGCCAAAGAAATTTGTCTTCCAAAGCTAAGTAGAAGTAAATTAAAAAATAAAAGCCAAAGCGACCAATCTCTCATAAAAAGCATATCGGGTTAGCAAAAATATAAATAAAGTCTAGTTGAAATTAGGCAAAACCAAAGTCTAGGATAAACAATATCTAAAGCAAAAAATCTTAATTAACTAGACCCAAAATTGAAAAAACATAATCTTGAGCTGAAAATCCTACCATGCATTGCTTCGTCAGCAATTTTTCTGATTGCGCTTAGCTCTTACCAAAATTATATCTTCCCTATTCCCCATCCCCTTTCCTATTAACTCTACCCCAAATCACCCCCCCATCCCTTTCTACCTTCTCCCTTGAGCCCCAAAAGCATCGACAAGCAAAAATGAAAAAGTATTTTTTTTTCTTTCTATATATTTTTTTTCTAATTCCCTAATTTTTTTAATTTCCTGCTTTAAATTTAAAGTCCAAATATCTTTTTAAAAATAGCACTCGTTGGCATGAAGCTTTGCATTTGCAAAGCGAATGACAAGGCTTTGTGCTATTTTTAAAAAGATATTTGGATTTAAAATTTAAAGCAGGAAATTTAAAAAAATTTGGGAATTAGAAAAAATATATATAGAAAGAAAAAGAAATTACTTTTTCATTTTTGGGTCGAAAGCGTCTCTAAGCCCGTCTCCAAACAGATTAAAAGCCAACATTGTTACAAACAAAGCCACAGCCGGCGGAAAAATTAAATATGGGTAAGCTCCAAAAGCACTGTAACCATCTTTGACAAGCACACCCCAGCTGCTAAAAGGTGGTTGCAAACCAAGACCAATAAAACTTAAAAAAGATTCATACAGTATGTTCGATGGAATTTGAAAGGTCAGTAAGACAATAATAGGCCCTAAGATATTTGGTAAAATATAGCGAATTAAAATTCTAGGCGTTGGTGTACCTAAAGCTTTAGCCGCTTCAATGTATGTCAACTCTTTGACCTGTAAGACTTGTCCTCGAACCACTCGGGCTAAAGTCACCCAACCCACAACACTTAAAGCAATCAGAATTGAAGTTAAAGCACGAAGCTCAGCATTTGAGACAAGTTCAACGGAGTCAAAAATAACTTTAACCAAAATCATCAAAATCAAAGAAGGAAAGGACATCAAGATGTCTATAATCCGCATCATAATGGCGTCGGTTCGCCCTCCCACCCAACCCGATATACAGCCATAGATTGTGCCAAAGACCATCGATATTAAGGCTGTAAAAATTCCAACAGCCATAGACATTCTGGCTCCGTAAATCAGTCGAGATAACAGATCTCGACCTAAGCCATCGGTTCCAAACCAATAAGTCGAAGAAGGCCCATTAAAAATGGCGTCCATATTTTGCTCGTCAAAACGATACGGCGATATCACCGAAGCCAGAAGTGCAAAACCGCAGATCACCAAAATAAAATATAATGAAATCATAGCGCCAAAATTTTTTTTCAAACGTAAAAATGAATCTTGCCATAAACTGCGTGAAGATGTTTTTTTCATGTGAGTCGAATCCTTGGATCAAAGAATGCATAGAGTAAGTCCACAATTAAGTTGGCAAAAACTAAAAGAGCCGCATAAAGCAAGGTTAAAGCCAAAATAAAAGGATAGTCCCGATTAGTCACACTTTGCACTAAGTGTTTACCAATACCAGGAATAGCAAAAAAGATTTCAATCACAAAAGAGCCCGTCAAAATAGCTGCCACTAATGGACCCGAGTAAGTCAAGACTGGAATTAATGAGTTTTTTAAGACATGTTTATACATTATGGTTTGATGACTTAAACCTTTGGCTTTTGCCGTTCGAATATAATCGGAACCAATAACATCTAAAACGCTAGATCGTGTCAGTCGAGCTATAAAAGCAATTGGCCTCATACCTAAACATACTACAGGCAAAATATAATACGCCACCGATCCCCACCCTGCTGGTGGTAACCACTTTAAGTTCATGGCAAAAATTTGTACCATAAGAGCTGCCACTAAAAAATTGGGCAGACTTACACCACTAATAGCTATAATCATCGAAGCGTTATCGGCAAACTGATTATGCCTAGAGGCCGCAAACAGCCCTAGTGGAATACCCACAAGAAATGAAAATAATAAAGCATAAAATCCCAATAAAAAAGAAGCGGGAAAACTTTCAGAGATAATTTCAGTCACCGGTCGGCCTAAGTATTTATACGACTCGCCTAAATCCCCTTGAAGAATATTTAATAGATAGTTTTTATACTGCTCTAAAACAGGTTTATCTAAATTATATTTACGTTCAATATTTGCTTTGATATCTGGTGGCAAAGCTTTTTCTTGGTCAAAGGGTCCGCCGGGGACAACTCTTAGCAATGCAAATGTAAGGGTCACAATCACAAAAAGAACTAACAGGGCTTCTAAAAAACGCTTTATTGTATAAACAAATAAGTTTTGGCGTACCACAAAAACACCAAAGCCCAAAAGCGCACTAAAAAGTAAAATATAAATCATCACGCTTGGTATTTCATAATCCGAAAGATTAAGCCCCAAAGCGGTAAACAACAGGCCCAACCAAAGCGCCGGGAAAAATCGACCAAAATCTAAAATTTTTTCGATCATAACAATCACCTCGATATCACTTCTATATCTTTAAGCGGGTATTTACTCATGGCATTGTGAGGGAAATTTTTTACTCGCTTCGATATAAGGTGCTGGTTTACCCCTGAATACAATGGAACAACAGCCGTTGCTTCCACTAACAACTTAGCTTCAATCTGAGCATAGAGTTCTAGTTTTTTTGGTATATCTTGAGTTTCAGCTGATTTTCTTAATAGCACATCATAACTTGGGTCTTCCCAACCGGTATGATTATTATCTGAAGTCGAAGTCATAAGTTCAAAAAAAGTGTAAGGATCAGGATAATCTGCAACCCAACCCATCCGATATACGTTCGGGGGATTTGACTGCAAAGTTCCCAAATAAACCTTCCACTCTTCATTGTTGATCTCAACAGTTAAATTTAAATTTTTCTTTAACTGGGACTGAATGTTTTCAGCAATACGTTTATGGTCATCCAGAGTGTTAAAAGCTAAAGTGATTTTAGGTGCAGGATTAGTTAAAGAGTAACCAGCTTTTTGGTAATAGGCCAAGGCCTTCGTCAAATCAAAAGTATGGCCTGCTTTTTCATTATAGCCAAACATGCCTTTGGGCACCCATCCAGACAACGGCGATTGCCCACCTTGTAACATTTCTGTGATTTGTTTTCGATCGATGGCTGAAGCTATGGCTTTTCTTAAGTTCAAATTGTCTGTAGGAGGTTTATTGATATTAAAGCCATAATAATATGTGTAAAGAATGGGGCCATGTTGATACTCTGGCATTTTTTTTAAAACCCGAAGTAAGGCCGAAGGCAAAGTTTTAAGAGCATCAACTTGTCCACCCTTAAATAGATTTAAGGACGTTGTTTGTTCTTGGATAATATAACAAATAACGTTTTTAGTTTTGGCAAGTTCACCAAAAAATGTTTCGTTACGCTCTAAAACCAAAGCTCGATCATGCTCCCAAATCTTAAGTTTATAACTACCAAGGGATACAATATTTGCGGCTTCAGTCCAACGATCGCCAAACTTCGCAATTATATCTTTTCTGATGGGAAAAGTTGAATGATGGGTTAATAGATAGGGTAAATTAGAAGGTTCATTTAACTCTACAAGAATCTTTTGGCCTTCAATCTTTACGCCCACTTTTGCAAAATCAGTGACTTTGGAACTATTGTAGTTTTGTGCATTTTTTAATCCGAACAAAAAATAGGCATAAACCGAAGCCGTTGCAGGGTTTAATAACCGCTCCCATCCATCTAACACCTGCTGAGGAGTTAGCTTTACCCCATCTGTCCAAAAGATATCATCTCGAACTGTAAACTCCCAAGATTTGGCGTTATTTGAGGATTGCCACTGACTTGCCAACGCTGGTCTAACCGTAATCACCGGCCCACTGTAATCAAAGCCGACTAAGCCCTCCATAATATTATCTACGATGAAAGACGACGATGTATCTGAGGATTTAGTCCAATCCAAAGTAGGTGGCTCTGTCTCCACAACAATTCGGAAAGTTTCTTTAGGGTTTAAACCATAGTCCGTGGTCGACATCTTTTTGGTGCAAGAGACCGAAGCCCAAAATAACGTTAAAGCAAGCAGCATTTTAAGCATTTAAAACTCCTAAAAGTAAGCTTAGGAATTTACCAGCTGCTCCATTTGGATGAATATTCACTGCGTTAACTTACTCAGAAGCAAGTGCAAGTAAGTCCTGAGGGTTTAATTTTGAGTTTAGTTGGGGTGTCAGGTAAATAATACCATCAGCTATATAACTGTAATCCGAGTTTTTCACTAAAAGGTTTTGGTTTGTGAAATCAGACTCACTCATAAATATATCTTGATAAATGTCACTGATATCAGCCCTAAAAAATAAAATATTTTCGGTCCTAATTTGATATTTTTTTTGCTCATCAAAAAGTTGAACTAATTTTTGACTCATACCCTCTTCATGCCCGCGGCCAAAGGACTTCACAGCGTGCATTTTACCGCTGTAAACCACGACTTTTTCAAAGGTCTTACCAATATACTCAGCCAAACTCTCGGCCATAAAAGTATCTCGAAGAGCCACATTGATCCATAAATCTGGGTGGGTAATATTTTGTCTGTCATCGATTCCAATAATTTTCATATTTAAGGTGCGGGCTTGTTGTAAAATCTCACGATAGCCGAAACTATTGTAAAACCAGTGATCTTCTAATACAGCCACTATCTGATCTAATGAAATTTGACCTTGCGAGTACTGATCTAAGTACTTTTGCGTAGATTTGGGAAACATCTCTAAGGCCAGAGTTGAAAACCCTTGAGCTTTTAAGCTTTTTAACAGTCTAGAAAATTCTAACTGGGTTTCCAAGTCACGATGTCCTTCTCCAAAAAAAATAACATCAGTTTCTGTGTTAGCTAAAAAAAAATCACGATCATAGGATTGAACTTTGTCTTGGATTTTAAGGGCCGAGCAAATCAAATTTTTATTGGCATTCCATACTTTAGTATCAAGACATAAATGCGGATTTTTTAGATAAAATCTTGTCCCAGAAACATGTTCATTATCTAGGAAGTACAAGAAGTCTTCACTAGGTGAGTTTTGCATTAACAATAAGTGGCTTTGATCTCTTCTTTGTTCAGCCCATAAAAGCTTTGGGTTCATGAAAGAGATTAGTATCCAAAAACCTAAACTAAATTTAACTTTTTGATTTTTAAACTTTTCACCCAACAGCATAACCCCTCAGAAGGGCCAAACTAGGTTCTTCTGGGAAGAATTACCAATCGTACTTTACAATCCATGCCATAAGCTAATTTAATCAATCCCAAGTTTCGATCATTGAAGGCGTCCCTGTCAGTTTGAACTCCAAAGGGCTTTTAATGTCGACAAATGACATTTGATTGTCATAAAGCAGATCGTAAATCCAATTAAACTGTAAGACTTTTTTGACATAATTTCGGGTCTCTAAAAACAAGATATGTTCGATAAATTCGTCCTGTCGAAGTTTACCAAATTGACTCACCCACCACTCGGCCCGGTGCGGACCCGCATTGTAGGCTGCGATGGCCAAAGTTTTATCACCGGAAAAGGTCTTTAAAAGTCTGTTTAAATATCTAACGCCCAGCTGAATATTGGTATCGGGTTCAAAAAGGGCTTCTGGCAAAACACCATCGGTTTGCCCCATAAGATTTGAAACTTGACTCGCTGTATGAGGCATTAATTGCAATAGGCCTCTAGCCCCAACACCCGACATTGCTGTTTTCGAATAAAAGCTCTCCGCTCGCATAATTGAATAGACTAAGTTTTCAGGCACTTGAAAAGCACCCGCAGAGCCTGAAACAGACTGCTGATGGGGTTTGGGAAAGGTTTGAGCCCAAATCTCAAGTGGATTTTGATCAGGCAAAGCATTTTGCCTTTCGTTTTGAAAACTTAAGGTCATAATTCTTGAGGCTCTATGAATATCATCTAACTGGCTATATAGCTGAACCAATTGGCGCTTTTGAAGTTTATCTTTGGTTTTTTTCTCAATCTCTTGCAGCTCCCACCGGGCGTCTTCGTGGAAACCGGTTTGCACCAATAATTTAAAGCGCTTCAAATGCAATTGGAATTTTTCATGCTTAAAAACAGATTCAAGCTCGGCTTGTTTATCCAAAGATAGATAAACATCTGTACTTGGATTAAAATTATCTTTTAATACAAAGTTTTTTTGGGGCTGTTGATTTTTGATTTGTGAATTAATGACTCCTTGTAACCAAGGTACATTCAATGCGGACAGTAATCTTTCCGAAGACTTAAGTTTTTTATCTTTGGGTAAAAGTTCTGAAAGATATGCTGTTGCTAAAAATGAGTAATAACTTAAGCGCTCACCTTCAATAACTTCTTGCCAAAGCTGTGTTGCCATTTCAGTCTTACCAAGACCCCTGTGGCAATGGGCCATCCAATACTTGATTCTTTCTAGGGAATATCGATCACGACTGCGAACATATTTATTTCTACGAACTAAGTCATGAATCGTTTCAAAATGGCTTAAAGCTAGGTCGTATTTTTTTTGTAAGTATGCCGTCCAACCTAAATACCATGTAACGTCCCCTTGGTAGGGATGATTGGCAAAAGTTAAATTAACTAGCTTCATGGCTTTATACGAATTTTCATACTGCCCGAGCTCGTAAAGCAAAAAGCCTTTACGAAAAATTAATCCGGCTTTGACGCGCGCGTTTCGCTCTAAGGATATCAGTTTATCGTAGGAAGCTAGGGCCTGTTCATGTTTCATCGCTCTAGACGAAACTTTTATATAAAGTTCAATAAATTCAGGATTATTGGCAAGCTTAGTAGAATTTTTAGTTAATTCGTCAAAAGCTAAAACAGGATTACCAGCTCTGAGTTCGTAATTTGACATCAAATCTAAATAATCCATATTTGGCAAAGTTGATTTCGCAATAACAAGATTCACTTTCACGGATTCATAATCCCCAAGAGCAATCAATTGGGAAATATGTCGATACTTAGATACGAAATTTAGATTGCAGTTAATAGTTTTATTGTCATAAACCCAAGTGGCGGGGTCTAATGTCCATTTTTTGGCAACTTCAACATTAGGATAACTTTCAAATAAAGTTTTAAACCAAACACACTGTGACTGGGAATTTTGTTTGAAATCAATTAAAAACAAATGCCATAGAATTTCTGGATAGACTTCTGTACGTTTAAATTTCAAACGCGAAGCTAAAAAAAGTTGTTTCGCTTGGGACAATTGGTTTTTTAATAGCATAATTTTAGCCATGCTAAGCTTAATATTCCTTTGCAAATCAAACTGTGGACTCAGTTTTAGTGACTGCTCAAAAGCTGCATAAGCCGCATTGTAATTTTTAAGTTCCATAGCGACTTTACCTAAATAATAATACGTGTAAGGAGCTAATTCGACCTGAGCTAAACTTGCGACTAAATAGGTTTTGGCCTCTTCATATTCACGACGCTCATAAGACATAATACCATGACTAAAGTTAGTTAAATCTTTTTCCTGTTCATCGTATTTATGTTTAATTTCAGCTTTTAATTTTTCCTCTTGAAGATATTGTTCAGGAAGATCTTTCAGAATTAAGGATGAGGGTCTACCCAAACCAAAACAAAAATAGGGTAACAGCATGCCGACTGAAAGTATTAGAACTGACTTCACATTTTCCTTTAAACTCATTTAAATATTTTTTATTGTTATTGTTGTTGTTCTTTTTCTTTTTCTTTTTCTTTTTCTTTTTCTTTTTCTTTTTCTTTTTCTTACTCTTAATTTTAATCTTAATCTTATTATTTATTATGGGGCTGTCCCAAATCTCTTTGAAATTCGATTCACTATTCCATCAAGCGGCAACCTTTATTATTTATTATTTATTAAAAATAATAATTTTAAATTTATAAAATAACTAATTAAATTATTTATTAGTATTTTCAAAAATCAAATTACTTTTGTGAGACTTAACATCCATGAAAATGGCTGACGCTGAAACCCCTCATCCCATATCTTCTTATCGTTAAAAAGGTTATTCAACTGTAAACTTACCCTGTCATTTGTATCAACTTGATAGGTAATACTTCCTTGGCTTTGGACTAGGTTGCCAATCTGTTTCGCAGAAGGGTTGTACATGCCCAAAAGCCATTTGATATCCACGCCAAAAGCTACAGTCTGGCCCAATATTTGAGTCCTCAAACTTTGTCCTAGACCCCACTCCTGACGAGCCAACCACGGCAAACTTTTTAGCGTAACCTCCTCATCTAGGGATTGACGGAAGAACAATCGGGTTGAAGTTTGCAAACTTTGAAATTGATAATCCAGCATTAAACTGTTGGAACTCAAACGACCTGAATTTTGATACCCCATGCTTGAAGTTGCCATGTCGTTTCTAAAGACGACTCGAGAATTCATATACTCCCAAAAATAATTAGCCGAAATATTATGTATCTTTCCCTTGGGAGCTAAATAATTCCATTTAATCTCTGGCCGAAGAAAAAACTGCTCTTCATTTTGTAAATTAGGACGGCCAAATTGTGGATCAAACAATTGAAATAAACTAGGTCGACGTTCGTTATAACCAAACTTTGTTTGTAAAATTAAATTTTGCTCTTCGGATATGTTAATTTTGTGGGATGCCGTTTGCGATATACCGTATGTCGTTTTAAATCCCTCTAATCCGTTCAGACTAAAACTAGTTATACCTCGAACCGTCCTTATTTTTTGCTCTTGATCAAGCTGTAGACCCAATTCCAACTTAGCTAAATCTGTGGTTTTGGGATTATCATTTAGGTTATTTACTTGCGAGGTTTCAAGCTGAACCATTTGACTATACCAGTATAGATTTAAACTTGAAAATGCAGACTTAAAGTTTTGCAAAAGCGTGTGTGTGCCCCTGAGCTTGGATCTAAAGACTTTATACCTTTCGTCAGTTTCAATCGAATTGATTGCATCCGAACGATTATTGATAATTCGATCAGAATATGTGTTTTCGAAATAATATTGATCAGATTTGTCGATGAAAGATAGACCCAAAAAATGATTGCTAGTTTTTAAATTTGCATTTGGGTCATCGCGAAAAATCATATTTTGATCATAGTCATCAATATCCGTAGAACCGAACTGACTATGGAGTCGTAATTTAAACAATCTATCAGCATCCATTTGTCGAAACCAGGATAAGGATAGAATTCCTAGGGAAGCTTGATCAGACTCAAGGGGATTTTGCACCCCACTTTGCTCTGATGAAGCACTTGCACCTTGAGCCAAAGTCCCACCCAAACCTAAACTTAAACATTGCCATTTCTGACACAGATTTTTTTGTACAGCTAAGAGCCCTTGACCTTCTGAACCCGCCGCTGAATGTACGTATGATTTTTCTGTTAGGCCCGGATCAATTGAAAGGACTCCTCCTACCTGTCTTGAAAAAAGCCCCAACTGAGCCGATTGCGAAGTAGTTAATGAAAACTGCGGCATAATTAATAAGCCGCTCAGATCAAAGCCTTCACCTGGATCGGAAGGATCTGAAATCTCAAAACCATCATAAAGTAAGGTCAATTCACTAGCTGCAAAGGAATGCAAACGTAAACTGGTTTTTTGGCCTAAAGTTCCAAGTTTAGCAATAGTTAGGCCTGGGGTTGTGATGCTCAAATTTTCGGGTTGAAGCGGATTGAACTGCAATATGTTCTGCAATTCACCGGAATCTTCAGGATACCCATAAATTTCAACTTTTAAGGTCTTATCATCTTTTAAAGTTTTATCTTCAGCCCAAGCTCTTTGGCTTAATAGAACTATGACTGCAATAAGTAAGATGGGTTTAGTAAATTTAAAACCTAAAATCATAAGGCTAGATAAGTCCGAATAGAGATATTTTTTTTACTTGAAGATATCCTGACAAAACCATACACCGTCGTCACGTCAAGACTCAGTGCTAATTCAAACATAAAGAGGTTATCAGCCAGTTCACATAAAAAAAAGCAAGTTATCTTGCTTTTTTTTAGGCCTCAGAAATTTAAATCGTGTTTAAATTTATTTCCTCTTGATTTGCTTTTTAGGACTGGATGTTTTGGCTCTAGAAGTAGGTGTTACTGTTGCATCCAAACCATTGTAATTGGGATCATTACTTACAGGAACTACTATATTTTCGGTGTCCTCTGCAGGTGGAGCCGATGGAGTTGACTCTGTTGATGTAGAACCAGTGGTATCGATCACAGTTGTAGTCCCATCACCACACTGCGCACCTTCGCCACCACATCCTCCACCATTAGGATCACGACCTTCACCAGTAGTATCCTCTGGAACTTCAACCGGTACTGGATCTACAGGAGCTGGTTCAAGTGGAACGGGTTCGACGGGCGGCGCAGGTTCTTCAGGTTTTGGATCTTTCTTATTCTTTCTTTTAGATAATAAATACATTAATAATCCTGCTATGATTGCAAGGATTAGTCCCATGTTCCTTTTAAAAAAGGACGTAGAATTTGTTCCACCAATTGCAGCTGCGGTATATTTATCACAAGTGCCCAAAGGGAAATTACAGGCAATTGCTTTTTCACTCTCACAAATTTCTTTAGCAGTTTCGATATCATTTTCTTGAACAGCTCTAGCAATATCATCACCCACAAGGTTACAGGTGTTAACCACAGTGTCCGTAGTTGTGCCATCTCCTGTAACAACCTCTGGTGGTTGTTGTATCCCCCCAGCAAAGGCCTTATTTGTTGAAAAAAAATCCAGCATCGATGATTTTCTTGCAGGTAAACCCACAAAATAAGCTAACAACAATTTATTTTGTACACTTTTAATATTTCTGAATTCATTTTCATGAATTTTTAAGCCATTGGCATAAAAGACGGTTTTTCCTTTCTCTTCCGTAACACGAACAAATATTTTTGAATTGTTAAATCGTAAATACAAATAATTATTGGCCATTTTTGCAGCCTGAAACCACTGCATGCCACTTGCACCTCTGGTTTTTTTAAGAGCTTGATCATAAAAAGTAACCGGCAGCTCTCCTTCCATCTTTTCGATGAGGCCTTTAAAAGTTTTTTTACCCCCGCCATTCACGTAGTTTTTAACAACTACAAAATTATCCTTAGGTTTTGCAACCACTGGAGTGCTAAGGGCTAAACTATAGCTCAATACAACAAGAATCGAATTCTTAAATATGTGTCTCATGTTTAGATTTTCGGATTTATAAAATTAAACCTTTAGCCCCCCACCAGATCAAAATGGTCCAGATTTAAACTGTTGCCAAACTGTTCCCAACTTAGGTGCCAGCAACTTAGGTGCCAGGTTCCGAATCCAGTAAACACCATGTCAAAGCCTAACAGTCTAAGAATAAATTTAAATCTAGGTGAGTTAAATCAAAAAATTTTAAAACGTATCAAGATCCATCATTTGACTCATAACTCACAAAACTTTTACAGCTTGAATGGCCTTATCCCATCTTGCGCGGCGATGATTTTGCCAAAGTTTTGTCTTAGTCGGTTTAAATTGAATTTTATTTTTTAAAATTAAATCTTTAATTTTTTTCTCTGTCCAAAACCCTGAACCAAGACCACTCATTAGTGCTACCCCCAAAACAGTGCTTTCAATCCATTCCGGCTTAAGAACTTTTTTTTGTAAAAGATCGGCCTGCAACTGCATCAATAAAGTATTTTTTACGGCCCCACCGTCGACATTTAAGTGTTTTAATCGAGTTCCCGAATCTTTTTGCATAGCTTCTAATATGACTGCATTCTGCATAGCCATAGATTCTAAAGTGGCGTAGCAGATTTCCGGAATTCCATCCCCTCGAGTCAAGCCCATATAGGCTGCTTTAACATCAGGGTCCCAATAAGGGGCGCCTAATCCGGAAAAAGCAGGCACACAAACTACTTTTGATTCCTTATTAGCTTTTAGAGCTAAAGATTCAACTTCATCCGCATTTTTAAAAAATTTCAGCTGATCCCTTAAAAACTGCACTGCAGCTCCACATATAAATGCACCACCTTCAAAAGCATACTTGGGCTTTTGACCTTCAAGCTGCCAAGCCACTGTCGTTAAAAGTTTATGCTTCGAGGACTTAATTTTTTCGCCGATATTCATAAGAATAAAACTTCCCGTCCCAAATGTGCATTTGGCTTCACCAGGTTGCAAAGCCCCTTGACCATATAAAGCCGCTTGTTGGTCCCCAAGGACACCGTGAATTGGAATGCCATCTGGCAACTGTGGGAAATTTTTAGTTATACCAAACAAAGCATTGGATGATAGGATTTTTGGTAACGAGTTCTCATTGATTTTATACAATTTAAGTAAAGCAGGGTCCCAATTTAAAGTTTTTAAACTCATCAATTGGGTTCGAGACGCATTACTGACATCGGTCACGAAACTTTCGCCCCCACTTAAATTCCATATTAAAAACGCATCAATAGTTCCCACATAATCTTTGGCAGTGTGATATTTTTGTTCCACAAGCCAGCGCATCTTGCTACTGGAAAAATAAGGATCAATAACTAATCCTGTAGTCTTAAAAATCTTTGCTGCCAAAGGTTTATTTGCCTTAAGCTTTTCAGTGAATTCCGACGTTCTTCGACACTGCCAAACGATAGCATTATAATTTGGAGTTTTAGATTTAGGGCTCCAGCTGATGACAGTTTCTCTTTGGTTCGTAATACCTATAGCGGCGATATCATTAACATTGATTAAACTTTCTTTAATAGCTTGCTTCAAAGCTGTCTGAATAGATTCTAAAATATCATTGGGGTTATGTTCGACCCATCCTGGTTTAGGATAAACCTGAGGGAATTCTGCATAGCCTTTTCCTATAGCCTCTGCATTCGAGTTAAATATCACTACAGTAGAACCCGTTGTACCTTGATCAATAGCGAGAATATACTTTTTCATAGAGCTAAGAGTAACGCTCTAAAAAATAAAAATCATGCAGCAGGGGTTAACGTTTTAATCTCCATGAAAAAAGTTTGGATCACCATGACGCATTTAATGACCGGATTTATAGGCTTAATTTAGCTTAAAAAATTTTTTAAATTATTTAGTTATCAATAATATCTGCGGCGATCGCATTAATGACAGAAGACCATTTTTGTACAACCATTCCTTGCTCATCTGGGGTCGCGCCTTGCCCTATCATCAATCGGATGATTTGGCTTGCAAGGACGGTCACAACTGTAAGTAACAATACGTATTCGATGACTAATTGCCCTTGCTGGGATTTTCTAGCGCAAGTATTAACTTTTGCCAAACCGTGGGGCTTTACACAGACTTTGGATAAGAACCCTTTCCGAGACTTTCTAAGAAAGCTCAAGAACTTAAATAATGGAGAGTTCAAAAATATAAGGAATAGGGCTTGATTTTGACATTGCACCCATAAACCCATAAACCTGATGTATGTCTGATAAAAAATCATCTTGGAAGACCCCATTTTTCTCAATGAAATTTATAGCTATTTTGCTTATCGGCATTTTACTTGTTGGAATTTACACCCACACAGAAACTAAATCGTTTAAGTCCTCAAACACTAATTATAAATCCCAACCTCGGATTACTTATTTCAATACCCAAGACCAAGACCTAAAGCCTGTTACAAAAGCTTATCTTAAAAATTCATTAACAACTTTAAATTTAAAAGACACAAATTTTATTCTTTTAAGTTTTTGGGCCACTTGGTGTCCTACATGTAAACCAGAGCTAACCACCTTAAATACTCTACAAAAATCTTGGGCTCATAAAAATATAAATATTATTTCCATCAACGTTGATCCTTCTGAGAATAGCTCGAAAGTTGACAAAATCTGGCTCGATTTAAATTTAGATCTCAAATTTATAAGAAATTTTAACCCCGATATCTTAAACGATCTTAAGGTAGAGGTTTTACCAAGCTACTTACTTGTTAATGATAATCTTGAATTAATCTTAAGAATAGACGGCGCTACGAATTGGACTAATGAAAAAACTCAAAAATTAATAACAGACAAATTGAGTAAAAAAAATAAACAAATAAAATAACTTAAACTAAACTAAACCAAACCAAACCGAACTAAACTAAACTAAACTAAACTAAAATAAACTAAAATAAACTAAAAAATCGAAAAATTGAATTAAAGCAAGAGATTTAGTTTAAAAAACCAATCCACTTTTCAGCTGTGTCTTTTTGGTTTTTAAAATCTTTTGCTTTAGAAAAGAACTGCAGTGCTTTTGGTTTTTCGTTATTAAAAAAAGACGCTAACCCAAGTCCCATATAGGCATTGCCAGCCTGCTTTTTTAAGTTTCCTTTCTTCAAGGCCAATGCAAATGATTTCTGGGCTTGGCTCCACTTTTCCATTTCCAAATAAACTTGGCCTAACATTAAGTCCACCTGCCCATCTTTGGAAAACTGACTGGCTTTTTCAAAAGCCTCTACAGCTTTATCAAAATCTTTAGATTGAAACCAATATCCAGCTAGGCTTTCATAGGTGGATTTTTGCTCTTTTACTTTTTTATCTTTAAGCGCAGCTTCAAGTTCTAAGGCCGCTTTGTAAGGAATATCTGAGGCTTGCATTAAACCAACTCTGGTTAAGATCTCTGAATCTTGTTTAATGTGACCTAATTTATAAGCCATTTCATAATGGGTTAAAGCTTCAGATGTTTTGTTCTGTTCAAATAGAACAGCAACCAAAGACAACCAATAGCTTTTGTTAGTCTGTCGTATAGCAATTAAATCACGATAATACTTTTCAGCAGTTTTATAACTTTTATTTTTATAATGCGCATTCGCAGCCAAATAGATCCATGGCTCTTGAGGTTTTTTAGTTCTACTCATGGCCTCATCAATTGCAATTTGCGCTTCCTTATAATTTTCCAATTGAAAATCCACAGCAGACATCATGACCCAAGCCACTGAAGATTCAGGCGAAATCTCAATATACTTTAACAAAGTTTTTTTAGACTCCATATAATTTTTAGCCATCATTTGAACTTGCGCCAGCTGCAATAAAGCTTCACAGCTCTCTTGATAACTGAGCTGATCCAAATCTAAAGCTTCTTTAATTTCAAGCTCCGCTTTATCAAGTTTTTCCTGAGCAATATAAGCTTTAGAGATCATAACTTTTGTTTTAGCAACTTCGTATTTTGTCGAACTGGATCGATTCACAACTTTATTTAAGATATCAATGGCCTGATCATATTTTTTGGCTAGCAAATACTGCTGAGCTCTTAAGTGTCTTTTGTTAGTGGCTTCAGACAAAAACCTTGAAGTTCTGACCTGCCATACTTTTTTAATTTTTTGCCCTTCTTCTTTAAGCTGAGCCAAATCTTGAGCTGAAATTTTTGTTATGATTTTCGCTTCGCCTTTTTCAAGTTTCTTAGGAGCTTCATCAGACTTATTTACTTTCGATCGAATCTGCTCTTCCGCTTTAGAAGTATCTTTAGACGGTGCGGAATATGCTTTAAAGGCCAATACCATAAGTAGTAGTGATAAAAGTTTGATAGTATTTTTAAAAATCATAAGCTTATCTCTTTTTCTCTTAAAAAATTGGGTATAAAATTAAAATCCTAAATTAAAAGTCTTCAAATTTCCTCTGACAGCCACCGCTTTGCCATCAATTTTTTTCGGACGAAAACGACTGGCATAAAGAGCCCGAATTACAGACTGATCAAATAATTGTGCAGGTTTAGATTTAACCACTCGTACATTTTCAACAAACCCTTCTGGATTCACATCATACAAAACAGTTACCGAGCCTGTTATACCTTCAATACGTGCGCGTGTTGGAAGTTCTGGTTGTACAGATACCATAGGGATAAGGGTTGAGTTGTCCCCGGTGTCGGCAAAACCACCGCCGCCACCAACACCAGTTCCAACACTTGAGGCATCAAAACTCTGGGCAAAAGTTTGCATTTTTAATAGATCTTGCTTTTGAGGTTTATTTACATTTACTTTTGGAGCATCAGGGGCCTTTACCGGCTCCTTGGGCTTTTCTGGTTTTTGTCTAGATATGTTTTCGACATCACGCTCTTTATAATTACGTAAAAACTGAACGTTAATGCTTTTTGAATCCGGTTTTTTTAGATTTCCATCTTGAAAAATAAGAACGCCCATAAACGTAAACAGCGCCACCACAATCAATGGTGAAATAATGTATGCTATCTGTTTAGAGTTTAATTTCTTCATACGCGCTTGATCCTAGTTTTTAAAAAAATTTATTCCGTTCTTTTGGCTGCAATCGAAATATCTTCGATACCTGCTAATTTCACTTGATCCATAACTTCAATCAAAGTGTTGGTTTCTGAACCTTTATCTGCTTGGATAACGACTCCGCCCTCAGGACTTTCGGCTTTTAGTCTTTCAATGTTGGATCTAACCGCACGGATATCGACTTGTCGGTTCTGAATCCAAACATCATTGCTTGACGAGATTGCGACCAAAATATGGGCGTTGTCCTGGGTAGATGCTGATTTTGCAGAGGGTCTTGAGACTTCCAGTCCAGACTCTTTGACGAAAGAGGTCGATACAATAAAAAAGATCAAGAGAATAAAAACAACGTCTAACATTGGAGTTAGATCGATTTGTACCTCTTCTTCGTTATTTTGCATAAAATCGATATTCGCACTGCCTTTTTTACTCAAAATAGACTCCTTTTAACAAAATTCATTTTTTAATTACATCGACTTTAGCAGTCGTCAAAAAAATAGTAATTTAATTTTCTTTAATTCCTAACTGCAACTTAGTTAAAAAATCTGTAATCATAGCTTCTTTTACTTTAAGCTTAGTTTTAATATAGTTTACAAAAAATAAACCCGTAAGTGCACCCACCATTCCAGCCATAGTTGGAATAGTCGCTTTTGATATCCCACTGGCCATGGCTCTAGCATTACCTGAACCCGCAACGGCCATAACATCAAACACTGAGACCATCCCGGTTACAGTTCCAAGTAGTCCAAACAAAGGGGCCAGCATCACCATCAGTTGAATCAACTGGATGTGCGATTTCATTTTAAGTTTTAAAATAGAAACATACTTTTGCATTCTTTCAGATTCAAAATAGGTATTTTCCGATTTCAGTCGAACCAGATCCTGCTTTAATACTTCAAAATCATGCTGAAATTCATTTTTAAAGTACAAATATTTTTGTGTGGCATAAAACCACATCAGCAAAAATTGCAAAAAGATAAAGATGAGGACAAACCCACCTTTTTCAAAAATACTAGTAAAAGATCCTAAGAAAAAATCTAAAGACATTAGTCTTAATCCTTGCTTTTTTGCATTTCAACTTCGGCCATCATCCCAGCAAGTTGCTCGTTTAAGAAAATCAGTATTCGTTGGCATTTTGTATTTACATGATTGTAAATAACCAATAAAGGAATCGCACACACAAGACCCAATACTGTTGTAATCAAAGCCTGGGAAATACCACCCGCCATAAGCTTAGGATCTCCTGATCCAAACATTGTGATGGATTGAAAGGTCAAAATCATCCCTGTCACAGTTCCAAGCAACCCTAATAATGGGGCAACACCAGCAAAGGTTTTAATTGTACTTAAGCCTCGCTCTAACTTGGGCTTTTCATGAAGCACAACTTCAGATAATTTTAGGGCTAAAACATCAGATTCAGTCTCTGTTTTATACTTTTGAAAAACTGAAATTAAGGCTGACAAAGGATTTCCTGGGATAGGCTCGTTCATATTTTGCAATTGCAACTTCATTTGTTTTTCTTGATTCGAAAAATAAACCAATCTTTCAATCGCTAAGGCAAATCCAATAATTAAAAGGATAAAAATAACATATCCAACTAATCCACCTTGATGAAATCTTTCCATTAAAGTTGGTGCCTGAATCAAAGTCTCAAGCAAGGCCCCCTTAGAAGGGTCAATACTGACTAAAGACAAAGAACCTGCAGCGCTTGAAGAAAAATCATCAAGATGTTTTGTGAATGTTCTTTCAGGTTGTCTTGGATAAACTTGTAAACTTTTAGATTTACTATCAAAACTTAAATACTTATTTCCTACAAAAGTGTTAAAAGCCCCAACGCGAGTCACTTCTTTTTCTTCTTTGATCCCTTTTTCATTCATAACAAGGGATTTAAATTGAGGAGTTTGGCTTTGCAAAGTCATCTCTTGCTGAAGCAAATACCAAAAGTTTTCAAGCTCGTTGTATTCAGGTAAACGTTTTGTCTGAGCTAACTGTTGAATAGCTTTAAACCGCTCGTTGCTTTCAGCAGAGGTTGCAGAGTTTAAAATTAAAGTATTAAAGTCACCAGCGCTCTGTCTGAGTGTTCCGTAAAGTTCACCAAAAGCACCCATCACTTGATTTTTTTTCTCTTCTAAAACTTGTAGTTCTTTTTCGTTCTGATCAAAAACCTTTCCAAGTCTTAAGCTTTCATTTTGTAGAGCCGAGAGCTCTTTGTTGGCTTTATTCAGTAAGTTCTGTTGTTCCGCTTTGGAAACTTCAAATTCTTTTTCCCGTTCTTTCCAAAGCTCTGACTCTTGTGACTTTTCATCCTGAATCTTTTTTAAAAGACCTTCAAGTTTTTCGTTTGCTGAAAGCTGAGAGGCAAATAAAAATGAAATTGTTAGTGCAAAAATAACACCCATGTAAAAAGTAGCTTTAGAGTTCACAGCCGTTCCTTGGTTTGATTGTAATTTTACAGATTTCATAAGCTTGCTCCTGCAGGGCTAGACTTGATCATAGGTAAAGTTAATAAACTTGGCGGCGCTTGTTTGTTGGCGACTTTAATCGCTTTATCAACATACGATCGCTCTGAACCGCTAAGAGGTTTCCAACTGCTGCTGGATAAGTCCCAAACACCAGCTTGTTTTTTATCTTTTGTTAAATAGTAAAGACCTACTCGACCCACTTTTAAAAATTCTACACTTTGCTCTTGATCGTTTAAGGTCAAAGAATCCGTGTAAGTCTCAATCGTTGATCCATACTCATTTTCAACAAGGTAAGCCTCTAACACTTTACGATACTTTTCAGACAGACTGACGCCAGATTTAACAAAAAGTTCGTTCAATTCCTTAATTCGTTTTTCACGCTCTTCTTTTAGAAAAGGCAAATCTGCCTTAACAAACTCGCCCAAAGAGTCTTTCATTTTAACCATTAAAGGGGCCACTTTTTGTGTTGTCTCTTGAACATTTACGATCTCTTGATTGATTCTTACTTTCTCATCTTTTTGCGAAGCTATCACTTCCTGTAGCTGCTCGTTGTAGATGCGAGTATTTTCAATAGATTGTAATGCCTGACGATACTTAGCTTTAAGACTTTGTGTCTCTTCAACAATTTCATCCACTTTCTTTTGTGAAGATTTTGCAGCTTCAAGATTAACTTTTTGTTCAGCCTCTGCTGTACCAATAGTGTTAGCCTTTAAGCTCATGACTGGAGAAATCGTAAAGATCATAAGCATTAGTAGAAAATGACTTTGTTTTGGTAAACCTAGTTTAAGCTTGGAAATTAAATTCATTTTTTTATCCTCTTGTTAATAAAATTAAAAGCTCTTAGTCAGTCTTAAAAATACTTCGGGGCCACGTTGCGAGTAGATAGAAGCAACTAATGGATCATTCGGGCTAGATGGATCCAGTGGTGGATCTTCCCCTAATATATTGATCATACCTAAAGAGATATTGGTATTTTCAATGCCGCTGTAATTGTACGATAGATCAAAACGGTGATTAGAATCCACGTATGCAACACGGTCGGCACCTTTAAACTTATCAGTAGAAACGACGCTCAGTCTGATATCATGACTTAATAGTTTGTAGGTTATGCTGAACTGACTGCGCCACTGTGGTAAAATTTCTTCAGCGACGTCATCTCTTGATGCTATTCCGGGAAATGGAATGGCTTCTTCCCAAAGTCTAATGGAAGCAGATTCATTGAAAAGCAATTGTCCAACTGGTAAACCTAATTTGTAGTTGATAGCAATGTCGAGGCCTGCAACCTTTTGATCGATCAAATTAACTAATGGAGCTACAATCGGGTTATTGGCATCAAGGTCGTTATTAATATCTCTGTTCATTTGAAAACCAACTGTGCTCGGATCAATACCTAAAGTTTCTGCTTTAGTCGCTTCAAATAAAGTTCCGGCGGTTCCACCTGCGATTATGCCCTTTTGATCAACAGCCCAAAAATCTATAGATACATCAAATAAATTAGAAGGTTCATATACAAAACCAGCCGAGTAAGAAAAAGATGTGATGGCATCCAGGTCTTCATTACCACCAGAAATAACTCGATACTGTCGGGGATTACAGTTCTGCGATCCTGGTCCATCACGCTCACAGGTTACATTATCAATAAAAGTGATAAAACCATCACTTCGAGTTCCATAAAGTAAGGATAGTGCTGGTGCTTTAAATCCGGTACCTACAGTAGATCTGAATAATAAGTCGTTCGTCGGTCTAAACTTAAATCCGATCTTAGGATTAAAGGTATCCCCAAAATCACTGAATTTATCGTAACGACCCGAAAGGTAAACATCTAAACTTTTTGTCAAACGTCCATTTAACTGTGCATATGCGGCGATGACATCTCGTTCAGCGGCTCCGTTAGAACCCGCACCAGTTAAAATTTCACTTCTTTCAGAAAGCTCGTCAACCCGGTTGTCATAATCTCTTTTAATGTAGTTTAAACCCACATCAATAACATAAGGGGCTCCAAAAAGCTCACCCAATTCACCACTCAGTTTTAAATCAGCGGTGTAAAAGTTAGCAATTTGTGTAGCAGTAGGTGTATAAGCAGCCTCATCTAAACTTCCTTGGGAACCCACGGGTGCAAAAGGATTAAATTGTCCTCCGGCTACATCAGGGCCAATAAGTTCAATAAAAGAACTTGTAACAGCATTTCCAAAGTTTGTGGAATCACTTCGGTCTAATCCGTAACTTCCAGCCAATGTCATTGACCACGTGTCAGCGAAGTCATGAACAACACCGGAGGTCAGACCAAAAAAGTTTGTCTCTTGAGTCGAATCCCTGTTTCCGAGTGGAGTAGCCCTGTATCGAAACTCCAAGTCACTGCCGGGTGTATGGTTGGGCAGACTAAACTGATCGGCCAAAGTGCCTGGGATTGTGAAGATACCAGGGGCTGGAGCATAAGTATAAGTCGTGCGACTACGTGAGTAGTAAATATCCGAGTAAAAACGAGAGAAGTCAGAAAACTTATGATCAATATGAGTCAGCATTGAAAGCTGATTTGTTTCAGGGAAAGTGGTCGCAATAAGTGCAGCATTATATCCACAGTACTGACCCGTTACTGGACCAAAATCAAGAATATCGTCCGGATTACAATTAGGATTAGGAGACCAAGTGCCACCAACATCTCTATAACTTCCTGGATTTCCTATAGTTGAAATGTTCTCGTCAGACCAAGTTCTTTCGCGACCTTGAATTCCATTTTTCTGTGAATAACCTAAAGCGAAAGTCACATTGCTTTTAGCTGAAGAAGCTCCTGCTAGAAAGTTGAAATCTAAAATTTCCCCACCCCCAAGTGTGGTCCAATTTCTACCGATGTTAACCTGGAAACCGTCAAAGCCTTGATTGGTAATTATGTTTACAACACCACCAATAGCATCAGATCCATATATACTTGAAAGGTCGTCTTTTATAACTATAATTTCTTTAACAATGGCCATTGGAATTCGGTTCACATCCACTGAATCACTGCCGCTCATTGGCGGGAATCTTACACCGTTCAAAAGCACAAGTGTATTTGAATCGCCAAGTCCACGAAGGTTTACAAATGCAGCGCCAGCGCCGGCAGAAAGTCCTGCTGTTTCACTATCAGAACCAAGTGCTGTTACAGGATTATCTCGTAAGAAATCAGCGATAGAGGTACGGCCAGATTTAAAAATTTCCTCGGAGCTGATGCGAAGCTCAGGAGCGGGGCCCGCTAAATCCATTTTCTTTAGACGAGAAGATACCACATCGGTAGTGTCAACTAGTGCATCTTCATCTCTTGGACCGGAAACAATTGGAGCTTGGTCTTCAGATTTTTCAGCGGAAGCATTCCCTGAATTATTTTCTGCAGCATCGTTCGATTCATCATTAAGTGTTTCTTCTTGGGCCGTTGGTTTTTCTGGGGTTTGGTCTTTAGAAGAAGGTGATGCTTGCGAAGTCGGTTCGACTTTGTTTGAACCAACCGCAGGTGTTTCATTGCTCGTTTGTGCATGAGCTGGTTGAAGTGAAGCCAAAAACAAACAACACATCGAAGCTAAAGTTAATTTAAGAATCAAAGGTTTGTAAATGTTTGAATGCGAATGCCAATCTGAAATTAAAGAAAATTCTGACTTATGATGAGTCATAGAATAAAATTTAGATTCAAATTTAACTTTAGAAATAGATCTGAGGACGTTAGCTAAAATCAAAAGTTCCCCTCCTTTCAAATTTTTGTCATGTCAAGATTTAGTCAAATACTATATCCTGACCTGCACTAAGGTTTAGGCTTGACGCATTAACAATCAAACTAGGGGCTGTTATGTCGCAAATAACGCTACTAATCAATCACTATAATTTTTATGGCGCATATAAATCATACTTTGGCTTGAATGAGCAAAGACCACAAACTTTCAAGGCTGGGACCCCATTTTTTGGGCTTCTTACGTTTCAAAACATACAAGGGGTAGTCATAAATTGGACGAGTCTGTAATTTTAACACTTTGAGTTTTTGCGTCTCTAGCATTTGGTTGACCATATGATCGGGCATAAAGCCCCAACCCAAGGACTCCAAAATCATGGTTTCTTTGGTTTTAAAGTCAGAAACCCGCCATTTTAAATTTTCTGAAAGAATTCCGGCATTGATATCTTTAGCCTCAGGCAAGGTACTTTGAATCACAACTTGTGGAATATGTTTGATTTCATGATCAAAAAATATTTTGTCAGGGTTTTCAGTGTAAGTGGGATGATTTGATGAAATAACCGGAATCATTTTAATTTTACAAAGCTCAATGGCATCAAATTTTTCGTAGGGCCACTGTAAAAGTTCAGAGATGCCTATGTCGGCCTCATCATTTTTCAGTCGAAATAAAGTACTAAGGACATCAACATTTATTTTTAAATCAGTGAAAGTATGCTCTAAGGTAAATTGTTTAAGTTTCGCTGATATCAAATGCACAGGAAACAAAGCAGTGATCGACAAGCGAACCTGAAAGTCACCACCTTCTGCCAAATAGCGAGCTGAGTCTATTAGACTATTTTTTTGATCTACTAATTGGCTGATCTTTTCAAGCAACACTTGAGCGGCTTGAGTCAGCTCTGGTTTGTAATGAGTGCGATCAAAAAGATCGAGACCTAGTTCAGTTTCAAGATTTTTAATAGCATAACTAATAGCAGGTTGGGCCTTATTTAATTTCTCAGCGGCTTTTCTGAAACTGCCATGCTGAACTACGGCTAGAAAGGACTCTAAATTGTCAAAGTTCATAGATTACTTTGGTACTAAAGGCTTAAATCAGAGTCAACATGATAATAAATTTAAATCATGATAATCAAAACTTCATACTTTTATTCAATTGAGTTTTATGAGAGGCTAATTGTATGAATTGGCATTGGGCCAGGACAATTTAACTAGGTATAAATCCAATTTTGTGGATTTTAGGCCTTAACTTTTAAGGGAGACGAGTATGGATAAAGCTGCATTGGGAGCAAGGTTTTTGTTAGGTTTAATATTTGTTGTTTTTGGACTAAATGGGTTCTTAAATTTTATTCCCATTCCACCACCAACACCTGAAGGCGGAGCCTTTTTAGGAGCTCTGGCAGCCACTGGATATATGTTTCCGGTCATTAAAATTATTGAAATTTTTGGTGGAGCCCTACTGCTTTCTGGATTCGCATTTCCGCTTGCGCAAATTATTTTAGCGCCGATTACGATCAATATTTTTCTTTATCATTTGATTTTGGACCCAAGCCCTGCTGGTTTAGCAATGCCAATAGTTTTAGTAGTTTGCCAATTGTTGATGGGAATAGCGCATTTCAATAGGTTTAAACCTTTGTTCGCAAAGGCCTAATAATTTCAACTTCAGATTTCAGCTGAGTGCTGATAATAAAACTTTAAATTAAGTTTTAAAAATATATGTCTTTAAGGAGATTTAAAATGTTTGAACTTATAAAATCAGAAGACCGTGGTCATGCCGATCACGGTTGGTTAAAAGCCAAACACACTTTTTCTTTCGCAAATTACTACAATCCCAAATTTATGGGATTTAGGAATTTGCTCGTGATCAATCAAGATGTTGTAGCTCCATCCATGGGATTTGGAACTCACCCCCACCAAGATATGGAGATCATCACTTACATCATCAAAGGACAAATTCGACACAAGGACAGTATGGGCAATGACTATGTGATTCAAAGTGGTGAGCTTCAAGTTATGTCTGCCGGAACAGGTATTCGTCACAGCGAATTCAATGCTTCAGATAGTGAGACACTTGAGCTGATGCAAATTTGGGTAAATACAAATCAAGCAGGACATAATCCAAGATATGATCAATTTAAATTTTCTAGAGAAGAAAAACTAAATACACTAAAATTGGTTATAGCACCTGTAGAATCGACAAAAGCGTTTGGTAAAGATGATTTACAAAGCTCACGAGCTTTAGGCATACATCAAGATGTTTCAATTTATGCAAGCATTCTTCAAGCTGACAAAGATCTAGAATTTAAAGTGAGCTCTGAAAGATATGCGTGGTTGCAATTAATTTCCGGTCAAATTCATCTTGAAATAGAATCTGGTGGTCAAACAAAAGCCGTCGAAGTTAAAGCGGGCGACGGCGTGCAAATTCAGTCCGATGTTCTATTAAAAATAAAAGCAACTCAAGAATCTGAGTTTTTGCTGTTTAATTTGAATTGAACTGTATTGCTTCTATTAGAAAATTAATTTTTATTATAAAGAGGAGCATATGTTTTGAAAAAGTATACAGCTATGATCCCAGATGGCAGGACTGTGGAATTAGATTCAAATAAAAACTTAAGGGCTTCACTTAAAAAATATTGGGATCAAATATACAACAAGCCGTTTAAAAAACTTCATTGTCGAGGACTTGGTACATGTGGCACTTGTGCCGTCAAAGTCGACGGAGAACTCACGCCTGCGACCAAAATGGAGAAGTGGCGCTTAAATTTTCCGCCTCATAAAGATGGTTTAGCAAAAGGTTTACGCCTTGCTTGCCAGTGTATGCCCCTTGGAGAAATTAAAATTACAAAAGGCCAAGGGAAGTGGGGACAGGAGATTTAATCCTGCTAGATGGAATAAAAAAGATCGCGCCAAGAGCCTTCTAGAATTTGAATTTTAGAGGTGTATCCAGCATTAAGCGCTCCATATCTTTGCTGCTGTCCTAGAGCGCAAGCCGCATTAAAAGTGTAAGCTGCGATTACTTCTGGTAAGGTCATCTTCATTTCTAACCGGGCTAAAACACCGACAAAATTAAGATTCAAAGTTGGACTACTTCCAGGATTAAAATCAGTTGCAAGGCTGACTTTGCCCCCTTGATCTAAAATGAGTCTTGCTTTTGGATATTTAAGCTTCAAATAAAAATCAGCTGCAGGTAGCAGATTAAATACGGTTTTTGTTTGAGCTGCTTTTTTTATCTCTAAGTCTTGCATTTCCACACAGTGACTGATGGACAAAGCTCCTAATTCGCAAGCTTTTAGGCCCGCTCCTTTGGCTGATAATTGATCTGCATGGGCCGTGAAGGTCCAACCTATTTTTTTGACCTGATGAACGAGAACTTCAAGATCCTTGTTTTCAAAATAACCTTCATCTATAAAAATATCAGCATGTCTGGTTTTGGTTTTTTTATGAACTTGAGGTAAATATTTATTTATGACATCAGAGACGTAATGCTGTTTGGATTTGCCATGCACAGCATGCAGACCTAAAAAAGTTGAAACAGTCTCAATACCTTTAAGGCTATCATTAACCTCTAAAATCTTTAGCTCGGTTTTTAAATCCGGTCCGTAGCCAGATTTACATTCAAGCAGCACAACACCTTGTTTTTTAAAAGCCTCTAGCCGCGCTTGAGCTAACTTCAAGAGATCAGCTTTGGTTGCTTTTTGAGTCTGCGCACATGTGTAAGAAATACCACCACCAAGTCGAGCGATTTCGTTGTAAGAAACACCTTGGTTTCTAAGCTCAAATTCGTGTCTTCTATCACCAGCGAAAACAAGGTGAGTGTGCGATTCGACAAACCCAGGCATCAATGTTCCACTGATTTTTTTTTCGGAAAAAGGTCCTAAAACATTCTTATTATTTTTATAAAACGCATTAAATTCTTTTAAAGTACCAGTAAATAAAATATTTTTATTATCTTTTAAAAGCAATGGTTTTTTGATCAAACCTAGATCTGTCTCTTGAATATGTCGCCCATCTTTTTGGGCTACACCTGACATGGTTATAGCTTCATCTGCACCCAAAAGCAGCTGCAGATTCTTTTTTGCGTTCGAAGACCGTTTTAGCGATGTCGTCGTCGTCTCTGGCTTTGATGCTAAAGTCGATTTCGTCTTTGTGAACATTATAGCCACAAAGATTTTACTCCCCGCTCTTTTGCTGTTTGAATTGCATCTTCATATCCAGCGTCTACATGTCTGAACACACCCATGGCAGGATCTGCTGTTAATACACGCTCTAAACATCTTTTTGCACGTTCAGTTCCATCCGCTAGAACCACTTGTCCCGCATGCTGACTGTAACCCATACCAACTCCGCCGCCGTGATGCAGACTCACCCAAGTAGCTCCACATGCGGTGTTCACCATGGCATTTAGCAGCGGCCAATCAGAGACGGCATCTGAACCATCTTTCATAGCTTCAGTTTCACGATTTGGGGATGCTACTGATCCGCAGTCCAAATGATCACGACCAATAACAATTGGAGCTTTTACTTTCTTTTGGGCGACCAGTTCGTTAAACATCAGTCCTGCTTTCATACGCTCACCGTACTCAAGCCAGCAGATTCTTGCAGGCAGTCCTTGAAAAGCAATTCGTTCACGGGCTTGATTCAGCCAGTTGATCATATGGGTTTTTTCAGGAAACAGTTTTTTTAAAGCTTCATCTGTGGTGTAAATATCTTCGGGGTCACCGCTTAATGCCACCCATCTAAAGGGTCCGCTGCCTTTACAAAAAAGTGGACGAATGTACTCAGGCACAAACCCAGGAATATCAAAAGCATTTTCGATTCCCATGTCTTGGGCCATAGCCCTAATGTTATTGCCGTAATCAAAAGCGATGGCTCCCATTTTTTTCATGTCCAGCATTGCTTGCACATGAATAGCCATAGATTTTTTCGATAAATCCACATACTTTTTAGGGTCGCTTTCTCTTAGCTTATCAGCTTCTGCCAAAGTGAAGCCTTTGGGAATGTAACCATTTAGTGGATCATGGGCTGAAGTTTGATCGGTTAAAAGATCTGGAATAATGCTTTCTTTCACAAATCGAGGTAAGATCTCAGCCATGTTGCCGAGTAGAGCCACACTTCGAGCTTTACCTTGCTGATTGTATGATTTGATTCTTTGAACGGCGTCTTCAAAAGATGTTGCCACTTCGTCAACATATTTTGTTTTTATACGTTTTTCGATGCGCTCAGGATCAACCTCTACGGCTAATACGTTTGCACCAGCAAATACTCCAGCCAAGGGCTGAGCTCCACCCATACCACCTAAACCCGCTGTTAAAATCCATTTGCCTTTTAAACTTCCACCGAAATGTTTTCGACCAGCTTCGACAAAACTTTCGTAAGTTCCCTGTACAATTCCTTGGGTGCCTATATAAATCCATGAACCCGCAGTCATCTGACCGTACATCATTAAACCCTGTTTATCGAGTTCGTGGAATTTCTCCCAAGTGGCCCACTTAGGAACAAGATTGGAGTTAGCAATCAACACTCTCGGCGCTTCTTCATGAGTACGAATCACACCAATGGGTTTTCCAGATTGCACTAATAGTGTTTCGTTGTTATCTAGAGTTTTTAAAGTTGAAAGTATTTTATCCAGTGATTCTTGATTGCGAGCGGCTTTACCAAGCCCCCCATAAACAATCAGCTCATCAGGTCTTTCGGCCACATCAGGATCCAAATTGTTTTGTATCATCCGATAGGCCGCCTCTTGCGGCCAACCTTTGCAATTTAATTTATCGCCAACAGGTGCTTTCATATTCTCCCCCAAAAGGTGCCAGGTTCTTTTTTATTGTAAATGTCCGGCACAGAACTATTCTGAAATACTAATACATTAGAATTAAGACTCAAAACGAATTTATTAATATTTGGATGGAATTTTATCCGAAAAGTGCCATTAAAAAAGAACCTGGCACCTTTGGTTAGTGGTTGTGGTGAGGGGATGTTTGTGGGGCGGAGCTGCAAATGGAGCACATCAAAGACTGATTTAGATTTTCATCTGCGGTTAGGTTTGAAAATGACTCGATGTTCATTAGGAGTTGCTCGTCCTGGGAGCCAGATTTTAAGCGCAGTTGCCAGCAGCCCTCAGACATAGCTTGAAAAGCCATCTCGGCTAAAACGTACAATTGCAAGTCAGCATCAAAATAAAAGTTGGATCTTGCCCCATGACTGTGTCCCCCTGGCATCACCATGAATGGATAAATTGCAAGATTGGGCAAATACACAGCGTTATGATCTACATCGCCATTTTTCCAAACTAAAATGTGGGCTTTTGAAAATAACCTTCTCGATGATGGAGTGGTCATAGCGTTTAAAACAGGACTTGGTGTTTGAGTTTCAATGAACTTGCTTTGAGGACGTGATTCAGCATTTTGCCAATCCACTTCCAAACAGTAGGATTCTGATTTATTTTGAAATTCGAAAGGACAATGCGCCCAAGCGTTTGAGGAAAAAAAACAAAACAGTGGGATAAAAAAGATTATAATTTTAGATTTCATAAATTTCTCCTTAGATTGAAGTTAAAAAATTAAAATTTATTGTACGAAATAACAAAACTCACACCTTGTGCGAGTAAAGTGTTTTTAGGTTTTCCTAAAAGGGTTTGATCACTGAAATTCAAAGCCAAGTTGACACTCTCACCAAACATACGACTTAAGCCAAAACCCAAAAGTGTTGATCTTGAGTTTGGACTCTTAACACTTACCGATGTCCCCGTGGATTTAATCTCGACAGTGCGCGATGAGAGTTCCAACTGTGTGACGGCAAAATTTAGATTTAAATCCCAGAATGGCAAACTGTAACCAACGAGCATCTGAAAGGAACTGTCGTAAAATCCATCCACTTGGCTTTGCGACCAAGATTCTGACAACAAGTGCAAACTCTTCATTTGCATCATCACAGACCATGGCGCAAGACTCTTCTGCAGAGTCAGCCCAACACCAGCACCCCATTGACCATGCCCGGTGACAGCAATATTTTCTGGCCCCGTTTGTCCTTCAAAAACCGATCTGCCCGTGGGCACATTCGCAAAAACAGTTACATACACATTGGGTTTATAATAACTAAAAGTGTACTCTGGCCAGACATCAAATGTGACGCCTAAAACAGTATCCATCATATCAGCGGCTGACTGCTGAAAATCATTTGATCTGTAATTGGAACTTTGCCAGGAGCTTGTCAACAAAAGTTGCAATCTTGAATTCAGGCTCATCGCTGCGCTGATCTGTGTAATTGCAACATCTCGTGTTTTGGAATCAGGCCAAACAAAAAAATCATTATTGCTATCGAAAACACGTCCAACACTTTGCATTTGTGTCTGTGCAAGACTTAAACTTAAACCTTGATGCAAAGTCATAACATTGAGACTCGCAGAGTTTTGACCACAGCATGGACTGGCTAAAGCTTTCATAAAAACAAACAGTGGCAAAGTGCAAAAAACTAAAAATAATTTTTTTGGGCTCATAAGAACTCCAGCCATAAAACCTTATCCAATTCATTAAAATTAGAATCTAATAAGGAAAGCTGCATCTGCCAGTCCCCTGGCATCTGAAAGACAATACTCGGGTTTTCATAAATACCTTTCGAAAGTCTTGCAAAGTATCCAGTATCTTCAGCGCCGTGGCCCATACTGGGCATTAGAGTAAAAAACTCTAAACTTTGCCCCTCGGGTAAATCCATAAGCCTCATATTTTGATCATAAATAAAAACAATAAGTTTAGAATTCTGTCCGACCTCTGGATAAGGACCTTCCGACCACATCACCAAAGCTTTGATGTTTGAATTTGAAAACTCTAAAACAGTGTTGGCATTTTGCAATAGCGACTCGGTGGCGTAAACTCTATTGTTTCTCGGAGAATCACATCCCAACATCATCAAGGAAACCGTACAGATGGATGCTAACATTGCCATTTGACCAAAACAAAAGAAGGACTTGATGAAGATCAAATTCATTAAAACCTCCTAATGTAACATCCCAGACAAAATCCTTTTTTGATTTTGATCTGTTGTCCTGAAGATAAATCAGCCATAGCCTGCTCTAAGTACTTTTTCGAATTTGCATCAAATGATTTGCTATCCGTTAATCCACCCTCATAAAGTATTTCCTCTTTTAAAAGATGATTTTGACGAATTAAAACTACGTGGGGCGTTTTTAAAGCTTTATATCTCTTAACTAAAGACTGATCAGGATCTTGAATGATGGAAAAACCAAATTTGGTTTTTAAGAAATACCTATCCTTTGCTAATTTTTGTTTGGCATTTCGTGGTGGTTCACTGACGACACCAAAAACCTTCAGGTTCGGATACTGTTTGATTAAATTTTGCACGTGCTCGATATGACTTTTAGAACAAGGACAAGATTCCGACAAAAAGACTAGAGCCTTATACTTTGAAGTCTCATTAGCAAAATCACCAACCTTTGAATAATCAGCTTGTGCCGAATTTGTAAAAACCAAAAGTAAAATAAATAGAAACTGAATTACATTATTCAACATATATAATACTCCTGAGATAAATATCTCATTAAGATGAATTTAATTTATTAAAATATATTTTATTATTTAAAACATTTTTGAGGTCGTAGTTGAAAATCACCTTTGCTGATTTTTAATTTTTTTCAGTAAATCTAAGGTTTTTTGAAAAATATTATTTTTAAACTAAAATATTATTTTTAAACTAAAGGTGGGCCACGAACAGGTGCCGAAGTTAAATAAGTAAGTTCTGAAGATTCAACAAATAAATATTCAACAAATAAAGTATTTGAATATAAATAAACAAAATGAGTTGGTTGAAAAAATTTAGAGAGTTTATACTTATTTGATTTGTGATTTAAATTTAATAAGCAGACCCCAAGATTTATACTTAATAAATTAAGACTATTCTGCGATTTTGGTGACTTAAATTGGACCTGTTGAGAGCATTTAACTTGTTCTAAATTTCTAGGTTGAAATTCGTTGCTCTGTTTAGCCTCAAAAGGAAAAATCCACAATAGAATATTAAATATTCCTAGAAACCAGAAAGCTCTGTTTAATGTGAATTTATTCATAATGATTGATTTATCACGTTAGAGTTGTTAGCTCAATATAAAAATCTATCAATTCAAATCAACTTATTGTTATTAGCAATCTGGAAATAAACCTTGTTCCAAGCTAAGTTGGAAAAAAAGAACCTGGCACCTAACCATTGTATTAAAAAGTTTCGATGCAAAGTATTTCACTTAATATCTACGTATAGGCCTTGGAACTTTTCAACTTGATAGTGGTCGTCCTGTAAAGCCTGAGGTAAAATCATAATTGATAGATCTTGATTTAAATCTCTCTCAAAATTTACATCACCAGTTCGAGCTTGAATTCCATTAATCGTAATCATTAACTCTTCGGCTACAACAGCTCGATTTAAGAAAATGGGGAAACTTCTGATATTTTTATTTTTATCCTCATATAAATATTTTACCAAAATATTAGCACCTAAAGCCGGAGGCTGTTTTAATCTTAAATTAGAAGATTTGATTTCAAATTGATCTTTATTTAATGGCTTCTGATTAACCCACACTTTGACGGATGACGAGTTAATGCTTTCATTAGATAAATTCCAATTCTGAATAAACTCTGGCCTACCATTAGGAAAAGATGCTTGCATTTTAAGGTCTTCAAGTTTGACTTCCGCTTTCGGATCATTAATTTTTACTTCTATCTGTTTATAATCCACAGGACTGCTTGGATTGAGTTGCGGGTAATCATCAATATTATATGTTAATATGTAAGTTGACCTTACTCGATCTAAAACTCTATCCAATATTTGATTTAGGGTGACTTCACCATTAATCACTGAAGCAAATAGATAATGCTCGCCACGGCTTTGAGCTATTATACTAGGTAAGCCATTTAACTCAGAAGTGTAACCAGGAAGAAATGGTGTTATACCAAAAATAGTTATTTGAGAATCACGAATCGCCTGAGCTACAGCATTTAAATTAGGTGCTTTAATTCCGAGGGTACCGGGGTTTTGTGGGGAATATAAAAATCCAGCATCAGTGACCATGATCACAAATTTTTGGGCTTCGGGTCTAAATGGAGCTTTAGCAACATCTATTATGGCCTGCATAGGATTTTCATCATATTCAGGCCAACCAGGATCTTGCCCCTTGCCTTTGAATGCTCTAAGTGAAGTAATAAGTGAAATTAATTCTTGTGTTTGACTAATTGAGTCTTTATTTGCGGGATCATTGTCAAAAAATCGGTCGCACTTCTTAACTGTATAATCACCAAAAGTAGAAATACACATTCTAGTTCTTATTCCTTTATTCATTGAAGTTTGAATAAAATTAATAATCCTAGCTTTAGCATCCTCGATAAATGTACTCATGGTTCCTGTCACATCAATCACAAAAGCAATATCAATAATATTGTCTTTTTGAACCGATGTGTTTTCTAAGGTAAAATTATTTATACTTACATTTTGATGCGTTAATTGAATCATACTTCGATCTATATTCGAAAGATCTTGGCCGATTTGCGTCAAATTTAACTGTAACGACATTTGATTTTTGAATGAACTAACTTGTTTAAAGTTAATTTCAGAGGTTTGCATTGGAAAAAATGCATTTGTTTCCAATTGGTACTGCCCAGCCAGAATTCCTTGAAATTCAACACCAGTGCAACCAGACAAACTTAATGCCACCAACAACTGACTTAAATGGACTATTATATTTTTCATACTAGACCCCTTACAAAGGTCTATTCGGGGTCTAGCCTAGTACCCTAAAGTCTAGATTGAATTTATATGTTTAGCAGAATGTAAAACTTTTTATCAATTCCTCCTAAAGGATGAATTTGCACTAGCTTATAGTAGATCTAGGGTTAGAGTAAAAAGAGTAAAAAGAAAAATATTATTTTATTATCAAATTCATCTTAATGCGAATTCAGGATAATTCTTTCGAAAACTGTAAAACTTATTAACTCATTGCTTCTTGATGCCTAATACGGTTTTTCCTACCAATTCTAAAATTTGTAACTTTAAATATAGCATCATAAGAATACTTATTTGTTTAATGCTGTAGTTAATATTGTTATTTTTAAATTGATAGTTATTGTTATCCTAAATTTTGCTGTTATTTATTTTTAATTTTATTTTTAATTTTAACTTTTCTGTAACTATTATGTGATCACAAGTATTAGCTTTCGAGGTTCGAAATGTCCAAAAACACTAAAGAGAAAAAACTATTATCGCAAACAATTTCTAAACACTCAAAAATACATGGGATGCCGGAATACTTAAATGAATACAAAGCTTCGATGGCACAGCCCCAAAAGTACTGGTCGGAGATTATAAAAAATTATCATTGGTATAAATTACCTGAAAAAATTTGCACCGGTGATTTTAATAAAGTGGATGTAAAATGGTTCGAAGATGGAACCTTAAATATTACAGACAATGTTTTAGATAGACACCTAGAAACGAATGCGGAAAAAGTTGCAATCTATTTTGAGCCTAATGACCCTTCGCAAGCTTCAAAAAGAATTACATATAAAGATTTACATAGGCAGGTCTGTCAGACAGCTGAATTATTAAAGTCTAAGGGCATTCAAAAAGGCGATGTGGTTTGTCTATACATGTCGATGATACCAGAACTTCTAATAAGTGTTTTAGCCTGTGCACGCATAGGTGCGATTCATACCGTAGTTTTTGGTGGTTTTTCAGCTAAAGCACTCGCTGATCGCATTGCTGACTGTAAGGGTTTTTTCTAGAATTTGTGGGAAAAATGTGGATAAGTTAGCTAGACCTTTAAAAAAAAAGCCCCAGACAACCGCCTGAAATTCTGATTTGATTTTTGTAGAACCAAAACATCAAAAAGGAGCATCAGGCATGGACGCCA
>JBGSLV010000019.1:0-103510 GCA_041740515.1 Bdellovibrionales bacterium | reverse complement strand
TAATTAGAGACATAAATCCCCCCTTTATATTTAGATTTTGGACGAGCCTTTATATTATGAGGGGTGTCTCACTTATTTTATCCTAGACTAGGTCAACTAGACCCGACGATGTCATGAAGGTGTAGAAAAAAGAAAGAGGCTATGGGGTGTAAAAAGTATGGTCAGGTGGGTACGGAATTCCTTGTGGGGAGCACCCAGATCGAAATAAATGGGTCTAGAGGTGACAAAATTTGGCCTTAGAATTGCCTTATTGGTTGTATGAAAATCAATTATACAACATCTTCATTTGCGCTGTTAGGTTTTACTTTTTTAAGTATCTCTAAGGGTTATGCGACCCAAGATATACCGACAAACTTACAAGCTCATTTAAACATCGAAAAAACAGTGGTTTCGTATCAAAATGAGAATTATTTTTCACAACAAAATTCAACACCAGAAGCGAAACGAGATCCAAGCCATGAAAGTGCAATTCAATCCAGTGTGGCTCAGTTCCAAAAAATTTTAGAACTTACAAATTTAGATAAATCATTTATTGAAAAATCCAGTGCAGGACCTGAGTCGGCATTTTGTAAAGAATTTGAGCGAGATGAAAATACCTTTAAATTCACACCATCAGTCTTTCATACACCCATGGGTAAAGAAGGTGGATCTTGTGCTCTTAGAGATAAAGACGGCAAAACCTTAGTTAAAATAAATTGTGATTTAAAAAAGAACTGCTTGATGCAAGGAGTATGTATTTTAGATCATAAAGATGGTCGCCGAATTGGATATAATTTTATCAAATTTAATACCGTTCCAGTTAAACAAAGTGTATTTGCGGCATTTGATAATTCAAGATGCCCCTTTGGTTACGGGATATGGAGTGAAGAGCATCAAAAATCAATTTGCATGGATCCATTTCGATCAGTAGCTGCTGATACTAAATTTCATAAAGCTGGAGATGTTATGTTTTTCCCTGCACTTAGAGGGTTAGTGCTGCCAGATAAATCCGTACACAATGGCTTCATGACCGTCAGATCAGCTGGTGGTCGGATTCTTGGAAAACACCGTTTTGATTTTTACACAGGAATTTGCAACAAAAGCCATAATAAAAAACTTTTATGTGAAGATTATGGTCCAAAGTTTTTTAGTGAGATTGGGTTTGGTGGTTATTTGAAACGTAAAGATAAATCTTGTTTTTACTCCTATTACAAAATTAATGATGACCTTAAGGATTTTATTTTAACCCAAAGAAACTTTCCAAATTTACCAGAAAGCTTAGTTAAAAATACTATGAATGAAACATGGGGAAACTTTCTTTCATTGAATATCTCGGATGATGTCTTGATTGCGGCACCAACCGAACAGATGGAGAAGGATAGATTATAACTTATAAAAAATATTTTTTAAAAAAGATTAAATTTAACAAATTACATAACTAGGAATGGGGGAAGTTATGAAAACAATTAAAGGAATAAAAGCATTATATTTTTTAACTCTTGCAATGATGCTCGCATCTTGCAATGATGCTCGCATCTTGCAGTTTGAATTCCGCGATAGCGGCAGTTTGGTTTCAAACCAAGCTCGTGGATCTAGATCCGGTAATGTCTTGGCTGGTGGTCAACTTGCGATTGACCTACCTATAAGACGTCCACCTTTAACTTCTTCCAAGTGGATTGAAGTCATCAAGAATTATCAAGGGATGAACCAGTTTGTGTCTTTGGCGGAAGGAACAAATGTGACAATACCTGATTGGATTTACCAAGACTCACAGATCTTTTTCTGGGGGGATTTAAAATCATCCTTAGTGAATGCATTGCAGATTGGCAATATTGCTAATGAACAGCAATTTTTCAACACTTTGGATCAACAAAACTTTCAATTTGAACTTTCAATTTGGGATGCGTTTACAGGCCAGAAAGATCCGCAAACTAACAAGAAATTTGATTTTCTGGGTTATGCGTACTTTGGTCAGCACGGTTCTAATAAAGTTGGAAATTTAACGGCTAATGTTTATCAAAGCTCATCAAATCGAACTTATGTAGGGGTTAAGTTTACTGACGCTATGGGTGATGTCATCATCGAGTTTGAACTTATTCGTAATACAAATTCGCCATTATTAAGCACAATGTCGGGTAATATTAGTTTCCGAGGAGCTAATCGAAATACTACGGTTTTGGGCTATTTCACTGATGCCAAAGTGTGTGATTTGTTTAAGTGTCAATAATTCAAGGAACTATCTGATAAAATTTAATGACTTTAGTCATTAAATTAGAAAGTAAGCATTTTAATATATACCAAGAGCTGACTGACCCCCCAAGTCATAAGCTCTTTTTGTTCGTTAGAAAATTGGGAGTCATAGATTGTTTTAAACCTTCCTAATTGGTTTAATGTGATCGATGTATAAAAATGTAAATTTTAATCCATTCATACTTGGTTCTGTTCTAGGTGAAAGTCATTCTGTCGATTTTCCTCGACTCTTCCTTCAAGATAGAAATGAGGCCTTAGCTTTTATTCATGCTTACGGCTATGATCTTGCTAAAGTCGAAGATCTAAAAAAAGTTTGGGCTTACCATAGACAAGCCATTGAAATACTTGAAAGTGAATTATTACTTCCTAATGAGAAAATCCCAAGTACACTTCGAGATCGTGAAGATTTAGGTGATATTACAAAACTTTTTTTAGCAGCGAGCCTGACATCATCGAATCCAGACAGCGTGCAAAAATGGGCCTGTGCTATCCTTAGAGTTATGCATGTCTTAATTCACTTGGACAATGACATCTTCACCTCTTTTGCTGACGATATTAAGTATCAAATTTTAAAACCCATTTCACAAAATGTTCACAAAATTGATGATAAACTTTATTTAGGAACCGAAGATCAAAGAATTGAAATTGTGTCCTACGAAGAAAAGTCATTTAAACAAAATCACTCGGCCGTAGTAAAGTTATTGGCGCGTCAGGATTTGATAGCTATGACTTTACTTGACCGGGTAGGAATTCGATTTATCACCAAGAACCTTGTCGACATTTTTCAAGTGATTCAATTTTTAATTGATAAACATTTAATAAGTTACCCTCACGTCATATCCTCGCTTTCAAAAAATACCATTTGTCCAACTCCTACATTTATGGCAGCTCTTGAAAGTTCAATAAGTTCAGGGGGTAAGATGAACCTGCAGACTCTTGAAGAGAAAATTCACATTGAACTTGATAAGCTAAATAGTCAGGGCGATGGAATTAATCCATTTACCAGTAAAGATTTTAAATTTTTAAAATTTATCACGCGACAATTTTTGAAAATCAACAGAGGTCCCGACAAACCTGAATTCACTTTCTTTTATCCATTTGAAATTCAGATATTAGATAAACAGACTTTTGATAAGAATATGACGGGTCCTGCGTCCCATTTTGAATATAAAAATCGACAAAAACAGGCCGCTCGTCGCCGCGTATTTTCAATTGAGTAAGCCATGATTTATATATACAAAATGTGCCACTTACTACATTCTTTTCTTGCAATTACGATTATAGCTTTTACTACTTTATTACTTTTTCCATTTTTTTTGGTTTTAGTTTTAATTGATGTCAAAAAAGCTTATCCTATACAGTGGGTTTGGGCGAAAGTGATTCTTTTTGTCACAGGGACCAGGCTTAAGATCACAACCCTAAGCCCGATTCCAAGATCTGGAGCTATCATTCTTTTTAATCACACTTCCTTTTTAGATATACCAGTAATGGTGATTGTTACTGGTCAATTTATGTTTTATGTGGCCAAAAAAGAACTCGCAAAACTTCCTATCCTTGGTCTTTGCTTTAAGCTTGTTAAAAGTTTGATGATGCCTAGGAATGATCTGCAAGCTTCCATTAAAATTTATGAGGAAGCAAAAATCCGTCTTGCGGCTGGGGACCAGTTTGTTATTGCTCCAGAAGGGACAAGAAATCGAGCAGATGGAATTTCGGATTTTAAATCGGGTCCTTTTATCTTTGCAATGTCTTGTCAGGCCGATTTAGTGCCTGTAATTATTAAAGGCACTCGAGCTTTGTGGCCGGCCCAAGATCTAATCCCCAATTTAAGCTTGATGACGTCTTGTGTTGAAGTTGTTGTGGCAGAAAAAATTTCAACCCAGGGTTGGACGGAGTCAAACCGAAAGGCTAAGATGCTGGAGTTAAAAGCTACATTCGAGAAATTATACAATTAAAAATAAAATATTTAATATCTTAATTTTATTATTATTTTTTTTACTTATTTAATTTTTGCTCATCAAATGAAAATTAACTTTTATTTCTAAGGAGTTTGAGGATGAATTTGAAATCTATAGGTGTCGTAGGTTCTGGTCAAATGGGTAGTGGTATTGCACAAGTCGTCGCTTCTGAAGGGATGAAAGTAATCATGATGGACGTGGCTAAACCAGCCTTAGATAAAGCTCTTGATGTGATTCAGGGTAGTTGTGATCGTTTAATAAAAAAAGAAAAACTCACTTTGGATCAGAAACAAAAAATACTTTCATTGATTACAACAACCACATCTGTTCAAGACTTAAAGGATTGCGATCTAGTAATTGAAGCGGCTACAGAAAATATCGATCTGAAATTAAAGATTTTTCAAAATTTAGATCAAGCGGTAAAAAAAGAAGCCATACTTTGTAGTAACACGTCTTCAATCTCAATCACACAAATTGCTGCCGCCACTCTAAGACCTAATCAGGTTATGGGGATGCATTTCATGAATCCCGTGCCTCTAATGGTTTTGGTCGAAGGCATTCGGGGTTTGCAAACCTCTGATCAGACCTCTCAAGTCGTGCGCGAATTTGCAATTCAGCTGGGTAAAACTTTTATTGAAGGACGGGATATGCCAGGCTTTATTGTCAACCGTATCCTTATGCCCATGATCAATGAAGCTTGTTATGCTTTGTATGAAGGTATTGCCGATGTGGAAGGTATTGACCAGGCAATGAAACTTGGCACCAATCAACCTATGGGTCCACTGACTTTGGCAGACTTTATAGGTCTGGATACTTGCTTGGCAATTATGAATGTCTTGCATGAAGGTTTGGGTGATAGCAAGTATCGTCCTTGTCCACTGCTTGTTAAATATGTTCAAGCGGGATGGTTAGGTCGAAAATCAGGTCAAGGTTTTTATAAGTATTAAATTCTTATACAGCGTTTTTATATTTCAAAATGTTATTAATTGGAGTCTTATGGATCTATTACAAAAGAATTGTTTAACAAAGATTTTAAATTTACTTTTGTTTTTTGGTATTTTATTTCTTGCAAGTTGTGGACTTACAAGTGTGAAACAAAATTCCAAATCGAGTGGTCCCAAAGGTAATGCCAGTAAGGACGAATTTCTTTGGCTTGAAGATATTGAATCCACTGAAAGCCTAGATTGGGTTAAGGCGCAAAACAATTCAACCATGAACTGGTTTGAAAAAGATAAAAATTTTTCCACTTTAAGAGCTGAAGCCAAGAAGATTCTAGACTCTGAGGATAGAATTATAAGACCCATTTTATTTGGTGATTATGTCTATAATTTTTGGAAAGATGCTAAAAATACTCGAGGTCTGCTCAGACGAATGCCGCAAACTGCGTTCTTAAAGAAGCTTAAAAAATGGGAGACAGTTTTAGACATTGATCAGCTGGCAAGCTTAGAAAAACAAAATTGGGTCTATAAAGGTTTTATGACCGATAGTCCTGAGACTGAAAAAGCCATGATTACTCTTTCTGTGGGTGGCACCGATGCCTCCGTTCACAGAGAGTTTGATTTGAAAACTAAAAGTTTTGTAAAGAGCGGTTTTTATATACCTGAAGGCAAGTCCTATTTAGCATGGCTGGGACCTAATAAATTACTAGTGGCTACTAATTTTGGTAAAGACTCGATGACAACAGCCGGCTATCCACGGATGGTTAAAATACTTTCACGAGGCCAAAAATTAAGTGAAGCTAAACTGGTTTTTGAAGGCCAAAAAAAATCAAGTATGGTTTTTCCATTCAATATTGAAGATACATTAAACCCTACAGATCTTTCAAAGGCATCAGAAGCTTTAAAAGATGGAAGCCTTGGGGCTGTTAGGTCATTCACCAATGCGGATGGGTTACAAAAGTATCAAAGTTTAGCGTTCATTGTTGAAAGTTATGATTTTTTCAATGACGCTCTTTATTTTATAAATGACAAATTTGAAACTGTAAGACTAATAAAACCGAAGCATTTTAAAATCATGTCCTACTTTAACGAAAGTTTTTTAATGTCACCTCGAAAACCAGATGTGATGTTGGGTCGGAAAGTAAATCCAGGACAACTGTTAAAAGTTGAATATAATTTTTTAACGGGTGAACCAAAAAGTTTGGCTCTTCTTTGGGATGAGGGAGATCAAAAAAATGTCCAATCCGTTGAACTTACCAAAAACTTCGTCTTGTTAAATGTTTTAGATCAAGTCAAACCAAAAATTTATTTTGCAGCCAAAACAGACTTAACTATTTTTAAAAATTTAGGTTCAAAGTCCTACGTGGGTGCTGAATCCTCGACCTCAAGTTCGATTTTTTCCGATCAAATTTATAAAACCCAAGAAAGCTTTTTAACACCTACGACTTTAATTCACCAAGATTTAAAAACTTTAAGGTCGACTAATGTACAAGCCAAAAAATCTGAGTTTGACGCCAAAAATCTTGTTGAAGAGCAGCTTTGGGCTACAAGTAAAGATGGCACAAAAATTCCATATTTTGTGATACGTCCCAAAAATATAAAGTTTGATGGTTCTAATAAAACATTGCTTTATGGTTATGGTGGTTTTGAGGTTTCAATAGACCCCCATTATGCAGCCAGTGCTGGAAAGCTTTGGTTAGAGCGTGGTGGCATTTTTGTCTTTGCCAACATTCGTGGGGGTGGTGAATTTGGTCCCAACTGGCATCAAGCGGCTTTGAAGACAAAACGTCATAAAGCTTTCGAAGATTTTATAGCTGTTGCTGAAGATCTTATAGCAAAAAAAATTACTATGAACACAAAGCTTGCCATTGAAGGTGGTAGTAATGGTGGGCTGCTTGTTGGAACCGTTATGACTATGCGACCTGATTTATTTCGAGCCGTGGTCTGCTTAGTGCCTTTGCTGGATATGCTTAAGTACGATCAATTACTGGCTGGAGCCAGTTGGATTGGTGAATACGGAGATCCTGCAATTGCCAAAGAACGAGACTTCTTAAGCACATACTCGCCTTATCAAAATGTGAAGCAGGGAGTTAAATATCCATCCATTCTATTGTACACTTCGACTAAGGATGACCGAGTTCATCCAGGTCATGCTCGTAAAATGGCCGCTTTGATGAAAAAATATGATTATGATGTTTTGTACTTTGAAAACACCGAAGGTGGTCATGCGGGAAGTACAAATTCAGAACAAAAAGCTAAAATGGAAGCAATGATTTATAACTTCCTTCACAGAACACTTTAATTTAATAAACGAGGCTTATGTGCTTGAACTAAAACTGCTTGAAAATGGCATCTATGAATTAAAAATAAATCGACCAGAAGTTTTAAATGCTCTCAATAAGGACGTGATTGAGCTTCTGGATCAAAAAATGGATGAACTCAAAGACAAAGTGGATGTCAGAGCTTTAATCATAACTGGTGAAGGTCAAAAGGCCTTTGTGGCAGGGGCTGATATTGCAGCTATGGTTTCCATGACTTCAGAGGAAGCTTCCCAGTTTTGTCGGCGCGGTCAATCTGTGTTTTCAAAAATTGAAAACATGAGTTTTCCAGTTATCGCCGCTGTCAATGGATTTTGTTTAGGAGGAGGTTTTGAATTGGCCTTAGCCTGTGATTTTATTTTTGCGTCTGAAAATGCAAAGTTTGGTTTACCTGAAGTAAGTCTGGGGTTAATTCCAGGTTTTGGAGGCACTCAAAGGTTATCAAGAAATTTAGGTTTAAGTTATGCGAAATACCTAATTACAACAGGACATATGGTCCAAGCCGACGAACTTTTAAGTCGTGGTCTTGTTATTCAAGTCGTACCTCAAGATAAATTAATGGCACAAGCCCTGGATGTGGCTAAGACCATCACTAAAAAGGGTCCCCAAGCTATTAAAGCTGCAAAGCTTGCCATCCACGAGGGTTTTAATAAAAGTTTAGAAAAGGGTTTAAAACTTGAAGAGGATTATTTTGCATATCTTTTTTCCAATCAAGAGTCTAAAGAAGGTATGGCCGCATTTTTAGAAAAACGAGCCGCTAAATTTTAGAGCGTGCTGCGGGCAAAGATGTGTAAGTATATCGCAAATTGCGCTAGACAGCATGCCCTGCGTAGCAGGAAAAGTTCCAGCGAATGCGCTGGGGGCGTGCGTAGCCGCCCGAAAAGCGCATGAGTGAACTAGACAGCATACCGCTTAAAGCGGAAAGGAGATTATGTCATACAAAGCTAAAAATCCTATTCGAATAGTAACAGCGGCATCGCTGTTTGATGGTCATGATGCTTCTATAAATATCATGCGACGAATTTTACAAGACATGGGTGCAGAAGTTATTCACTTAGGTCATAACCGCTCGGTGCGAGATGTGGTCATCACAGCTTTACAAGAAGGCGTTCAAGGAATTGCCATAAGTTCGTATCAGGGCGGACATATGGAGTACTTTAAATATATGAGGGATCTGCTCAATCAAAATGGAGCTCCATATATAAAAATATTTGGCGGTGGTGGTGGGGTCATTGTCTACGATGAAAAGCGCGAACTTGAAGCTTATGGGATAACTCAGATTTTTCATCCTGAAGATGGACGAAAGCTCGGCCTTGAAGGCATGATTGAATTGATTATTAAAGAGTGTGATTTTAATATTTTAGATAAAGCCGACTTAAAACAAAAATTTATTCCCGAAGGCATTTATGACTTAGGTCAAGTTCGTCACCGCGAGATTGGACTTGCTGTTACAGCTGTTGAACTTGAACATAAACAAAATTTAATTGATAGTTTTAACTTTCAAACCAAGGATGTAAAGCCACTTGTTTTGGGGGTGACGGGAACCGGCGGGGCTGGCAAATCGAGTCTTATCGACGAGTTGACGCAAAGATTTTTAAATATTTTTCCTGATCTTAAAATTGGAGTGGTGTGTGTCGACCCTTCTAAGAAAAAAACGGGGGGAGCTTTATTAGGCGACAGAATTCGAATGAATTCGTTAAGTCGTCCACAAACCTATATGAGATCTCTTGCATCAAGGGGTTCCGGCAATGAAATATCAGGACAGCTGCCTCAAGTATTAAATTTATTAAAGCAAATGGATTTTGACTTCATCATTGCTGAAAGCTCTGGAATCGGTCAGGCTAATGTGGCCATTACCGAAGTCAGTGATTATAGTTTGTATGTGATGACCTCGGAGTTTGGAGCCCAGAGTCAGCTTGAAAAGATTGATATGATTGATTACGCTGACTTTATTGCGATTAATAAAGCCGATCGCAGAGGTTCAGATGATGCTCATCGCGATGTATCCAAACAGTACCTAAGGTCTAGAAAGCAATTTGTGGAACCTCAATCACCACCTGTATTTTTAACTCAAGCTTCCAATTTTAATGATAGGGGAGTTAATCAACTTTTTTTACATATCTTTCAAACTTTAGAAAAAAATAATCCAAACCTGTGGCGAATAGATGAGGTTTTAAAACAAACTCTACGTGATACTGAGAAAAAAGTTATTGTTCCAGCTGATCGGCAAAATTATTTGGCCGAAGTCGTACACGCTCTTCGAAAATACCGTGCAGCGGTTGAAGTGAATGCTGAAAAAATCAATTGGCTTCAGTCTTTAACTGAAGTTTCAGAAAAACATTCTGATCCAATGATTAAGAACAAGCTGAGTCAAGAGGTGCAACTTTTACGTCAAAACTTAGGTGCAGATTTTCAAAGCGTCAGCGATTGGTCTAAGTTAGAAAGTAATTATCAAGGTCAAGATTATATTTATGAAGTTCGTGGAACTGTAATTAAACAAAACTTACGAGAGGATTCTTTATCTTCAACCTCGATTCCAAGAGTTAGCTTTCCTAAAATGTCCTCTTGGGGAGATAGATATAGGTTTTTAAAATTAGAAAACATGCCTGGTTTTTTCCCTTACACGGCAGGAGTGTTTCCCCTCAAACGGCAAGGTGAAGACCCTGCGCGCCAGTTTGCAGGGGAAGGTCCTCCTGAAAAAACCAATCGAAGATTTCATTACTTATCTGAAGGGCAACCAGCAAAAAGATTATCTACAGCTTTCGACAGTGTGACTTTATATGGTCAAGACCCTGATCTTAGGCCCGATATTTTTGGCAAGGTCGGCGAGAGCGGAGTTAGTATTGCGACTCTTGAAGATATGAAGCGTTTATATGAGGGCTTTGATCTTTGTGATCCAAAAACAAGTGTCAGTATGACCATCAATGGTCCAGCACCTATGATTTTAGCATTTTTTATGAATACAGCTATTGATCAACAGATGGCTAAAAAAATGAAAGAGCTAGGGCGAGACTTAACGTCCCAAGAGATAAAGTCCGTTGAGGACTATGCTTTACAAAATGTCAGAGGTACCGTTCAGGCTGATATTTTAAAAGAAGATCAAGGGCAAAACACTTGCATCTTTTCTATCGATTTTGCTCTTAAAATGATGGGTGATGTTCAGCAATTTTTTATCGATCAAAAAATTCGAAATTTCTATTCGGTCAGTATTTCTGGATACCACATCGCAGAAGCTGGAGCGAATCCAATAACCCAGTTGGCCCTCACATTAAGTAATGCATTTACTTATGTCGAATATTATTTGGCTCGAGGGATGAAGATCGATGATTTTGCTCCGAACTTTTCGTTCTTTTTTAGTAATGGTATGGATCCAGAGTATTCCGTTCTTGGACGAGTCGCCCGAAGAATTTGGGCTGTGGCAGTTCGCGATCTTTATAAAGGCAGTGAAAGATCCCAAAAATTAAAATATCATATTCAAACCAGCGGTAGATCGTTACATGCTCAAGAGATTCAATTCAATGATATTAGGACGACCCTACAGGCCCTAATGGCTATTGAAGACAATTGCAATTCGCTTCACACTAATGCTTACGACGAAGCTATCACAACACCAACCGAGGAATCTGTTAGACGGGCCCAAGCGATCCAATTGATCATCAACAAAGAGATGGGAACCGCCAAAAACGAAAATAGTTTACAAGGAAGTTTCTTTTATGAATGGCTTACTGATGAAGTTGAAAAACGTGTCTTAGATGAGTTTCAAAAAATCAGTGATCGAGGTGGTGTCTTGGGTGCTATGGAGACTCAGTATCAACGTGGAAAAATTCAAGAGGAATCGATGTATTATGAGACTCTTAAACACAATGGCAAACTTCCAATCATAGGCGTTAATACTTTTATTGATGCGAGCACTCTCGTTGAGGGTTATGAGCCACCCAAGATCGAAATGGCTCGATCGACTCAAGAAGAAAAAAATCTGCAACTCACACGTACCGAAGCGTATCAAAAGTTTCACGAAAATAAGGCTAAGGATAGCTTAAAAATGTTAAAACAAGTTGCTATCGAGCAAGGTAATATTTTTAAAGCGCTGATGACGGCAAGTCGCCATTGCAGCTTGTATCAGATGACTCAGGCTTTATATGAAGTGGGTGGGCAGTATCGAAGAAACGTTTAACGAGAAGAAGAAGAAGTTAGCCAAAATTGAATCTAAAAAAGTGGTGATAATGTGACAATGTTTTTTAGACTTTTAATTTTGGTGGGCAAACGGTTATTCAATTTTAAAAAAACAAATCTTTTAGACCCATGTTACACTTCATTTTTAATTGGTCCTTTAGATTTAGATACCAACTTGCACGTCAATAATGGGCGATACTTTTCCATAATGGATATGGGTCGATTTGATATGTTGATAAAACCCAAGGTTTTCTGGAAGTTGGCTTTTGGTGGATACTATCCCGTAGTTGTTTCGGAATCTATACGCTTCAAGAGATCACTGGGGTTATTTAATTTTTTTACTATTAAAACAGAAATTGAATCTTGGGATGAAAAGGACTTTTATATTCGCCAAATCTTTTATCATAAAAATCAAATTATGGCGGTTGGATATATTAAAGGTCGCTTTTTAAAGCGCGGTCAAAAAAAGTCGGTACCAACGAGCGAGGTCTATAAATTTTTAAATTACGAAATTGCTGCTGCACAAAAATCTCAACTTTCAAAGGCCCAAGATCTATTAGAGCTAGAATTAAATCAAGTTATTGCAAACGATAAAGAGTTCTAAGTTAATATGTTTAATATATCCCGAATCATTTGGACTTTAATTGTTATAGGAATCAGTTTATTTATTGTCGTTAATTTAAATTTTAAAGACTCTTTGATTAGACGAATTATCGATTTACTCCAATTGGATTATGTAACTTCTGAATCTAAAAATCTGAATAAAATTGAAATTAAAACTCAGACATTAAAACCAGAAAAACTATTGGAACCTGCATTTAGTATTTTGTTCCTTGGCGATATCCCCAAATTTAATCCCATTCAACCTGACGGATTGTATGTCTGGCAACTACAAGCACTGGTTTGGGACCGATTTGTTGAGATCGATAAACAAAAAATATGGCATGAAAGCTTGGCAACAGATTGGACTTTCAATGAAGATCAAACGGAGCTAAGTCTTCAATTAAGACCCAATATTAAATGGTCAGATGGCAGATCTTTATCAGAACAAGATATAGAATTTTCGTTAAATTTTTATAAGCTTAACAACTTAAAAGGGGCGCTATTTCAACCCTTGCTTGCCAGAGTTCAAAGTTTCGAGCTTAAAGACTCCATTTTAACTCTTAAATTAAGTCTAAATGTGGGGGCAAATCCAACCTACGCTTCCAAACTGTATTGGTCTGAAATTTTAAGCTCACTCAGACTTTTACCTTTTGATTTTGCCACTAATCCTTTTTTAGGAACTGGATTATATAAAATACATAACTTTTCCAATCACAAGCCATGGTCTTTAGTTTTAAATGAAAATTCCTGGCTTCTGAATTCAAATTCTTTAGTAAAGTGGCCTGAAGAGATTAGGATTCAAACTTATCGTTCCCAAAATGTTATTTATTACGTATTAAAATCAATGAAGCAAAATGCCAGTAGTTTTTTAGTCATGGGACAAGATCTATATAACATAGGATTAAATCCTGAAGATTTATCAGTATTCCCACTAGAAAGTATTTTATTTACTAAAGCTATACGATTTAATTTGAAAAAAATATCTTTCACCACAAGAAAAAAGCTACAAGAGCATATATTTAGAATTAACGATCTTGATAAATTAAATTTAAAAAATAAATTTAAAGATTTTAAAATTTTTAATTCTTTAATAGCTTTTAATAGTGATAAACAGGTTATGGGTGAACCTGTTTTGAGCTCTGTATTACCTCAAAAAATTAATTTTAAAGATTACAAATCCAGTGAACTTATCTCAGTTGAAGTAATTTATAGTAATGATGACGATACACAATGGTTAAGCTATCTCGGTGAAGGTTTAAAAAATGTAGGTTATAAATTAGATTTTAAACTACTATCTAGTGCTGTGCTTAATGAACGCATTTTTAAAAAAGATTTTGAATCTTATATATTAGATTATGAATCACAGCCATTTTTTCCTTTGTATTTAAGTTTACACTCCAAAGGCGAGTACAATTTTTTAGGTTGGTCCAGTAAGTATATAGACAAAAATCTAGAGCTTTTAATCTTTGAAAAAAAATCAGAAATAATTTTAAGTTTAACTAAAAATATTTTTCAAGAAATGCATAAATCTTTTTTTGAAATACCAGTGTTTTCCTATAAAAGTTCTGTGCTATGGACTAGAAATCGCTGTAATCAACCACAGAAGCAGTTCCAAGGGCTGGGTCTTATATACAAGGCGATAATTTGTGCTGATAATTTATAGATAAGTCAAAAGGGGGCTTTATCTATGGCAAAACAGATTAACGTTGACGTACAAGCACGTAAACCTGGAAAGAAACATGCAAAAATCACACGAGAACATAATTTGGTTCCTGTCGTAATTTATGGCAAAGACAAAGACAGCGAATTTGGATCAATTGAAGATTTAAGTTTTAAAAAAAATGTCCTTGCTCACGAGCACGCTTTATTTTCACTAAATTTCAAAGGTAAAACAGTTTCGGCTGTGGTTCGAAATTTAGATATTGATTATATAAATAATAGAGTGATTCATGCAGATTTTTATGCAGTTAATATGAATCAAAAGATTGATGCCACCGTTGCTATCAAATTTATCGGTGAGCCTATTGGAATTGCTGAAGGCGGGGTCATGAATAGAGTCCTAGAAGAACTTCAAGTCTTTTGTTTACCTGCGAACATTCCCAATGACATCGAAGTCGATGTTTCCCATTTAAATATTGACGACCGTATTTTAATCAGTGATTTAAAAATTCCTGCGGATGTAGAAGTTCTTCACGAAGCAGATCAAACAGTAGTCGCGATTGCTGTTAAAGTGGAAGAGCCTGAAGAAGTCATTGAAGTTGTGGCGGCCGAAGGTGCAGTTTCTGGAGCTGAAGTCGCTGGTGATAAAGTGCCAGCAGATGCTTCTAAAGATAAAAAAGACGATAAAGCTTCATAAATATAAGCTCATTTCTATGAGCTTTAGCTAATTAGAAATTAAATAAAATAAAAAGAAGTGGATAATCCACTTCTTTTTATTTTCATCATTTCATTTAAAGTTGAAAGATTTCTGACAAAATTCACATTTATATCTACTTTGTGTTTAAAGCCTATACAATTTATTAAACTTTAGGACTTAAAACTTGGCTTTAAACAGATTTAATCGCCATGTTAAATATAATAATATTTATTTTAATAATTATAAAATCTCGTTTCATTTAAATACAAATTGATTCGTTTTTGCATTTAAGAATATGAAATCATTAAATATTATTTAAAGTTATGCAAAGTGCACAACATTTTGTCTGCCTCTTAGTCTTGTAAAAAAAATTAGCAAAGCCTTTGTAAATTCATAAAAAACTGAATCGTATTGATGCAACAAAAGTTAGTTGTAAAAAACATCATCACTTCTTTCGTATGTCATAGTCCCAAAGTCTAGGTCGATAAGTTCCATGTAACAATTAAATTAACTTAACAAGGGGAACGTTATGAAGAAGTTAGTAGTAGGATTGATGGTGTCAGTAAGCATGTTTCTCACAGCGTGTGGTGAGTTTCAAAGTATTAATAAAAGTTCTAATGAAGTATTAGAAGCTTTGTCGCCGTATTTGTCGGAAACGGATCAAAAATTGGCTCAGGAGTTATCTGAATCTTATGATAAGGATATTGTTATCAGAGAAAACTTAATGGATAACAAAACTATCGAAATAGAAATCGAAGGTAATGTGGCTCAGCTTGAAATCGTCAATCAAGGGGATGTGGCTTTCAGACTGAATGGTAGAAAAATTTATTTCGACGAGCTTGAAAATAATGCTCAACTTGAAGCAATAATTTCTTCTAGTTTGGTTAAAGTCAGCTCAAATTTTATGTCTTTAATTGAACCCGAAAAATCCCAAGCCTTTTTAGGTGGTCTATTAACAAGTGTGTTTAGTATGGTTGTTAAGGGAATATTTAATTATGCAATGGTGAAAGTTAAAGATAAATTTGGTGAAGAGATCGGAAATTCTGTTGGAACGATTGGAAACTCTATAGTTGGTGGTGTTACAGGTGAACCAAAACCAAGTAAAGAAGAAGTTAAGGGTGCTAAAGATTCAATTTTAGGAACGATTTTTAACACTGTAATTAACACAATTGCTGGGGGCACAAAAAATCAATCAACATCAAATGTGAACAACATAGGACAAATATTAAATCCAGGAAGTTCATCTTCCAATTCAAACAACAATGTAAGTCAGCCGCAACAAAACTGTAACCTTTTCTGTAACTTGTTTGGTTTATTAATGAACAATATCATCAAATAAGAGTTTTAAGTCATCTCATCTTAACAAGGGAAGAAGTGTGAGCTTCTTCCCTTGCTCTTTTTCCCAAAGGTGCCAGGTTCTTTTTTCTTATAAATTAGAAATATAAATAAAAGTAAAAACATAAGTAAAAACAAAAGGATCAGAAGTAATTAGATATTAATAAAATTAAAAATATAATTTTACTAATAAAAGTTCCAAATTCAACTTTCTAAAAAAATATATACATTTGTAAAGATCAGTATAGCCCAGTTTTAATATATGAGTTTTTTAATCCTATCTAAGAAACTTCGATCAGCTCACAATAAAAGTTTCTAGCACTCCCATAGGCATTATTTATTGATACAAAGTAAGAATCTAGTGTTGCGACAATTTAATTTTTTTTAATCCTTTATTGGGCCTTCAACTTATTAGACTAGGATGTCAGGCCTGTGCGACGAAAGATTTAAATTTTCGCAACACTAGTATTTTTTCCTTTCGATTTTCTAGATTTGAAAACTAACCAGATAACAATAACTTGCCTCGATTTTTCTACTTACGGAAAAAAAGAACCTGGCACCGTAGTTGGGCTTGGTAGGAAAAAAGAACCTGGCACCTTAGGCTTTGGTCGGTGTAAGGAAATAGTGATTCCAATTGGGGGCGGTGTCCTCGATACTAAAAGAATGTCTAATGGCAAAATGATCTTTGATAACATTCATGGAAATATTCAACTATCAAAAACCGAGTCTAGAGTTTTGGAAAGTCCCTATTACCAGCGTTTAAGGTGGATTAGGCAATTGGGTTTAGCGTTCTACGTATTCCCAGGAGCAACTCATACCAGGCACGCTCACACTTTAGGGGTTTTGCATGTTATGGATAGGGTCTTAAAAAGTCTGGGCGTAGCTGCTCCAGATGAAGAGTTTTATAATCCGACAAAAAAATCCGAGAAAAAAAACTTTCATCAAACTATGCGATTAGCTGGATTACTACATGATATTGGCACGTTTCCTTTGTCGCACACAACTGAGTTAGCTTATATTCGCCATTACAAAAAGCGGCGGCAAAATGGTTATAAAGGCATTTCGGAAAATCATGAAACTCTGGGCAGTCATATTCTTTGTAAAACTGATTTCGAGGGTGGCTTAACTAGGGTTTTAAAAGAAGAAGGCATTGATCCTGAAGAGCTTTCCAGTATTATTGCTGGAAAATCTAAGAACACTTTAGCTAATCAACTCGTTCATTCAGATATTGATGCTGATCGGATGGATTATCTTTTAAGAGACGCTTATCATACTGGTGTTAGATTAGGAATTTATGACATTGATTTTTTAATTCGTAACATGGTTCTAGTCAGTGAAAAAAATAAAACCATTTTTGCCTTCAAAGAAGATTCAGTTCATGTGGTAGAAAGTTTTCTAGTGAATAGGTACTTTTGGTATTCTCAGATTATTAGTGATGGCACAAATTATAAATTTGATCTGATGGCGGCCAAAATTTATGAGTATTTTTTAGAAAATGGTTTAGCTTACTCATTTAATGATTTAATCAACAAAGTGAGCCAAAACCCCATGGAGTATTTCACTTTCAATGACTCCTATTTTTTAGCAAAAATTCACGAGTATTTATCAGGTCGTATTAATCACCCAGTCATTCGTGAACTAAGTCTGATGTTGACACTAAGAATCCCACCTGCACAGATTAAAATTGCACCTGCCGTTCCGACATTAATTAAAAACTTAGATGATAAACCAAAATTAATTGAAAAACTTAAAAAATCTTTTGCATGGCTAGAAGATGTTATGGCCAATGACTTTCCCGAGGACTGGCTAATCACAGATATTCCTGACCGAGATGTATCTTTCACTAAATCTAAAAAAGAATTATTAGATTCGAAAACCCCACTCTTTGACAGCGAAGGCATAAAGATTGTGAAGCGAAGCGGTAGTCTTGAGTTATTAGTTGATCAAGAAAGTGCACTGACTTCTGTTTTGGCTGAAATTAAAAATTTTATTCCTAGAATTTATGTCAGTCAGAAAACCTATGATAAGCTTAAAGAAAGAAAAATACTGGACAAGTTTACGGAACTATTGAAATAAAAGCCTATGATAAATAGGAATTTAAAGTATGACCCATATTTTTTTTATCTTGCCTTCGTTTTTATAATGATTCTTTTGGCTTTAGTAGGCTGCTTTAAGTCCAAATCAACCACTTATAATCCAGACTTAAGCTTCCAAATCACCGAAGGACAAAAAATTTATAAGCAAAAGTGTGCGGTCTGTCATAACAGTGAAGGGCAAGGTGATGACAAAAACTTCCCCCCATTGGCGGGCTCTGACTGGTTAGCAAAAGATGTCAAAACGCAAGCTATTAGTAGCATTAAAAATGGTAAAAAAGGCTCGATAACCGTCAATGGAGTAAGTTACAATGGGGTTATGCCGGCAATGGCCTTATCTGACATAGAAATTACATACGTATTAAATTTTATTTATAATTCGTGGGGCAATAATAAAACTCGCGTATCTTTGGCAGAGGTTCAAGCTGTCGATGAAACCACATTTTCAGGTCTAAAAAAATAATTAATGACGCACCGTAATTTTATTTGAGCCAATGAAGGATGTTGCGACAAATTTACTTTTTCATATTAATTTAGCATTCCTATTATGCCAATAGGACTTCACCCTCTAGTCGGCGAAAAAATTAAATTGTCTTTACACTAGCTCTATCTTTTTTATTAATATTTAAATATAACTTAAAAGATGGATAATTATCGAGACCCAAGTTCATTAAATGCTAGTCTTTGATAAAATCTATTTTTATTAATTATAATCTTAGCTATCTAAATACGTAACTTAGACCATTTGCCGTAATTATTTACGATTACAAGGAGCCTGCTTATGTCAACGTCATCAAATTTTACAGCCCTAACTCAGTTCAGCGAAGATGATTTAGCGTTTAAAATCGCCGTGCAAGAGTTCGCAGCTTCAGAGATTAAACCCCTGGTTCATAAAATGGACCATGAGGCTAAAATGGACTCAGGTTTGGTTCGAAAATTTTTTGATATGGGCCTAATGGGCATTGAAACTCCAGAAAATTATGGAGGCTTAGGCGCCTCTTTCACTTCGGCCTGCTTAGCTGTTGAAGAATTGGGTAAAGTGGATGGCTCGGTGAGCGTTTTGGTGGATGTGCAAAATACTTTAGTCACCAACGCTTTTTTAAAGTGGGGCAATGAAGCTATGAAAGAACGCTATTTGCCTAAATTGGCATCCGAGTGGGTAGGGGCTTATGCTCTGAGTGAAAGCTCTTCGGGATCAGATGCCTTTGCCTTAAAACTAAAGGCTGATTTAAAAGGGGATAAATATATTTTAAATGGCAATAAACTTTGGATTACCAATGCCAATGAAGCCAATTTATTTATTGTTTTTGCCAATGTAGATCCTTCTCAAGGCTATAAAGGCATCACTGCTTTTCTGGTTGAAAAAGATTTCCCTGGTTTTAAAGTTGGTAAAAAAGAGGAAAAGCTGGGTATTCGCGCCAGTTCCACTTGCGAATTGTTATTTGAAAACTGTGAAGTTCCTAAAGAAAATATTTTAGGTGATGTGGGTCGAGGCTACAAAGTGGCCATCGAGACATTAAATGAGGGACGTATTGGGATAGGGGCACAAATGATAGGGATTGCCCAAGGTGCTTATGAAGCGGCTAAAAATTATGTCGTCACTCGAGAGCAATTTGGCAAAACCATTGCAAGTTTTCAGGGCGTACAGTTTCAACTGGCTGAAATGCGCACAGAGATCGAAGCTGCAAAACTTTTGGTTTATAACGCCGCTCGGTTGAAAGACAATGGCCAAGACTTCGTCAAAGAAGCCGCTATGGCTAAATTATACTCCTCACGAATCGCTGAAAAAGTGGCTTCTATGGCGATTGACCTTTTTGGAGGCAACGGCTTTACGTCCGAATATCCTGCTGAAAAATATTTTAGGGATGCTAAAATCGGTCAGATTTATGAGGGAACCACCAATATGCAGTTGCAAACCATTGCCAAACTCGAGCTTTCTTAATGGACTTTTTTGAACTTGGTGAAAGAGTTTCTCTGATTTATGTTCCGTTTCTGTTTGCTATTTGTTTTCACGAATGGGCCCATGCATGGGCTGCAAAAAAACTAGGTGATCCGACCGCTGAACTGATGGGTCGTCTGACATTAAGCCCTGTGGCTCATATGGATATTTTAGGAACATTAATATTTCCTATGTTGGCTATTTTATCGGGTGGAGGGTTTTTCTTTGGCTGGGCTAAGCCCGTTCCAGTGACTGAAAGAAATCTAAAGCATCCTCGAAAAGATATGTTCTGGATCGCCCTTGCAGGCCCCGCATCGAACTTCTTTTTAGCTTTTGTGGGTGCTCTTATTTACGCTCTTAACTCAAGATACAATCCAGTGCTCGATACAGCTAAAGCGATTAATGGTATTTTGCAATTTTTTGTTTTGATCAATTTAGCCTTGGCTTTTTTTAATTTAATCCCTGTTCATCCTTTAGATGGTGGTAAAATTATGGCTAGATTTTTACCTGAACGGTTTAATATTTGGTTAGAAGATAATAGTCAGATGATTGGCTTTGCTTTATTATTTCTAATAATCGCCGACGGTTTTTCAGGCCGTGGCGCTTCTTTTTTGTCTCGTCCGATTATGTTTACAGCCAATTTGTTTTTAGGATTTTGGGGTTATATTTTTAGTTTTCTTCTATAAGTCTTTCATCATCATCAAATTCACCAAGATCAAAAGAGTAACAGTAATCTTGTAAATAGGTTTTTTGAAGATTAACCCTGTTAACTTTATCTAACGTTAAACGATCTCTAGATGCGACATCAAAAACGACATTACCATCTTGCGATTCAAATTTACCTTGTAAGGAAAGTACATTAACATCACAGGAGCTATAGGAAGAATCAACCGTGTCAGCCTCTGTGAAAGTGTAACCAGCTAACTTCAAGCTTTTATTTCTAAAGGCAAGGGTTACGGTTTCAGTCCACCGTGAGCGTCCAACGCTGTCGTTGTAAGATACAACTTTTAATGATCCAGCGCTGTTAACTTCAAGATCATTACTGAGGCCAGATAAGCCAGTTAACATATTTTCAGCAAGGGCTGATATTTTGTAATATTGGTCTTGAGAAGATAGTTTGATCCATAGATCCAATTCCTCTTGAGTGGCATTATCTGCCAAAGTCAGATAAGCGACATCTGGATAAGAATCCCCGTCAAGATCCAATGTGAGGGAGCTTAAAATTTTGTCCTTTTGTGGCTGTTTGGTGGTATTACCTGCAAAAGCGAGGTTACATAATGCTAAAGTAGTAAGCAATGTGAGTGTTTTCATATTTTCCCCTTCTTGAAATTAGTTGCTTATATGGTTTTAATTTAGACTTTCTAATTACAGCTTTTTCAAATGGCAAGCAAGGTCAGCTCTATCTTCAAATTAAAGCTAAATCTAACAAAACTAGAATAAAATATTAATTTAACTTAGAAAGTTGAAAAAAAATTGAGATTTAAAAACATTTAAGTATTAAAAAAACATATATAAAGAAATACAAAGAAATTAAAATTTAAATGAATATAAGAAGAACGCTGTAAAGCTTAAAAATACTCTAGCTCAATTTTTTAAAGCTAGACCTAAGTTCAAGATCTTGATTCAATAGAGATTAGTTTTTAAGTGAAGGGATTGGTAAACCTCAATTCACTTAATTTATGAACATAGTTTATCAGAGTAATTAAACACCTTCTATAGGCTTAGGTTTTATGTCGGGAGTAACAGTTCATCTTGAGCAATTTGTAGGCCCTATGGGCTTGCTGCTTTATCTTATTCGCAAAGAAGAGATGGACATCATGAATATAAACATATTTCAAATCACAGGCCAATATTTGGCCTATATTAGAAATATGAGCACTTTAGATTTAGAAAATGCGGGCGACTTTGTAGCTATGGCGGCCACACTCATCCATATAAAATCTCGTATGCTGCTCCCAGATCATGCACAGACTGAAGATGAAGACTTAATTGAAGATCCTCGCAAAGAACTTGTGCAAAAACTTTTAGAATATCAACGATATAAAGAAGCCTCGGTAAATTTATACGATAGAACTTTGCTCAATCGCGACGTATGGCTCAAAGGGGGGAAAGAGCCCCTTCCCCTTAGCCCTGATGATACAATTTGGATCGAAGACAATGCTTTATTTAGTTTAATTACAACTTATCGAAAAGCCGTCAAGCGCGCCCAAAAAGCAGTTCATAAAGTCAGTGCACGAATGCAGTCTGTAGCCTCACGAATTTTAGAAATTCGAAAGTATTTTATTCCTGGTCAGTGGATTAGTTTTTTTGAGATCTTAAAAAATGAAAATTTAAAACCAGATCAGCTTCGAGCCAGTTTACTAATCACATTTTTGTCTTTGCTTGAACTGGGTAAATTAGGTCTGGTTAAAGTTTTTCAAAGTGATACTTACGGGGACATTCACGTCGAATCTATGTCGGCTATTGATGGAGATGTGATTTCACAAGTTGAAGAGTATGAAATTTTAGATGCTGAAGAGCGTTCAGAATCTTTATTTGATCCTAAAAAAATTCCAATCCATTTAAGTGATATCGCTTTTGAAGAGGAAAATCCCAATTTAGATAAAAATGCAGAAATATATATCGAGCAAAATTTAAGTCCAAATGGCGATCAAGTTCAAAAGCAAGGGACTATAACAATATCTGAAAATATACAAATTTTAGATGCAGCATCTGACGAAGATATCGAACGAGAAGAACAAACATTAGGCCTTTTCGACATAGCTGACGAGCATAGGTGAATTCATGAGTGAAGATAAAAATAAGAATAAAACTAAGACTAAGACTAAGACTAAGAGAAAGCTCACATTAGACGACATTCAATTGGACGGCCAATCGGACGTCCAATTTGATGTTCAATTAGCCGCACAATTAGATGATCTATTGGACGGACAATTGAGCGTCGAATCAGACCTAGAATCAGACGTAAAAGCAGATTTAATATCATCAGACGACAAATCAGATGTAAATTCATTAGATACTAGTTTTGAAACTGCCGAAAATATTTTTTTCAACACCCTGCCTATTGAAGGTATATCTGAACCTCTTGAAATTACTTCCCAAGATGATGAAGACCCTCTGGCCATTCTTATCAATGAGCCCGAAGCTCATACTGAATTATTGGATCTTGAGTTCATTGAAAATAATGACGGCGAACAACTTGCAGATCAACAACCCCAATTATCAATTACAGATGATGAAGCTATTTCCATTATGGAGTCCTTATTATTTATTTCCGATCGACCCGTTGGTTTAACAACTTTTAAAACGGCTTTTGAAAATACCAATATCGATACCAAAAAAATTAAAGAATTGATCAATGAACTTAAAATTGATTACGTGAATACAAGACGTGGTGTTGCTCTGGAAGAGATTGACGGAGCTTATCAACTAAGAACTAAATCCGATAATCAGGATTTTATAAAAAAGATCTTAAAACCCAAAATTTTTAAACTCACTGGTCCGTCATTAGAAACCCTGGCCATAGTAGCTTACAAACAACCTTGTGTGAAATCCCAAGTGGATGAAATCCGAGGTGTGGAATCAGGCCATTTGATTCGAGCCCTTATGGATAAAGGCTTAGTTGCATTCGATGGTAAAAGTGATTTCCCTGGTCGTCCTATGCTTTACAAAACAACTCGAAAATTCCTAGAGATCTTCGGGCTAAGAAATTTAAATGAACTGCCTTCGTTAGCAGAGATGGAAGAGATAATAACAGAAGGGATTGGTGAAGATGAGGACAATAAACCGACGCTCTCTCAATTAGCCGGAACCTTGAAAGAAAATTTTGAAGCTCAAAGTTATTCTATTGGTGAAGAAGAGCTTGGTAAAATTACCGAGCAGCTTTCAGGAATATCTACAGAGACTGAATTTTTCGAAGTCGAAAAGCAAAAACAAAAAGAATCAAGGGATCGTGATCGTGCTGAGGGATTAAGAGAAGCTTTGATTTTAGGTGATGTTGTAGATCCTAAAGATGAAAAGTGGCTGCAAAGATATGATCAAAAAATGAATCAAGTTTTAGATGCAGTTCCTGTGTATGAAGAAGATATTGATGAAAAAGTATTTTTAGAAAAACAAAGCGAGAATTCTGATTTGGCTGAAGAACCAAATAAAGAAGATCCTCTGGATTTATTATAAATAAAAATAAAATCCGGTAAAAAATGAGATAGCATCTCTGGATTGAGAATTGCTTTCAGCATCAATATTTTCATAAATCAATTTAGGTCCAACACTAATGTTTTCAGAGATAAAGTATTCCGCCCCTAAATGTAAATTATAAATAATCTCTTTATCATTAAGTTTAGTTAAAATCCCAAGGCCGGCTAGCATTACCCAATCACGGCTCTCAGAAAAATAATAATTCGATGTTACACCCAATGTGAATTCGTCCTGTTTGGCAATTCCAGGTGCTCCCGATGTGGCTTCAAAGTATTCATATCTAAGAACTGGTCCTAAACTGAATTTATCAACAATAAAATAATTTAGATCAGCTCGTGCATCAATACTTAGGGCTTCTTCATTGTTATTGCTACTAAGAGTCCGGCCAATATTTAAATAAGAACCTGTTCTAAAATCGCTTTTTAAAATCTTTTTATCTTTAGCGACGACAAGCGATGATAGAAATAATATTAAAAGGCAAAAGAATAACTTGAAATATCTCATAAATTCGGTTTCCTATAAATAATATTTAGTCTCCGTCATTACCTATAGCTTCAACGGGGCAACCTTCGATAGCTTCTTCGCACACTTCAATTTCATCAGCAGTTAAAGGCTGTTTGATAAGAAAAGCATGACCATCATTTTCGTCCATGGCAAAGTTCTCAGGGGCAGTAGTGACACAGGCATCGCAAGCAATACAGGCTCGGTCGACATAATACTTACCTTTTACATTTTCAGGATATTTGTCATTTTTATCAGCCATAAGTGCCTATAAACTACGTGAATTTGGCACTCTGGTAAAGTAAAACCTTCTTGAGTTTAAAGCATGCTCTTGGTAAGCCTTAAGTATGAGTTTGAATTTTGAAGCCGAAGTTTCACGACGACGCACTTTTGCGATCATTTCCCACCCTGATGCCGGAAAAACCACTATCACCGAAAAAATCTTATACAATGGAAAAATCATTCGCGAAGCTGGTGAGGTCAAAGGTAAGAAAGGAACCAAAGCGGCAACTTCGGATTGGATGGCCATGGAGCAAGAGCGAGGGGTTTCGATCACATCCAGTGTGATGAATTTTGATTACAAGGGCTTAAGGATAAATCTACTAGATACTCCAGGTCATAAGGATTTTGGTGAAGATACTTACCGAACCTTGCATGCCGCTGACTGTACGGCCATGTTGATAGATGCTGCTAAAGGGGTCGAATCTCAAACTCGCAAACTCTATGAAGTGTGTAAGCTTAGGCAAATTCCTGTTTTTACTTTCGCAAATAAAGTGGATCGCGAAGGGATTGATCCATTAGATTTGATTGATGATGTTGAAAAAACTCTAGGGATGTCTTGTTATCCTGTGACTTGGCCCATTGGAATGGGTGGTTTGTTTAAAGGTTTGTATCATCGATTTAACAAAAAGCTTTATCTTTACACTAAAGGTGAAGAGCTGCCTGAAATTTTCGACGTGACGGGATGGCAAGATCCTTTGATTACTAAGCATGTGGGCGTAGAACTTTATGCTCAGTTTGCCGAAACCATCGAATTGCTTGAAGGTGCGCTGCCTGAGTTTTCACAAGAGCAATTCTTAAAAGGAAAGATCAGTCCAATGACATTTGGCAGTGCCAAAAACAATTGGGGTGTAGATTTATTTTTAGATTTATTCTGTGCTAATGCCCCTGAACCGGATGTGAGACAAACTTCGACGGGTCCTTTAGATCCAAAAGATAAAAGTTTTTCTGGCTTTGTTTTTAAGATACAAGCCAATATGGATCGAAAACACCGAGACCGTGTAGCCTTTATACGAGTCTGCAGTGGGACCTTTGATCGAGGAATGAAAGTTTATCATTCAAGACTTGAGCGAGACATTCGCTTATCCTATGCCACTCAATTTATGGCCCAAGATCGAGAAACTGTCGAAATCGCTTATAGTGGGGACATTGTTGGGATTACTGATACCGGAAACTTTCAAATCGGCGACACCGTCACGGAAGGTAAAAAATTTACTTTTGCTAAAATTCCAAGGTTCGCACCTGAAATTTTTGGCCGCGTTAACATCAAAGATCCTTTAAAACGGCGAAAAATGCATGAAGCCATCGGACATTTAGTGGAAGAAGGTTTAATTCAGTTCTTTTATCACCCGTCCATAGGGCGCCAAGATGCTATATTGGGAGTTTTGGGGGACTTGCAGTTTGAAGTTTTACTTTATCGCTTAGAAGATGAATATGGTTTAGAAGCTAAACTGGAAAAATTACCTTTTGAATTGGCACGTTGGGTTTTTGATGAAACGAAAAAACCTTATTTTGAACCGCCCAAAGGGGTGAGCGATGTGTATTTAGATAATTATGAAAATCCCGTCATACTTTTAAATAGTGAATGGGATTTGAAATGGTTAGAACGTGACAACCCCAGTTTAAGGTTTTCAACTATACCTAGCTAAAAGCTAAATTCTAGATCCTAACTTTATGACGCAATGATTGTGTGCGTTGTACGTGCCAAAGTTGAGTCTATCTCATAGACTAAAATGGGTTATTAATAATATGAGCTCAAATTTTAAATTTTTTTAAACTTAAACTTAAACTTAAACTTGAACTTAAACCTAAATTTGAATTTGAACCTAAACCTGAATTTTCAAGTTTTAAAAATTATTTATTATCTAAAAGGAGAAACTCATGAAAAAGACTATGGTTAGTGTAATCACAGTTTTGTCTTGGTTTTTTTTACTGTCTTGTCAAACCACTGAAGTTGCAAAAGATCAGCCTCTAAGTCCTACGTTCTCTGTGTATTCAGGGAAAAGTGATCCCTTGATGTGTAATGTCCAAGGTGAAATGCAAGGATGTCGTGCGGACTGGACTGTGACTGCTGGCATCTTAACTCATCGACAAGATTGCAATTCTGTAAATCGTAAATTTATGCCACTCATGCTAAATGCAATGGCTAGAAACTTAAATGAAACCTGTGCACTAAAAATCAAATATGCACGTGTCACCACCAAAGATGATGAGCAGGCCGAAAAACGTCTAGCTAAAATGATGAGTCAAAGCAAACTTTGGAACAAATACTCAAAAGCTTCAAAAGCTAATCCAAAAGATAAGTCTACAAAAGAATTTCCTGAAAAATTTATTCGTAAAGTGGTGGAAGTAAAGGGTCTTTTTTCTGATGTGGCTCAAGCTTTAAATACCAATGGCTATAATTTTTTGGTTGAAAAAGTAGAAGTGACTAAACTAAATCCACTGGTGGAAAGTCGTCATTTCCAATCTTTACGTCAAATCAAAACGGCCAACAGTTTTATTGTGCCCGAGAATATTAGAATTGTTTGGCTCAATAAAGATTTTGTAGATGGCAAACCCAATCGTATGCGCACACCCCAAGACACAAACACCACTCAAGGCCTACAAAAAACCCTCCCTCAACGCTAGGGGCTGCTAGCGCTAGGGTGCCAGGTTCCGAGGTCAGGTCAATGCGTGTCATACTTGGAGGTGCTGGGCACCTCTGCAACAAAATACAAAACTAGGATTTTAGATATTATATTTTTGTGCCACAAAATGTTTTAGAATTTAAAAAAAATGTTTAATATAAGTCCAGGAGTTTCAGCCTGTAAATATAACCTTCGGTGTTTGGGCTTATAGGATTCTTAATATTTTTAGGTTCGCTTTATTTGGTTTATTTTTTTAATCATATCATTAAGAGTGTTTGATTTTCTATTAAAACGAGTATGTCTTAGTTTACAAGTCTTGAACTTTTATAAATACTAAACCAATGTTTCAATTGGTTCAGAGTGAAACAAAGAATAAAATTTTTTTTTATCGCAGAATTATTTAAAAAGTATATTTTAGTTATAGAATCTTAATTTGTTATTGGTTTAATAAAACTCTATGTAACGCATGCGGACCTGACCTCGGAACCTGGCACCCTAGTTTAGAAGGCTTCGTCGAAGCTGATTTCGCCGGTCACACCAACTTGATAGGCGGAAACACGTCGCTCAAAAAAGTTGGCAAGCTCTTGCGTGTCTTGAAGATCCATAAAGGGAAAAGGATTTTTTGAACCGAAAACTTTAGGTAATCCTAACATCCCTAACCTTTGATCCGCAATGAATTCAAGATAAGTGCGCATATCTTTCGAGGATAGACCCGCAATTCCAAGTCCAAGTGCATCTTCAGCAAATTGCATTTCGCATTCAATGGCTTCTTTAAGCATTTCAACAACCATACTTTTTAATTGATCGTCCATAAGTTCTGGCTCTTCGGATCTAGCAATTCGAATGGCTTCCATAGCAAATTGCATATGAGCACTTTCATCCCTGAACACCCAGTTGGTTCCTGAAGCTAGACCATTTAAAAGTCCTTTAGATCGTAAAAAGTAAACATAAGCAAATGCAGCGAAAAAGAATAGACCTTCAATGCAAGTTGCAAAACAGATCATATTAAGTAAAAATTTGCGTCGGTCTTCAACAGTTTTTATTTGCTCAAGTTGGTTAATAGAGTCCATCCATTTAAAACAGAAATCCCCTTTGGTTTTGATCGATGGAATGTTTTCAAGAGCTGAGAAAGCAAGTTCTCTTTGCTTATGATCAGGTATGTAGGTGTCTAATAAAGTTAAATAAAACTGAACATGTAAAGCCTCTTCATAAAGCTGACGTGATAGATACAAGCGAGCTTCCGGTGCGTTTAAGTGTTTGTACAAGTTGAGAACTAAGTTGTTGCTCACAATCGAATCACCAGTTGCAAAAAAAGCAACCAGGCGCTGAATTAAAAACTGTTCGCTCTCGGTCAGCTTTTCTTTCAAATCTTTTATGTCGTTGGTGAAATCAACTTCGTCCACAGTCCAAGTATTTTTGATGGCATTTTTGTACATTTCAAAAAACACAGGGTATTTCATTGGTCTAAGTGTAAGGTTAAATCCAGGATCTAGTAACATGTTGTAATCTCCTCGAGGTGTTTTTTAAATCATCTTGATAATTTTAAAAGTATATTTATCTGCACTTTAATTATCACTACTTTTCTAAAATATTTTAATCAAATTAGATATAAGATTTTAATTCTTATTTACGGATCTAGAGATCTAGACCCGTAAATAAATTTTATTACTGACAAGCTTCGCAGTACTCTGGGTTTTCAAGCGAACAGGCTACAGCTTCTGAATCCGTAAAAACTTTAGCAGCTGTTTCGGAGCTTTCAGAAGCCGAAATTTTTGCAATTTTCGTAGCCGGTCGTGATCTTAAATAATAAGTTGTTTTAATACCTTTTTCCCAAGCATAGAAATACATGCTTGATAATTTTCCAATAGTTGGACTTTCCATAAAAAGATTTAAAGATTGAGATTGATCAATATAAGGTCCTCGTCCAGCGGCCAGATCGATTAAAGCCTTCATCGGAACTTCCCAAGCGGTTCGGTAAATTAAACGAATAGGCTCTGGAATTTCGGTGATCCCTAAGATAGATCCTTCAGACTCTTTAATTTTTTGCTTGATAGACTCTGTCCATAAGCCAATTTTCTTTAAATCAGCTACCAGATATTTATTAATCTGAATGAATTCTCCTGATAAAGTCTCGCGTTTAAAGTAATTTGAAACTTGGGGTTCCATAGCTTCATACACACCTGTGATAGAAGCTATGGTAGCTGTTGGAGCTATGGCGATCATTAAAGAGTTTCTTAATCCAAATTGTTTAATTTCAGCTTTTAAATCTTCCCATCGTTTTTCATCGGTGGGTTTGATATTCCAAAGATCAAACTGCAGATGTCCTTCGGCCGCTCGAGACTGCGGAAAGTTTCTATGTGGTCCATCTTTTTTGGCCAATTCTAAAGAAGCTTTCAAAGAATGGTAGTAGATCTCTTCTTGAATTTTGTTAGATAGCTCCAAGGCTTGTGGACTATCAAACGGCAATCCCAGTTGAAAGAAAGCATCTTGCAAACCCATAATTCCTAAACCAACGGGCCGCCACTGCTCGTTTGAAAAAGCTGCGGAATCAATCGGATAAAAGTTAATATCAATTACACGGTCTAAAAATTTAATAGCCGTTGCCACCGTTTCAGCTAATTTATCAAATTGGAAATGGCCATCCACTACATGACGAGCTAAGTTGACCGAGCCAAGATTACAAACAGCCGTTTGATCTTTAGAAGTAACTTCTAAGATTTCCGTACAAAGGTTTGATAAATGGACGACGTTGCCGTCTTGACCTGTTTGGTTACATTTAAGATTACTAGCATCTTTAAATGTGATCCAACCGTTTCCAGTCTGCGCTAAGGTTTTCATCATGCGTGTATAAAGATCGCGGGCTTTGACTTGACGGACATAACGCTTTTCAAGTTCTGCTTGTAAATATATTTTATTAAATCTATCGCCAAAACTGTCAATAAGTTCAGGCAACTCTTTGGGATCAAACAAAGACCACATAGAATCTGTTTTTACTCTTTCCATAAATAAGTCAGGAATCCAATTCGCTAAATTTAAATTGTGTGCTCTTTGGGCTTCGTCACCTGTGTTATCTCGAAGTTCTAAAAAGGATTCAATGTCGGCATGCCACGTCTCAAGGTAAACACAGGCCGCCCCTTTTCGACGTCCCCCTTGGTTCACAGCGGAAACGGAAGAGTCCAAAGTTTTAAGCCAAGGAATTAAACCGTTAGACTTACCGTTCGTGCCTTTAATTAACGAGCCTCTAGATCTTACTCGACTGAATGAGACACCTATCCCACCTGCAAATTTCGATAGTAAAGCGATATCTTTGTATTTGTCATAAATTTCAGAAAGACCATCTTCAGGGCTGTCGAGTAAATAGCAAGATGACAGCTGTGGTCGCAATGTTCCTGAATTGAACAAAGTTGGTGAGCTGGGCATATAGTCCAGTTTCGACATGATTTCGTACATTTCTCGGGCTTCTTGAAAATCGTTGGCCAAACCGCACGCAACACGAAGGAAAAAGTACTGCGGTGTCTCTACGACGTTTCGAGTTTGGGGATGCTTCAATAAATATCTGTCGTAAACCGTTCTAAGCCCAAAGTATTCGAAGAGATCATTTCTTTGTGGGGCAACAATAAGATTTAAAGCTTCTTTGTTCTCTATGATAAAGTGATATTTTTCTTCAGATATCAAACCCTGTTCAAAACCAGCTTTAACAGAGTCAGAAAATTTTTGAATATTTTGTAGCGACACTTCTTCTTGAATGTATCTATTTAAAAGTCTTGAGGCTAACTTAGAATATTCTGGATCTTCCGAGATTAACATTGAAGCTGTTTGAATACATAGTTCATCAAGCTCTTTAGTGGTAGCTCCGTCATATAAACCACTGATCGCTTTGGTTGCTATTCGCATAGGATCAACTTGTCTAAGTCCCGTGGAACACGCAATAACAACATTAACTATTTTATTAACGTCCACAGGTTGTAAAGAGCCATTTCGCTTTCTTACACGCATAAGAACGGGTGTTTCCTGTGTAGGGATAGAGTTGGGTTTAGAAGCTTCGCTTGTAAAGACTGTAGTGTGAGTTAAGTTTGTGGATGTTGTTGGTATTGTAGATTCTGTCATAGTTTCGTTCTTTATTTCTGTTGAAGTTGAGTTTAGGTTTATGGTGTTCTTTGGTATGATTTCATTCGACGTCATTGTCTTTGTGGTCATAGTGTTTGTGTTGGCTGTTTCTGTGTTCATCGTCCCCCCATGAACGTTTAAATTTTTTTCAACATTTCTAAATCAAAAACCCAATCCTTGGGTGCTTAATCTGAAATTTGGGTCAAAGAAATTATAATGTTGAAAAAAATCAACATCAAATCTTTAACCTTGTTGGGTTTTAAGACCCTACAATTGTTATATTATTCAGTTTTCATAGGATCATGTAGTTTGATTTTAACTACATCCCTTTGGAAACTAAAACGCTAACTTGGCGAAATTTTGATGTCAATTTCACAATTTTCTTCGCTTCCGTGCGTTTTTGGTTGCATGCATAATTCGTGATCTATTTTAATCTGCGATTTATTTTTTCTGTTTTAAACATGATTGTTAAAAACGCAGTCAAATAGGTCACACTTAAATTATAAGTACCTAACTAAATTTTTTTTTAGTTTTATTAAAGAAAACTACCTATTTCCAAGCAGTCACATTTTTGACGGTTTAATAACATTATACGTAAAATATTTTTTAAATGAGAGCCAAAATTAAATGCCCTATGTCACAGACCTAGACCTTTATGCATCGCACAGTCCACTTTAGGCTATTTTATAGCAGCATTATAAATGAGCTTTGATATGGGGATGTTAGAGTTCGACTTATGGGGGGATCTATGAGGGGCAAGTCCAAGCTTGAACGATCTAAGCATTATTTTGTGGTGCTAGGACTAATAATGTCTAGGCACCTTTCACTGTGCGTGTCTAATGCAGATACAACCTCATCGAATAGTTTATTAGTATCTGTTGATCAGTATATTAATAGCACCGAAAATAGTTCGGATCAAAATCTATACTATGAGCTCACAAAAAATATCAAGATCGGTTCCTCACAGAACTTACAAGTAGATATGAATTTTAACTGGAGCCAAAATGAAAATTATTTATATGTACATGTAGATAATTTATTCTATTCAATTAAGGGCATGGACAAAAGTTTAAATTTGGGCTTCAAAAACATTGCATGGTCGGAAAATTTAAATTTTTTTAAATCTCCAGAATGGCAACAGCAACTAGAGCGTAATAAATTGCACCCAAAAACCGGTGGTAATTTTGGAATTTTTTATTTTATTGAAACTGAAGGGCTTAATATAGACTTTGCATATGCCCCGTTTTTTTTGCCATCTCGAGGGCCAGATGTACAATTTCAAAACGGGAACGCCGTAACTCAAAGTCCATGGTTTTTAAGTCCTCCGTCTGAAGTGCCCTATGAGGGTGATACTTTTGCAACCAGGTACAATCTTAACGACCCAAAACTTAGCGATTTTTTACGAGAACAAACCATTGCCGTTAAAGCTTTGGCGTTTAGCCGAAGTGGCTTTAGTCTAAACATGTCCTACGCCAATAAACCAAGTCCAAGATATGTAACGGATTTAGATTTTCAAGCCAACGTTTCTGACCCCAGTGTGCCTATTGATATTTTTATTAAGCCCAGAGTTGTTAGGCATCAACTGCTTTCTGCAGACCTAAAATATAATTTTGATTCTAACCAAACAATTACTTTAGGTTTTTTAAACGAAGCTTTTAATGATCAAAGTGTAAATTCTGAAAGTGAAACTTTCATGCAGCCTTTAGATCAAAACGTGACGACTTTAATTTACGCTTTTGCAAATCCTCGTTATGAAATAGCTATTGGCGGTATTTGGCGTGAGGGGGGACGAACCAGATCTGTAGGTGAACTGGCCACGGCTTTAGTGAATCAAAATTTAAATTATTTATACGAACAAGCTGTTAAATTTGATTTTACCTATTTTAAAACATGGGGTTGGACAATTAACACTTCGATATCCTATGACTTTTTTCAGCGAGGCCTATTAACATCAGCAAGCTTACAAAGAAGTTTTAACAAAGCTTTGTTCAATGTAGGGTTTGATGCCCTAGAACCTGTAAGCGCAACAGACGAAGCTAGCTTTATCTATCAATATCGAAATTTAGATCGAGTTTGGGCTGGAGTAAGCTATGTTTTTTAATAAACTTTTTTTATGTTTACTTGCGCTCTTTCATGTATCTTGTGCTAACGATACAATTAATAAAGCGAAAGGTGTGGTTGTAAGTTTGGCCTATGACACTGGGTGCTTTAAAGGTATAGGTCAGCGCCTTGAATCTTGGTCAAATGGTGAAGGGGATTCTGAGATTATAGCAAAAGATTTTAATTGTGTTGTTGACGGAATTTCGTATTTTTTACTGCGAGTGCGTGGCGAAAAACTTGGATCTTATTCTGCTCAAGAGATTTTTAATTTTACCGAAAAATTTTTTAAAACAGCTGCTATTAAAAAACAAACCGTAGATGACTTACTGATTATTAAAAGTTGGTTGATCGGTGGAGCTGAGAACACCATCTCTTTTGAAGAGCTAAATCGTGTATCATGGTTTTTGAAATCCACTTCTAAACCTATAAAAAACCTTACGCCTTACGCCCATAAACTTTTTTTTAAAGACAGTTTACTTCCATTTGATAACAACGAAGCTGTTGTTTTTAAAAAATCTTTAGCACATTTAAGTCAAGAATTTAAAGCCTTAACAGCATATTCTACAGCAAATGTTGAACTACTTAAGTTTGAAACGATCATCAACAGAATTTTATCCAGCCAAAATATATCAGAACTCAATGCTAAAGATCTTAGATCAATCTGGAATATGCTTTCTGTTGTTTTGGGTAAAACCTATGGTTCGTATTTAAGTTTTAATCCAAAAGAAGGCTTGTCAGACCTAGCTTTTAGAGCCCACTATATAGCTCTAAGATTTAAGTATGGTGTTAGCGATATTGGATGGCGAAACATCAACTCTTATGACCATCTAGAAGCTGTGGTAAATGAGTCCCTACTTTTTTTAAAAACAGTGTTAGACTTGCAACCGCAAAAAAGTTTTGCGACGAAAAGTTTAAATTTGCTTTTGCTTGAAGGTTTAAACATTCTTAATTTTGATTTTGAAGTTACAGAGAAATGGGTGGCTGAAGTGGTGCAAATTATCATGACTCGCTATTTTGCGTCTAGCACTCTTGGATTTGAACAGGTCGACAAATTAGGTCTTGAATGGACAATGATCAGGGATTTTTATTCACAAACTTTAGTCTTACAAGGTTTAGCGTTTGAAGGTAGTTTAGTGGCAGGGCAAAATTTTGTGGCTTTATCAGATGTCAATCGAAGAACTTTGGATTTTGCATGGCCCATGCTTTCAAATAATGACGGTTATGTTTTAAATCCACTAAAATCCACTAAGCTAATGGCTGATTATGGCAATCTTTTTTGGGTCAATTGGCAACGGGCTTTAGCCACAATATTTTTACAAGCGTATAGCGAAGACCCAATTCGTAAACAAGAGCTTACAGGGGTAAATGTTACTGAGCTTAAAACAGGTTACGGGGAAGTGTTTAAAATTTTAAACGACATTGATTATTTGGGCGACGGTCAAGTAGGCTCTTGGTTTAGGATATTTAATGAAGCCAATCTATTCGTACCAAGAGCTAAAGCTGATAGTTTGTTGGCTTTCGAAGAAGGGGTAGATTATTTTGCTCTGTTGTTTTCAGGAATTGCTTTTTCTAGGGATTTATTTGCCAGCATGAACACTGCGTGTCCAAATCCAGATAAAGCCTGTCAGTTAAATTGGTTTAAAGCCTCAGGCGATAATACCTGGCAGAACTATGCACCGGAATTTTCGAACTACTTAAAATCTATTTCTAACACCGAATGGGAAAATTTTGCCGAAGGTTTTGAGCTTATGGCTCGTAAAAGCATAGGTCCAGAACCTTTCAAGCGTTTTGAGCTCTTAGTTGTATCCATTGCAATTCAATACATCGAAATTTTTTTACGCAAATATGATTTAAATAACGACTTGCAAATAAATTTTACTGAAACCGTCAATTCCTTTGATAAATTTTCGGCAGCGCTTTTGGCTTTACCACAAGTCAAAGGCACAGAAGCCGAAGAAGACCCTTCAACTTTACTGGCTTTTTACACTTTTTTTCTACGACGAGGTCGTTTGCCAAGGCAAGTTTTTGGTCAATATGTCGAGCTCTTAGGTTGGCGCCAAAGAGTAAATAAATGTGCGACACAAACACCCGAAGGACAATTCATTGTTATTGACAGTTCAGGGTGCGAGTATGAGTCAGGACGTGGAAATCTGATGAAGATTCTAGCGTTTCTTTCTAATTCTATATAAAATTTACAATCAATTTAATTTTTGTCCCAATTTGGGCCTTTTTTTATGCGCTAAAATCCACGCCCAGTGGTATAACTTTGCGCTGATGAGACACATCTTTTGTGCCTTTTTTTATCTTATTTGCGCTACTTATTTCTTCTCGAAATCTGCTTTAGCAGATATTGAAATTTTGCAAAAATCTTACCTTACTCAAAGTGATTACTGGGGCGAAACGGCTCAAGTCAGGCTTGATAATTTTATCTCAGTCACCAACGCTAATCCCCAACAGAATCAAGATTTGTTTTTTGCTTTTGAATCTATTCGCAAGTTTCAATTTAATGCTCTAGAATCAGATTGGAATCTAGGATCTAGGTATTCGGATTTAGAAGGTTTCCAATTCTGGATCAAAGAGCTTAAAACTGAATACCAATTAGCGATACCATCACTAAAAACCGAGGTCGGACTAAAGCTTGGACGATTTTATCATACCAATCTTAAAATGGATTCGATTTGGGGCCTTGGACTTGTCGAAGCTCAATTTCGCGGTGATCCATTAACGCCCATTCATCAAGGGTTAACGGGTTTATCCGTCTGGACTAAATTAGGTAACCTAGAGTTTTCACTTTTTGCATCACCATTAAGTTTACCTGATACAGGTGTAGCTTATAACATTCAAGACGGTCGACTTATTTCAAATAGCCCTTGGTTTACTCAAGCTCCAACTTCTGTTGTCTATCAAGGACAAGTTGTTCCTCTTAGTTATAATTTAGATATTAATAATCGACTCGACCTTTTGGTTAATCCTTCGCTTTTGGCCTCAGTCAGAACTAAGTTGTACGGATTAGGTTTTAACTTTAATGCCGGAATTATTCCTTCAAACCAATTTTTTATTGAAGTAAATCCTATAGCCAGAGTTGATTCAAATAATGAAGCTTTTGTTCAAGCTAACGTTGTTCCAGAACTTTTACCTAAAGCCATCTTGGCTCTTAAATTAGATAAACAGATTAAGTTGACAAATATATGGGCTGAATTCTTTTCCGAAAATCATCAGTTGAACCAAAGACAAGGAAATTCAGAAATCTATCAATCAGAAATATTTGACCATACTTTTTTAGCATTTGGTTTGGATTCAAAAATTAGCTTTAAAGCTATGGATTTTGATTATGGCTTTTCTTACTTACGAAATCCCAATCGCACAAAACTAAATAATTTCAATGAATTTCAATTTGCGAATTATATTTACAATAACGCTTTTGAAACTCGTATGGCATTGACCTTTTTTCCAAGTCTATTTTCGATAAGCTTAAATTTTAAATATGATCTGGATGAAAGTGCCTTTTTAGCCTCGCCACGATTTACTTACAAAACCAAAGACAATATTCAAATTTATTCACAGTATGATCTGATAGGTCGAGCCAGTGATGAAAATATTCAAGGATTTTTAGCCGAGCAAGCGGCTAATGACAGATTCACAGTTGGAATTAATTATGTGTTCTAAAGCTATTATCTTTCTGCTTTTGAGCGCCTTTTTGACCTCTTCGTGTAAGTGGGTCGGAGAAAGTAAAGTCGAGCCACAAAAAGTCGTCATACAAAGTCAAGTTGAAAATTGTTTTGTAGATTTTAATACAACTTTAGAAAAACTTTTAAAATCGACCCTTCTTGATGAGGAGATAAATACTTTTTTTAATTGTACCGAAAAATCTATTGATGATTTTATGAAAAAAACTGCAGAGCGTGACACCGATCTCGGATATTCTAGAGATGAGGTCAAGGCTTTATTAAAGACATTTTTATTAAAAAATAAATCGGAATTAGACAGTGAGCGATATTCTAGATTGTTTTTAGTTGTAAAAAGGATGTTGATTGGCGGCAGTAGTGAATTTTTATCAAGACAAGATTGGCTCAAGATCAAGAATCTTTTGCCGGACCTAATTGCTCTGCTTATAAATATTAAGCCCTACACCCAGTACTATTACTTCTACAATAAAAGCACTTACCAAAACGCCAATCATAGTTTTAAGCTTTTAAACACAGGTCATGACCAATTGGCTGAACGACTCAGTCATTTTCTAGAGCTTATAAAAAATCATGGCAGTGCACTTAGTGCTGTTGAAATTAAGTACCTCAAAGATGAATTGCTAAACAATGAAAATCTTAAATCTATTGATCCATTGTTAACGACAATAATTGAAATATTTTATAGTTTTCCAGCTAGTAGGCATCAAGACAACTGGAGTGATATTTTTAGACTGGCCGAAAAAGGTCTAAGGGTTATGACTTATGTAAAAAAAATGCTCTTGCAAAATGACAGTGTTTTAAGACCAGAGGGTGGGGTTGCCATTGCAGCGCTTATTCGCTCGATTATTGATGCTTTTGCTTACACTAACATAGTAAATTCGAATTTAAACTTAGATCAAGAGCATGTCGTAAACTTTGTAGTGAGTTTAAATGAAAGTCAGCTATTTTTTAAAGACATTGATGATCCAGAAATTATTCGCGATTTTGTAAACAACATTGGTCAAAGATTATTTGTCCAAGAAACCGTTAAGCGCGGTCAAGAAAGCAGTAAAAGTTGGCACATTTCAACTTTAAAAATTAATCAATTTAAATTTATTCACAACCGTTGGATGGAAAGTATTGTTCAGTCCCTTAAAGATACCAGCTACTGGGATTTGAAGGATCAATATGAAAATCAACGTTTTTTAGATGTTGATTATGATGCTAGCGCCTTTAATGAAGGTATCGAAATTTATAATGACATCATTAAAGCCTCACCCTTAAATTTAGCTTTTCCAGGTTTAGAGTCTAAAGTTAATTTCCAAGTGGCCAGACAACTAAGTCAGCAGAATGATGTTTTATCAAACTTTTACAAAACTATGCTGGCCAATGTTGTTATCTTAGTTTTTGACACTTTTGGGGGCCAATCTAGAATCTTAAAGAATGTTGATAAACATGTCGCACAAAATACCGCAGAGAATTTTTATGATTCTATTCGAGGAGTTGCAATTTCTGAAGGGATTGCAAGTCCTTTATCCTGTGATTCTGGGGGAAGAACCTTTCTTGAAGCTAATTTGTTTACCTATTCCGCTAATGGTAATGATAAAATTGAAGTTCATGAAGGGCTTGAATGGCTTGCCTTAGTGTCCTCATCTAGCTCCGTGTCTGTAAAATTATTCAATGATATTGCTTTAGACCCTGCTTGTGTTTTACCATCGACAAGTTTATTTCAAAATAAACCTTATTTAAAAAAATCCTGTGTTAAATCTTTTATTTTAGAAAACTATCGCAAATATTTAAATCACATGCCGAACTTACTTTATTTTATTGAATCACAAAATAAGTTAGATGAATTTTATCAGAATTTATTTGAAGTGACCCGAACCTGCGCTAACTCGGATTTACCAGTATCTTATGATGAAATTGTTTATTCGATCAGTCTACTTGGGTATATTGAAGCTTTATTTGAAAGATATGATACCGAGCATATCACGTACAGAATTTTTACTCGTCCACGCAATGATTTGCTTGAAATCGATGAATTAAATTTGGCCTATGAAGAGAGATTTAAAAGTATCTTAAAACGCATGGCCAAGTTACAAACGGGTAAGGACTTAAATGATTATTTAACCAAAGTTCTTTTTAAAAAATTGTTAATCTTTAAAAAAATGCCAACACCACCTAAGGGATACTTTGAGGGCACAAAGTGGGTGCTATCAACTCATGGTGTGAGTGTTCGCCCACTGACCAGAATCGATATCTACAAAATGTTCAATAGTATTTTGACTTTAAACGAGGTCCCTGAAGTCAGTGTTAGATATTGCCAAAATTTAACCAAAGCCTGGGAAGAGTATTTGCTATCTAATGAGCAAATTTTTAATGTTGAGGTTCCCATGAGATCCTGTGTAGCCCCTGAAGGACCTCAGAGTGTTGAGCGTTAAGTTAGATTTTTTGCAGCCCACTTAGCTACAATATCGTGTCCAACCCACCAAACAGGGGCTTCGGTGTCCGTTATATCTTGAACCATCAAAGCTCCGCAGGCTTTAAAAACAACTTCACTTAAATTAGCCGTAATAAGATCTTTAGCATCTAGATGCATATCAATAAGTTGTTGCGAGGCCGCCTTCATTTTTTCCATCTGTAAAGGTTGATTATGGTGGGGCCAAGTTTCAAAATTCGTTAAGGCCTGTGTTGTGTCTGAATTTAAATAATCTTGAACATAGGCTTCAATTTCCTCTAAAGATACTCCTGGTTTTAATTTTTTTTGGCAGTCTTGGAAAAGTGTATGCTTCGGACTTAAGCCTTCTTTTTTTAAGGCACTTAAAAGTGGATACAAACAAACTTCTACTCCTAAAAAAACACTACTTGAATTGGTTAAAATTTCAGGGGCGTTATATACAGCTGCATAAATATTATTTTTAAAGTGAGTGGCGGCTATCTGTTCAAGTTTTATTTTCGCCCATCCTTGTAAATAAGGGGCATAACTTTGCCATACGTAGTTTGAACCCACTAAAGCGTCACAGCCATGATATCCAAAAGCGGTGTAACCCACCTTAAAACCTTTAGTCATTCGTGAAGTACGTAAATTTTTTGTCTGTTCAATTAAAATATCAAAGGTGTTGGCTGTGACTTCATCAAAGGATTTTAAGCATAACTGGCCCAGAGAGGTATTGATAAACTCTTCCGAGGATTGATATCTTTCCCCACTGCCTTTAAAAATTCTATTCATTGTAGGCATTACGATTTTTGCTCTAGGAATCCCTCCGGCCATAGTATGGGCAAAAATAATATGGCCCTCCGGTGGCAACTCTTTTTCAAGCTCCGTCAGAAAATTTTTTGTTCTTTTAACAAAATCCTCGTGGGCTTGTTTCATGATCTGATCGAGTTCAACCCAATCTATGGCAATCTCTTGCCACTGACTCATTTTATAAGGTGAAAGTTTGTCGACTAAAGTTGTACCATCTTTCCATGGTAACAGATCAAATCCAGCTTCTAGAGGAACGTTGATCAACGGATTTTGATTTTTTTCAGCCAGCTCAAGGGTGGATAATTTTTGTAAATCATTATTGCTATCTCGACGTCCAACCGTCGAATAGATGACTTTCATTCCTAAACGTTCCGCCTCTTCGATCATGCCATTGACATAACCTCTTTGAAAAACTTCGCCAAAGATGACCAGTGTATCTTTCGAGGATAAGTGGGGTATGTTTGGAAGCTGTCGAATAGGGTTGAATGTAGGCATTCTGACCTCTTTTGTAAGTGTTAAATTACGGTTAAGTGAAATTTAAAATTTAACCTATAATTATTACAAAGTTTGAGTTAAATCCAGTGATTCAAAAAATCAAATGGCTTTATTTTTTCATAGAAGTCATGTAGACCATTATTTTCCTTTACGAACGGCTTAAATACAGAGGTAATTTTTTCAAGCTTTTATGTAATTCTTTCATGTGTTTTCAGAATTTTGTAAAATATCATGTTTATTTTTCAAGGTTTTTCTGGTTCTATGTTGCATATTTTGATTTTGAGGAATGACAAAAAATGGCTAGCTCTTATAAATTGGACCTTTTTAGCATTTTGAGCCCTCTCAGATGTCAATTATTTCGATTTGGCCCCTTTAAAGATGTGAACGATTTTTGAATATATATGTCAAATAATTAAGGGGTACGTTTTGAACTCGAGCCAAAGCTTTAAAAAACGACTACACGCTGTATGGGCACTGCTAGCAATTAGCATCGTCGTTTATTCACCTTTGTTGAAAGCGGCTGAATGGGTGGATGTAAAAAAACCCTTCTCATCAAGTATTAGTAAAAGTCTTGAAGAGAAGGCCGAAAAGTTAAATAAGCGAATTTTTTTGTTATGGGATCTTGAAAGCAGTGCTGAATCCTATTCATCACAGATCGATAATGCTTTTTTCTTTGAGTTTAAATCCAGTGGTAAACTTAAGTATCAGCTTCTAGAAAGATTAAAGTTAGATCTAAAAGCCAATGTGTTGTTTCAAGGCGGACAAGCTCAGTCAAGATTTGGCGATCTATTGCCGTCGGGGCCTGCGTATTTAAGTTACGGATTTTTAGATTTTGATGTTTTAGGCAATGAACTTGTATCCTTGCGTGCCGGGGCTTTAGGACAAAATGAAGTCTTTGGTAATTATATTTTTATTGCTCACAGGTCCTTCCCTGGAGTGAGTGAAAGCCTAAAATTTGCGATCGAAGATGTTAAATTTAAAATTTCAGCCCAACAGGTTGTTCCGACAACTTTTACGTTCTCAACGGCTCTGATTGAAAGAGAAAAAACGCCAACCTTAAATAGCGGTAATATCTCTGCAACTTATGAATCAGACCTTGTAAGTTTTAAATTAACTGGTGGGGTATTTGACTATTCCAATTTACCAGCCTTTGTCGCCGACACTTCAAGGTTATATGGAAACTCAGTTGTTGGAACTGGTTTCGCAAGTCGTTTTGTTTATGAATATAGTGGATGGATGGCCGGTCTAGAGAGCTTTTATAATCCTACCAAAGCTACCACTTTAAAATTTAAAATGAATATGCTTGAAAATACTGAAGCTCCGAGAACTTACAATCAATCACAAGTCCTTCAAATAGAGGCTATGCATCGCTTAAACAAAGAGTTAGCGATAGATTTTTCCGCAACAGATTTCTTTGTAGAATCAGATGCTGTTCCTGCATTTTTCACATCCAGAACATTTGGTCAGACGAATCGTCGGGGCTACTCTTTTGAAGCCGGGCTACAATGGATGGATAAAAAAGTCCGCGTTTCTGCGGCCTATACCATTTCAAATTTAATCAATTCAGATCCTTCTGAACGACAACTTGATAACGACGTTATTTCAATCAGCTTGGAGACAGCATATGATCTATTCAACTAGACGATCGCATCAACAAAACCCAGGCTATTCAGTAAAAACATTTAGAGATGTTTTAGCTTTAATTTTTGGATTTAAAACTAAATCTAGTAGCAACTTTAGTTTTCATTTTCGAAGTATTTTAGCAACCATATCATTATTGGGTTTGCTAGTTATGCCATTAACAGGATGCATGAGACATAAAACTCATGATCCCAAAGTTAAGGCCAATCAATTTTTTGGGGATGATGCCGATTTTGATCTTGTGGGCGTTATGGGCGAGATTCGACCCGAAGAGGCACAGTTTGCCAGCGTTCGTGGTTGGAAGATTCCTTTGTATCAAACCTATAGATTTCGTGCCGAAGTTCGTGATGCGTCTTCCAGAAACACCCTTCGAGATTTTCCTTTCCAGGTTTTAGATGAAGACGGTCAAGAGATCTGCCAGGCTCCTGAGACCTTAGGTGGCGAACCTAAGTGCAGATATGTAGCCAACGCGCAGTCACAGATCGTATGGGTTGAAAAAGTTCCTTACGACTACTTTAAGGGCCGTCCAGAGCCTGTCAGAGTGATTCGTAAAATCAAAGGGCTGGGTGCAAGACGAGGTGTAAGAACTGCCGTATTGCAATTAAACCCTTGGGCGTATTCTAGGGGTTTACCGAACTCGTTTATGGATTTAACTTTTGAACTGACTGAAGATTTAGCGCAACCTTTAGTAGACCCGGGCTATAGATCCGCCAGTAAGTTTAGATTTTCAAGTCCAGATGACTCCTCGGAACTTGTGATTCGCGACCTCGTCAGACAGGTCTATCAAAATACGGATCCTATTTTAGTGGGTCGATCAGACTCTTATTTAGAAAGCTTTCAAGAAGATTTTCAAACCAAAGACTTAATTTTTAGTCGCTATGAACCCTCGGAGTTTGTTCGTCGACGTCCAATGGTTAGAAAAGAGATTGAACAAGATAAATCGATGACAGAAACCCAAAGAGCAGAAAAACTTAAAATATTTGACTCCAAAAATGTTGAACCTATCAGTCAATTGATTCAAGGAGATCGAAATATTTATGTATATCGCGAAAATGCGGATTCATTGCCAAATATTGACGGCATTAAATTTGATATTCAACTTTTAATGAAACTAGGATTTCGGTACTCCAACTTATCGGATGGAAATACTGTTGCCGAAATCTCTGCCGGTCGCTTTCGTGTCTTTGCCCACATGGTTTTAGAGCCAGCTAGTGGGTCTAAACCAGTTTTACTTACGCCAGGTATTGCGCCTCTTGAAGCTGAGATCGCTCGAAACAATGATCTACAATTAGATTATGAAGCCATTATTCCTTATTATCCTTCCGCTGGAATGATAAAATTAGCATTAAAGATAATTCCACTAGGAGTGACTCAGGGCCTTAAACCCGTAGATCGACTATTTACAATTGGTACTTTTAGTCAACTGATTGGTCGAACGGGTGGATTGATTGAAGATAAAGATTCTAGAGATAATTTATTTGTTTTTGATGATTATATCAATGAAGCTGAAAGTGGCGAAAAAGCCTTCCAGGATGGCTCCGTTGACGTTGCTCGCGAATTTCAAGTGGGTGATTTAGATATCAGATTTGCAACTGTTGAAGCGGGTGAAACGGCTGCCCAACGTACAGTGATTTTCAGTGTGAATACAAAAATTTTAGATGAAACCACTAATACTCCGGTGGGTGATAATGTGCGTTTTGAAGTGGTTTCATTGCACACAGATTATGCTAACCCTACAGATAAAGAGAAATGGAAGTTTTTTAAAATTACAAACGGTGAAAAAACCACAGATCCATCACGGGTTCGTGACGGTGGGAAAATTACTTTTTTTGATACGATCACGCATAAGTATTATCAAGTTGAACAGTTGGTGGAGCGAAATATTTTTATCGCCAAGTGGAAATCTGGTTTAGATTTAAAAAAACAAGTTCAAGAGTGGGCCATGGCATCTAAAGGGTCCCTAGATGATCAACCTTTGCCTGCAGGTGTGCAAAAATTAAAGATTTACATAAATCCTTGGGATGAAAAGTTTGGGACCTTTGGCCGCGACGCAAGAGCTGTGTCTGATAACTTTCTAGAAAAAGTTCAGGGACGAGAAAAGATTCCCCCACGCTTTTTTATTGGGGATTTTGGGTACGAGACTTTAAGATTTAGATATAAAATTGAAAATGACATGAAGTTAAATGTCAAAAAAACTGTTCTGCTAAATATGACTCCTAGAGTGCTTAGGTATTCAAGTATTCTTGAAGGTATAAATTCTATTTATAGTTTAAGAGATGGCATTTATCTTATGAAAACAGCGATCCAAAAAGACTATTTGGATCCATCAGCAAGAAATGAAGCTGATATTTTTCAAATCCCTTTTAAATTAGAAGACGCTCAAACCATGCTTAAAACTCAAGATGAATCCTTGCTTGAAATTGAAGGGATGAGTGAAAAAACCTTTATTGAAGTCAATGCTCCTCCAGGAAAAAGTCAAGTCACTTACGGCGGCCGAGAAAATCCAGTTACAAATGCCTATGATAAAGAGGGTAATTTAGATCCCTCTGCACGCACGATACCTTACAATGATTCATACAAAGATCCTCGACGTAAAAGGGCTATGTCGATGGTCAAAAAATTAGTTCGTGTCAATGCTGGGCGAGTGATCACACCGGTTGAGTTTTCGATTGAAGATTTACGATTGATGCGAATTCGTCAGCAGTTTTTTGTGCAGCTTGAACCCGTTAACCAAGTACGATTACAGATGGTGAAGCTTGTAACTGATAGATTTGAGCAGATCTTTCAAATTAAACTTGGAAAAAACAGTCCTGTTTTAAGTCAGATGACTCCGCAAGAAGAAGCTCGAGTTAAAAGTTTAATGTCTAGGGCTGTAGACGCCGTTGCTAACGCTGTAAGTGATGATGTCTATGTGACTGAAATTGCCGATTTAGAAAATATCATAAAGGACTCCGAAGTTGAGCAAGCTTTTGCTGCTTTTGAAAATGCACGTTTTAGAAATCAGAGTTTGGATTTAAGATTGAAAGATATTTTACGCCAAATAAAAGTTGAAAATGATGAAGTGAAAGCTTTAGAGACAGATATCATTAATATCACCGAAGACGAAGCTAAAGCCCGAGAGCAAGAAGTCGTTGGAGAAAGAAACAGTGAACGCCAAAGACATAATCAACGGATGGCCGCTCTGCAAGAACTTCGAGATATAAACCTCAAAAACAATGAGAACAAAGCTATTTTAGAGCGTCAGTGTGGCAACCTAAATCCTATAGAAGTGTACTATGATGAATCTAAGATCAATAAATCAGCCAGCGATAAAATCGATGCTGTAACCCGAGCATTAATTCCTTTTGACACTGGTATTTTTGATGATGAGTACTCTGACAATGTGTCTAAGTTTCAGCCTTTTGCTAAAGTGGGCGAACAATTTTTTGAAAGTTTAATCAATCAAACCACTTTAAATCAGATTTTAACCAATGATTTTACTTTAAATCCAGCTTTTAGTTCGGTGTCGAACTTAGACATGCTGATTGATCAGAAGTCTGGAATCAAGGCCCGAACTTTTGTGGGCCCAATGACTTTTTTATACAACACCAATCGTGGCAGTTTAAGACCCACTGACAATCTTGATGAAGCTTACTGCGAGTCCGATGATTGCAATGCTTTAGCCACATCTATCGATTCCCAGTACGGTGAAATTCAAAACTATGAGTACGAAAAATCACCTTTTCATGGGTCTATTGCTCATTTTCAAAATGTCACTTTTAATGACCAAGACATTATTGATGAACGCACTGGGCTTGGGAAAAAAATTAAAGGTCTTGAAACGATGTTCTATGAGCTTCAATACGAAAAAGAAGCTTATAAAAAAGTTGAAGGTTTGCTCACTCGCTATTTAGATCACTTTGATATGTCTTATGTGTCTCTAACGGATCAATCCATCGATCGACTTATTTGTCGTGAAGACATTTGGACCGATAGATGTTTTGTTAAAGATACTGAAAAAACCGTACCTTTAGATAACTTCATTAGTGAGTATTCAAATACCGTAAATGAAGTGGTAAATTTAGATTATAAAAATACGCCAGAAAATATTGAATTGAAATTCCAAACTATTGTCAGTCGACCTCGACAGGGTCAAAATGATTATTTAGATTTTAGTAATATTTCAGCTATGGCTTTGCCATGGGGCTTTGTAAGTCCTGCCTATCAAAAAGATGAGTATCGATGCGAGTTGGGTCTGCCCGGTTTAGAAAATGTATGTGCGGCCGATAATGAACGAAAACGTTTAGGCGGATTATATACCTCTTATAATGTCGAGGCGGCCTTTGCTGCACCTTCTAAATCTGAACTTGATGGGATTATTCGATTTCCATTCAAAGGTCAGCAGATGGTTCCAGCTAAAGCTGCTGAATTTGATCAAAACATTGAGTCTAAAATGTGTGATCTTCTCATCTACGGCGAGATTGCTCGAGTGGCCAAAGCTGCTGTTAAATCTGAAGCCGATAAACTTGAGCTTCGTCGTGATCTCTTTAATATGTCGCTTCGATGTCAAACTGACATTAACAACGGGCTTAGTCCTGTTGTTATCGAAAGAAAATTTAGAATTTCTGACACGGGCAGATATTATTTCTTGGGTGGTAAATCTATGAACATCAATGCCAGCCAAGATGTTAGAATTAGCTCTGGGATTAGAGTTTCTAGAAATTTTGGTGTCAGACCCCTTAGAATAATTACGGGGATTATTGAAAAAGGTAGATCTTTTATTTCTGCAGCTATGGCTTTAGTAATTGGTTCCTTAGATTTTACTTATGCCATACAACGTGACCGAGGATTTTATGAAGGCACTGGAATCACCAGTGGTACCTATCTTGTTATGCAAAATGCCGAGTTTGAAATTGAACTCACAGAATACGAGCAGTGTTTGACGGTTAGGTGGAGCCCTGATTTTGTTGAAAAATATAGTAGACATATAAATTTTAGTGACGGTAAATTTTCTGAATTTTACGTTCGAGCTTTAATGCTGTGCTCTGGGATTAAGGAACGAACCCCTGTGGCTGTGAATGAAAAGTACTACTACTTTACCCAGCATTTTACGGAAGGGGATATGTTAGACCCTGCAGATATTCACAATCACCCTTGGTTACTCTCTTTACGTGGTATGCGTGAGTTCAGTGCTTTTATGTTGTCCTTGAAGCAGTGGCAAAAAGATGACTCTACTAATAAGTACAATCCTGAGTTTGTGCACGGCGAAGAGTTAGTTGGTTATAGTGATTTCGTTAAAAGTGATATTGAAAATGTAAAGAAGCGCGCCATAGGTGATACAAACCCTACGGGTCACTACGCCATCACCCAACGGCCTGAGAAATGGCCCATAGATCAAATGGTAAATACTTACAAGCGAGTACTACCAACATACCCAGGCACTTACACCCAGCTGAACGAAGTCGACTATAATGACAGATCATGGCCTTGGGCTGTAGGCGAACCCGGTGCTGTGATGGAAGCTTCTAGAGAGTGTAGCCAATAATATCTTTTAAAAAGTTTTTCGCGACACTGCCTTTGATATCCATGAATTGGGGTTTGTTGTTTACATGCCCTTTATAAATCTGCTGAATTAAATTTCGAAACTGCTTAGAGTTACGAATCTCGTTGACTGCTTTTAAAGACGAGTCCGGTTCGACTTGCACGTTTTTAAAGATTTGAGCTTCACGATTATTTTGATTATAGGGACCTACTATCACAGGAGTGTTAGATACCAAAGACTCCATGACACTATGAACTTTCTTTTTAAAAGAGCCGCCAATAAAAGCGCCGTAACTATTTTGATAAAGCCTTGGTAGAACTCCGAATTGGTCAACGATAAGAATATCAAACTCAACATTAAGTTTGGCAAAATTCACTTTAAAGTCCCATTCACTTAAGAATTTTACAATGTAGCCTTTGGTTGCAAAATAATTTTTAATGGTTTGAAAAAAATGGTCTTCTTTTTCATGGGGTACTATAACCAATTGACCAAATTTTTTATCCCATGCTGTAGCTAAAAAGTTAAAATCTTCGGGCCAAATTGAACCAGCAACAAAAGTTGGTTTTAAATACTGCACCGAGGGGTGTTGCGATAGTCTGTACTGAACTTGATCCCATCTTGAATCTCCGTGGATGTATATATTGGCCTTAGGTACAATATTTAAAACATTTATTTTATCCTCTTCCGAAACAACGCTTATCAAACTTAAATGTTGGTACAGCCAACGATAGTAAAACCTTCTGATAAAATTGTTGATAGGGACTTGGGTTCGCGAAAATAATATTAAAGGAATATTTAAATTTTTAGCTTGGGTTAAAAATTCCGGCCACAGATCTGTTCGCGCTATAAATATCGCCGTCGGTTTATATTGTTTTAAAAAACTTCGGGTGGAGCCAGGAAGGTCTAAAGGCAGTGGCACAACTTGATCGATTTCTGAATTATTTTGAATCACATCAAGATAAGAGTTCGAAAAATACGTCATGATAATTTTGCAATTGGATCTGGTTTTTTTTAACTCCCTTATGATTGGAAAAGCATATTCAGCTTCACCAGAGGCTGCATGAAAGACATAAATTTTTTCTGCGGTTAAAGGGACTTTTGGGGCTCGCGCGGATTTTAAGCGAGCAAATATATATTCCCGAGTGTGTTTAAAGAGAATAAATTTAAAAGGTAGAATTAAACTAAGATAAATGAAAACTACGAATCGATAAATCAACATAATCCTTTAAGTTTACCAACCACTGTGATTTGGTCTATAGATGTAGTGCGTAATGTTTGAAAAAAGGCATGGGTGAATTTTTATTTGCACTTTGTAGTAGGGTTGTTAGTATATTTAAGCAATGACTTACTTAGGAGTTTTTATGAAATTTATAGTTGCTTCCCTCTTCTTATTTTTATCCCATCAGGCTTTAGCCTTATCGGCTGACAAATGTCAGTCCACGGATTGGTTTGCTGTAGGTCGTGACAGTGGTGTTAAAGGTCAGCCTTCGGATCAGATCATGAAAACTCACAGAGATTGTCAAAAAAAAGGCGTAGATATTTCCCTTGAGCAGTATCAAAAAGGTTGGCAAATGGGCATTAGTGAATACTGCAGCCCAGACAGTGCTTTCAATTTAGGATTTAAAAAGAAAAGCCCTTCAAAATTTTGCCCGATTGATATGAAATCAGACTTTGATCAATTTTATGCTTGGGGTAAAGAAGCTTTTGGTTTAGAGAAGGATATTAAATCCAAAGAGACTAAATTAAAAAGTAAAGTTAAGGCTTTAAATTCCGCCATTAAGAAAAAAGAAGGCTTAGAGAAAGAAGTTAAAACTTTAGAAGAGCAAACTAAGGGTTTAAACGAAAAAGTCGACGCTATCGAAAATCAAATGAAAAAGAAAAGATCAGTTATCAAAGCCACATCCAGTAAATAAAACTTCTCATCTGCGTGGATAAGTTGTTTTCATAACCCACATAAAATACCATTTTTTTTGTGGGTCAAATATTTGAAAATCCGAATTTTATTTTTAAACTACAGCTGTTTTGCTGTTTCTATTTAACGGGTCTGATTTGGACCATTCAAGCTGTCCATTATCCCGCTTATCATTATATTGATCTTGCAAAATTTGCGTCCTATCAAGATTATCATACCAAATGGATCACCCCCATTGTCGCACCTATTATGATTATTGAATTACTGACCGCTGGGCTTTTGGCTTTGAGTGCGGGTAAATTATATTCGCTTTGGACTTTAAACTTGGTCGGCGTTTTGTTAATTTGGGCTGTAACTTTTGGTTTGAGTGTCCCTGCTCATACCATGCTTATGCAAGCCTATGACTACAAAGCCGCGCAGTTTTTAATTTTAACCAATTGGCTTCGCACTGCACTCTGGTCTGTTAGGGCGATAGTTTTATTTGGCTACTGGGTGCTTTATACATGAAAAATGTTTTATTGATTTTAGGCAACCAACTGTTTCCTTTAAAGCACCTCGAGTCGATTAAATTTGATGGCATTATCATGTTTGAGGATCTAGGCTTATGTGAGCATTTTAAATACCATAAACATAAGATTATTTTTTTTCTTTCGGCCATGCGCCATTACCGGGATGAACTTAAAGCCAGTGGTCATAAAGTGTTCTATGAGCCAGCCGATACCCCTGCGTTTTCCCAAAGCTTTGAAACAAAGTTAAAGTCGTTTTTAGAAAGCCATCCCAGTGTGAAATCCATTTCGCATTTTGAAATTGAAGATAAGTTTTTTGAATCGCGAATTACTAACTTTTTGAAAGCAAACCAAATTCAACAACACACAGTTAACTCGCCGATGTTTTTGTCGTCCAGAGATAATTTTGCTGCATATTTGAAATCCGTTAAAAAACCTTTTATGAACGGGAACGAAAACGTTTAAAGATTTTAGTTGATAAAAATCATAAACCTGAAGGCGGCGCGTGGAGTTTTGATTCTGAAAATAGGAAGAAGCTGCCAAAAGATGTAGCCATTCCTGAATTTCAAACTTCAATACCTGATCCAATCACTGAAGAGGTTATGTTTTTAGTAGAAGCAATTTTCCCAGATCACCCAGGATCGTCAGAAAATTTTTGGCTGCCAGTAACATTGAATGAATCTAAAATTTGGTTAGACCGCTTCATTAGAGATCGACTTGAAAATTTCGGCACTTACCAAGATGCAATTACAAATAAAAGTGATTTTGTGTTTCATTCGATTTTATCACCCATGATCAATGCGGGACTTTTAACACCTGATATGGTGGCAGACCAGATCTTAAGTGCATTTGCTAAAAGTGGGAAAGCGATCTCGTTAAATTCGGTGGAAGGATTTATTCGCCAAGTTATTGGATGGCGAGAATTTGTCCGTGGCATCTATCAAAACTTTGATGAAGTACAAACCAAGACTAATTTTTGGAATCACCAGGGCCAATTGCAAGACTGCTGGTACACCGGTCAAACAGGTATTCCTGTTTTAGATGATGCGATTAAAAAGGCCGAGAGATGGGGATATAATCACCATATTGAACGCTTAATGGTTGTTAGTAATATGATGTTACTTTGTGAAGTTCATCCTCAGCAAGTATATAAGTGGTTTATGGAGATGTTTGTCGACAGTTCGGATTGGGTGATGGGCCCCAATGTTTATGGTATGGGTCAATTCAGTGACGGTGGAATTTTTGCAACCAAACCTTATATCTGTGGCAGTAACTATTATTTAAAAATGAGCCATTATCCAAAAGGGGAGTGGTGTGAAACTGTCGATGGCCTATACTGGAGATTTATTGCGAATCACCGAAGTTTCTATGAATCAAATCCCAGAATGGGAATGATGGTAAAAATCCTAGATAATATGGATAAAACCAAAAAACAAAATATTTTCAAAAAAGCCGAAAGCTTTATTCGCCAAGTGACAATGTAATTACGCAAGTTTGAAAAGCAAAGAGTTTTTTAAGAAAATCAAATGATTTTAAGTGGTTAAGATCGAATCTTAGATTATACAGCTTAGTTATCAACTGTTAAATCTAAGCCGTCCACAGGTGAGTTAAGACTTGGTGTAACTATCGTGTTGTTTGAGAATATTGTCGGATCTATATCTTTAATTTTATCGCCAAAGTTATCAATAGCATTAATTGTGTTATCGTTAACACCAACATTTACACCTACATCATTTACATTGATATTAAGATCTTTCGTTTTAACGTCATGAATAATAGTGTGCTCCGTCTTTTTTAAATTTTTAGTCATTCGAGACGCGGCCACAGCAATAGCAACTGCAATTAAAGCCATACCACCTAAGATAAACCACCCATTAGCTATAGCCTGACTCTCTTGAGGAAAAAACGCTAACTGAAGTAATTGACACTGTTTAAAAATTCCGAATTGTGCAGTGGCAGGTCTATTGTATAAAAGCGCTTGCTTGGCATTCAAAATATTTTTTTCCAATTCAGTAATGTAACGACTTAATATTTTTGGATTGGCGAAATCATAACTCTTGCCATCAATTTTAGTGCTTAAATTTCCAATGGGTCCGGCAAAACTAGTTTTAAATTCTGCATTCGCATTAGTTATAATTAAGTCACCACCTTGTCTCGTAATACTCATGCCCGAGTCATCCACTTTTTTGGCTAAAGACATCATTCGTAAAAAAATATCTTTTGGAATTATGTCTGCATACTGTTTAAGTGTCGGTTCAAGTTTTACTCGTTGGGGTTGGTTATTCATAAAAGCAATAAAGCTTGAAGGATAAACCCCCATGATATTTCTGAATTCAATTAAAGCTTTTCCTGATAATTGTGTTTTTAAGCTGGCAATGCCTCTAAGGTTCACTTCATCTTTGGAATCTGTTTTTGCTTTCAAAGAGCTGTTGCTTTGATGCAACTGTTGGTTCAATTTTGAATGTAATGGAGCCGTTTGTTTTGGGCCACATTGGGTTGTATTTAAAGCTAAAGCACAAATTAGGATCCAGCGTTTCATAGAATTGCCCTCTTAAATATTTTCTATGTTTATGAGGCTAAAATAAAGAATAAGATGCGATTTCTTAAAGGGAACACGATCTAAGTCCAGCATATAGTCAGACTGATCGTTAACTTAATAGTAATTCTGGTCATTGCTTAAATTTTTATTCTATAATTTTTTATATGTTATATCTCAAACGATTATGTGTAGCCTGGTTGTTATTTTATAGTCCCAGTGCCTTTGGGTCACTGTTGTACGTGAAAGGTCAATTGGGTTTGTCAGTAGCCACAGATGGAACCTTGGACGGTGCCGAAGTAAACACACAAATTGCAGCCCCTTATCCGGTTACTTTAGGTTTTGGTGTTCATTTAGGGGCGATGCATTCGCTATCCCTTGAGGTCAACTACGAGACTATGAAAATTGATGAGTTGCCTCCAGCAGTAACTACTATTGGATCAGACACCCAAACCCAAGTTTCTGCTATGTTTAACTATTATTTTCACACGCCCAAGCTATTACTTCTTGAGCCTTTTTTAGGGTTAGGAGTTGGTTATACCCAACTAACTATAGAAGATAATGACTTCGAGGGGGAAGGATTTACTTGGCAAGCTATAGTGGGTTGCGACATTAGGTATAGTGATTTTATTTATTTTTCGACCGAAGTTAGGTTGTTTAATCCTATAGATATATCGCTTTCAGATGTAGACAATATAGATAAGGGTGATTTTGATACGTCTCAAATTAAACTAATGGTGGGTTTAAAACTTAAAATTTAAAACATAATACAAAAAAACAAAATACTGAGCAATGCATCCTCTCGAAGTATAAATTTATCAATTTCTCAATGTAAGAAAAGTAATATTAATTTTAACCATTACACCTAATGGATTTCACAAGAATTCTGTCTTAAATCGAGAATTGGGCTGGATTGGCTGCAACATTTATAGTGAGTCAGAATTAATATAAAATTACATTCTTAACAAAAATTTAAAGAAAGAAATGGAATATATATAAAATGATCATGTAAATTACTTATATTTTTTATTATTTAAAAATTTTTGTTTTTTAAGTTGTGGTTCTTAAAGTTCAACCGATAAGTATTACATCACATATTATATTTTTTAACGGAACGTAATTATAAAAAAGGATGTGAATGTATGAAAAAGCTAACCATTGGATTGATGTTTTTATCAAGCTTTACTTTAACTGGTTGTTTAGAGGAGCTTTTATCTTCTTTATGTCAAAGACTTGCCAGCAACGATTCTATTGTTACGGTTTTTTTAACCCCTGATGATTACTCCAACACAATTGCTCGTGTCACATACGAAAAAGTATTGGTGGGAGGCAATGAAGCTTATGTGCGTTCTGACTGTGATAACAATTTTACTTTTCCTAATGGCGATAAAAAAGTTCAGCAGGGCAATCCAAGCACTAATGGTATTTCCTTTGTTTCGGTATTAGACGAAAGTGGAAGTATGTTTTTTAAAACCAACGACGTTTTGAACACGACGGATCTATTTAAAGTCACAATCGAAATATTACCAGATTGTAGCCCAGGATCTTCGCCTGAATTTACTTTTGAGAGCAGCGTTCAAGGTGAACAGCTTAATTGGCAAGGTGCTGTTGATGTTCCTCCTGAATTAGCACTTATTGAAGAGTGCTCAATCACAGGTCAAACCGCTATTTTAGAAGTTCAAGACCTCTAATTAAATTTTAAAATTTAATAAACTCTTACTAAAATTCTAAACTATTTTTAGATATGAATTTAAAAGACCCCAGGTATATAGTTGTACTTGGGTCTTTCATTAGGGGAAGGTTGTTTTCCTGATCGATGTTTTTCAAGATAAGGAATCCCAGTTACGTATGTTAAAAAGTAACTAATGACCAAAGGTGAAATTAAACCTAAAAAGCCATAGCTAAACGGTAAAGCCAAAAGACCGAAGCTTAACCAAATCAGTATTTCACCTAAGTAATTAGGATACTTTATAAATCGCCACACACTTCCTGTATAAGTAAGTGGTTTTTTTGTGGGTGATAGTTTCCAACGCCTTAAACTTTCATCGGCTAAAATCTCAAGACCAAATCCCATAAGAAATAGTCCCAGCATAGGTACATTCCAAAAGGGTGCAGACCAACCAAAAGAGGGTGAAAATAAATACACATAAAAGCAAGTCGACATAAGAGTTGAGATGCTAAACTGGATTAAGATAATTTGTACAAAAACTTTGGATTTAAATTGAGCGGGTGGCCATGATTTAGAAAACTCAAGATAACGGTGATCCTCTTGGAATTTTTTACTCCTTAAACCCAAATAAAGACTAAGTCGTAAGGACCAAAGAAGTACCATTAAAAATAAAATTACGTTTCCATGGGTTAAGCCTTTAAAGTAAAAGGCCACAAGAAATTCAGGTAAAAAACTTAAGCCCCAAAACATATCGACAATAACGATTTTTCTTCGAGCTAAAATTAAAATATAGCAGGCTAAAAAAAGTACAAATTTAAGAAGTATTGCATATAAAACAAAAATCATTTCTGGCCTCAAACTGTGAAAGCTGTTACCTGTTCATTATGGGCTATGATGCGAATGACTACTACACTAAAAAGGCAAGAGAGCAAAATTATGCGGCTCGTTCGGTTTTTAAGTTAGAAGAGATGGATCTGAAATTCAAATTGTTTAAACCCGCACAAAAAATTTTGGATTTGGGAGCCGCCCCAGGATCTTGGTCACAATATGCGTCAAAAAAAATTACGAACACAGGTTTTTTATTAGGTATTGATTTGACAAAAATTACACTTAAGCTGCCCAATGCGGTATTTATCCAAGCTGATCTGCTTCAAGATAATCTGGATAGCCTGTGTAAAACCCATGGCGTAGAAGATGCCTTGTTTGATGTTGTAATGTCAGATATGGCCCCCAAAACAACAGGTATTAAGTTGACGGATCAGGTTCGATCTTTAGAGCTATGTGATATGGCCCTAGACTTAGCCTCGAAGCATTTAAAACCTGGCGGTCATTTTATCTGTAAGTTATTTCATTCTGAGGACTTTAAAGATTATAAAAATCGTCTGCATAAACTTTTTAAAAAAGTAGATGTTATGAAACCCAAAGCAACACGGCAAATTTCCAAAGAGATCTTTTTTATTGCCCTCTATAAAAAGTAACATAATATTTTTAAGCAGTAAGTTTTTTTAAAACCCCACAAATCTGATATTGAAAGTCAAAGCGTATTTGTTCGCCAGATAGTTCCAAGATTTTTAAACAAAAAAAACAGTTAGCTGATTGTTTTGGTTTAGGGTTAACTATCAACAATGCTTTCTACCCTTGGACTGTTTTAAAAAAGTATTATTTCACACTAGACCTTAATGAATATTCAATTCACTAACTATCTTTTTATAATTTAAAATCTAAAAAAAACGTTGGAGAGTCGTTATGGGAATGTGGAGTGTGCCTTGGAAATCAGTTCCTAAAGCGGAAGCTTTTGCTAAGAAAATGAATGAACCTTGGATGGCTTTTGTTAGGCAAGAAGATGACGATTACTTTGTAGAGGTGTCTGATATTAAAGGGATGTTTTGGGAACAAGATTGCCTGGTTGGTTGTGATTACTTATTGGATATGTTGAATGATCATGCTTCTGAACATCGTAATGATTTTGATATTAGAGAGATGGTTAAAGAAAGCTTAAAGTCTCCCTTAGAAAACATGGAGATTCAGCTGACATTGCCAACAGAGCTTCAGGCTGTAAATATTGTACGTAAAGCTGTTGGCAAAAAAGAATTAAATGAAGAATTTTTCAATAGCCCAGCACAGAATATTGGTCGTGATATTCTTAATGTCGTGAAGTCTCACAAGATAGGTGCATTTCGATATCAAGTTTCTTTTCATCCTGCTCCACGTGATCCTATCGTGAACGAGATACAAGGTTTTCCCGACGACTTAGAAGGCATTGATTGCTATAGCTTAGTGATCTCTATGAAAGAAGAAAAAGAAGTTGATATCGATTTTTCTTCACTAGAAGTTGTTAAAAAAATAACTTGGCGTCGACCAGGTTTGTTGAACATTTGTTACATTTTGACTTAAGAGTTTTTGATACTCGAAAAAGGAATTAAAAAACTTATTTGTAGTTAGACACCATCAAAATCGCTTGGTGTTCACAAGCTTATTTGTAGTAACCCCTACTTGAACACACCTCTATTTGATCTGACAGTTACTCTGCCTGCAGGTATAAAATTTGTCTGTCAGTTTACCTTAATTCTTCTTAATTGGAGATTTCTTGTTTCACTAATGTAATTGTCACAATTTTTTTGTCGGTTTAATATTGTAAACTGAAATTGCTATTAATCGATAATATCCGGAATTACATTTTAAGAATTTACATTTTCCATTTTTTAATATTATAACAATTTAACTTTTTATTGCATATTTAAACAAATATTATTATATTGCCCCAATGCAATTAACACTACTGTCATCTAAAGAATTAAAAACTTTTCCAACTCTTAAACATGGTGGCAATATCTCGCTTCGAAAAAGAAAAATGAAGCGCCCTTTGCTTCCAAATAAACTTACCCATGTAGTTTTCAAATCTTCAAAAGCAAAAAATGATTTGAGTTTTTATAAATTTAAATTGCAAGTTCAAAACTTGTTACACGAAAGAGCTAAAAAATATCAAATTGAAGTTTTAGATTTTGTTAATATGGGAAACCATTTACATTTAAAAGTAAAATCAAAGAATTTGTTGAATTTTAAGAATTTTCTAAGAACATTTCCTGCTTTGTTAGCTCGTTTAATCACAAAAGCTAAAAAGGGCTTTAAGTTTGGAAAATTTTGGGACTGTTTAGTTTACACCCGTGTTCTATTGTCAAAATTCGAAGCTTTAGGTCTAAAAGGTTACTTTAACGCCAATCGTGTTGAAAGAAGCCAAGGTTATATTGCAAGAGAACAATATATTTATAATTTAAATCTGCGACTCTACCAGATAAAAAATAAGCCAAAGATCATCTGTTAGAGAGTTAATTTGTATTCAAAGTTTTTGTGCTTTTAGATTAATCCAAGAAATTAAATCCAATACACAGGCCTTTTCACAGAACAAACCTAAAGCGTTTTTCATAACTTATTTTACTATTTAATTACAGAATGTATTTTATTAATTAATTCATTTAATTCATCTTCGGTTTTTGGGTAGTTTACATATAATATAGATTTTAATTTTTCAGGAACAATGCATTTTTCAATTTTAATAGGTATTATTGTTTTTTGGTGTTTTATGGCCCAATCTATTTCTTTAGAAACACTCTCTGAATTCAAAGAAGCTTGTGATAGAAATAACAAAATTGCGTCTGAGTTATTGATATGGCCTTCTAAAGTCTCGTCAAGAATGTCACCAGGTTTTAAATTCTTTTTATCTATGAATACAGAAAAATTTTCTTTAATTTTATCATAAAAACTTAATACTTTTTCCTCATCAGAATGTGAATAACTAATAAACACATCTTTTTTCGCCATATTAATAAATCCGCTAACTTTAGTAAATGGGTACTCTAATAACATTTTTAACCCATTTTTTTCTTCGGAAAGAAGAATCCCATGTATTCGAAAGTTAGGACAATTTTTTATATAAAAACTGTAACTATCCTTTATTACAAGTACTATATTATCACCAGCATAACCTGCTTTTTTTATAATTTCTGATTCATTCTGTATGCCTTCTTTTGTGTAAAGATATGCAGAATACCACGCATATAAATGTGCCGTGGTTGTTTCAGCATCCATTGAACTTGAATCAGGGTGTACTATTATAATTTTTTTTTAGAATCTAGACCTATTTTTACATTACTGTTCTTTACCATCAGAATAACCTTGTAAATGTGCAAATTCATTTTTGCAATATCCTTTGTTTCAACATCTGATATGATTTTGATTTTAAAAGAAGAGGTTTTTATCAACTCAAGTTTACCCCTGGAATAGTCTAGTGCCTGTTTGTCACTTTTCATCAATTAATCAGCAAAATTTTCGTTAGTAACTTTATAGCCACCATTTTTACCTTTACCTTTTTTTTTGAGAGCTAAATTTTCGAGTAATTTTCATACATCTAAAATTTTTTACGCTAGTTAAATTCATACAACTGAATTTTACTCGGAGCTAAATTCTGTTGTATGAATTTAGCTAAGGTCTAGGTAAATTAGCTAAAATATCATAGGACTTCGACTTATGAGGTCTTAATGGATGTTGATGGTGATCAAAGCATCCTTTTTGAGCATAAATACTCTTCTTCGATGTGTTCTTAAAAACTACAGCTTTGTGATCTTTGCTTCATCAAAAAAAACACAATCGTATACGCCAAATTGACTAAAAAAATGTCAGTTAGTTTGTTCCAATTTGTACGATCTTATTGCGACGCAATTTTAAAATTGTCAGATCGAATCGCGGTCTTTACAGTTTTAATTTTTACAATTTTAATTTAAAAAATGTAAACGGTCATATTCTGAGTGCCATTTAAAGCTTTAGGCCAAGACATAAACTTGTGGGTGAGGTAGGATTTGCTATTGTTTATTTTAATTTAAGGAGAACTTTATGAAACACATCATTTATACCAAGAATGCCCCTCATCCTGTTGGACCTTATTCCCAAGCTTTGAAAGTGGGGGATATGTTGTACTGCTCAGGTCAAATTCCCATTGATCCAAAAACCAACCAAGTTGTGAAAACCAGTATTGAACAGCAGACTGAACTTGCTATGCAAAATGTGGGTGCGGTTTTACTAGAGGCCGGGCTTGGTTATCAAAATGTAATTAAAACTACGATCTTCTTGACTGATATGGCCACATTCCCAAAAGTGAATGGGGTTTATGAATCCTATTTTAAAGAAAATCCCCCGGCAAGATCTTGTGTGGCTGTGAAAGAGCTGCCTAAAGGTGTAGACGTTGAAATCGAAGTTCTTGCCAGTTACCTTTAAAATTAAATTAAATTAAATTAACTTAACTTTAAAGTTAAGTTTAAGATCAATTGTTCTTATTAGACTATTGTTTTTACTTAAACTTATGATCCGTAATTTTTATTAAACTTAAAAGCAATTTTTCATTTTAAACTTAGGCCCAAATGACTTGGATTAGATCTACAAAATTATTTTTTCTCTTATTTTTTGTAGCTTTGGCTATTTTCATGGCTTGGGTTTTGTTTGAAAGCTTCAGTTTAAAAAAGTTACCTGTGACTTCTTGGGAGCTACCCTCTAGAGGGGATTGTGCATTGGTTTTAACCGGTGGTGCCGGCCGAGTGCGAGCAGGGTTTGACTTGCTTCAGCGAGGTGATGTTCGAAAACTCATTATTTCTGGTGTGAACCCCAATGTGACTTTAGATGAGATTTTTCCTCAGATCGATATTTACCCCGGGGTGCAAAGATTTAATGTCTTGATCGAAAACCATTCACGAACCACCTACGGCAATGTAGTGCACAGTGTGATTTTGCTGGAACGATTAAAATGCCAAAAAGTAATTCTTGTCACTTCCCAGCTTCACATGCCAAGAGCTAAAAAATTATTTACGAGCTACACTAAAGATTTTGAATTCGAAGCCCACTCTGTTTATGCTGAAGCAAGGTTTAAAGATTTGTTTTATGAAGCGCTTAAAACTATCTTTTACAATATCTGGTTCTAAAGGACGGTATGACACTTAAATTATTTCGAGCTTACTTTTTGTCTAAAAAAGCCGGTAGCACAGTTCGAATGATGGCCTGGTTAAGCCTTTCGGCAATGGCTATTGGGGTTTTTGGTTTAATTATTGTTTTAAGTGTTATGGCCGGGTTTAACGATAATATTCGTGATCGTCTGTTAAGTTATGAACCGCATATGGTCGTTTATTCCCAAAAAAATCATCTAACTAAAATCAAAGACCTACTTAAAAAAGAAGGCATTAAGTACGAACAGGTTTATCCCTTTGAATCTCAAGATATTATCATTAGGTCTTCAAGCGGCAGCTTTCAAGGGGCCGAAGCTAGAGGTTTTGATCCTCGCCGTATCTCGGAAGTCATACGTTCAAATCTTGTGCGGTTAGACGGTCGAACCGAGCTCGCTAATGACGAACTTATCTTTAATTTTGATTTAGCCAAATCCCTTCGAGCCTTGGAAGGGGATTTTATCGATGTCATTGCCCCTTCAACTTTACTTCAGCCCCTGGGTGCAGAGATGCAAGTGTCCTCGTTTAAATTGGCCGGAGTCTTTTTCACCCAACTGACTTCGTCAAAAAATGCCAACACAGTCATTTATTCTTTAGACTCTTTAGTTACACCTGACACTCGCGGCTTAAAAAAGGGTTATGAGATCTTACTTAAAGACCCCTTGCAATCAACAAGCATAAAAAAGCTATTAGTCAAAAATGGTCTGCCTGAAGTGCAAACATGGCAAGAGCGAAACTCTAGTTTACTATTTGCTTTAAGATTAGAGCGCATGGCCTTAGGCTTTTTTTTAGTGATGAGTGTCTTAATTACAAGTTTTTCCATGATGACGGTTTTACTTTTACTGCTGCACCAAAAACGTCAAGAGATAGGTATCCTGATGGCTATGGGCTTATCAAAATCTAGAGTCAGATGGGTCTTTGGAACTATGGGCTTTTGGCTAAGTTCAATGGGTGTCTTAGTGGGGTTTGTGCCAGGATTTTTACTCGCCAAATATATCGAACACACACCTTTAAAAATTATGCCAGATGTTTATCAAGATCCCTATATGCCTGCCAGGGTGGATTTGCCCTTAATCCTTTTAGTGTTAGCTGTGTGTGTAGTGATCTGTATTTTAAGTTTAATAGTGCCTTTGTTTAACATCTCGAAGCTAAGTCCAAGTGCGGCTCTTAAAAGTGTAGCGGTCTAGTGTTTTATTTTGGGACATCCAAAGCGTTGAAATCTCGTTAGGGACTAAAAATTCAGAACCTTTGGCTGTAAGTACCTATTAATAATTCTTAAACTTGTGTCGAAATGATCATCATGAAACAGAAAAAGCAAATTTTAGCCATAGTAAGTTTGACAATATGTGGTCTTCTTTATCAGAACTGTGCCTTGCAAGGACGAAATACTAAGTTTCGTGAAGTGCGTATCGAATCTGATGCTCGACTTGAAGTGGCTGATCAGTCTGGACAGACTTTCTTAAATTGGAATTTTAAATTAGGCAATGAAACGCAAGTTGAAATCACCAACAATAGTAATGCTTTTTGCAAGCGTGGTTTTATTTTAAATACACCTTCGGAAAAAGATTGGTACTTCGCACTTAATAAAATTAAAGCGCAAAGAGATACCGCATCTAATAGTGGTTCAAAGTCTATTAAAATAAACTACAAGGGTAAACAATTTACTTTGAACGAGGCCGAATCTTTAAATATTTTTGAACTCATGGAAAAAACCAAACAGAACCATAGCGTAAAGATTTTAGAGTGTGATGGTCAAAAGAAATGGAGTTATAAAAAAATTAAAGTTGAAGCTATCACTAATACGCGTTTGAATTCAAAAATTGTTCAGACTTTTTCTTTAAATATCATTAAAGATAAAATCGAAATGACCTTAGATGAGCAGCCAATCAAGATTGCTAAAAACCAAGAAGAAGCCTTTTGTAATTATTCAGGCATGACCTATTCACCCTCTAGTAAGCTTTTAACAGCCATGTTCAGTATGGACGAAGTTTATAAAAACGAAAACTTATCGGGCTCAAGAGGCTTAGCTTCAGCACGTCCCGAGAACCCCATTATGTTAGAAATCGATGGTCGATCAAAATATACGGTAGACCCGTTTTCATCCTTGGGTCGCAGTCTAAATGCCGTTATGGATCAAATGCGTTCGGCTAAAGCCGCACGAAAAACGTGCGGGTATACGTACTAATTAAAATCTATTTTTTTATAGTTAACACTTACAAATCGTGGCTTTACATAAAGCCACGAGCTTTAAGTAAAGCTTCGGCTTTGGCATCACGGCCACGAAACTTGCGATAAGCTTCGTTGGGATCAATGGTGTTACCCGGTGCGAAGATAAATTCTTTTAGTTTTTTTGCTACATTTGGATCAAAGGTACTTTTTGCTTTCGCGAAAGCTTCAAAGGCATCCTTTTCTAACACTTGCGCCCATAAATACCCATAGTATCCTGCCGCATAACCTTCACTCGTAAACAGGTGATTAAAGTGGGGCAGTCGATGGCGCATAACGATCTGTGATGGCATACCAATCTCTTTGAGAGTTTTGGCTTCAAAGGCTTTGGGATCAATCATTTTCTCGCCACCTTCCAAGTGAAGTTTCATATCCACAATGGCTGAGCTTAAAAACTCTACGGTTGCAAAACCTTGATTGAAAGTTTTGGCTTTGGCTAACTTAGCTAAAAGTTGTGGTGGAATTTTTTGTCCTTTGGCATCAACTAAGAAATTTAATACCTCTTTGGTTGATAAAAAGTTTTCTAAAATTTGGGAAGGAAACTCGACATAATCGGATAAAACATTGGTCCCTGAAAGGGTAGGGTAAGTGACATTAGACGCTAAACCATGAAGAGCATGGCCAAATTCATGAAACATAGTCACAGCATCGTCCCAAGAGATCAAAACAGGCTCACCTTTAGGACCAGCAATAAAGTTAGAATTATTAGAAACTAAAGTGGAGATATCAGTTCCATCCATACGATGTTGAACGCGGTAGCTTGTCATCCACGCCCCTGATCTTTTGCCCGCACGAGCATAGGGGTCAAAATACCATAGACCGATGAATTTATTTTTTAAATCAGTGACTTTGTACACAGTTACATCAGGATGAAAAACCGGCACATCAGTGACTGGAGAGAATTTTAAACCAAATAGTTTTTCTGAGGTCCAAAACATGGCCTTTTTAATATTATCAAGTTGCAGATAAGGTTTTAAGGCATTCATATCAAGATCAAATTTTTCTTTTCTAACTTTTTCAGCGTAGTAGCGATAATCCCAGGGAGCTATAGTAAAATTCTCCCCTTCTTTTTTAACTAGGGCTTGCATATCTGCAATTTCAGTTTTAGCGCGGGCCACGGCCGGCTGCCAAACTTTCATCATTAGATCTAGGGTCGCGTTGGGTTCTTTAGCCATAGTGTTGGTTAAATTCCAATGAGCAAAGGTCGGAAAACCCAAGATTTTGGAACGCTCAGTTCTGAGTTTAACAATTTCAGAGATAATTTTATTCGTGTCGGTTTTATTTCCCTGATCCCCTCTTGAGGTCCACATTTTAAAAACTTTTTCTCGTAAAGGTCGGTTAGCTGAAGAGGTTAAAAAAGGTTCAGCCGATGATCTAGTATTAGCTACAGCCCATTTGCCTTTATGACCTCGTTTAACGGCTTCAGCGGCATAGCCTTCAATCAATGAAGAAGGTAAACCTTGAAGCTCTTGCTCGGATTGGATCAGTACGAATTCATTCTCTTCATCTTTTAAAACATGGTCAGAAAATTTATTATACAGACTAGCTAATTTTTGATTTAAAGCGGCAACTTGTTTCTTTTGAGCGACCGTGAGTTTAGCGCCTTTTTGAATAAAGTTTTTATAATACTGTTCAACTAAACGCGCTTGTTCGGGTTTTAACGAATTTCGTTGTTCATAAACAGTAGAGATTTTTTTAAAGACCTCAGCGTTTTGCACCAAAGCGTCACCAAGGGCCGCTAATTTAGGTGCGTACTTGGCTTGAATTTTTTGAAATTCTGGAGTGCTTAAGTTGCCAGACCAAACCCCGTAAACGGCAAATACTTGATCGGCCGGTTGACCCATTTTTTCCAAAACCAAAATGGTATTAGCAAAGGTAGCCGGCTCTTTGACTGCGGCTAGTTTTTTTACGTTTTTAGTATAATCCAGAATCACTTGGTCCATAGCTGGAGCAAAATGTTTAAGTTGTACTTTATCAAACGCCGGCAGTCCTCCATATGGGCCTACCCATTCTTGCAGCAACGGATTTGCACTAGCCCAAACTTGAGTTGGAAGCAGCAGACTTAAGTTTAAAGAGACAAAACTAAAAAGAGCTAAGCTTAAAAGTCCACGTTTTAAGCTATTAAGTTTTAAGTTAATAAGTTTTAAGTTAATAAGGTTTGTGTTTAAAGGTTCTAAGAAAAATGCTTTTAAGCTCATCGCTTCTAATTTATTTAATCTTAGTCCATTAATTTGAGTTGTGAGTAAATTAAACTTTATATGTTTAGATGAGAATAGAGAGGTTAGTGACATAGGGGTAATCTCCTTTGGTTTTTTTAAGATGAGCTTAGTTAATCAAGTTTATTTGTCCATTTCAACGTCACGAAGCGCTGAATTTAAAGATGTTTTTAAATCGGTTTTAGCATCGCGCTTGCCGATGATTAAGGCGCTTGGAATCATATAAGTACCACTGGCAAAAGTTTTTGGGGATTGTCCAGGAATCACAATTGAGTTTTTGGGCACAAAGCCACGGTGTATGATCTCTTTGGGGCCCGTCACATCTATTATTCGCGTGCTGCCGGTGATGGTCACCCCAGCTCCTATAACAGCCCCTTCTTCAATCAAGGCCCCTTCCACAATTATGCAGCGACTTCCTACAAATACATTGTCTTCGACAATAACAGGGGAGGCTTGTAGGGGTTCTAAAACTCCTCCAATACCAACGCCTCCAGATAAATGCACGTTAGCTCCAATTTGCGCACAAGAGCCCACTGTGGCCCAAGTGTCGACCATGGTTCCCGAACCCACAAAGGCCCCAATGTTTACATAACTGGGCATAAGCACAGCGCCTGGACTGATGAAAGCCCCTTTTCGAACTATGGCACTTGGCACAACACGCACCCCTTCAGAGCCTGTCCAATTTTTTAACGGAATCTTATCCACAAACTTAAACAACCCAAGATCCATAACTTTCATTTTTTTAATTTTAAAATAAAGCAGAATAGCTTTTTTCACCCAATCTTGTGTCACCCAAGTGCCATTGACTTTGGAACTTACTCGAATTTCGCCTTGATCCAAAAGATCAATGGCGTACTTGATATTATCGATATCTTGTTTAGGTATGGCATCAAATTTCAAGCCATTTGCGACTTCCGTGTAACAGCCTTCAATGCTTTTTTTAAGTGGTTCTAGATCGATCATAAATAAATTCTCCTTTAACAAAAACGCTGTTCACAGGCCTTTAAAGCTTTCATCAATGCGGGAACGTGAATTTTCATAATCTCTTCTTGCTCCATGCCTTTTTCAAGTTCGTAGGTCAAAGTAGGGATACCTCGGTCAATAGCTCCTAAGGCTCCTAAACTTCCAGGGGTAGGATAACCTATGTCGGGTACGATTCTGTAACCGGTTTCTTGGTGCAACACATCTTCAATTAATCGACAATCCCCATTGGTGTTTAACATAGGTTTCCAGCTATGTAGGGTAAAGATAAAAGCAAAGTTTTGCTCGTCTAAAATTTTCATGAGCGCTTGGTTTTCTGGTTCACTGAGTGGCGCTTTACCAGGATAGTATCTAAATTTTGTAAATTCCGAAGACCAATCTTTAGTATTTAAATTGCGGTTAAGATCAACACCATTAGCATTTTGTCGAGTCTTCGCAAACAAGCCATCTAAGTTAAGGCAAGGGATCAAGATAAAATTAAATTTATAGGGATTTTGTTTACCGAAAAGTTCGTTTAAAACTCCAAGGCATGCCGTCACACCTTCGGTTTCATCGCCGTGCACTCCACCCAACATTAAAATGGTTGGGGATAGGGTAGTTGTTTGTGAAGTTCCACTTAACTTTGAAATATCCTGTTTGCTTGCAATTACATTCTTTTTTAGACCTCGATCGGACGAATTTTGGGTTCGAGAATCTGACCAAAAGAAGGCTTGAATCGGTTTTTTTTGCACTGTGTGCCCAATGATCTTAGTTTCCATAAGGCTTAAGTTATACAAGGAGAGGGACAAGGAGCAATGTAAATTTGTCGGATTGTTTTTATATAGGCATTCGGTTAATTTTTTTTAAGCAGACAAATGAAAATAGTTTTTCATAATTAGGTTCATTTTAAATAGTTTTAAGAGCTTAGAAAGCTTGCAAATCGATAAGATGAAATTGGCTATCGCCCCAACTTGGAAATGCTTTTTCAACTAAATTCATAAAGTGGGAAGCTTCATCGGTGAGCAGCAAACTTAACGAGTTTCGAGACGCCGAGGGTTTGATGATCTTATGTGCAATTGCAGATTTTAAATCCATTGAGATCGCTTGCGCCGAATCCATAATTTTTAACTCAGGATGTAAATCCATATTAGTCGACTGGGCTTGAATTCTTTGTTCTAAGGCTTGTCGAATAAAGGGGTAATGGGTGCAGCCTAAAATCAGAGTATCCGCTTTGGTGCCGGTAAGCTGAGTTAAATACAAATCCAATATCGCCGTGGTGATTGGCCCGTCCCACAGACCTTCTTCCACAAGGGGAACCAATAAGGGACAAGCCACAGATATGGTTTTTATCTTGGGGTTTAACTGGATTAAGGCTTGATTATAGCTATCTTTGTGGATCGTAGCGCGGGTGGCCCAAACCCCAATGATCTGGTTTTTCGAAGTCGCATACGCCGCTTTAGCACCAGGTAGAATTACGCCAAAAGTTGGTATTTTTTGTGTGGCTTTAACTTCGCTAAGCACTGTGGACGCCGAATTACAAGCCACAACCACGGCTTTAATGTTTTGATATTTAAGTAAATAATTTATGTTTTGATCGACATATTTGGCAATAGTCTGAGGGGACTTTGAGCCATAGGGCAGACGTGCCGTATCTCCTAAATAAACAAAGCTTTCCGAGGGAAAAGCTTTTAGTAACTCGCTTAAAACGCTAAGTCCACCCACACCTGAGTCGAAAACACCAATAGGTCTGGGATCTAAATCAGACATATAAGCCGTGGGCTCGACTTTCGCTAAATCCCGCAGATGTCATACGCATAAATTGTGCGGTTTCACGTATATCGGCAATGGTACTTGCATTTAAATACGTCATACCACTTCTAAGTCCACCCATAAGCTCTTCAATAACATGTCCCACAGGGCCTTTCACAGGAATACGTGTGGATTCCCCTTCAGCAGCCATACCTTTGGGCACTCCGCCGCGCCAACTGGCTTGGGCCGATTTAGAAGCCATGCCTCGATAAAGTTTATGTCCTTTCTCAATGGACCCTGGGGTTTCCAAAGTGCCAGATAAAAGGGAACCCAGCATCACACTGCAGGCTCCTGAAGCTAAAGCTTTTACAATATCCCCCGAGGATTTAATGCCGCCATCGGCAATAATAGGAATATCGAATTTATCGGCTTCAAGACTGCACATGGCCACAGCTGTCAGTTGGGGCATACCACACCCTGTGATAACTCGGGTGGTGCACATAGATCCCGGACCAATTCCAACTTTAATGGCATCAGCCCCGGCATTGATAAGGTCCATGGTTCCATGAGGAGTAGCCACATTGCCGGCAATAACTTCAATGTGACTCCAAGTGGATTTTATCTTTTCAATGACTTCAAGCATAGCTGTACTATGACCGTGGGCAATGTCGACTGTTAGAACGGGGACGCCGGCATCAACAAGGGCCTCGGCCCGAAGCCAATCTTGGTCCTGCACGCCAATGCTAGCTGAAAATTCGGTGACGCCAGCTTGTAAAATAGCTTTGACCTGTTCGATCTGGTCTTCTACGGACATAAAGCGATGTAAAATCCCAAAGCCTCCTAATTGATCCATAGCTATAACCATGGCTTTTTCACTGATGGTGTCCATGTTGGCCGATATGACGGGAAAGTCTTTGCTGATTTTTTTGGTGATCCTAGTTTTTAATATAGGGTCGCGGCGTGAACGCATGGTGGATTTGGTTGGAACTAATAAGACATCATCAAAAGTTAATGCCACTTCGGGTAGATCTTTTCGATTAAAATATCTAGACATTAGATTGTCTCCTTGGGGTTAAAGTAAATTTTAAAAAGATAAATGTATGTTCCTAAAATTAATACAGAATTTAAAAGAATTTGGGCTAAACGTTGCAAGGGTTCATACTGAAAGTGGGCTTGATCAAAACTTGAATCTAAAACTGCGGGCAAAATAAAATACAAAACTATTAAGATAAAGAGCACAGGACTAAAAAACGAAATTTTTTGTGTGGATATTATTAAAGGATCTTGGGTTCGATCTTCCAAAAATCCAGGATTAAAAAAGATCACCATTTCATTTAAACTGTACCTGATGGCCATCACAAACCCAGGGATAAAAAACAATAAACCCCACAAAGTGGATTTTATAAGAACTCTAAATTTAGCCGTTAAAAACTCGACAAAGTTTTTAGCAAAAAAATCGCCAAAAGAATTGCTGATTATACCAAAAGCAGAGCCTAGACTATGACAGATAAAAAAACCGATGCAAATAGAGTAAAGGGTCCAAAGTAAAGTCTGCCATAAAACCTGTACGATGCGAAACTCAACATTAGGAAACAATTTGTAAATAGGAATTAAATCAAGAAGTAAATATACCAAAGATGTTGCTATTAAGACACCTAAATATGTTTTAAGGGTAAGTTTAAGTAAAATATCTTTGAAACTAAAGGGCTGCACTTATGTAAGGTTAGCTTGACTTTGGTCTAAGGCAAAGAAAATCGCTTCAAGAAAGGGATAATGACGCCGATAAGCTAAGAGTGCAAATTCGTTATAAAATTGTCACTTGCAGTGTTGGGCTTATTTTGGTTTGTGCCAGTCAAACTTATGGCCAAGCTATAAAGTTAAGCACCAATGCCAAGAGCTCGGAAAAGTTAACTCTGGATCCAACAAGCGAAGCGGCTAAGGGTCAAGGCGATGGAGTTGCCATCGAAAATTTAAACGCTCTCACTGAAGCAGGCGTTTTTGCCCCAGGCTTTCCCTCAAAAGCTCCGAAGTACGTGCCTCCTAAACAGGCTCAACGTCCAAAATTTAATCTCCCCACGCAAAATGAGAGTTATACGGGTATAGCCGCAGCAGCGAGTTTGCTGCAAATGGCTGCTGCTTTTGGTCAAAGGGTAAACCCTAGGGCTTCTGGAAAATTATTTGAAGGGGAATGTGAAGACTGCGGCAAAGCTTTAAAGAGTGATGAAGTCGCAGCTGCCGATGAAGAAGTCACGTCGGAAGAGGATCCTTTTGCAAAAGCCCGAATTCAGGATGAAGTTTGGTCGTATATTAAAAAAGAGAGCACTTTACCTTATCCTGAATTGAATGCCAATTTAAGGGAAACTTATGTCAATGCCACCATACAAACTTTGTTTGATTTTGGGGGCTTTACATCCCATAACCAAAAAGAACTTACTTCGTTGTGCCCCAACTATGAAGCCCTAAATTTAAATCAACGAAAAGCAGTGATGGTGTATGCGTATGCGGCCATTTTTAAACAGACTTCAAATTATAACTTTAATCAAACCGCGACAACTGCCGCAAGCCCGATGAAAAAAAATATAGGACCCTGTCGGTTAGAATATAATGCGGTTAAGGCTATTTATAAAACTTATGATTTGGATATCGATGTAACGGAAGAGGAATTTAATTCGAAGTTTGCTAAAGATCCCTATAATAGTATTGTGATCTGCTCCGCTCATCTTTACAAAGGGGCTCATGTGCAATCTTCAGGTGAGATTGGTGGGTTTAAAGGTCGATTTCCAGATTTGAATTTTGATCTTATTAAGCAGAATTTAAGCCAATTACAACTGTGCAAAGTCGAATAGAATTAAGCCATAAGTTAAATCGGCGGGAACGAGGCTGACTTTTGGTATAGCCAGTGCATTCATATAGCCTAAAACTAAAATAATATTTGTCACTTCAGTTTCTGGATATTCGCTATTAAGCTGTGGATCAGCAAGTTCAGCTTGCTTTTGCAAAAGTCTAAGCAAATCTTGTGGGGTGTAAGACACTAGTACCTCGTTAGGTTCTGGCTCCGAGGCAACAACAGTTTGCTTAGCAGGAAGCTGTTTGGGCAGCTCACTTTCAGAAACGTTGGTTTTATTTTGCACTAATTGTTTGGCAAGGGATTGATTATGAACGCCGCCAATACCTAAAATGATTTTAGTTTTAAGCTGCTTTTGCAAAGCGGCGGGGACGTCGTTTCTGCTGTATTTTTCAATTTTTTTTAGCGCCATGTCAGCTAACAATGGCCCTAATGGATTCGGTGAATTTTTAGAAGCAACTTCCTCTTTAAATTTTAAATTTAGGACAAGGTCTTTAAAACTGACTGAAGCCATCTTGCCTTGGTAGGTTATAAAATTGTTTTCTGAGTTTAAAAGTGTTAACTGCTGACTGCCTCCGCCGATGTCCCAAGCAGCAATTTGGCTAGAGTCATAGGGGGACAAAGCCAGGGCAGAATAAAAACCAATCTTGGCCTCATCCGTTTGCTGGATCAATTTAACTTTTATTTTTGTCGCTTTAGTTATTTGGGCTAAAGTAGTAGTGCCATTTTTTGCTTGCCTAAAAACTTCTGTAGCTACAGCTAAATAAGTTTTAATTTTTAAATTTTTATGAGCAAGTTTCCAGTCCCGAATCACATTGATGAGTTCAACTTGGATGGATTCTGGAATCGTTTGGTTGTTTAATTTAAGTTGCTCTTTGATTTTAATGGGTTTGGAGTCTTTAAAATAAATTTTATGCAGTCGCTGTAAACAGAAATCAACTTCAGCAATTAATACTTTAGTGGACCCTGATCCAATATCTAAAGCCATGCGATTTTCAAGACAATCGCTGGAAGGATTTATGTTTTGCAGGGTTGGTGCTAGGGCTTTGTCGGCCAATAAGACGGGGTTGGGGTCGGGAATTAAATCAGAAGTGCTAGAGCAACCAAGTGTTAAACTTAAAAGGCTATAAAGTATAAAAAATAAAATTGGATGCCAATACAAGAAAATTTTTTTCATAGTTCAAATCATGTCAGAGGTCATAAAAAAAGAGAAGCTTGTTAGCTTCTCTTTTTTTTTATCTTTTTTGTAATTAATTTTAAGAATTGTAATGAAGATATTAAAAGGAATTAAAACTAAGCTTGTTTAAGGCTCCAAGATTTACACCATCCTAGAGGTTTGACATAACCAGCTTGAATCAAAGTGCATTTCCCACCATCAACACCTTCGATAGCGGCATAAAAAGCACAGTTAGTGCAGTTTTGTTGGGCTCCAGGTGTGCCATTTTTTTCCGCTTTATCAGCAGCTGGTACTGTAGACCCATCATGTTTGTAACCTAAAGCCACGGCCGTATTGTCAGTTTCAGCCACCAGCTCTAAAGGCTTCTGGGCTGCATCAGCTTCAGCACCTAGCTCGCCAGAAACTTGGGTTTCAGGTTCAGATTTTTTTGTACAGGCTTGGGCTATTAAAGCGGCTGAACCTAGGGCTACGATCTGGATTAGTTTTCTGCGATTAACCAACATGTGTATTCTCCTTTTTTTAAGTCTTTTCAAGATGTTAGAAGTCCCAATACAATCAAGTATTAGGTTTTTTGATAAATCCTTATTATCAATATGTTTTCAATTGTAGGGCTGGAGATAAGCTTAAACAATGATTAAATTAATTTGAATGTTTTTCTCAGCTGTCACATATCTTCCGCAGCGGGGCTTTGTATGGACACGTTTCCGCAGTTGAGTTTCAGGCTTGATCTTAATTGCTAACGCAATTTGCGATAAGCCTTACACATCCTTGCCTGCGGCAGGCTCGCTGTCTAGCGCTCTCGCCGTCCCTCGGGTGGCTTCTCAGGAGGCTTTAATGGCTAACGCACTTACCTGCTTCGCACACCCGACGGCTCGTTGGCGCTTTTCCACCTGCGGTGGGCATTAAAAGCCGCGTTTTCTAGGCTGGCCGGTATGGATAGGTAAAGGGTCTTGGATCGAGTACATGCCTGGGAATGTTGGTAATATCTTACCGTAGACATAACTTAGTCGGGATAACGAATAGTCATAAAGTCGATCTGGATCAATATCTTCACCGTTTTCTGTAATATTTCGGTTATGTAAAGTGCTAATAAAGGTATAGAAATCCCGCTCGCCTCGTAATGCCAACAGCCAGACGTGATTTAACAAATTCACATCATCTAACATATCTCCGGCCGTAAAATGTTGGGTTACATAATAATAGTTTTCACGAACTTTTATGGGTTCTTTAGTGATCTCACCTTCGCAGATAAAATATCCACGGGATAAGGCCTCTCGTAAACCTAAATGTTTTATACCCACGCCTTCTGCTAAACCTAATTGGTTAAAATGCATGGCATTGATAGCTTCAGGTGTAAATTGAAAACTTAGACACTTCTCGTACTCCTCAAGAACAATATCTTCTTCCGCTTTTTGAATGACAAGAAAAGTAGCCATACTGACGTTCGTGCTCGTTGATAAATTAACTCCATAACCTTTACTATAACCTTCTTGACCAATGGCTAAAGCTGCAAGTGTTCCAACACCTGCGCCTATAACAGCCCCCGCAACAGCCCCAAGGGGAGCCGCAGGTCCAGAAATAGCAGCTCCAGCAACAGCCCCTTGTGTCGCACCAGCGGCTGCCGCGGCAGCGCCAGCCGTTGTGGCTCCGATGTAGGCCCCTAAACCTACGACGGGCAGACCTAATAGAGCTCCACCGTTAACACCTAAACTAGCCATGGTGTTGGTGTCATTATAAGTACCTACATCAAACCCAACACCCACATTTAGGTTGGTGTTTTTACCAGCTTTATGTTCATAAGCTCCTGTGCGTACAACGCGGCGTCGACGATCAAAAGTAATTCCATCAATAAAAACTCGGTCTATGGGTTTATTGTCAAAAGCCACTTGATCATTAAGTTCTAAAACTTCATCAAGAATTGTTTGGGTATCGATATGATGGATTTTAGAGAAACAATATTCAAGTAAATACTCTTCAGGAGTTTTTTTAGGTTTGAACCACGAGTTAGTATCTTCTTTAAGAAGTTTTTCTCGTTTTAAAATAGTAGCAATTTGATCCGTTAAGATGGAGCAAATTTTTAAAGCCTCTAAAAGAGTTAAGTTATGAGCCCCTTCACTCAACCATTGTTTAACATGGGTTGGCGTCGTCTTTGGCTGAATCACTGGGTTAGCTTTTAAATAATGAGTTTGTAAATATCTTCGAGCATCGCTATGATAATTATTGTTTCGAGGATAAATATGACCTTGGTAAGAAGCTTCACTTTCACTTTCAGCGTAGGGCAAGCCCGTAATCCAATGATCATCTTCAGAAGGTAAAAAGCCAAAAAGTTCACGTTTTGTTCGGTTCCATAAAGGCTCTAAAGTGTTCTCTCTAGCAATGGTTTCATTGAGCTGTTTGGCTCTTTGAGGGGGGCGAAGGTAAAAATAGCGACCGAGCAGTTGAGCCTCATCAATTCTATTAAGCTTAGCAAAGAAGTCGGCCTGCTTCGTGAAATTGGACTTCTGATCAGCAAAGCAGTTCTTAGTTTCATCTTGTAAATTACAGTTAGGAATAAAATCTTGTAAGGCATTATCCGCAAGAGATACATATTCTAAATTAAAAGCTCGAACGTAACGCCCTATCTGCGACATCACTTTCATTTCGCGCTCGTACTGTTTTTCATTTTCGATATGCATTGGAATGATATCGTCTACATCTAGATCTTTAAAAGGAATAAGCGAGTCATGATAAGCGGACTCTTCAAATTCACGGTTATCTGCTGGTGGCAGTAAAGGGACGTAGATCTCTTGAGAATTATCAATTCTACCAGTAGCTGCTTCATCAATTTTATCGGTAGGTCGCATTTCTGACATATTGTCGTTAGCCACTAAAGTGCAGGGTCCAATAAAAGTTCGGGTTTCAAGCCCAGAATTCTCAATATATTTGTTTAAATCCACGAGTGGGGTGAGTGGTGTATCAGAGTAATCGTTGATTTCAAGAGTTTCTTTATCTCGGCTTGTTACATGAAGGCCTAAATCAAAATCATTTAAAAAGGTCTGAACACTAGCTAAATAATCATAATATGAAGGTTTTTTACTAAGTTGTTCAAGTGGTATCGGAAGTAATCCTTTATCAGCTTGAGCTTTTAACTGCCCTTCTTTCCAAGCCTTTTCATAGTCCACCCAAAAACTTTCGACTCTTGAATGCAGTTCATTAAGCTGAGTGCGTGCTTGGTTTACACGTTCTAAAAACTTCTCTTCGGGTAAATTAATATTGGTTTTATAAGTTTCTGAACTTTTGGCGACTTCTTCCCCTCCGAGTTGGGCTTCAAGTCCTGACAATATTCGATCTCGTTCGATATAATCTAAATTAAGTTTTTCTCTTTCAGTTTCAATAATAGCAAGTTCGTCTTTTAAGGACGATTGTAATTTTTCAGCCTCAGCTATATTAAGTGCAATTTTATCTGCTATAAAACGTTCTTTTTCGTCGGGGTTCATGTCTTCTGTACGAATGGCATAATAGTCTTTAACCAGTTCACTGAGTTTAGAATCCACAATATTGTCACGTAAAAGTTTTTTTTCATCGATGGTTTGAAGTTGAACCATGATGTTGGACCGAATACTCATCATTCTTAAATCTCGCATCGAAAATTCAAGAGGTGTTGTAATTCGACCCGCTTGAACTCGTAACAGCTTTTTGATGACGGTTGTATACTGACCATATCTAGCTTTGCCATTACAAGACACTGTTTCCAAACGATAACCTACATCCTCAGATGAATTAGGACTTTCGTTAGTGTCATCTATCGGGAAATCCTCAGATTTTGCCACATTGTCTTTGGCCGTCTTTTTAATTGGTAAATTTAAGAGTTCGTTTTCCTCTATCGGGCAGTTCACACTGCTGTCAGGTTTAGTTGGATCAATTTCAACTAAACGAGTGTTATTTTGAAATGGATCTAAATAATATTTAACTAAAGCGATTTTTACTAAATAAATGCCATTTCGTAACGGTTCATATTTACGGCCTTCATTGATGGTATTTCGCTCCACCAGTGGATCTAGGGCCATGACCACAGCTTTCTTAACGTTTAAAGTTAAGTACTCGTCAATCACGTATCTAAAGCGAATAGTTTGATACCTAAAAGCATCGATCAAGAACTCAGGCGGATTTACTTTTCGTTTGGATAGAGCTTCATAGTAAGCCTCTTGACCACGAGTATCTACCCCAAAAGTCCAACCAAAGTCCCAAGGGTTTACGGCAATTTTTTGCGAGAATTTGTAACCTGAAGTCAATTGTGTGATTTCAAACTCAGGAAAGTAATACTGCTCGGGTTTATAGTACAAATGACTTAAATCATCGTTCCAAATCAAACGACCATTTTCATCAGTGCTTTGGGTCTCTTCGGTGTTGGTGAATAATTTTTTGATACGAAAGGGCTGCATCACAACGGGGTCACCGGTGATCGAGTCTTTAACGATAGTTGTAACCCTGTACTTTAAAGTCCGTTGTGTACTCGTTTCACCAGACTCAATGCGAACAAATCTTGGATCGAAGTAATCATAATAAACTGGGTTTAAATCGCGGGCGAAACCTTGGGCTTTTAAAGTTTCAAAATTGGTGGCCGTTTTAATCAGTTGAGCATAATTAAAACTTTTCGTTGAAAATTGGCCAGCGACTTCGGTTGCAACCCCGGTTTCAAGAATTGATCGAAAGGACCCAATATTATGTAAACCCTCGTAAGCTTTAAGTGGGTATGGTGTTGCTAAGGCCTCAAGTTTTAAGGCGAGTTGAATTCGTCCCATGTGAATTTCGCGAATAAGATCAAAATCCAGTGTTAAAGATAAAATCCCACTGTTCGTGACGGTCACTGTTTGAGGTAAAACTTCAGGTGTTAAAAGCGAGTGTTGCTTGGCATCCATACCTACATTGGTACTTACCAATTGGGCAAAAACTCGGAACTGACCTGTCGTTAAAGGAAAAGGTTCCGGTGAGCCACGTAAACTTTTGGGTTCAATATAAGGCTTCATACGTAAAACCATCTGCAAGGTTTTACCATTTTTTAAATCACGTACAGGAATCAGATCAAAATCTAATTTTGGATTTAACAGTATTTTTGAAGCGGTATCATCATTATTGACAAACCCACGGCGAAGCAGTTCTTCATCGCCTTCACTAATAAGTTGGTTGGCGGCAATTGTAGATCTGGATAAATCAATCACTTCTTCCGTTGGTTCATTTCTATAAGAGCTCCACGGATTTATGGCGACTTCAATTTCGGCATCACCTTTGTAACTACCCATACTTCGTAAGCGTCGAGCTTTTTTTAAGTACATAGAGTTGGATGCGAAATTAAAATCCACAGTCTCTTTCCAGTTAAGGCAACCTAAATCATCGGTTGAACTCTCATAGGCCGTGCCTGAAGGTTCGATGACCATAAATTTTTGCCCTTTTGGCAATTGTTGATTGGTTGCACGACCAATCAGGCAGGCCCGAAACTCGTAGGTCTTCTGAGTAGGAAAAGTCCAAATATTGTTTTTGTTCTCTTCTATGACATTGCCATGTATTTGCAAAACCCTATAGTCGACATTTTTTTGTGTCTCTGAGCTTTGGCTGGGCTGACCTGCTTTTCGCAAACAGCCTGTAGTCATAAAACTCATGATAAAAAACAAGCTTGCAGCTTTAGTTATTTTAAGTGTCATCAAAAGACCTTGGTCGATTTTAGAATTTAACACTTGGCAACTCCAGTAAAAACTCGAAAGTTTTTAAATCATTTTGAACAGGATCTGGTTCGATTAAATTAGCTTGAATGTAATTGGCACTAAGACTGAAACCTGAGTTTTTAAAATTAAGTTTTAATTTGTAACTTAAACCTTCGCGATTATTTCGTCCCAAACGTACATCACTGTATAAAGCAGGAACCGAGTCCGACTCAGCAAAGAAATAGGCCACACTGGGAGAAATGATGATGTTTTTAAAAAACCAATCAAAACCTAAACCTGTCCACTGCGAACGGTTTCTTGAACTAGGGGCCTCATTATTATCTACAACTTGAACACTAAATTTAGGCACAAAAACTTTATTGATTAAAAAATCCATCTGGTAAGATTGTGAAAACCCATCAAAGCCATACAAAAATAAAGACTCAGAGGATTGCACGCCTGATACTTCATTGCCTAATCTGCCGCTTTGAAATGCGACAACAGAGGGCAAATCATTGTAAGTGAAATGATGAACATCCCCTTTCATGCTGAACCATTCTATAGGCGTCCATTTAAAATCCAAACCTTGAGTTAAGAATGAGGGCAAAGCTTCATTCTGCGTGCGATCAACTTCAAAACTTACTGAGTTTGGAATGCTATATTGGGCTTTCAATTGGACATTTAAATTAGAGCCGATTTCATAGCGGTTTTTAAGTTGAACGCCGGGGAAGGCTCGGTCTAAAATCAACATAGGGGTGTTTAGGTCATTTTGGTTTAAGGCCCCGAATTCTAAGTCTAAATTTTCAAATGGGGAGTAGCTTAATACCAGTTCGTTTAAATTCATAGAATTGAATTGGGGGTTATCAAACCTAGTTTGCACTCGACCAGTGCTAAGACCAATTAAACCTAAGCCTTTAAAACTTAAATTTTTAAGCAGATTGATTTTAATTTTAGGCATAATGGCTAATTGAATCAGTTGGGATTTATCTTGAACTTCATCAAAACTAAAAGCACTAAAAAAGGTGTCAATTGTGGCCTCTTCAATAAGCTCCATATTCATGGATTTTTTTAAGCCAAGATCGTAAATTTTAAGAGCCGGTTCATTTTTTTGGTTTTCTGATGGAAGTGGGGCAAAGATTTGCGCTTGAGCTGGGAGCGAAAACAACAGAGAGCAAACAAGAGTTTGAAATAAAATTTTATTCAACTTGACCCAAGTCCCCCAAAAGGCAAACAGATTATTTATAAAATAAGTTGTTGCCATCAAACAACGTTGAAAATTGCGAACCATTAACAATAGTTAGCAATAAACGAACCATGCAATAAACAAAAAAATGGGGGCGGAGTCAAGGCAGAGTTTCTTCTCTTGGCTAAACTGCGCCTATTTTTGTCATTATTTGATCATGGGTGTCTCAGAATTTGCTTTTTGTTGCAGTGAATTCTCCGTGTAATTTCGAACAGTTAAAAATCCCATTAATAAATAAGTTTGAACATAATCCCATGATAATAACAAATCGCTATAAAAAATTTCAACTTCGCAATGAAGCTATAAAACTGTCATTTGTTTTTACACTTGGAGCTTATGTTTACGGTTAAAGCTCATTCAAGGATACATATGTTAGGTCTTAAATTTGCAATCATTTCTATTATTAGTTTTTTTAAAAAATACTTATTTTCTTAAATCTAAGTCTCGGGGGAGTTCGTAGTTTTGAAGATTTATTTTTGGACTTCTTTATTTTTTATAACTCTTCCTGTTCACGCAGTTATGGTCGCGACCCTTCCTGGGCACGAACAAGATATTCGCGCTGATGGTCGAAAAATTCACATCATCGTAGCTGGATATGGTGGCGAGATGGGTGGTTTGACCTACGAAATGGCGGTATCACGAGCTAAAAAACTTAAACGTGATTTTGCTCAAGATCGAGTTGTAATTATTGGCTCAACACCCCAGCGAGAAGGTGCTGTTTCTAAATTTAATCCAACCTCTTTAGAGCAACGCTATGATCTTAAACTGGGCTATAGAAGTGATGATCCTGTTCGAAATGCTATCAACGAACAGCGACCATTAACGGGGGATTATTTATCAGGTGTCATTTTAAATTTAGTCACTCGCCAAGAAGATCGAGATCAGTTTCGCCAAAATAACCCCAACACACCTTACAACTCCTCAACCGTAAGACAAGCATTAGGTTCAGGGCAATTGCCGTTAACGGCTCGGATTGCTTCCATGGATTTTATGACTCATTCTAGTCCTATTTCTGGAATATTTTTACATGACACCAACATGTATTTTCATCCAGTTAATAATTCAGAGACTGCGTCCTCAAATTTTTTAGCGCAAAATGGGTTTGCGGTTGATAGATTGGGTGGCGTTCAAGTTACTGATCGAAATTTAGCATTAGCGGCTTTAAACAAAACCAATAAGACATTAACAGCTGACAATCAAATTATTGATTTAGAGGGCAAGCCTTCAGAGTATCGTTTTACTATTGAAGATCAGGGACAACGTCGAAAATTTTCCCTCGAACCTAATGGTAAACTTTATGAAGGTCGGGGGCTTCCTGGTGGGTCTGAAGCGAGAATGCTGGATGCGGATTCCAAAAACTTTAAATATTTAAATGGTCTTTTTACCTCGGACGCTTACGTGAATGTATCGGGGTGTTCGGGCGGGTATGGCTTAATTGAAGATATGTCAAAAGTTTTAGGCGTACCTGTGAATGGCTCTGCAACAGGTTCCTTAGTTGAAGTTATGGATAAAAACGGCGATTTTTTTTACAACTATCCTGCTTCAAATCCGCATGCGTCTGAAGAACTATCAGAGTCATCTCACGGTTCCATAGGTCATGAGCTAGCCCCAGCTCAGGATAGGAGTGTTGTTGGGCTTAGAGTGGATCAAAGATTATATTATGGCTATTGGGGAGTTTTAAAAAGTGGAACCAATTTTATAACCACGTCTTGTCATATCCGAAGATCAAATCCTGAAGCCCAGGAAGATCAAAAGCGATGTGAGATGGGAATGGCCCGAAGTATGGAAGATGCATTGACTTCAACGAATGTAAGTTTGCAAGCCACCACATTAAGCTTTGATGACTTCACTAATGTTTTGCAAGAACGAATGTGTCCTGGTGGCTTTAGCCAAAAGGGATATATCAGTGAATCTTCGACAGAGGTAAATGAACTTACACAGCTTCGAAAGAAATGTATGCATGCTATTAAATCTTTAGCCTTCTTAAATCAATATTGCTCTCGGCAAGAATCAAACTATTTTACTAAAATATTTAATGGTGAGCTTTCCAGTTCAAACTCTGAATGTCAGAGCGAAGAGCGTAATTTCATTAATAATCATCGATTCTACGTGCCACTAACTGATCGCTTAGGAAAAACCTTACATTGTTCTTTAGCTTCGGGGTGTGAAGTGGAACTTAAAGGGTGTGAGGTCACTGAAGTTGAAGCTAATGAGTGTTTACAAATAAATCCTGACAAAAAATCCGATGAGCATAAAAACTGTTTAATAAAAAATCGTTGTGAAATTGACGAGAGTCGAACTCGCGCTAGCAACCAAAACAATCCTACCTTTATGCGCTTTATTCAAAATTATATGAGCGGGTATCATCATCTTAAAAATTATCGTCAGGGTGAGCTTACATTTACGACACTACCCTCTGGACCTGTGATGACTAAAGAGCTCGAAAGATTGGAAAATCGTACAAATTCTGTATACCCCGAAGGACAGAACCCTGAATTATCAACTGGAACTTACTAAATCTAGACCAAGTGCCGGTCTCAAACTTAATCTTTGTGGCCCTGATACCGAAACATAATCTGTATGAATTTCGCGCGTTTAGGCTACTTATTCAAACTTTTCAAAGCCATCATTACATTGCTAATGATTTTGCTGTTTTCATCATCTGGGTCTGCTTCGTCTTTTGTTTTAGGTAAACAATATCTGCTTAAACCAAAACGTCAGTTAAGTAGTTTAGTTTGGTATGCAGTAACTTTTGATAAATCAATAACTGGTGGTCTTAAAGTTAGCCTTAAAGTGTTTTCAGAGAAAGGTAAAAGTTTAGAGTTTTTAGATGACTTTAGGGATTTCGTCGTGCCAGAAATCGCAGATCGTTGTGTTTCTAAATTTTCTATGACTAATTATTTAATGGAGTTTAATGAACAGAAAAGATCTGAGCTTGCATTTCAAACCAATTCCATCAATGACATCATGTATGTACCTCTTAAAGTAAAATATGAAAACGGTTTTGAGGACTATTTGGTTCGTATTAGAATCAAGGGTGGTAAATTTGCGATTTCAACGCGGCCACTTCAGCATGGTATGTTAACCACGCCAGAAGAAAACGCTGTTGAAAATTACCGTGCTGAACAGCAAAAAGTTAAAGACGAGTTAAAACAACAAAAAGCAGCCGCACAAGCCAAACTTGAAGTTGAAAAGCAAAAAGAAGAAGAGAGATTAAAAGCTAAACAAGAAGAAATGATAAGAAGTGCACCGACTGTTAACATCAATGCCGAGTTATTTAGTACTGAATCAGCGGATTTTGATAAATTACTTCAAGAGTCTGAAGCTCAAGCTTTAGAAAAAGAAAAAAATGCGAAAGCAAAAATAAAACCTGGGGATGAAAGTTTATACAGTCAACCTTTACAGACACCACCAGAAGTCACACAACCGACCCAAGAGACGGAAAAACCCAATTCAGATAGTTTAATGGCTTCACCAGCTATTATGAACCCATTGGATTCAAACCCGAATCTTATTCAGTCGCCCGATTCCCAGATTGAAGTTAATAAACTTCTGAGAGAACCAGCGACACCAACGGTAGACGATGACGTGATTGAAATCGAAGGTTTTGATGAAGCCTTAAAAGAGATCGAGCGACTAGAAAGTCTTGAGCAGTAATAAGTCCCAAGCCGATCGTTGTATGTGTTATTTATAACCAAGATAATCTTGGTTGAATAAAATCAGTGCCCGCTAGAGGCTTTGGCAGATAAAACTGAGTTTGTGAATCGCATTAGAACGATCCAATTTAGTCTTGCGACTATGCAACACTTTTTAAGTTCTAACCCCAATATTTGTATTAAATAAGGATTTTAATATATCTTTATGAGAATTTTTGGATTTCTTTAAAACTCACCTCATTATCTTCGTCATTGTTGTTTCTCTTTGAGAATTTGCCCTAAATGACCCTTTCAACTAGACCGAAGTGTTAATTATGAACTACCTAAACTTAAAATGCTTTAGTTTTAGCTTAAGTATGTTTTTATGCCTTTCTTTTTTAACGGCTTGTACCGGTGGCTTTACAGCCAAAGAGTTAGGGATTTCCAGTGAGTCTGATCCAATTGATCCCAATCCAGTTGGTCCAAATCCTTCCGCATTCGATTTTGCAACCGCAAAAAATATCTTACAGACCAGTTGTGTGGCTTGTCACAAAGCGGGTGGAAGTGCAGCCTATTTACCGCTAGATTTAAACACTGAAGACGATTTTCTTTCCGCAGGGCTTGTGATTAAAGGCAAGCCTTTAGAGTCAAATCTAATCAAAAGATTAAGGCACCACGGTGCAGCTAATTCAAATATGCCTCCTCAAGGAATTGCATTTACAAGTGAAGATTATTCTAATTTAGTAGGTTGGGTACAAAACATAACTTCTAATGTTACACAGACTATAGGACAATTCACGTGCGCTGCAGATGCAAACCCTGAACCCGATCAAATGTTAAGATTAAAAAAACAGGAGTTTATCGCAGCTTTAAATTCGATTCTGTCACTGACAGATCCAAGATATGTCGCAGACATTACTTCTGTGCTTTCAGTGAATAGTTTTCTGGATTTAATTCCTGATGACTATGGTGGTGATGACTATAACAGTTTTGACCAAACAATATCGACAGTCCATGTGGAAAACTACTATAAATCAATTGAAGCTTTTGCTTCGTTATTAACCCAGTCTTTTGGAAGTGGTGATTCAAGAGCAAAATATATCGTTACTAAGTATTCTGCTGCTATTGGTGGATTATCTGGTTCGACTCTACTTAATTGTCTTCTTACAACTAAAGCTGCGAGTGAAAGTTGTTATAAAAACTTTATTAAAGCTTTTGGTCTGGCATCGCACCGAAAAGTTTTAACAACTGCAGATATAGACTTTTATTACTCAAAAATTAGTCTAGCTGAAACCAAAGCGACTGTTCATCGAAAGCTCATCACATATATGCTTTCATCCCCCGAATTTATTTTTCGTCTGGAAACTCATGGTGCTGGTGAAGTTTTGACGCCTGATTATAAAAAATTAAATAACTTTGAAATTGCATCACGACTATCCTATACATTTTGGGGTGATATGCCTGATCTTACACTCTTTGATATGGCGATTAATGGGGATTTGACAGCAGATGCTGATTTTCAGTTGGCCCTACAACATATTTTTTCCGTAACCAATCAAGCGAAGATTAAAAATAAGTTAAAAAATTTCTATGCTGATTACTTGTTGTTTACAAAAATTCCCCAGTTGAATGCGTTTAATACGCCTGAATTTAATAATTTTGCAAGCGGTGAAAATATCAATGTTTCTGGTTTTAACCACCGTACTGATATGATCAATGAAATCTATGATATGTTTGATTACTACACCTGGCAGCAGCCTTCCGATTTTTCTGAAGTTATAAAAACTAGAAAAGTTTTTGCTAAGACTCAAGCTTTAGCAAAACTATACGGTGATGTTGGTAAGATCTGGGATGGAACTAATAATCTTACATATCCATCGTCTGATCGAGCGGGTTTACTAACACGAGTTGGAATGCATGCAACGGGAGAACATCTAACGAGTCCGATTCATACCGGTGTTTTTATCTTAAGAAAAATTGTTTGTGACGATGTGGGTAATCCACCGCCAATTACTGAAGAGGACTTAATTGTTAATTACACGCCTGATATGACAACTCGACAAAAAGTACATGCTTTAACTGTTGAAGGAAAAACGAACTGTGCGACTTGCCATGATAAATTTAATCCCTTTGGCTATGCTCTTGAAAAATATGATGCTTTGGGGCGAACTCATAATGGTGGAGAAAATATTTACAACACTGATGGTACCATAGCCAAAAAAGTCCCAGTTGATTATACAACCGTGGTCAAATTCGCTGGACAAGATCATAATATTTCATCACCTGAAGAGCTTTCAGATAAATTAGCGGCCTCACCATTACCTAATATATGTTACACTAAAAACTTATTTGAGTACTTTAAAGGTCGAAAAGTTGATTTTAAAAACGATGGTTGTGATCTGCTTGATATTAACAAAAAACTTTCGGCAACAGAAGGCGGTAATATGCAAGAGGCCTTTAGATCTTTTTCTTCGCTTAAAGGTTTTCGGTTTAAAAAAGTGAATTAAAAATAAGTTATAAATTTTTGTGAGTTAAAATTATTTAGATGCTCTTAGTAAAAGGTAAAAAAATATGAAATATGATAAAATAAATCGAAGAATGTTTTTGCAAGGAAGTGGCAAACTAGCCCTTATGGTGCCCTTTATGGGCTCTCTTTTAACAAGAACTTCTGAAGCAGCTGGTGTGATTAAGCCTAGATTTATTTTTATGAGTGCGCAAAACGGGGGGCAGCGTCACGAGCAGTGGTTTCCTCTTACATCGCCAACAACTTCAATGCCATTATATACGTCTCATAATTATCATATGGATCCTATAAGCTTTAATGCTTCCACAGGAATTTCGCCAATATTTGACAGCAAATTTAATTCTTTTATTTCAAAGATGAATTTCATCAAGGGTTTAGATCAAAGATTTTCTTCTTTTGGAAATCATAATGGCGCCCCTCTTCTAGGTAACGTTCGTGCCGCTCACAGTACCATGGGATTTTGCCCTTCCATAGCTACCATAGATCAACTTATGGCGTATTCGAATAACTTTTATCCCAATAATGGGGATGGTTATGTTCGGTCTATCTCAATTAATCCTAATGCAAACACTAGACATAGTGGGTATTATTTTTCAAATCCAACCACTAAAACAGGTTCAATTGTTTACGTACCCAGCGTTCAAACAGCTAACGCCATCTTTAGAGCCCTATTTGACAACACATCGGCCACAGCTGTTCCAATGGGCAACACGCCTCTTGTAGATGGCGTGTTGGATGATTACAAAAGGATTAGAAACAGCCGTGAACTTTCATCAACTGAAAAAACTAAGCTCGATGAATATATAGATAAGTTAGCTCAATTAGAAATCAAACTCACGACGGATGTTGTTCCCAATATTCCACAGTGTAGAAACTTGGTTGCTCCTCCCACCAGTGGTGGAAATGAAATTCAAAATATTGATTTAATTCTAGATATGATAATACTTGCATTTCAATGTGACAGATCTCGAATAGCTACGATTCATTTCAATAAAGTCAATGGACGTGGTGAAGGAGGATCAATGACAGTTGGGGATTGGCATTGGGCCTCTCACAACACGACAGATCCTCTGGGCATGCAAATCAACTTAGATATATATAAGTGGATTGCAGACAATGCTCTCTATCCGTTGATTAATAAAATGAACGCAGTTGTTGAATCCAATGGTCTAACGATGCTTGATAATTCCATTGTTCATTTTGCAACGGCTTCGGCTCATTCAGCTCACAACCCAAAAAATTTGCCTACTTTACTTTTTGGAAGTGCTGGTGGATTTCTTAAAACTGGTAATTATATTGACTATGTCAATAGAGGCGCAACTAGCTTTGGTAAACCTGCGGAGTATGGCATTTTACATAATCAGTACTTAACCAACATCATGACAGCCATGGGTTTAAATAAGTCGGACTGGAATATGAAAAACCTGGGTTTTACTAAAAATGGCTTTCCGACTAATGCTGAAGGCTATGGTTGGTATACAAACGTTGATGGAAGCTCTGGCAATGATCCACGATATAGTAAATCTGAAAGTCAAATAAACAACCCTTTACCGGGACTGATAAGCGCATCGGGTTTAACTAAATTTGTTTAAATAAACTATTTTTGTTGGTATGAATTGAAATACGAAATTATTCATCCTGGATTTCCCAGTGATCTAAAAAGTCGTATTTTCCAACGCAATTAATGATAACAGATTCATCGACTTCTAGAAAATTTGTAAACTTTTTAAAGCCATAAAATACAATTTTATCACCTGCATAAAATGCAGGTTGATTAAAACATTCTTTGAGTGTTGTAAAGATACTTCTCTCTGATACTAAATCAAAACCAATAGTGTAATACTCACTTTTAGAACCTGTGTAGAATGTGAAGGGTTTAGGTTTTACACTTTCGACTTGATTCCATATCTCTGCAGGTATTTTAAAATTTTCTTTTAATGGAAAAGTTAACGTTTCACATTTGGTTTTTAACATATCTTGTAAGGATTTAGAAAGACTATTCATTGATGGCAATTTCTTGTTTTTATACTGAGCTTGAAAAATGATATCTGAATTATTTAATCTTACGATTTTAGAAAATTCCAAATAAGATAACTCAGTTTCTGGCAACTGGGAGCAAACGGGTTGATTTTTTAAGGTCTCAGGATTTGTTTCTAGATCTAAGTTAGGATTGCTGACTTTGAACATATCAAAATTTATTTGAACTTGTTGATTGCCATCACCTAGTTTCAAATTAAAAAAATTCGGAACAAATTTAATCAAAATGAATAATAAAATTAATACCAAAGCTAGAATTACAATTAAAAATATTTTTTTAAAATTCACAAAAACGTCCTTTGATATAATAGTATGATGGCAAAGGTAATGAGCTTTGTCTATGATATTAATTTTATGTTTTTCTTATCATTCATTAAATTTTGGGCTTATTAGTTCTGAAATTTAGATCAAAATTATATAACTGTACGAAATTGATTTTTTTTAAACTATTCATAACCATTAAATTCTATGATTTAAATTCTATGCCTTAAAATCTCACTTTTACTAAATCCGAAATTAGGAAATTATTTAAGTACTTTTTAATATAATTTCCCATTAAAGCTAAAACTACATTTAATTTCTGTGCGTCTATTTTTTTAATTTTCTTTATAGTTCATGATTTCAATTCAATCGACAAATCTCATTTTGGGACTCGTCAAAAGTTCTGACATGCGTATATGATTAATGCTACTAGATTAGCCACAATCGATTTGAGTGAACACAATTCTTGCTTAACAAGTATTAAATAATTTATTTGGGGAGGGGATTGTGAGAGGTATATTGTTTTTAACACTTTTAATTATCGGTAATCTGACAAGTGCTCAAGAGATTGGTGTAAGTAACGCAACAAGTGCTGGCTCATCATCAGTGCTAGAGATAAAAAATTTGCTTGGAGATTGGTGTCTAAAGGTAGTAATGAAACAGTTTTAAGCATTTCGCAGTCTGACTTAGACAATAGTTTTTATAAGTTTAACGATGGGGTTATTCTTGAAAATGAATTTGGCATATACATTTATAAAATTATAACTGACCAAAGAATTAGATTGGATAATGTTATATCACCCTCAAAACGTGAGGACTTTCAAGTGCAAGAAAATACTCAATTGCCAATTAAGACTTATGGTAATCCTACTTATTTAGATAGATGTTACGCTGGCTCTTAATCCTAAAATTGCATAAACCATATAATTGGTAGTGCGGACGACTAATATCCAGTAAATTATTAAAATTTTTTTGGAAGGAACTCCAAATAGACAATTTGGACCTTCAAATAAAAATTATAGGTGTTAAAGGATCTTTATTAACACCAACCTATACCACGTGGGTGACAAATTTTGGTCCAACTATACATACTTGTGCTAAGCTACTGCATTGTATTGGATAGTCTTAATTTATAATCGATTTAATAAAATGCTGCCAAAACTAATTAAATTTATTTTGACTGATATAAGCCAGGAATTTCGGTTTGTCTGAAAACTGTCATGTTTTTTGCTTTAAAACATGAATAAAGTAAATAGAAGAAAAATGGAGCGTTTCATGAAATTAAAAATTAATTCAATTCTTATAGCCTTTGTAATGTTCATAGCAGTTAATGCATATTCAAATGATTTAGTTAAATCTTTAAAATCTGGCAGCGCTATTAGGTTAAAAGTAAAAGATTTAGAACAACCAATAGTCCTTTCACCCCATGGTTTTACCAGTATTGATTTTGAAAGTAAGTTTAAAATCACATCTACAACTATTATCGATCGCTTACCATTTTTTCCTGATTCAACTGTGATTACTATGCGTGAAGAAAATTGCCAGATCCACATTTTAAATCGACATAGAAATAAAAATTTTCAAATTTCAAATGGTGATACCATAATAATTCCTCAATACTCTAAAGGATATAATGAAGTATATGTTAATGAAGGTTATTTTGTTACAAAAGAATATAGCTCTACCGGTGCTGAAGTGATTGACTTTGCCATACCTGATGGAACTATTTGGCGTGATGATATAGTTGCATTTAAAATTATCGCTCCGGATTTGGATTCAATTGAATCAATACAAGATCTTAGTGATTGCTTTTACCCTTTTGAAGTTGAAGTGGTTGAAAATGGTAATCCTACGATGGGACTTGTCGAAGTGAATTAGTTTAAGTTACTCACTTAAACACCCAAGTAAATTAAGTGATTTAGATATTAGAAAAATACCAACTTTTCTTGATTAGATTTGTGCTAGAAACCCCATGGAACTGGAAAACTGAATAGATGAAATTTCTGATCATGTTGAAATTTCAATTCAGGGCCTATTTTTGTCACTAATTTTTTTGTTAAACTAAATTTTGTTCATTTTTAATTTATAAAAGCAATAATTTGCTGTTTAAAACATTTTCCTTCTGAGCATGGTTTATGCAATTTACTTGAGAAAAGGAGATTAATGAGTATGAAAAATTTTATCGGAATATTAATTATAACAAATCTGGTAAGCACTGCCGTCTTCGCTGCTTGTTCACCTGATATCAATGTAATTCTAGATCAGCCAGGTGTTACTCAGATTTACCGAGTAATAGATAATAATTCGGAATTGGATGATTTAGGTTTGGTTTTTTGCTCTGAAATAGACCAAAGCCTTAAGCCGGAGCAAAATACATTAAACCGCATCAGTTCCTATTTTCAAAGCTTTGTGGCTGATCCAGAAAAAAAAGTTGGATTAGAATATGAGAAAATAGCCGATATTCAAGGTTTTGAATTGGCAAAAAACATTTATATCTCTACTAACTACGTTAGCCCAAGAACTGCAGTTGCATACAAGTCATATTTAGAGAACATAGCAAATAATGAAGACGGTATTGGCAGAAAGTTTTATCTATTAGCTTCGATTTTAGGATTATCTACAATTCATCTAGGTAATAATGAAATGAGTATAGGGAGTTTTGATGCAGACTGGTCTGCAAACTCTGAAGATAATGTAAACGAATTAATAATAGCTCAAATTAATCGCCGTATCGAACGGATGCTAGGTAGCGGTGATTTTTTAGCAGCAATTTCAATTCCATCCAGAAACTTATCTAAACAGTTTAGTAAAAGGACTTTAGTATGCCCATATGTTTATACGCCTGAAGTTGCTAGCAAAAAAGTATCGGATGAGGACCTTTTGGTCGTTAAAACTTTTGAAAATGATATTGAAAGAGTAATTTTCTGCTCTCGTACAGAAGAAGTCTTAGCTGATTCACTTTTTATTAATTTAGAATAAATAAAAATAATGTAAAAGCCATCGGGGTTCTATCAATTTAATGCTTTTTTAAAACTTGTCAAAAAATTTTTTTTAAAATTTAAAAAATTAGTTGATCTAATCTGCCAAAGGATACAACCAAGGGCAGATTAAAATTCTAAAAGTTCCAACAGAGGCCTACGATGGAAGCTGGCGAATATTTTCAAAAATATAGGCCATCAATTCAGTGTCCTTTGGGTTCCGCTTAAAGGTCCTTTTCATCTTAGTTCTTACTTCTATAGAGATATTCAACTTTTTTTTATGCACTTCATAAGACCTCTTTTTCTTTTAAAAAAATCTTTCTAATGATCGATTACAAAATTTAAAACCAATTTTAGGTTCCCAACTTTGAAGGTCGATGTCTCATCTAGATTATGTTTTCTAATTGTTTATAAAATCTGGATTCAGGACTTTAGGAAAACTACTTCACAGAGAATCAAAATATTAGTAATTAACCTGAAATTAAATGTAATTTTTTTTAAAAAAGACTTTTTTTAAAATCGGTTACTTTGAACGTTCAAGTTTTATCCGTGATGACTAAACAGAATAAGTCCCATTCTTTTTTAATTAAATTAAGTTAACGGCATCACCAGCGAAAGTGCAAGCAGCAGTCATATTTGGAGGCTCGCTACATTATTTATCCGTTGAGATTTGCCATTTACACGTAGATCTTTCTTATATTTACGACGAATTAATAGGTGGGTGTCTTGAATACAATTTCGTGAAGCACATGCTTACGTGTCAATCAGAAAACCCTTTATGATAGAGAAATCAATATGGGTATTTGCGCTGAGTTAATAGGACTTAGCTCGCCGTTTTCGGTAAATTTAAAAAGCTAAATTTATTTTAGCTTTAGGTCCAGTATTCTGTATTCAGACCTGAATACAGAATACTGAACGGGATACCGGGTATACTGGTCATCGTGTATGCTTGATATCAGGTATTTAATGATGGTGCGACCTACAAACATCTTGTAAGTGCCCGAAATCATTGAAAGTAGAATTAGCTAAGGCATCAATAGGTAACATGCCTCTATCGGCTTCTTACACGGTTTTGAAATAACTGGATCACTTTACCATCGTCATCGTGGCTGTCAGCTACAGGAACATTAAACCCAAGGCTTTGGGTAATACCTTTAATTTCGATTCCTGCAAGCCTATTATAGCCATCTGTGGTCGACATCTGGCTATGACCAACTTGTTGCATCACTTTAGAAATGGAAACCCCATTGCTTAAAAGATTGGTAATATGGGTTGCCCTAAGATCGTGAAACTTTGCCTCCCTTATACCAATTTTTTGGCAAAACTCCCTCAGCTCTCCAGCTTGATTTCCCATTGTCCAAGATCTGATTCTAGGTAGCACTAAATCATTCATATCCACATATTCTTTATGATTTGAAACTCCAGGAATCTTTCGTCCTGTCTTTAACCCACCAATGACCTCATCTATCTCAATAGGTGTTGCAATATGCCTCCAAAGCCTTGCGGATTGTGGACCTATGGTTTTCTTTAAAGATAGAAAAAAATCTTTAAGCTCAGGTCCTAAATCAATGGTTCTTATTTTTCCTTTTTTAGGGAGATGAAGACCGTCTTTATTGGTGAATTGCTCGTTTATTAAGATAGTATTGGAATCAAAATCTATTTGTTCATACTTTAAAGCATAAAGCTCGCCATTTCTTAGTCCCGTCAAAAGAGCTACTACCCAATGTGGGTAGTAGCAGTGATTTATTTTTTTAGCTTTAGAAAGCAAAGTCTTAACTTCATTGGGGGTGAAAGCAACACCATCATCAGATTTAGCTTTGATCTTAATTCCTCTAGCTGGGTTACTTGGAATTTCACCATCATCGACGGCTATTTCAAAAAGTCTATGAATTCGCTTATGAAGGTTTTTTCGAGTCCAATCCGTAGCGCCTTTTTTAATTAAGAAGCTATGAAAATAGTTGAAAACATCCTCTCGCTTAATTTCAGTCATTTTCTTTTCAGACCATGAACTGTCTTTCCAGCGATCTAATATCCCATCGTAGTTTAGGATAGTGCTTTCTTTTAAGCCTTGGTTTCTCATCTTTAATACACAAAAGTCTTTCCACCCTTGCCAAGTGTAATTACTTTTTTGACTAACAAAAGCGTTGAGTTCTTCTCTTAGCCATATTTTGACTTGAGTAACCAGCGCTTGCGAAGTAATTCGTCTACCATTTTTTGTAAATCTAGATGACTTTTTTCTTAGCCGTCCGAACTTATCTCGTTGATGAACCTTTACTTCATAATATTTTGTCCCTTCATGGGTGTAAGCTATTACTGAACAATCATTTTTAAAATCTGACATATTTAATTCTCCTTTGATTTAAGAAGACTAAGTAAGTCTGATTTCAAAAATCTCAATCGACGTCCAAACTTATAAGATTTTACCTGATGTCTGCAAACCATAATTCTTAAAGCGTTTGCAGTTATAGATAAAAAATCAGAAGCTTGTTTTGTCGACAGCCATTCTAATTCTACTCGATTTTCAAAGAACAAATCCCTTTTAGGGAAAGCCATATTATTCATGAGGCTCAAGTCTAATATTAGAGTAAAATATCAACTCGAACAAAGTATTTTTAATAAGTAAAAAAAGTTTTTTTTCAATATTAAGTAGGCTTCTAGGCGGTTTCAGCATTTTTACTTTCCTTGGTTAAGTGAGCCCCGTCAGTCTTTAAGGCTTTTTTAGTGGGCTTTAAATTTTTAACCTTAACAGCTTCTTGATGCTCTTTTAAAAGTTTGATTACGTCCTCTGTAGGATCATCGTTTAATGCAGCTTGTTTTAAATAAGACTTCTTATCAAAGAACTTTAGTTTTAAATAAGAGAGTTCTTTTTCTAAATAATTTTCCTTCATCGAAGTTACAATTTCAGAAATTAGATCTGACCACGATAACTTTAAATAAGGGCTCTCATTTAAGAGAACCCCGTAGATATCATGAAGGGATTTAACCCCTTTATCGTTTAATTTAAATTGTGTTTTTGAAGTTGGTTTTTTCATATTAATTTTTATCCTTTACAGGTGCAGGAAGATTGAACTGAGGGCTTCCAATCAGTACCCAGCGTTTATGTCCTTGAATTAAAACCCTGCCATCATCAGTAGTGTGAGTATCAATGTAGTCTTCCTTTACGTAGGGACTAGTAACAAAGTTACCATATTCAGAATCAATAACAGGTTTAAAATCCTGATCTATTCCATAGGCTTCAAGATTAAATAGCGTTTCTTTTCTGACCTTATCTTCGCGATTATCAATGACTGTATGAAGTAAGTAGCCAACTCCTAATCCTACGACCGCGCCAATGATTGAGTTCTTAATCATGGAGTCTTTATTTGTGTTTTCATTTAAGCCTTGATCTGCAATTGCACCAATGCCGCCACCAACAGTAAGGCCCAATAAACTAGTTTTTTCTATACTTGAACACCCAATAAAACTTAATATTAAAGCTGCTGACGCCATTAGTTTGAAGATTTTAATTGTATTGCCACCTAAACTAGGGACTTCTTTTAAGTCTTGAAGTAAGCTCTTTCTGAAGAAAGTTAATGCTTTCAATGGCTTAAAGAAATTTATTAATTTTTTGGGGGGCCACTGATTGGCCCCCCTTTTGACATGCTGTTGACACTGTTTCATAGGCATATTTCATTGCTCCAATTAAATTCTAAAAAGTCATTTGTAGTGTTAAATGTCTTAAGTCTAGTAAAAGGTTTTTTTAATTCCTCTATGTTTGTAACAAAAATTTTAGATACTTTGTTATCTAGGTTTTCTATAATTTTTTTATCTGTATTTATAATTCTACGTCTAATTTTTTCATCCTTTGTAAAATAAATAACATTTTGAATAACTGGATAAGCATAATAATTTTTTAAGTAATCATGATAGCGTTTGATAGTTTTTTCTGAATTTTCGTATTCGATTGCGAAGTTTATTGTACTATCTTTCCACCTAATACCTAAAAGTCCGTCAGAGTGTAGTTCCCGACATGCACTAACTGGATACGTTTCACTCTCAACAAGCTTAGATTCAATTTCATTTTCAGTGGCGAAGAAATCAAAACATTGCATTTTGGTTAGGATATTTTTCAGGTCCAAAAGTACGGTATCGTGTTTAAGATTTCCCGAGGAAACTTCAATGTGAGCTAAGTCTTGATCTAGGTCGTAGACTTGTTTTAAACCTTTTTTTGTCACATTTAAAACCCCATACTGAGTTTTATCAAAATAAATTTTAGAATCTAGCAATCCAAAGTCCTTTAGTTTATTAACTCTTCTATAAACCTTACGTTCATTAGAATCATGAAACACATCCCTGTGAATCTGCTTCATGGTCGCGCCCTTGTTTGCAAATAAATATTTAAAAAGATCTTCATCTCTTTTCGTGATTCCAATTTTTTTATTTTTTGTCATTAGAAACCTCGTGAACTGAATCATTACCAAAACTTGTGTTTCTGCTCTTTTGGCTCTCTTTAATTTTCACTTTTTCTTCATCTCCAAGCATATGTGAGTTTAGCTTCCTCACTCCTTTTTTGAAGTCAGACTTAATGGCATTAATTCTATTACCTAGTTCCTCGTCACTTAAATATGGTGTCTGGACTTCTACATTTAGTGCATTGAATTTATAAATCGCACGACCTTTGATGGCCGGTAGGCATGATGCACTTTTGTTGCCAAGTACAGTATTTGATCCACTGACTGATGGGACCTTAAAACAGATACGACCTAGAAGGTTTTCTTGAATTCTGGTATCAATGGTCTGCGTTGTGATCTTTTGATTTCCTAAGACTATATTATATCTGGCTGCACGCCCAAGTTTGGCAATCTCTTCAGCAAGTTCAATAGCTTTGATAGATATGTTTTTTTTAAGCTTATCATGTTTTGATAACGAAAAAAGCATAGAGCATTCATCAATCATAATAAGAACTGAATCTTTTTTGGTTTTTTTTAAATCTAAAATTTCACCTGTTCCTTCAGATACAAGCTTCAGTCGGGAAGTCATTTCAGATCTTAATTTATCTAAAATAATGTTTGAGTCTGTTAAATCTCTATAAAGTCTAACATTTGGAAGTTCTTTAAAACTTTTAAATGAAATCCCTTCCTTAAAGTCAAAAATATAAACTTGAAGGTTTGGTGTGTTTTCTAATAGTCCTAGTGTCATTTGTTTTAAAAAATAACTCTTACCAAATCCCGTAGACCCGGCGACTAGCATGTGTGGATAAGATGAAATGTTCTCAATCAAATCACCAGATTTTGATCTTCCAATAATGATATCACCTGGTTTTTCTGCTAAATCTACAAGCTCAGAGTATGAAACTTTTTTAGTTAAAGGCTTTTTATTAAAAACCATTTCAACTATAGCAGGATTTTCTTCTTGCGTTGATATGCTTTCAATATGAGAGTTCACTGATGCTGTTAGTCTGCCTTCAGAGCTTTTAAATTCATCAAGGCTTATGCCATTAGAATTAAGCATAATGTAAAATCTATCTTTATTAAGTTTTTGGACATCAGCGATGTAAGGTGGCTGATTAAGACTGTTTTTTAATCCTATTTGTTTAAAGGTAGATTTTAATTTTTTTACAACCATTGCGCTTGGGTACCCCAAGCGCAATGCAAAAATAATGATTGAAGTTATAGATAATAAAGTAAAGTCCACATACCATGGAATTCTATATAGGATTTCAATATAGCTTTTAATAGAAACATCAAAAAGCCAGTTACTTAATAGTCCCACTTGGTAGTAGTGGGTGTTATTGATGGAGTAAACAAAGCAAACAATTAATACTAAGAAAGCATTAAACCAGAATAGTTTTGTTGTGTTCTGTAAATTCCTTCTGGCGTAGATCAAGGTGTCTTTTAAAATGACGAACAGATCTCCAAATATATCTAAAAAATGATTTTTTTTAAAATTTGAACTCATAAACTAATTGCCCTCCAAACTGAGGGTTTGATTTAGAGTTATGATTAAAGGCAGTCCCGCTTTAATTATTACATAAGGGCCATTGCTTTGTAGCTCTTGTAATTGGATAGCCCCTTCAGCTTTAGAAAACTCAGAAAGACCGCTTAGCATAGCATTTTTTAAAGTTGCTTTTTTAGTAACTTGATTAAAGCCTCCAAATCCAGAATTGAATCCTTGCATGGATTGATCTTGTCCACCTAATACTTCTCTTTCTTGAAGTGTTTCAGAAAATCCTGTTAAAAATGAAAGTCCGGCAGTGGCAGCCACTCGGTTTTTAAAAGCACTGTGATATTGACCAGCTATACCTGGGGAAAAGTCTTTGTAATCCAGAGCCGAGGCCTGAATCTGAATTTCTTTACCATCAGGAAGTATCGCTAGACTAAAGCCAATAAAAACTCGTGCCCCTTTCGAAGGGTAGGCGGATTGACCAAGTAGGATCGTATTTTTCGGCAAAATGTTTTTGCCATTAAAATTTATCCCATTAGAAAGTAGGACGCGAATTAGTTTTCCAGATTCTGATCTTGAGTCGATATTAGTTAGAAGTTTACCTAATGCACTTGCTCCTGTTGGAAGACTTTTAGAAGTCATTTCGTCTATCCAATTGATGACCTGGGTGGCCTTATAATTTAGATTGATAGATTGTTTTTTTTGGTTGGCAGTTACTTCTTCGTCATAAGACGTCTGCTTGCCATAATTAAGACCCTTAACTTGGGTGCGACTTTCTAAGCTTAAAGTTTTTTGATCAATATCACTATCTTTTTCGGTTTCTTCAAATTGAGCCTTTTCATAGTAGCTTGAATCTGAACTTGAACTTGTACAAAAGCTTGTGCCAACCATGACGATCAAGATAACACTTCCAAAAAATTTGAACGCTTTAAAAATCATAAGCATTTTTTTACCTGGAAATTCAACTACAAATAAACTTATGAATGAGTCTTTAATTTTAATAAATCTTGAAGTAATTTTTTCCTTCAAAGAGTTTATTTTTTCTAAAATCATAAAAGGTCTTTCCTTGAAATTAATGTATAGTTTTCTTGACCATTAAACTTTGCTCTCAAAGCAAGATCTTGAGGCGTATCTAATTTAAAAAACACACGGAAGCGATAATGATTTAGTTTTTCAAAGGAGTGAGTTTTATTATAAACTACATCAAGAATCTGATGGGTTTTGCCGCCACCAGTGATTTTAAAGCTTTCAGGTTTCGGTTTTGAGTAGCTTTTGGGTTGTGCAATGCTGCCTGACACTACATAAACTTCGTTAAACTTATGAAAAAAGACTTTGTTCACATAAACGGTTGCTTTAGAGACCTCAAAACTTTTTGCTTTAAATAAATTTTGTCCTTGCTCATGAAGTGGTCTATACGCTTTTTGGGGTTGTTTCCAATAGACTTTTACTAAATCATCATAAGTCGAGCAAAGACACGTTCTAATATGAAAACCATAACGTCTGTGTCCACTATAAATAAATAGATTACTGTTGACCTGTGAAAGAGGTTGAATTGTTACATCCGTTCCACTGAATTCAATATTAAAATAGTTAGAGTTTCCACTAATAACTTTTTTAGGTGTGTCTAGAAATTGTAAGACAGTGGATCTTCCCAGTGATAAGGTGATGGGAATCATTTTGTTGTCATCACTTTCAACGGATCTCACTTTAGAATATGCTTCAAATGAAAATAGAGTTGTAAATGTAAAAATTAATCTTACTAACATTTTACTCCTCAAACTCAGTGATTGAGTTTACATACAGTCCGCGAGGATTAAATTTATTTGCAGATTCTTTAATGATCTCAAGTGAAACTTTAATTGGTCTCACGGCCTTTACTTTTTCACCAACGGCTACTACTTGATCTAAGTAGGCTGTAACACTGCCGTCTTCAGTTTTTATACTTTGAATGATAACATCTTGAGAGACTTTGTTTTTATCAATAAAGTCTTTTGATTGTTCAAGCTGAATAATAAGTTTTTTTAAAAAACCATAAGTAACAATGGGTGTGACATCTCGAACAATAGAGTCTACCGCATAGCTTTTCCAAGCGTACCGACTTTCAATAAATCGTTTTGATACATGTAGTACATCTGCTTCGGTTATAGGTTGATTTTTTCTGCTACCAACAAAGTACAGGTTTTCGGATTCACTTAAGCCTATTACTATGGCCTTTTTATTAAAGGCGTAAACGGAAAGTCCAACTAGACTTAAATTAGTAAGTAGAAGAGCTAAGGTGACCCATTTGAAATTTAATATGATTTGATTAAGCTTAATCCATTGATTAGAGGCCTTTTTTGAATTTAAAAATATCATTTATATCCTTTTATTTTATATTCGATGATTAAGAAGATCTTTCGCTATCGCTGTCTTTTAATCTACTAACTCTTTGACTAAAATTTTGAACAGTTCTTCGGCTTGAATTTAATCCTATACGAGCACCACTTGCGGCTTTGTTTGTTACAAATCCACCGGCTTTTTTAAGTCCACCCTTGATCGTGTTTTTTCCAGCCATTGCAGGTGCAACTGCAAGCCCAGCGGCATAACCTGAAAAATCACTTCCAATAAAAGCTTTTGTAGTGAATGGAATTAGTAAAAGACTTCCACCAATAAAGAGATTTACGACTATTAAAAGAACTGCGTTGTAATTGTCGCCATCTTGTATTGGAGCATGGGTCATAAATTTAAGTAAAATTACACTTAAAACCGCCCACATAATCTTCCACGCAATGACTGTGCAGAGACTTTGATAGAGACCTGTGCATATTTTTGCCGTTCTCTCTGGAATGTAGGCCAAGATCATCAGAGGAGATAAAACATATAAAATAGCCCAAACGAAATGTACTAAAGCATCTGCAATGAACGCCCCAAAGTAAGCAAAAATAAAAGAGATCAAACCAAATATCCAAATAATAGTCTCTTTGTATTTTAGCCAACTTATTTCCATGCCTGTAACAAAAGTCCAAGCTTCATCTAAAATATCATTAATATGCGATCTAGGACTTATAGAATGAACAATCCCGTCACCAACGTATGTGATAAGGTGAAGGACTTCTTCAAAGCTGACCAACATGATGATTGATATGAGTGCCCTGTTAATAACTTTTGCAGCGTTTGGCGGTTTATCAAATACATTAAAAAACTGAAGAATAATTAAAAATGTAACTAGTGGAGCAATTGCTAACCAATATATGCTCACAAGGTTTTGTCTTAAGTCATTACAGACTTCGGGCAGCCAGTCATACATTATTTAAACCTCGGTGTTTCAAAGTTACCTGGAAAAGTCTTAAAACTATTGGTCAGGTCTTTATTAACTTTGTTGTAGTGATACGTAGATTCTTTTAACCTTTTTGTATCTAAAGCTAAGTTTTCACTTTGAAGTTTTAGCATTTGGCCGTTAACTTTAAGGAGCTGACTTAGGGTATGTAGAATGGCGGCGTTTGTTTTAACATTTGCCCGCGCGGCCCCTTTAGGGCTTGATTGATTTGCTGAATTTGAAATCCTAATTGAGTTTTCTTCTTGAATTTCTGTATATTTATTTAATGCATTTGCAATTTTAATACTTTCAGCAACGGTCTCATCATGAAGCTTTAGTAAAACACCTTCTTTACCTTCCGGTATTTCTCCATAGAGATCTTCAATTTTAAGAAGTGCTTTTTTAAATGTTTGTAAATCACTAAGAACACCTTCGTCTTCGATGGAAAAAGTTTCAAGTAGTCCTACGGCTTCTTTTAAGCCTTCATTAATAGACTCAATCATTTCTTTATGCTGTTTAGCATTTGAATAAATAACTTTAAGCTGGTTATATTGATTAATAGCTTGAGCTAAGATTTTAACTAAAAACGGAATCATAGCTGCCGCATCCATACCAAAAAAGGCCTGAGCCCTCCTTGGTGGATTAATCGTGTAGAGTGACATTGAACTTATCAAAATGAGTATTAAGAATAATTTTAGTCGTTTAATTGTAAACCTCCATATTATAAGTTTTGCTCTTCAACTATTTTTTGAAGAACGTCGATGTAAGAAAGATCAGGAAATTTTTCTTTTGTTTTTCTGATAATTTCTTTATCTTGAGGATCTGTAGTGCAGACCCAATAAGACAGTGGATCTGGCTCAATTTTTAAAATGGCTTTGTCTTCGTCTTGGATATAAAGGTGTTCTGAAAATTTCCCTTTTTCTGATCGTAAGCTTTTAACGGCTTCAATTTCAGCATCATTCAGTGTCAAAATATTTTGAAACTCAATCCAATTTACCCCTCGTTGTTTTAGAATAATTTTAGAGGGCGTGTTTTGCATAATAGCGGCTGAAATTTCAGGATCAAACATAAAGTCTTTAATGCTTTGTGAAATTCCCCAAATGCCACCATAAAATTTTCGCATTGTTCGGTAACACTCAATAACAAATTGGGCTGCTGTTTTATTCTGTAAGATCTTCCAGATCTCATCAATGACAAGTAGGTACTTTTGACCCGGATCACGTGAAGCTTCATTCATAATGTATTCTGTTAATATAAGTAGAAGTACTCGCTGAAGATCTGGATAAACATCTAGACCCTTAACTTCAATAGTGACGAGGTTTTTTTCTAATTCAATATTGGTTTGTCCATCTAAGAGATTTCCGTAAGCTGTTGAACCTGTCCAAGAAAATAAAATGTCAGAGTATTTTTTCATCTCTTTGAATTCATGATTTAATAGTACGTCTCTAAAATCACTTAGTGTTGGTGAAACGCCCTTAGATTCAAAATAGGTTTTAAAAATGGCTGCTTCTAAAAGTGCTTTTTCACGCTTCGGAAGTCCAAGGGAATCCTCTTCTTTGCAAATGATTTCAATGATACCTAGTAAAAGCTTTACTTTTCTTGGTGCTGGTTTTGTTTCACCCGCCTCTAACGTGAATGGATTTAAAATCAGCCCACTTTCTAAATTTAGATCAATAAATTGCCCGCCTAATGAATCAACTAGACCCTTGGAGCTTGCCCCGTTGTCTATCCAAACAACCTTTGAATTTGATGTTCTTAAAATTGAATCCCTAATCATGGCTTTGATCTCCTATGAACTGAAGTATTAAGGAATTTAGTGCGAATGATTTTCCAGAACCAGATGAGCCAATAATAAACCCGTTCCAATTCGGAAGCTTTGGATGAAAAGGATCAATGCCAACTAACACGTTATCTCTATTAGGAATTAAGCAAACGGGTCTAGAGTTACCTTGCCAATAGGAGTAGACGGGTAATAGGTGAGAGGCATTACTAGACTTCATTTTTTTTGCTCTGTTCATCTTACAAAGTCCAGGAGCAAGTTTTAAGAAAGCGTCAAAGTTAGCATAGGTTTCAACAATGCCTTCTGCTCCACTTAATCTTTTGATGGTTCGTAAGATTTCATCTTCCTTATCTTCAAGTTCTCTTTCCGTTTCGCCCCAAATGATAAAACTTAAATCAGATTCGACGACTTTTTCAGTTGAGTCTAAAAGTTCAGATAAAAGGCCTTCAATTTGACCCAGAGCTGATTCACTTTCTAAATCGCTTACATTTGTGCTGCCGGAAGCCATCGAGTGATTAAGCTTTCTTTTTATATTTAGTTTTTTATACTCAGCCGATTGGTCGCACATCTTGATTGTTTGAGAAATAAAACAATGAAATGGAAGTTTAATTAGGTTATCAATCATTCCAGATTCAGTGAGTTCTGGAAGACTTTTTAGACTTATAACTTTAAATTTATAACTCCCTATTTCTAAGAAATTTTTATAAAGCTTGATATCTGTCAAAATCAATTGTGAAACTAAAGAATTTGATTGAAAAATTTTTGGCTGTTGAAACTTGGGAGCTGAAAGTTTTTCGGACCTTGAGAGGTTAAAGTATTTGTAAAGTAAGTTTAACCAATCTTGTCGATCAAGATCAGATTCATATATTCCAAGAGATTTTAAGCTTGAAGTGATTTGATTGATCTGTTTCTCGAAATTCTTGTAGTGGTTTTTAAATTGATCTTCCGTAGCAGTTACAAATTCTTTTTCTTTCGAAAAAATATTTTTTGATTTGTAATGAATAGAGTTTGATTTTATGAATAAATAAATATCCGGTTTAAAGTAATGACCATTAATCCTATTCTTTTTCAAAAAGTCTGTTCTTGAATTTAAGATCTGCTCGTATGGCATGGATGGGTTTGATTTGGACAATTCCACGTGGGAATTAATTATGTTATCAACTTCAGGCGACAGATGATAAAAGACTTGAAGGCTAATACCTTCGTTCAAAGAGCTTATTAGTCCTTCAAGCTTAGAGTTAAAGATATTAATATCTGAAATGGTTTCGCAAGAAATATCTTTGCCTTTAATTTTAAAGCCATATCCTAAAGAACCATCGCCAAAAACTAAAATGTCATCATAAAAATTCCAAAGATCTAAGTAATCTCCAAGATTGCTAGGGCTAATCACTATAGACCTCTTTAAGTCTTTTATTTTCGTTTAGAGGAAAAGACCCCGAAAACATTATTCCAGGAAGACTTTGAAATTTTATATAATCTTGTAGAAACCTTTCTGGCTTTCCCTTCTTACCAAAATAAATCACTAAAGCTAAAAGGCTTGGAAGCCCGAAAACCATCGGGCCTCCAATACTTGTTTGTCCAAAAAGTAAATTTATAATTGATGCAGTTCCAGCAACTACCAATACATCAAAAAGTTCCATTCCAAAAAACTTCACTTTTGAGTCTAGATTTCTATGCACTACGGAGGAATTAAGTTGGTCCTCATTCATTAGGCTAATACCCCTTGAATCCATCCAATAATGTAAGGTGCTAGAAAGCCAACTACACTTCCAATCAAGCAAAATGTAATTTTACCTTTGGCTCCTTCATTTCCTGTCGCTGCTAATATACCGGCATAGACCAAACCGAAGACACTCATAGTTGGTAAGATCACTCCGGTAAATTTTGACTGTAGTGCTGACATTTTATTTTCAAAGCCGTAACCCAAACTTTAAGCGGGTTGGTGGGAGCGTAAATTTGTCGCCATTTCAAAAGGCGTGAAGAGTTCTGATTTTTTAGCTGCGGATCTGACAGTTTCCAAAAGATAATCTCTAGGATCGAGCTCCACTTTTTTACAAG
>JBGSLV010000018.1:0-13097 GCA_041740515.1 Bdellovibrionales bacterium | reverse complement strand
TATAACAACCTCGCAAAGCTCTTGCAGAAAAGGGCTTTTGGATTTAGAAGCTTTTTTAACTACAGGCTTCGACTCTTAAGTCTTTGAACTGTTTGGGATTTTTTTAATGTTCCACCATCGAGTGAGTAGAACCGTAGAACCATATTTTTTTAGAAGGAAAAATGGTCGGGTGTGTCGCCCAACCTTTAAGCACTTGGAATCACTTATTAATTTAAAGTAGCAGAAGCCATTTGCAGCTTCAACTACATTTTAAGTGGTTTGGTGTCTAACCCTTGGTTTTTAAAGGAATAACTTGTCCTGAAATGCCCTGTGGGACGCCATATCCAAGTTTGTCAGTAGCCCCTTGAACATCAATCCCAGCTTTTCTGAGGTAAACATTCGTGGTTTTAATCTGGCTGTGGCCAACTATAGACATCACTCGTGCTAGCGTTTCGCCTCGGGTCAGCAAGTTTGTGATAAACGTAGCCCTCAAATCATGGAACTTAATCGACGTGATTTGGATGGCCTCACAAAACTCTCTGGTGACCTCAGCTTGAGCCCCTTGGGTCCATTCAGGCAATTGCGGAAGCACATATTCACTTCCGTCATTTTTAAGTTTCAGTTCCTTTAAAAACTTAGACAAATCCTCTGCAATAGGAACAACCCTACTGCGTTGGGTTTTAGTAGGTCCAAAACCATTCTTACTCGTCCATTGTCTTTTTACAGTAATGATCCCAACGTCAAAATCCACGTCAGACCATTTTAAGGCGTACATTTCACCTGATCTCATTCCAGTTAATAGGGCCATAACCCATATAGGATAAAATCTGTGATTGTAAGCTTTGGCTTCTTTTAGGAAAATTTCAACTTCACTATTCGTTAAAACTTTTTGATCAGTTTCAGGAACAGTGACTTTGACTCCTACAGAAGGATTTCTTGCAAGAATTCCTTCTTCGACAGCCATTTGTAAAATTCTTTTTATGAACTTTAGAATTGTTTTTTTAGACCACGGGGAAAGTTCAGGATTTAAAGATTCATAAACTAATGAGTAAACATCAGCTTTTGAAATGTCTGTTAAATCTTTATCTTTCCAAGATGGTGTGACCCACTTGCCTAATGTTCTTGAGTAGTTTTCAACCGTAGACGGTCTGTGTACAAGCTTCATCCGTTCTAGACAGACAGGAAGCCATTCACCCCATCGAGGTGGTATGGCCGTATCTTTGATCATTCTGAGTTCGCGTTTTAGTTCGAACTCAAACTTCTCAGCCGCTCGACGAGTTTCAAAACCGCGTCGTCGTCTTTGCAGACGATTTCCTAGCGCATCTGTTCCGCTGACTTGTACTTCCCATAGTCGTTTTTCATTTAGTGTATAAGGTCTAATTGCCATTTTAAGCTCCTTTTTTTATAAAGAGAGCTTTGCAGTCATGCATTCTAAATCTTAGACGTCTACCAAACTTATAGGCCTTGATCTGTTCTCGATAAACCATAATCCTAAGGGCGTTAGTAGAGATCGACAAAAAACGAGCTGCTTCTTCAGTAGAAAGCCACTCATGCTCCGATATTCTTTTGTCAAAGAGCCATAATTCTTCCGATTCCGGAAGCTTATAAGTACTCATGTTATACTCCTAGTGAGGGGCCCATTCAAGGGCAAGATTGATTTTTAGGGGTGCCTAAGATTCTAAAATCATTAGGCTTCGTATTTAAAATTTAGTTAGCTAACTTTTTTTGATTTTCTACTCATTTTTAAATGTGACTTTAGTGCGAGTGCAATTTCTTGTGGGAGATCCTGAACTCCGTTCTTATGATTTTTAAGAAGATTATTTAGAGCCTTGGTTTCATCAAAATTAGAATCAAGAATTTCATTAGCTTCTGAAGTCGAGATCTTCTTTTCAATGCGTTCAAGTAGCCAATTTGCAACGTCAGATTTTGTAATGTTAGAAAACGAGACTTCATCGCTTATCTTATTTGTAAACGACTCTAATGCCATATTTGCACTTTTTGTTAAGATCACTCGATAATGCTCTTCTCGTTTTCTTTTGTTTTTTTGTATTTCTTTTTTTTGTTCTAATTCTTTGTTTTCCATTTTATTTCCTTTAATATTTTCCTTACCCCCGCCGCCGATTTTTGTATTCTTTCAGGTTGGAGACCACTTTCCCGTAACATCGTGGAGGGGGAGTGGTCTCCAACCGATCAGAAAGGATTCAAAAGAGGCGGCGGGGGTAAGGTGTTGATTAGATTATTCAATTGTTCTCATTTTTTAGAGATCTCAATTTTAGTTATCCGAACCGATGTTCGGCTTTCGTTCGGATAACTAGCTTGCTTCAATCATTGTAAATCGGAGGGGCCTAAGCTTCGATGGATACTGAATCTGTCGAGCTGTTTTCATAATCTGGTTTTTGATGTTCTGGGTGTTCGTTAGATAATAAACTTCATCAATGAGTGTCATCGAAGCGTAGGATTCAAGAGCTTGGCGGTAGCGCTTGGGATTCTTCTTACTCAGCTCAAGTTCTATGGCGTATTTAAAAGATTCATTTTTGACGATTGCGTCGGGCATTTTGTCGGTATTCTTTAAACCAAAAATGTCAGGATTTCTTTTAAGCTCAGGTTCAAAAAAGTAGCTCGTGATCTTCTTATCTCGGTAAAGCTTAAGAACGAAATCAACAACCATCTCGTCATGATTAAGTTGGTACGCATAGGGTGGTGGAGTGAAATCAAATCCCACAAGCTTTTGAACCAAGTCAGATTTACGGTTTAAGACGACAATGGAGCCGTCTTTATGTTTGCCGTAGGGTTTAAAGATTCCACGGTTTAAATATCCCAGCCATGTTTCGTAAGCCCAACTTCGACACTTTTTGTTAAAGTATTTATGCCAAATACTTTTCGTTAAGAATCCACACTTTGATGCAAGTATAATTTCCTGAGTTGGCATTATAAATGGCCTCATCAATCCACGTCCCATCTTGTGGGTTCTGCGATGACGTATTCGAAATGACCTTCTACATATTTATTCCCCACTGCTCGGCCTTCGATCCACCTTGTTTCAACTCTTGGATCGCTTAAGTTAGGTGGAAGTCCTTGGGCTAAGTTGGACTTTGCGCTCTTTCCCTCAAGATATCCTTTTTTTCTCTCGTCTTCTTTCATCCCATGGATCGTAGACCCAAGGGCCATGCCAGTAAGGCCACCGAGCGTGGCTCCAATAACTACGTTTCGGGTTCTATACTTGCCGCCAGCCCCAGGGTCAGCAATGCCGCCGAGGACTGCGCCCGTTCCAGCTCCAATTCCTCCACCAAGTCCAATCGACTTTCCAAGGCTTGAGCAACCGGAAGAGATTAAACAGAAGGGGATTGTGATCGAGATTAAATAATTTTTTAAATACGTCGTACTTAAATACATAGTTGCTCCATATTTTCTAATAATGGTTTTACATTCGTTTTCTTTTCCTCGGTTTTTATAGTTCGAATTTCAGAAGGATAATTTTTTACACCCAAAATTTCTTTTTTGGTGGTTATGTCGGGAAACATTTCAAATTTTATTTCGACAGCTTTGGCGCCTGTACTTAAGGGGATAATCATAATTGCTTCCCCTGTGCCCAGTTCATTTTTAAACTTGTTGGGATGAATTATAAATTCATCAACTTCTCGGGCCGATTTTTCTCCAGTGTTTTTGTCCTGAAAAAATGCTTGGGTTCTCCTTTCGGTCAACTTAGTTGTTTTTCTAGTACCTATGACTCTCGAAAAATATTCAGCAGATTCCGGGTCATTGCCCCTCATAAATATTTTTAAGTTCGAGTTAGTTAGAATGGAATTGGCAATTGAATCTCCAATGGCTTTGATATCCCCTAAAGCTTGGTGAGCAAACACGATCCCAATGTTTGCACTTCTTGATTTATTTAAGATCGAGACAAAACCCGGATAAAGATATTCGGTAAAATCATCTAAGAAGATTGAAAAGAACTTAGGCTTTCTATCTAGTCCTCGGTGGCGATTGGCTACGGCGCTTTGAATATTCTGAAGAATCATTTTACCTGTAGCTGTACCAAGAAAAGGACTTAGCAAGACGGGCAGTTGAAAATAAATAATCTTATTTTCTTTTAAAGCTCGATCAATATCAATAAAGGGGTCGGTTGAATTAAACAAAGCCGAAGTATTTCCGTTTGCGAAGTGACTGATGGAGGCTTTAAGTCCGCTGATTCTTTGCTCTCGCTCTGAGGGCGTCAAAGATAGAAAGTCCAGAGACCATTGGTTAAGCTCTGTGCTTTCAATCTTTTGACTAAGTGCTCTTAAATAGTTTTTATCGGTAAGTGCTAAATGCAGTCTTTTAAAAGTAAGTCCCTCCTTAGCTTCAAAGAAAAGTCTTATAAGATTTGAGAACACTTCGAACTGAACGTTTTTGTAGTAGCTATTATCAAACTCAAAGGCACTAAAGACACGTTCAATGACCTCTTCCGCAGTATTGCCAATCAGTGGATTGTATTGGGAGGATTCCCCAATATTTCCTAAAGAAAATAAGCAAAAGTCTTTTTCTCGTCCATGTTTACAGGTGTAGCTCCATAATTTATTTAAAAGCCCACGGTCAGATTTGCCATCAATGATGATTAGTCCGTTTCCTTTTTCTATGTCCTGAATCGCCCAAGGCAAAATCACTGACTCGGTTTTACCTGCGTTGGTAGTGCCCAGCACTTGTGTGTGCATTGTTCTTTGGGCTTCGGTCACATAGACGGGCTTTTTAGTTTCCTTATCAAAACCACAAAAAGAGGAACTAGGTTTTTTCTCATGCACTTGTCCTTCGAGTTTTAATCTGTCTTTTCGTATGTCCATCCACCTGAAAAAGTAAAAGCTTCCAAGATAGATCGTTGAAAATATGAGAATGAAGATTAGTGCCTGGGTTTCTTTTTGGTTTAGAAATTCAATGATGAACGAAGATTTTCCATGAAGCCAAATAAGCCCAAAACCAAAGACAGTCATAAAGAGCATACTTAAAGTGTTGTCGTGGTCATTGCCCATAGCTAGCTCCTGGGTCTCTGAAGACAAAAGGTTGTGTGACGAGTGCATTAAGAGCGGTGCCTTCTCTGATGGTGACCCATCTCACTTGCTCTTGAAGTTGACGAGCCCAGTCCTCGCTTCTATCGCGAGCTGTTTCAGCAACGGCATTTCTAAGTCCATTCTCATGACCACCACGGTTTGCGCCAAAGGGCCCCGTTTCCTGTGACCCTTCAGCGTAGGCCCCAATAAGTTTGGTAAGACCCAGACCAAGAGTGTTAGTAGCAGCATTGCCATTAAGTTCTCCTGCCACTCCAATCCGTCCATCAGCTCCCATAGAAGTTGCCTGAATCTTCTTTTCGCTACCATCTGCAAACTGCACCTGAATCCATTCAATACTGACTCGATTCCCAGTTGACGTACTTGCATGACCAAAGAGTGATGAGCCCTTGGGTATGGCTAAATTCTCTTTGTAGTAAACGTCTTGAGTTACGAGCGCCATAACGGGTATCTGCTGTCCTTCCACCTTTATTGAAGCTGGAAGTATAAGCGGAATGGTAGAACTCATCGGAAGTGTGTTTCCTGACTGAAGATCATTTCTGGCGATAATCATCGAACCAGTATTTTTATCTGAGCTGCTTGTTGAGGATGATGATCCATAGAGGTGATTTAAGTTGCTGGGAGCTTTTCTGTATTTAGATCCTCCGGATAATACTTCTAATGTTTCGTTATTTATTTTTTCAACTTCGTTTTCCTTTTCTACATAAGTTTGGTGTCGCTCCTCTGCAAAAGTAGCGTTGCTTTCATCAGGAGCAGGCATTATCAAAAGCACAACAACTAAACTTAACAGACTTACAGCAGTTGCTTTCTTAATAACCTGCCAATTAAGGTCTCTTTTATTTGTAAAAGGCAGAGGCTCTTTTAAAAATATTTTCTTAATTCTATCTACCATCGTCTTGGCTCCATGATTGTGAGGTAAGAAGTTTTATCTCTTCGGATTTCAAATCGGATGGGGGAGTGTGTGGACAGATCATCTTTTTTAGTGATGATCAGTCCAGAAACCTTTTTATCGGGTTTTAATTTAAGCTCGTTAAGTGCAAGTTTATGAATGGGTATTGTTCGTCCATTTTGAGTTAACCAAATCCACTCAGGCTTAAACGATTCTTTTTTTAAAGACTGGATATCGAACTCAATTAGATAGAGTCCATTTTTGGTTGATCCCAATTTTAAAACATCAACTCGTAAGTCATTGCTCTTCAGGTGATTTTTAAAATCCTTCCATCTGATGCTAAAAGATTCCTGCTTAATGGTTTTGGGTTGGAGGTAGACAACAAAATCAGCTTGGTTCTTGTCTGTGGGAACAAGCTTGATGTTGTACCGTTGCCAGTCTGTGTAGATGTAAAGATTGGTTCTTGCGTTAGGTATTAGCGGCTTAATGGTAATGGCTCGATCTAGGTATTCAACTTTAAATGCGGACTGGTCGCCGATCACGACGCTTGTGGGCCTATCCGGTACTTGTATGATGGTTGCAATCCCTACGGCTGTTTTAACGGCTATGATTTGATCTTTTTTAGCTTCCACATGGCGCACGTCTGCCTTTGCCGTGGCAAATGCCAAGCCAATAAAGCAGAGCGCACCTATTTTAAATAGTGGCATCTGAACTCCTTGTTTCTAATAATTATTTTCTATTTTGATTGATTATCGGCTAGACATTTGGATACAGAATATATCGAATTTTAGCTTACGCTAATTAGCTTTCTAAAGAGCAGAGATGGGGTATTTGACTCGCTTTCTAAAATTAAAACTCCAGGTTTGAGAAATATTTTTTCCGCTACTTGAATTGAGTGTTTATTGTTAACGCCAACGACTGCTTCAAGATAGAAGTTTTTAATGCCTTGTAAGCTAAATTTCTTTTTTAAATCTTCGATACCTTTGTTGATGGCCTCTACCGCTAATCCGCGTCCTCGGTGATTTTCCTTCACAGCATAACCTACATTGTAGCAAACTATTCCATCAACAGAGTTCTCAAGGCCAAAAATGGCAAGCGTTTGAATTTCTTTACCAATGATCTTAGCATAACTATATCTTCTTCTTCCTTCACCTGGCTCATCGTACATTGTTAGGTAGTCTTCAATTATGAGACTGGAATCAACTGATGCTCCGCTATCCAGTTTTTGTTGAAAGCTTAGAAGTGGAATCATGGGGTCGGCCATCTTTGACATAATTACCGGTTCTCGAGTGCATTTTGAAGTTCTTTTAACTTCTGATTTTTCTTATCTTGATCCATTTTATTTATGTTCTGGAGTTTCCATTTAACAGCAGGGAGGTGCTGGGCATCTGGATATTTAAACAATTGCCAATTTGGGTTGCCATCAAAAAATGATATTAAAAAATTTCGATCAGTATCTGTAATTAAGCTATCAACTTTGTTTATTAGCCATTCTCTGGTTTTTTCAAAATCATCATAACTAAAATCTATAGACGACATGCCTTCAAACTCATTTTTAAGCAGTTCTCGCATATCTTTTTTGGTAGGATAAAGGATTTCATGAGGAGGTCTTTTATGGCTTAATAAATACATTATAAAACCGTTCTTGGTGTCTTCAGTAATCCCTTCATTTTCGGATAATAATTTTATATCAAATAAATCTCGCGGGTGTTGTCGATCAAGTGCTGCTGCAATCTTTCCACCGTAAAGATCAGAAATTGCAGCTATTTGAATTTCAAACTCTGTTTCAAACTCTTCAACTGCTTTCGGCGATAGGGATCTGATTTCTACGGGAAAGAGAGTTCCTCGAATCACAGGATTTGCCTCGATTTTTATTTGAATCTGATTTTGAGTTACAAAAAGTTTGATATCTCTATTTAGTCCGTCTCTTGAGCTTGGATGAATTTTGATATCAGAGAATCTTTTTTCAATACTTGTTTGAATTCTGTAGAGTGCTTCTTCTGTAAGGCGAAGGGCTTCGTCCCGCGGCTCATCTCCAATGTAGGTAAGGTCAATATCGACACTTAAGCGGGGAAAGTCCCGAACGAATAAATTGATAGCTGTTCCACCCTTCAACGCAAAACAAGATTCTTTTGCTACTTCTGGTAAGACAAGAAGTAGGAGTCTTACTTGTTCATTAAACTTCTGCTTCAACATAAGAATCGTCCTTTGGTATTGTGATATTATATTTTGTGTCGAGCACTCCATCTTTAAAAATCACTCTTTTTCCAGTTCCTAGATTTATATTTTTTAAATTAAGTTTTTTAAACCACGGATGGTTAACTTTTTCGCTTATGTGTAGGAATAGTCTTTTTACTTTTATCGAATTGCAATTTTCTAAAAGAGTTTGCACAAGGGTTGATCTTAATGTTGGTAGGTTTTCTAACAGATCCACGGCCTCCCGATATGAGCTTTTTTTAGGAACGTCATCAAGATATTCCAAGTAAGCTCTCTCAGCTGAGGCTATTGTTATTTTGTTTTGCCCAAAGTCTCTTTCAGTTAACCCAAGGCTTTTGTCGTTTAGACTATTTTTTAGAAAGAGCTTTCTTATCCTATATTCGATCTTTACGTCCCAGGCGTAAGTTTTTAGCCAAGGTGGTAGGTTTTGTTTTTCATCGCCGATTGTGAGGATGCTCTTTTGGTTCAAGGGTATGTATTGAGCTTTTCCCAGAAGTTCCAGCGCTGATTTACCACCTACATGTATAGGGAGTTTTAAATCGTGTTGTAAGCAAGCTAGAGCACTGGTCCAATCTAGTTTGTCGCCGAACTTCTTATAGCCCCCGGCACCCAATGGTTCTATCCATTGGCCCTTTTTGTACTTCTGAAGATACTCAGCTCCGTACCCGTGCTCCTTGAGCCATTTGGAGGTTTTAATATGCCCATCAGGCCAGCTTGATAGTAGGTGGTTTAATTTATTCTGTATTTCTATACCCATGGTATATTTATATAGAATTATCTAAACTATAGCAATAAATTAGTTTAACTTAATCCATTTTAATATACCTAAGGTATAGTTTTAAGGAAAAATGTAAACTTATCGTCTAGTAGATTTCTCAAAATAAGACATGAGATCAATTATGAAGCTCTGAATCAGAGGTTTTTTAGCATGACCTTTCTCTTTGCTGGGTTACTATTTTTTTATGGAAGTGGTGCTTGAAAAATTCAAATTTGATGAGGCAAGCGAAGTATATGACCTCTGGTCTGATGAACTTGCAACTCTCTACACAAACTTTCCATACCTTGCGACTTTGGATGAATGCAATCAGCGTCTTAGTAAAATGAAAATCCATTATGGTCAAAATCCTCAACATATTGGCCCGTTTATAATTCGATCTACGGAAGGTGAATTTTTGGGTCTAACCGGTGGAGATGCCGATGCTGAGTTTGGTGAATTTGAAATCTGGTATTTTATCAAACGCAGTATGTGGGGCAGAAAGATCGCGACATCGGCAGTTAAGTCATTAATAGAAATTATTAAGCGTTCAGAGAAAGCAACTTTAATAAAAGCCGAGGCCGTCGTAGATAATGAGCCGAGCTGGAAGTTCTTAGAAAAGTTAGGTTTTAAAAGAACTGGCATTTTACCCGAAGCCCATAAAAAAAACGGCATGACTTGGGATCGATATAGCTACTCGTATTTAATACGATCGTAGCTATAAAGAAATTCAATTACAGGAAGCTTTGTTAAAAAAACCGATTTCATTAAAGTTATAAATAACTTTAATGTATTCTTCCTTGCTAACCCATACGGTTTGTAGCTTTAAGATGGGAACCCGACTTGGGTTTATTTGATCATAGCACTCTATCCCGCCAATATACATCTGACAGAGTAAGTTTTCTGCAATCAATTTGTTCTCAACAGGAGAACTTTCGTGACCATCTGGAAACAATCCACCCCTTATAAAGGATTGAAATATATCTTGTTTGCCAGATTCATTGGTAACAATGGATATCTTTTGATAATCGCCATCGAATGGTCTGGAATCTTCTTCACATAAAAAGAATGTGTTTTCAGCAAATGCGCTGAATGGAATTAAACCTATAAATAATAGACTCATGGTAATTTTTTTCATTTTAATTTCTCCTTAAATTTTGCAAATTCTTATTCTTCTATTTTTTTAAATCAACCTCTAAACGATACACAGGCAGAAAATGACGATTCACAAGAGAGATTTTAATCTCTTTACAATTTCTTCAAGCTTTAAAAATTCGTTTTCAAGTTTGCTTTCTTCTCCGGTTAGTAGAGTATTTAGACTTACACCTAAAGTCTCAGCGAGCCTCAAGTAGGGCTCGCCTTTTATCTTTCTGCCATATTCCCATTCTCTATAAGTGCTTTGACTAACGCCAACTCTTTTTGCCACTTCAGAGACGGACATTTTTTTTGCCTCTCTATACTTTTTTAATCTGTCGGCAAGTGTATTCATCTTAGTTTCCAACTATCTTTACTGTTTTAAATTTGTTTAATGAATCTGTTTACAGCTAATATTGTAGTACAAAGGTGCTCTGCCGCCTTGTAAATGAACCGCGATATCTGTGGGTTCACCTAATTTACTATTAAAAACAATAGTCGTAGGTTCGAACTGAGCGACAGTGGTATTTTTCACAATGAGATGATCGGCAATTCCTTGGCTAGAGCTGACTCCATATGCTGTATAGATATGTCCAAATACTTTAACAATATATTCATCAATTCTATACACATTCTTTATGATCTGCATGAATTCTCCATTTTCAAGTTCACACATGAATTCGTTGGTATTGAGATTGAATGGCCAAAGATTGCTGGTATTGTGATAAAAAATTTCTACACCTTCGGTCTCTTCATAAAAAAGACAGGAGTCATTTTTGCCATTGCCTTTGATGATCTGGCCATCTGGAAAAACAATGGTGCAGTTTAGGTGTGCCGGATCTATATTAGGCTTCGAACCACTTGATTTTGCATTAGCTACCCCAAAAGTAGCTCCAATTATTGTTAATATTCCAATTAATTTTATTACTGTTTTCATGACTTTCCCCTTTGGTTGTTTGTTTTCACAAGGAAAAAGATACGACCATAGCCTAATTTTGTAAAATTGATTGATTTAATATATCAATCGAAATAATTAATAGTTATGGAAATATCATCACTCTATTTAAAAGCCTTTTATCAGTTGTCTCAGGACAAAAACTTCACCAAGGCGGCTGATAATTTAGCGATTACACAATCAGCTTTCTCACACCGGATTTTAAATCTAGAAAAAGATCTAGAGTCTACTTTGTTCGTAAGAGAAAAAGGTAACATACAACTTACAGAGCCTGGCGAAAAACTTTTAAGGTATTGCGAGCAGGTCTACAAACTTCAAGAGGAGGTACTGGAGTCTATCTATGATGACAAGTCGAATGATCTTGTGGGCACAATACGAATTGGTGGTTTTTCATCTATAAATAGATCGTGCGTAATGCCTTCTCTGGCGAAGCTATTGCGAGAGAATCCGCGAGTATCTATTACCATTTTCTCTGTTGAATTAGACGAACTCATCGACTTGATGAAATCCTCAAAAGTTGATTTTGTTCTTAGTAATAAGTCACCGCAAAATAACTCTATTCAAGCCGATTTCCTTGGTTATGAAAACAATGTGCTTGTGGAATCCAAGAAATATAAATTTAATGGTCATTACCTAGATCATGACTCAAAAGACGTAACCACAAGTTCCTACTTTAAAATAAATCCAGAGCTAGATAAGAATAATAGAAAGCGATATTTTGATGATGTATATGGTCTGATCGACGGAGTTAAACTCGGCTTAGGGCGTGCAGTGCTGCCAACACATCTTATAGACAAAGATAAAGACCTTAAAATTATATTTCCGAATAAAAATCTTAAGGTGCCACTATATCTTCTTTATTATAAAAATACCTATCAAACGAAACTAGAGCGAGCAGTCATTAAGGCTATAACTGAATATTTTCAAATCAAATTTGATTGATGCATTAATCAATCTAAAAGTAATTCGGAACATTTATAGATTTAGACTCAACCAATGAAATATTTGAGCTTGGTCTAATCATGCACTTAGATGATGTATATCTTTGAAATTCCTTTGGCAGCTCAATGAAATCAAATTTTCGATAAAAGTTTGAATCAATATCTGAGTATAAAAATACTGAGGTACTATTTTTTTTGGTTTCTAACTGTTGAATAACATCTCGTATAAGTTCAGATGCAAAGCCCTGATTTCTGTGGATCGGGCTTGTGGCGATTGAACCTATTCCATAATTATCAGACTCTAAACTGTATACGATAAGTGAGCTTACAATTTCACCTTCTTTTTCAAGGACATACCAAGTGCCAGATTGATATTTTTTTGATTCACGACAAGATAGCAAATATTCTTCTTCACTCAAGTTTTCTGACCAAACATCGAAACCCATTAAGAAAATAGTATTGTGGTCACGGCTTGCTGCTAATCTAACGGACGACATTACTTTCGTTTCACGTTCGAGAAAAAGTCACTCCAAGCAAAGTCCATAGCATTCTTACCTTTGGGCACTTTAATTTTGGGAGTAATCCCGGTTTTTTCAATGAATCTTCCGTCTAGATAAGAATTGTATGACATTGCCATTTGCAGTTGAATCCCAGAGTTTTTTAAGAAAACAGAGCCATTGTTTCCAAAATGAATATATCCGGCTGTATTTTCACCAACAGTTTTTACGAGGGTGTTGTATTCAAAAAAATCTACAGTGCTCTCGCAACTAGACGCGCAATCTCCATCTATCAGAATATAGATTGGTTTTTGTATGCTCTTGCTGATGTCGAACTCTTCATTGCGATCTTCTGTAGTTTCAGATCTGTTTTGTGATTTATTTTTAAGTGCTAAATCTCGCTTTTCAATAAAATCTTTTTTTAGTTGTAAAATATGTGCGGGTGGTTCTTTTTCGTCTTTTAAAGATGATCTAGCCCAATATTCAAATGTGTTCACAAAAAGCTGTGAAGCTTCGGGCGAAGGATTTGTCCACTGCGAGGCGTATGGTTGTTTGGAATTCCCCAAAAAAAGTGGACAGTTTTCTCTAAGAAATTAATTGTTTAAACTGCCTTGGACTTTTGTAGTCCAGCGAACTGTGTCTTCTTTTAGTGTTATACCAAGTTTCAATATATTCAAAGACCATTTGTCTAA